>JAMPAV010000001.1:559835-634941 GCA_023667055.1 Muribaculum sp. | reverse complement strand
TCTTGACTCACTGACATCTTGACTCACTGACATCTTGACTCACTGACATCTTGACTCACTGACATCTTGACACACTGACATCTTGACATACTGACGGGAGCGAGTCATTTTGACTTGGGCTTGATGAGAATGGCAAATACCATGCTGAGAAAGCCGAGGAATGTCAGGGCCGGTCCAATCACTATGCGGCGTGTCGAGAAGATATCGGGGTTGAAACCACCTTCCACCGAACTGCCAGGACCTGCCATAAGGATAAATCCTAAGATAATGAGCATAAGGCATCCTGCCATGGCAAGATAATTCATCTTGCCAAAAGGTCGCTCGCTCTCCGGCACTTTCTTTATGCCTCCCGGCTGGGGGGTTGGAAATTTTATTTTCATCTTATATCTTATTTAAATTGGCTTTAACTGAACAATTCTTCATAATCCTGACGCAGATGGCGAGTCGTGGCGAGGGCTGATGCTGCTGCACATATTGCGGCTCCTACGACAATCAGAGTGACTGCAACCATGCCCATGGCTTTCCAGGAAATAAAATCTGTGATTTCCGAGAATCCGAGGTTAGGGGCCGCTGCGAGCATAAGCGAAAGGATACATGAGGCTATGACACCGGATACGACTCCTACCCAAGTGTTGGCGGCTACAAACGGACGTCGGATGAATCCATTGGTGGCCCCTACGAGTTGCATTGTGTGTATGGTGAAGCGTCGAGAGTAGATAGAGAGCCGCACAGTATTGTTGATCAATATAAAGGAGATGACCAGCATCACGGCGGCAAGAATGGTGAGACCGATTGTAATCTGCCGGATGGTATGGTTCATGGCCTCGATGAGTTCACCGTCGGGAGCACCGACTTCGGTCACCCCGTCGATAGCCTCTATGGCTTTCTTTATTTTTGCAATTCCTGAAGAAGAAGTGTAACTATTGTTGACGGTGAACGCAATTTCGGGTGACAGAGGATTTACACCGAAGGTTTTTTCGAGATCCTCTCCGGTGGCCTTCTTCCAGTTGAGCATCGCCTCCTGTCGTGAAATGAAGCGTGTGTCAAGGGCAAATGGCTGGCCATCTATGGCATCGCATATATTGAGAGCCCGCTGGTCGGCGATACTGTCGGCGAGAATCACACTGATTTCTATTTTCTCAAGCATGCGTCGCGACTCTACAGTGGCAGCAATGCGGATCATTGCTATAATGCCCAATGTGAGCAAGGCGAGGGTTACGCTCACCGCCGTCGTCACGTGGGCAGCTTTGTTGGGTATGTTGACCTCCTTATGTGATTTCATACTTAATAATACAATCCTGCAGCGAATTTTATCGCATTCAAGTGCAAAATTAATACATTTTTAGTCGTTTGTCAAGTTTTTTCTCTTTTTTTTGAGTCGGGGCCTTAAGTCGATACCTTGGTAATCTTCAAAATTTTTCATGAAACGAGGGTCAATATTTGCTGAATAGAAATTTTATTGCTAAATTTGCGAATAAAAACACAAACTGATATGACTGTCAACGAAGTTCAAGACGAGATAATAGAGGAGATGGAGGGCATGGACGACTGGCTCGACCGATATGCCTATATCATTGATCTGGGGAATACCCTCGACCCTATTCCGGAAGAAATGAAGACCCCGGCCAACCTTATAGAAGGATGTCAAAGCCGGGTTTGGATTGACGCCAAGGAGTCGGATGATGGCAAAATTCATTTCGAAGCGGATTCTGATGCTCTTATAGTAAAGGGAATAGTGGCCTTGCTAATGAGAGTTCTCAACGACCGCACACCCGATGAGATACTTGGAGCTGATCTCTATTTCATCGACAGGATAGGCCTTAGCGAACATCTTTCTCCAACCCGCAGCAATGGTCTTGTGGCAATGGTGAAGCAGATCCGCAACTATGCCACGGCCTTCAAACTGATGCACAATGCTTAATGCACAATGCACAATGCACAATATCGCGATGCAACTCATCAAAACATGATTCGACATGATTCGGCATGTTCCGGCGTGATTCGACATGACTTATCTCGATATTGCCTGATTCAAAATTCAAAATTCCAAATTCAAAATTAAACAGATATGTTCAAAAATCAACCGGCAGGGCTGTATGTGCTCGCTCTCGCCAACACGGGCGAGCGCTTCGGATACTATACGATGCTTGCCATTTTCCTTTTCTTCCTCCAGGCGAAGTTTGGCTTCGATGCAACCTGGACCGGCCAGATATTCTCAATATTCCTGGCCCTCGTGTATTTCATGCCGGTTCTCGGCGGATGGCTTGCCGACCGCTGGAGTTTCAACAAATGCGTCCTTGCCGGCATAGCCGTGATGTTTGTGGGCTATGCACTGATGTCGGCCCCGACACCCGTGCGCAGCAACACATCCTTCATGGTGCTTCTTGCAGCACTCCTGCTGATTGCCACCGGCACCGGCCTTTTCAAAGGCAACCTGCAGGTCATGGTAGGCGACCTATACAACAACAGCAAATATGGTGACAAACGTGATGCCGCGTTCTCGCTATTCTATATGGCAATCAACTTGGGTTCAATGTTTGCACCCGGAGCTGCAATTGCACTAAAGAACATGGCTCTCAACAATGCCGGTTTCCTTTCCAACAATGCGATGGCCGCAACGGTAAGCAACTGGTGTCTTGACACAAATGGTTTCACCAATATGCCTGCCGACAAGGAAACACTCCAGAGCATGACAGACTTCGCAGTGAAGAATGGCATGGAGCAGGGCGGAGACCTCGCAGCCTGGCTGACCGGTTATTTGCAGACATTTGCCGATGGATGCACCGCCCATTTCAGTACTCTCACTGAGTTTGCCAACGGATATATCTCGGCTTTCTCCACCGGATGCACCTACGCATTCTCACTCGCTTGTGCCTCACTCATTGTCAGCTTCCTGATATACACTCTCGGACGCAAGACCTACAAGCACATCATCACTGACGCCCCGAAGAAAACAGACGACAAGAAAGCTGTGGCTGCAAGCAATGAGCCGGAACTCACCCCGGAGCAGACCAAGCAGCGTGTGGTGGCACTCTTCCTCGTATTTGCGGTTGTGATATTCTTCTGGATGGTATTCCACCAGAACGGCCAGACCCTCACTGAATTTGCCAAGAGCTGCACTTCTTCCGAATCCTCATCATGGACACGCATCGGATTCAATCTCGGCGCCCTTGCAGCCATAGCAGCCGGAGTATATGCACTCTTCTCTGTGTTCCAGTCGAAATCCACCCAAGGCAAAGTGATAAGCTGTGTGATACTGGGAGTATGTGCGGGGATTGTGATTTGGCTCTACAATGGCATGCCCTCAACACTCACCGACATTGACCCGGCGGCATATCAGCAGTTCAACCCATTCTTCGTGGTGGCACTGACACCCTTCTCGCTTGCACTCTTCGGATGGCTAAACCGCAAAGGCAAAGAACCATCAGCACCTCGCAAGATTGGCTATGGCATGATAGTGGCCGGCGTGGCATATCTCGTCATGGTGTTTGGCTCATTGTCGCTGGTAGGCACCAATGGCGAAGTATCCACCAACTGGCTTATCTCAACATATCTTCTTCTCACATTTGCCGAATTGCTTCTATCGCCTATGGGAATATCATTTGTGAGCAAGGTGGCTCCCCCGAAACTGAAAGGTGCCATGATGGGTGGATGGTTTGCTGCAACAGCAGTGGGCAACTACCTTGTTTCGATTCCGATGTTGCTTTGGGGCAAGATCCCCGTGTGGACTATATGGTCGATACTAATTGCACTCTGTCTCCTTTCGGCTGCGTTCATTTTCTCGCAGATGAAGAAACTTGAGGCTGCCACCGGCGACATGCCGCAGCCGGTGCCCGACGAGACGCTTGCGGATCCCGCAGAATGATTATGGCTGAGAATTCAGAATTCAAGAGCAAGATAGGACTGATAGCCGCCACGGTTGGCAGTGCTGTCGGTCTGGGAAACGTATGGCGTTTTCCCGCAGAGGCACAAGCCAATGGCGGAGCCGCTTTCCTTTTAGTGTATATAATTTGTGTGTTGTGTTTTGGCATTCCGGTCATGCTCGGTGAGTTTATGATCGGACGTGCCGGACGCGGGGATGCAATTAGCAGCTACAAACGGCTGAATCCCCGTCAGCCATGGTGGATTTCCGGACTTTTCGGAGTAATCTGCAGTTATCTTATCCTGACATTTTATATGGTGGTGTCGGGTTGGACATTGGAATATCTCTATCAGTCGATAACCGGAGAATTGTTCCGACCGGTAGAAGGTCTCTCGGAAGGAAGCAGTCTGCAGTTTATGGAACGTATGGATGAATATGTCACCACCATCTGGCCACCGATCATCTGGACATGGATCAACATAATAATCTGCGGCTTGATTCTCTCGGCCGGAGTACAGAAAGGAATCGAAAAGGCAAGCAACATCATGATGCCGATGCTCTTTGTGATTTTGATAATACTGTGCATCTCAGCCATGACACTGCCGAAGGCATCCGAAGGACTCCAGTATTTCTTCAAGCCGGATTTCAGCAAGATCACACCGCAGGTGTGGATCAACGCCCTCGGTCAGGCTTTCTTCTCGCTCAGTCTTGGCATGGGCACCATGATCACCTACGGCAGTTACTATAAGAAAGACACCAACCTGGTGAACACGTCATTTACTGTCTCAATGTGCGGTATCCTTGTGGCTGTGCTTGTAGGAATGATAATCTTCCCCGGGGTACTTTCATTCGGATTGGAAGGGGAGTCTTTCAGGGGCGGGACCTTAGTGTTTGTGACATTCCCGGAAATCTTCAACCGCATGTGGTGTCCGCAACTATGGGCCATTCTCTTCTTCACACTCCTTACAGTGGCGGCAATCACCAGCAGCATTTCAATCTCGGAGGTGTCAATAGCCTACTTCATTGACCATTTCAAGATGAAAAGAGGTAAGGCCACGGCACTTGTGATGCTTCCGCTTTTCATACTCGGTGCATTGTCATCGCTTAGCAACGGAGTGTTGTCAGACTGGACACTCTTCGGATATACCATCTTCAGCGGCTGCGATGCAATCACGGCAAATGTCATAATGCCAATCGGAGCGTTGATAATGTCGATATTCCTCGGATGGGGCGCTCCGAAGAATCTTATAAGAGACCAACTTACCAACGGCGGACAGCTGAAGGATTACTTCGTGAAACCCGTCACATTCCTGCTGAAATGGGTCACTCCGATTGTGATTGTTGTGATTTTGTTTACTTCGATGTTTTTGTAATTGATTATGGAAGCTGATTTAAGTGAAATTGCCAAGGCCGTAGGCGGCAAATTGGAAGGTGAAGACAGAAGAATTGAGATTCTGCTCACAGACAGCCGCAGCCTTACACATCCCGAAAAAACATTGTTTTTCGCACTGAAAGGCGACAGCAACGACGGACACAGATATATAAATGACCTCTACGCCAAAGGCGTGAGGTCGTTTGTTGTTGACCATATTCCCTCTGAAATAGTCTCACAACTAAAAACTAAAAACTCACAACTAAAGACCGACATATCCTGGATTCTTGTGGATGACACGCTTAAGGCATTGCAGAGAGCCGGAGCCATGGGGCGCGAAAATGCCAAAAGAATAATTGCAATCACCGGTTCGCGAGGCAAAACCACCCTGAAGGAGTGGCTTTTTCAGATGCTTTCCCCTTCACTGAATGTGAGCCGGTCGCCAAGAAGTTACAATTCACAAATCGGAGTGCCATTAAGTCTATGGAACATACGTCCGAACAGTGATGTCGCCATCATCGAAGCGGGAATCTCGCGCAGCGGCGAAATGCAGGCTCTTGCAGAATGTATTAAGCCGGACACCGCAGTAATTACCAACGTTTTGGACGACCATGACGAGGGCTTCTCTTCGAGAGAGGAAAAGATACGCGAAAAGGTCAGCCTTGCAGCCGGAGATTCGGTGAAATACGTGATTTATTGTGCCGATGACAAAATGATTGAGGCCGAAGTGAAAAGACAATGTCGGAGAAAGGACTTGTTCTGTTTCAACATGTCTTGCATTTCTGAATCATTTTTCAACGATGAATTCAAAAAAACACCGGTCAGAGATTATGAACTTGAGAATCTTGGCAACGCCATAATGGTTGCGACCACACTGGATTGGAACATTTGCCAACTGGAGGAATCAACACAACTGATACACCGTATAAATACACGGCTGAATGTAAGCGAAGGAATCAACGGGTGCATGGTGATTCATGATTCCTATACATCCGATTTGTCATCACTTCCACCCGCACTTGATTTTATGAACCGCCATGTGGGGAAGAACACAAACAAGACTGTGATTTTAAGCGATCTGTCGCATGAAGCGGATTCATCCGCTGAGGCGTTCAAGTCCATGGCAGATATGCTGAGACTTGCCGGTGTCTCCCGTGTTATTGGCGTGGGACATGGCATAAAGAGGGGTAAGAAGCAACTTGAATCTGCCGTAAAATCAACTGTGTTGTTCAATTCCACCGAACAGCTGCTTTCAGAACTGAGTCCCTCTGACTTTAAAAACGAAACTGTATTGCTAAAAGGTGCTCCGGAATTCGGATTTGAACGCATAGTCCGGATGCTCGAGGCCCGTACACATGAGACTGTGTTGGAGGTTAATCTTGACTCAGTAGTGAAGAATTATAATTATTTCCGCTCCAAATTGCCGGCCGGCACCGGAATTGTGGCTATGGTTAAGGCTTCGGGCTATGGAGCCGGAAGTTATGAAATAGCCAGGACACTCCAGGACGCCGGGGCCGCTTATCTTGCAGTCGCTGTGCTTGACGAGGGAATCGATTTACGCAAAAGAGGAATCACAATGCCAATCATGGTGATGAACCCGAAAGTGTTCAACTATCACGAAATGTTTGCCAATCATCTGGAGCCTGAGATTTATTCAATGTCAATGCTCCGCGATGTAGCAAAAGAGGCCACGAAATATGGAATGAAGGATTACCCCGTGCATATCAAACTTGACACCGGGATGCACCGCATGGGTTTCGTGGAAGATGAACTTCAGAAAGTGATGCAGATACTGAATGATTCAAAAGCAATAAGGATAGCCTCTGCTTTCAGTCATCTTGCCACCGCCGATTGCCTTGACATGGACGACTACACACGTCTTCAGCTTGAAAGATTCGATCGCTACACCAATTACATGCTCGGATGCAGCAAGCAGCCGTTTCTACGGCATGTGCTCAATTCTGCCGGAATACTTCGATTTCCGGAATATCACTACGACATGGTGCGTCTCGGAATCGGACTCTATGGCATCAATACGCTTCCTCCGGAGGTGGAGGCTCCGCTTGCCACGGTCAGCACGCTACGCACTGTCATCATAGCCATACGCAGCTGGAAGAAAGGCGAAAGCATTGGATACGCCCGCCGTTCGATTTTGAAAAGAGATTCACGCATAGCCACCATACCCATCGGATATGCCGATGGCATGAACCGTCATTTCGGACGTGGCAACATAACGGTGAGGGTTAATGGTCAGGATGCACCTACAATAGGCAACATCTGCATGGATGCGTGCATGATTGATGTCACCGGAATCGAATGCAAGGAAGGTGACGCAGTGGAGATTTTCGGTCCATCTGCATCAGTGGATCGGCTATCCGACCTCCTCGACACAATCCCCTACGAGATACTGACCTCCGTCTCCCCCCGCGTCAAGCGAATCTACTATCGCGAATGACTCAGGTTGGAAAGAAGGGACTACGATGCGGCCGTCGGCCATTTCAATGACGCGATCAGCAATTGAGGCAAGCGTAGAGTCGTGTGTGACCATCACCACCGTCTGACCGAGACGGTCGCGAAGGTCAACGAATATCGACTGAATCTCTTCCCGGTTGGCGGAATCAAGACTTCCGGTGGGTTCGTCGGCAAAGATAATCTCCGGGTCATTAATGAGAGCCCGGGCTATCGCAGTACGCTGACGTTCACCCCCACTCATGGCACCGGGTTTATGGTTAAGCCTCTCATCAAGTCCCAATTGCCCGAGAAGCACCTTCGCCTTTTCCATCGCCCTTCGCTTCGACATCCCTGCTATCAAGGCCGGCAATGCCACGTTTTCCTGGGCTGTAAATTCAGGAAGCAACTGATGAAACTGAAATACGAACCCCATGTTTTTATTGCGAAATGCTGACAATTTCTTGTCTTTCATTCCGATGAGTTCAGTTCCATTTACCAACACGCTGCCACGGTCAGGTTTTTCCAACGTACCCATTATCTGAAGCAAGGTGGTCTTGCCGGCACCTGAAGGGCCGACAATCGCCACTATTTCACCTTTCCCGATAGTCAGCGAAATGCCTTTCAACACCTCCAGACTCCCAAACGACTTGAATATATTGCTTACTGTGAGCATGACATTTTTAATTTAAGTTATTAAGTTTCGCAAGCTCAACCTAAGGGTTTAGATTTTAATTTAGTGAATTAACTTAGTAATCTTCAACATTCGCTTGCGGAATTGAATTTTAAAATTTTCCGCTAAATTATAAAAATTTTCCGATATTTCAAAAGCATTAGAGATGGGTCAAAAAAATTTTTGGCGGTTTGCAACATCAGAACGTTTTCAAACGTTAAAACAATATGAATACATCGAATATAAAAGCACTGAATATAGCAAGCCTTATCCTATGTCTCTTCCTTGCATTGCCTATGATGGCAAAAAAGAAAGAGGCGAAGATCAATTTCACCGAAGACACATACGACTTCGGGCAAGTTTCCGTGAAAAAAGGGAATGTAACACATGAATTCACCTTTACAAATACCGGAGACTCAAACTTAGTAATAATCAATGCCAAAGCTGACTGCGGCTGCACAAAGCCAGTATATAGTGAGGAGCCCATAGCCCCCGACAAGACAGGAAATGTAAAGGTGACATTTGTGCCTAACGGCAAAGGACATTTCACAAAGAAAGTGACAATAACCACCAATGGCTCTCCCCGGAAAGTGCGACTGCTAATAAAGGGCGAAGTTATACCTTAATCATCAGACACAGATGCGCAGCAAGTTAACAATTCTCCTTTTGTCGGCATTAACCATTATGCTAAGCAACACGGTTGCAGCTGAGATTGAGAAAACACTCAGATTCAATCCCGCGAGTATCGACTTTGGAACAATACGTGAAACCGATGGCCCGACAACGAAGACAATCCAGGCGATAAATATCTCACCTGACACCACATTTATCATTTCAGCACGCACAAGCTGCGGATGCTCACAGGCGGAATATGATGCAAGAGCGATAGCACCGGGAGACTCAACCCCAGTGACCATAACCTACGACCCCACCAACAGACCCGGACATTTTCTGAAAACAGCGAAAATATTCACAGGAGAACAACGTATCAGCAACTCATTCAAAATAAAGGGTACGGTCATACCGAGCCGGAAACATTTGGAAAACACATATCCCGACAAAGCGGGAAATCTTAGATTGTCCACATCCATTCTAAATGCCGGAGAAATCAAACGCACCGAAGCCAGACCCATGTTTGTAGGATTATACAACGACAGCGACGACACCCTCCCACTCCGTGTGGAATCAGACAACAATGCGATCGAAGCCACCTTGCAACCAACCGTAATGGAACCACACGGCATAGCAACACTCACAATAATGATAAAGGGCAGAAACATCAATTCCGGAGAGAACAACTTCAAACACAATGTCGGGATAATCAATTCCGAATCCGGAGATGAACTTATTTCAATACCTGTCGGAGGCGTCATCGTCAAATAGACAATGAAGAAGTCCAAACCTATCAGATTAAACCACGAAACTCAAAATCACCGATTACAAATGGAACACCCTGAAAACGATGCCAAATATACCGGACTTAAGGTTAACGCCGGCGTGACATCGAACCCAACTGTAAACCCCTACCGCAAGACAGTGAAGAAGAAACGAATCCTTACTGCCGGAGAATATGTGGAGGGTATCCTAAAGGGCGATGTCAGTCTCCTTGGCAGAGCCGTCACACTAATAGAAAGCACGGCGGAATCACATCAGGCAGTAGCGCAGGAAGTGATAGAAAAATGTCTTCCATACAGCGGCAAATCGCGCCGCATAGGGATTACGGGGGTGCCTGGAGCCGGCAAATCAACATCAATTGATGTATTTGGCACCCACGTCATCAGGCAAGGACACCGGCTTGCCGTTTTGGCCATTGACCCAAGCAGCGAACGCACTCAAGGCAGTATTCTCGGCGACAAGACAAGGATGGAAAAACTGTCGCTGGAGAAAGACGCCTTCATCCGCCCCTCCCCTTCTTCCGGCTCACTCGGAGGAGTTGCGAGAAAGACACGCGAGACAATAGTGCTTTGCGAGGCCGCAGGCTATGACCGCATCTTTGTGGAGACCGTAGGTGTGGGCCAGAGTGAGACAGCAGTTCACTCCATGGTGGACTTCTTTCTTCTCATACAGCTTGCCGGCACCGGAGATGAGCTCCAGGGCATCAAGCGTGGCATCATGGAAATGGCCGATGGAATAGCCATCAACAAATGCGACGGCGACAACATCGCACGGTGCCAGCTCGCGGCACAACAATTCCGCACGGCGCTGATGCTCTTTCCACCCACCCCGAGCAAATGGGTTCCGGAAGTAGTGACCTACAGCGGATATTACGAAATCGACATAGACAAGGTATGGGACATGATCGACCGATATTTCACATACGTAGAAGAGACCGGCTACTTCGAGCGCAAGCGCAACGAACAAGCCCGCTACTGGATGACAGAGACTATCGAGGAGCAACTGCGCAGCAGATTCTACCATACGCCGGGCATCAAGGAACTTATGGAGCAAAAGGAAATGCGGGTCCTCAACAATGAGCAATCTTCCTTCATTGCCGCCAAAGACATCCTCGACTTTTATTTCAACACCCTGCGCCAACAATAAGAAATGACAGGCAAAATCATCAAGCATAAAAAATCATGTCATGTTTTCGCCAGTGTCTTCACATAAATTTGCAGGTCTCAACATTTTTTAGTATCTTTGCATTCGAGTAAATAACAAACCCAAAAACGTTCGATTAAACTGAACTTACAAATCTCACCACAAAAGCTCCTTTACGGGGGGCCGAGGGGATAAAGATATATTATATGACTACAGCATTTTGGATATATACTGATCTGGCAGCCTTTGGCATAGCCTTGCTGCTTACCGGAATAATCATACCCCAGATTCTGCTGATTGCCTTCAGACGGAAACTATTTGATGAAGTCGATGAACGCAAGATACATAAAGGAGTTGTCCCGAGGCTTGGCGGGATAGCATTTCTTCCGGCCATTATCTTTTCAATATGCCTGGTGATTGCAGTAAGCACCACACTCGGATTCATACAGACAGAATACGTCTTCGGCGGATCCGTACAGTCCATATTGTATCTCCTATGTGCCGAGATGCTGATTTTCCTTGTCGGCATTGCCGACGACCTCATAGGAGTTAGATATAAAGCAAAATTCATCGCACAAATAATATGCGCAGTGTTTATTTGCGCGGCAGGTGCCTATATCAGCAACCTCGGAGGGATACTCTGGATAGATGAGATACCGGACTGGCTTGGATGGTGCATCTCCGGATTTATAGTGGTATATCTGGTAAATGCGATCAACCTTATCGACGGCATCGACGGACTGGCATCAGGACTGAGCGGAATCGCCTTGATTTTCTATGGAATAGTACTAACCATATCGCAGCAATGGATACTTGCCCTGCTTGCGTGGGCACAGCTTGGCACACTTGTCCCATTCTTCTACTATAATGTATTTGGCAACCAGAAGAAACAGAAGAAAATCTTTATGGGCGACACGGGAGCCCTTACCGTTGGCGTGCTCATGTCGTTCATAGCACTTAGCATCACAAATATCAATTCAGCCGAAATACCCCACAACTACAACAAGCTTGTGCTGGCATTCTCTCCTCTCATAATTCCGGCCTTTGACGTGGTGAGGGTATATTTCCACAGGGTAAGGCACCACCGCAATCCTTTCCTCCCCGACAAATGCCACATCCACCACAAGCTTCTCGCCCTGGGACTTAACCAGAGAGCCTCATTGTGTGTGATTTTATTGGCAGCAGTCGTGTTCATGCTTGTCAACATACTTCTCTCTCCCTATATATCAGCCACATTGCTTCTCATAGCAGACGTTGCGATATGGATCACGGGCAATCTGCTCATGACACGTGCCATAAGGAGAAAAGAACTCAACCAACACATCAAACTTTACGATTGATTTCTCCAAGGCAATAAATATGCTTATTTATAGTTAATATGTATAGAGTATCCTTCTTGAAGAATACTCTATCATAATATTAAGACGTAACATAGTTTTCCAATGAATATAAAGAGTCTCCTGAAGCCAATGGTCATGTCGCTGACCTTGATTGTTTCCGTCTGCAGCTGCAGCACCCCCAAAAACGTAGCATACTTCCAAGACATACAGGATGCACAGGTAATAGAGATTGCATCGAAAGAGCACACAATCAAAGTGCAACCATTCGACAAGTTGTCGATTATCGTCGATTCAAAGGATCCGGGATTGTCGCAACTGTTCAATCTGAACGTGATGTCAAGTCGCACCAACCGCGACAAAAGCTACAACGGTAGCGGCGCTGAGATACGAGAATTCGGAGTCACGAGCAATGAGGGATACGGAGCATTCACGGTCTCCGCTGAAGGCACCATCGACTATCCACTGCTTGGAATACTGAAAGTGGAGGGCATGACCCGCAACGAACTGGCAGCCTTCATCAAGGGAGAAATAATGGGAAGAAATCTAATAAAGGATCCCATAGTGACAGTGGAATTCCTCAATACCGGAATCTCCGTGCTCGGTGAAGTGGTGAAACCGGGAAGATACGATCTCAACACCGATGTCATCACACTCCCTGAAGCACTTGCCCTTGCCGGAGACCTCACAATCCAAGGACAGAGAGAAAACATAATAGTGATGCGCCGCGAAGGCAACAAAATAGAATCCTACAGAGCGGACCTCACAGACTCGAAGGAACTCTTGAATTCACCGGCATTCTATCTGAAACAAGGCGATGTGATATATGTGGAACCAAACAACATCCGGAAACGACAGACGACCAACAACGGCAACAATCTCATGAACGTAAGTTTCTGGATCTCTGTAGCGTCCCTACTCACCACAGCCGCTGTCCTCCTTAAATAACCCCCACTCCTCAACTCTTAACTCTTAACTCTTAACTCTTAATACTTAACACCAAGACAATGTGGCCTTTCAAGCAAAAAGTTGATTCTCTCAAAGAAAGCGGCATACTAACCGGAATAACCGACTGGCATTCCCACGTATTGCCCGGCGTTGACGACGGCATAAAGACGACAGAGCAATCCATCGAATTGCTCAGGCATTTCGACGCACTTGGTATCGACACATTATGGCTAACGCCGCACATAATGGAGGATTTCCCCAACACCACGGAAAATCTCAGGAAAAAATTTGAAGAACTTAAAAAAGCGTGGGACGGAAATGTAAAACTCCGTCTTGCCTCGGAAAACATGCTTGATTCCCTCTTTGAAGAAAGGCTCCGGGCACGCGACCTTCTGCCAATAGGAAAGAATGCCGACCATCTGCTCGTGGAGACATCTTATTTTTCCGCACCAATGGGCTTTGACAAAACAATAGACTCCATCATGTCGGCAGGCTACTATCCGCTGCTCGCCCACCCGGAAAGATACACATACATGAATGAGAAAGACTACACCCGACTTAGAGAAAGGGGTGTCAAGATGCAACTCAACTATGTATCTCTCGTGGGAGGTTATGGCGAGACATCAAGAAAAAAGGCTATATGGCTTCTGCAGAATGGATGCATCGACGTGATTGGAAGCGATGTGCACCGGCTTGAATCAAACATATCCTTAATCGATAAAAGTCCGGATAAAAAGGAGCATCTTGAAATGCTCAAGTCCTTGGTCGGCAATAAAAATACAATCTAAGATGGCTAAGAACCCTACCAACAAAATATTGCTCCGGATGTGCAAGATGTCCGGATACGAAATGCAATACATCAACGAAGCATTTGAAGGAGAGTGGGTAGTGCCGCTCGGGCCAAATGTATCAGGTTTTGAAAAGGAACTTGCCGACTTCTTAGGCGACGACAAGCAGATAGTGGCCCTCTCTTCCGGCACTGCCGCATTGCATCTTGGACTTATCGGTCTTGGAGTGCAGCCTGGAGATGAAGTCATGGTGCAATCAATGACTTTCAGTGCATCGGTGAATCCGGTGAGATATGTAGGGGCCATTCCGGTGATGGTGGATTCAGAGCCAATGTCATGGAATATTGATCCGGATTTGCTGGATCATGCCATTGCTGACCGACTGGCAAAAACCGGTAAACTTCCCAAAGCAATTGTCGTGGTATGTCTCTATGGTATGCCGGCCGACTATGACAAGCTTATGGCAGTAGCCAACAAATGGAATATTCCCGTGCTTGAGGATGCCGCAGAAGCATTTGGATCAAGCTATGCCGGACAAAAATGCGGCACCTTCGGCCGATTCGGTGCTTTATCCTTTAATGGCAACAAGATGATCACCACATCCGGAGGAGGTGCGCTGGTGTGTCCGGACAAGGCTTCTGCTGAGAAAGCGATGTATTTTGCCACACAATCCAGACTCGGATATGCTTATTACCAACATGTAGATGTAGGGTATAATTACCGAATGAGCAACATCTGTGCCGGCATAGGCCGCGGGCAGCTCAAGGTGGCCGACGAATACATAGCACACCACAGACACCGACAGGCATACTACAGTGAACACCTCGGGGGAATAAAGGGGTTGACACTACATGAAAATCCCGGTGAGAAATACGACAGCAATTTTTGGCTATGCACCATCATATTGGATGAAGACCTGTATGTCGATGGCCAGGAAAATGCTTATTCAGAAGCCATCAACTCCACAATCGGCGGAGCGGGAGGCGTAACCGGGAAAGCCGACAACATACATACTGACTGCGAACCCAATGCAAATGTGGAAGCAATGAGACTCGGACTTGCAGCTCGCGGCATAGAAAGCCGTCCTCTATGGAAACCCATGCATAAGCAACCCGTATTCCGGCAATTCCCTTGCTACACCAACGGCGTGGCAGAAAGTTTATTCCGTCGCGGGCTATGTTTGCCATCCGGACCATACGTGACAGATGCCGATGCCGACATAGTGATAGGAGCAATAAAATCGATGATACACTGATGAAAAAAGGCATATTCGACCGCACAAGGCTTCTTTTAGGCGAAGATGTAATGAAACGCCTTAATGAAGTCAGGGTGATAATATTCGGAATGGGAGGAGTAGGCAGCTGGGTGGCAGAAAGCCTTGTACGTACCGGAGTGACACACATCACCATAGTGGATTGCGACAAGGTGGATGTGACAAATGTCAACCGCCAGATGCCGGCCACGACTTCCACCATGGGAATGAAAAAGACGGACGCCGCACGCAACCGTCTCTTGGACATCAATCCGAATGCCGACATAACCGCCATCGACATGTTCTACAGCGAAGAAACGGCAGATTCGATTGAACTGTCCGATTATGATTATATTGTGGATGCGATAGACTCATTGAAAGACAAGGCACTCCTCATACTTAATGCCACCAAGAGCGGGAAATGCCTTTTCAGCAGTATGGGCGCTGCCCTAAAAATGGATTCGTCAAAAATACGGACTGCTGAATTTTGGGACGTAAAAGGGTGTCCTCTTGCAAGAGCGCTTCGCAACAGATTCAAAAAGACAAAGCAATTTCCCAAAAAGAAATTTTTATGCGTATATTCTGATGAACTTCTATCCAACAAGGAATCTACAGACGAAACCTGCGACTACAAAGCATCAATCAATGGCAGTCTGGTTCACATAACTGCCATTTTCGGTTTTACCATCGCATCTGAAATAATAAAGCACATAGTCAGAACTTCCGACATACAATGACGACACTGTCATACTCCATCACAAGCCGGGAGGAAGTCAACTGACGTATGCGCAAATCCATTTCACCTGATTGCGGCACTCCCCAATACACCAATTTGTCGCGCCACTTTTTTGAGATTCGCCCATTTTTTATGTACGGGAAATCCAAAAGCAATTTTCCGGCATCCTCCTCATAAGTCATGTTCCCAATCAAAACCTCCGGACGGTCGTCTTCAGTAGAAAGTTGAAATGTGTGAAGGTAGAAATTATAATAGTAACGCGTACCCTCCGGAAAAGACACCGCATCATCGGAATAAGTCACTTGCATCACCTGCCACATCCCATCAAGATAGCCATTATGCGACCACTTTCTGCAACCTGAAAGAAAAATGATTGCAACCAGAATCAAGACAGATGTCCATATCCGGAATCTAAATATTTTTACCTTTGTATTCATATATAAGCCGCACTTTATTTTGACATGTAACAGGGCACATCACATCTGACACCGAGCATTATCCCAAAATTTTTGCCCACAAGATCGCCGGTGTCAAACGCCAGCGATGCATTACATTCGAGGAATTTCAATTTCGATGGACGCCATTTCACTTCCGCCAGGAAATTCCACATACTCCTTACCTCCGGAAAAGGTTTGAAATAACTTCCCCAACTTCGGGTGTTGGACACAAGCATTCTCCATTCAAGGCCATCGAAAGGGTTTCCTCTTATTCCGAGATGATGGGAAATGTTGCGAGTGGCATAAAACTCAAGAATATGGTCTTTATTATATATCGGGGATATGGAAAAAGGATTGCCTATGCCCATGCCCCAATGCATCCATCCCGGATAAAGACCATGGTTGTAATAACTGTCCACTCCTGAAACCTGTTCCGGAAGAAGTGAGGAAGTATCGTTATATACCGGTCCTGACTGATATTTTGAATATAGATATTCATACACTACAGATGAGACAAAGGGATTGGGGGGCAACCACGCCTGCACACCCCAAAGACCATCTTTCCATGGGAATTGAATCCACATCATGGAGTGATCCTCAAACATTCGCTGCCAGTAAGCCATTATTTCCCAATCAGAATTGGGAATCCATTCAAGGCTGAAACTATATGTACCTATTGTGTTTCCTTCCGCATTTGTCTGTTCGGCCGCCAAGGTATCCTTTCCTCCGGGAAGCGGGATCAAGGCCTTAATCCAAGCACCGATACCGGAAGGCATCTTTACATCGATTGTATCCTTGTGAGCACTATACAAATCATAATTAAATATTTCACCGGCAAATTGAGTTGCCATGTCAAGCCCCATTTCAAACACCAAGGGGAAGCGCTCTTCATCACCACCTTTCAGCCAAAGGCCGCGCGTGCACAAGAGAGCACCCTTGCTGTAGCGGCTCTTAGGGGCAGCCCAACGTTTTTGCCAAGAAGAATCAGTAAACTTGCCATAAGACAGATAACCCTTTATGCTCACCCAATCATTAGTGAACCCTAAGGGCTGGAAGTCCATGATTCCGGCCCTTACCTGAGGTACGGGTCTCGCATTTCCACTGAACAACAAATCACCGCTCGACAACTCCTCATCAACAAGATAGGAATCCTGATTCCGGCTACCCACAGACAAAGACAAACTCCGATACCTCACCTCGGCATAAAGCTGCTGAACCACAAAATCGGACGTGCAAACCCATGGGACGGCAAAATCCACACCGGCACCCCAAGAGAACTTGCTGTCATAGTCCATCTTCTTCACTGCACCCATCTTAATATAGCCATATCCGGGACCAATCGATGAAAGCCCCTGCCGATTGGCAGCCAACCAGAAAGGTGTACGCGAACCGACAGGCAACGTCTGACAGACCTCGGCCGTAACAACCACAGAATCAGTCTGCTCTTCCTGAGCAAAAGAGCATAACGCAATACAGATGATGTATATGGCCAGTAACAGACGTCGCATCAGTCTTGTGAAAATTAAGGTTTCTGTTGAAAAAAGTCCGGCACACATCAAGAGTGCCGGACTCCTATTTTATTGGTCAATTCAAGCCGAATCATTCAGCCTTTCCGTCAGAGCCAAGCACGTTGAGAATCTTATGCTTGTAAAGTTTTTCCATTTCATCGCGAGCCGGGCCAAGATATTTTCTGGGGTCAAACTCAGCGGGTTTTGTCCAAAGCACCTTGCGCACGGCTGCTGTCATTGCAAGACGGCTGTCGGAGTCGATGTTGATCTTGCAGACATCCATCTTTGCAGCCTTGCGGAGTTCCTCCTCGGGAATACCTATTGCATCAGGAAGTTTGCCACCGTATTCGTCGATCATCTTGACATATTCCTGAGGCACGGAAGATGAGCCATGGAGCACAATCGGGAAATCGGGAAGTTTTTCTTCTACAGCCTCAAGCACATTGAATGCCAATGGAGGCGGCACGAGAAGACCGGTCTTCGGGTCGCGTGTGCACTGTTCGGGGGTGAACTTGTAAGCACCATGAGATGTGCCGATTGAGATTGCAAGACTGTCGCATCCTGTCTTGGTCACAAAATCAATCACTTCCTCAGGATCGGTGTAAGTGTGATGGTCGGAGCTAACCTCATCCTCAACTCCGGCAAGAACACCGAGTTCGCCTTCCACAGTCACATCATATTGATGAGCATAGTCAACTACTTTCTTGGTCAAGGCTACGTTTTCATCGTAAGGAAGATGGCTACCATCGATCATAACTGATGAGAAACCATTGTCAATGCAATCCTTGCAGAGTTCGAAGGAGTCTCCGTGGTCAAGATGAAGCACGATCTGCGGGTGTTCCCAACCGAGGGATTTTGCATATTCCACAGCTCCCTGAGCCATGAAACGAAGCAAAATCGGATTGGCATAATTGCGTGCACCCTTTGACACTTGAAGTATCACAGGGCTCTTTGTCTCAGCTGCAGCCTTGATAATTGCCTGAAGCTGCTCCATGTTATTGAAGTTGAATGCCGGAATGGCATAGCCACCGTGCACGGCCTTTGCAAACATCTCTCTTGTGTTGACAAGACCAAGTTTTTTATAATCTACCATTTTACCTAAAACGTTTATCCGCGTATGAAACTCTCTTCAGAGGTCATCATGCGGGGGTTATATATTAAAATACTATGCAAATTTAACGATTATTTTCCAAACTTACACTATCCTTTTTGGAAAAATCGGCATTTTTGGCTAAATTTGTAGTCCGAAACACGAAATTACAACAAACGGACCTATAAGTCCGATTAATAAGACATGAAAATTTTCAGTTCCCGAAATATAAAAGACCTTGATATCGCCACATGCGAAGCACAGGGCATTGATTCTCTCACACTGATGGAGAGAGCCGCCAACGCGGCAGCAAAGGAGATAGCATCCAGGATTCTACCAAGCCAAAGAATAGTAGCCATGGCAGGCCCTGGCAACAACGGGGGAGACGCTTTGGCCATCTGCCGCATCCTTTCCGAACAGGGATATTCCAACATTGACGTGTATCTCTTCAACGTGAAAGGAGAACTCTCCGACGACTGTGAGCAACAGAAAAAAAAGTTATCAGAAGTACAGGGCATCAAGTTCAGGGAAATCACAACTTCCTTCAATCCCCCGCACCTGAATGAAGAAGATGTGATAATCGACGGACTTTTCGGATCAGGGCTGCGAGAACCTCTCAGCGGAGGATTTGCCTCTTTAGCCCGCCTGATAAACGAATCTGGTGCCTACGTGATAAGCATTGACATTCCTTCCGGGCTTGCGGGCGAATGGAACGCAGACTCCAAATTTCGCGACATGGTCCATGCCAACCTCACGCTAACATTCCAATTCCCGAAACTTTCTTTCTTCTTTGCCGAACATGCAGATATACTCGGGGAGTGGAAGATACTCGACATTGACATTGACTCAAAGGCAATGAAAAGCATGGCTTCCGATTGGCTTCTGATAGAAAGCCGGACCATCAGGCCACTGCTTCATCCAAGGCATCCCTTCAGTGCGAAAAGAGATTTTGGCTCCGCAATGATATTTGCGGGGAGTCTCGGCATGATGGGGGCAGCAGTGCTCTGCGCCAAATCCACCTTAAAATGCGGAGCCGGACTTGCCACTGTGCATGCCCCGCGCACAGCGATGACAATTCTCCAGACAGCAGTGCCTGAGGCAATGTTTGAGCCGGACAGAAACGACCGCATCATAAGCGACATGATCCTTCACCACACCCATCAGGCCGTGGCTGCAGGCCCCGGCATAGGCACTGGTGAGGCCACCGTAAACGCCCTCGAATCGCTTCTGAAGACGTGCAAGTCGCCACTTGTGCTTGATGCCGATGCATTGAACTGCATAGTGAAGCGCCCCGCATTGCTTTCCATGCTTCCGCCACGAACCGTAATAACACCTCACATAGGCGAGTTCGACAGACTTTTTGGCGAACAATCATCTTCCGAACAGCGTTTAAAAAAAGCAGTGGAAATGTCTCGACACTACAATATTGTGATAGTGCTCAAAAGCCACTTCACCATGATAGTGCGTCCCACCGGGAAAGTATATTTCAACTCCACCGGCAATGCCGGAATGGCCACTGCAGGCGCCGGCGATGTCCTGACCGGAGTGATTGCATCATTCATGGCCCAGGGATACCAACCCGAACATGCAGCCACAATCGGTGTCTTCGTGCACGGGTTGGCGGGAGACATTGCCTCTGATGAAATCGGCGAATACGGAGTAGTGGCCTCCGATATCTCCGACAGGCTCGGGCGTGCCATCAAAGCCATAATAGACCGCAGCGTCTGATACATTCAATTCTGCATGACACTCTTAATTACGAATACCATAAAAGCCATGATAAAAAAAGTTATCACCGCCGCCATGATTGCATCCGCCACAATAGCCGGCGCACAGAACACAAAAATATTGACAGCCGAAAAATCCAATGAATACGGTATCGTCTATTCCCTGCCGCTGACAGCACTCGAAGTGGAAATCACGGCACGCCACCAGGTTGCAAAGCAAGGTCCGTTTTTCCTATATGCAAAAAAGTCGATCGGCAACGACAATGTCGTGAGAGAAGATGCTGAAAAATGGGAGATCACCGAAGTGAAAGTCACCCCATACGGTGTTCCGGATTCGGAAACACAATATTTGATGCAGCTGAAACCGGGCGCGCTGACTTTTGTAGCAGTAGATGCAGACGGGATGCTTCTCGCCATAAATAAAGAGACCCAATCACGACCCGCAGCGGACAGCAGACAGAATACATCAGACAGCCAAACAAAGTGGCCAACCGGACGGGAATATCTTGAATTTGTGGATGAAGACTTTGTGGCATCGCAAAGTCCTGCCAGACAAGCTCAACTTCTTGCGGAATCACTCATGGAGGTAAGAGAGTCCCGTCTGTCGCTGACGAGAGGCACCGCAGACACAATGCCGACAGATGGGAAACAGTTGGAACTGATGCTCAATTCCCTTGCGCAACAAGAATCAGCCCTGACAAATGCATTTACAGGGAGTGTCACCTCTGAATACGTGACACGGAAATTCACATTCATTCCCGAAAGCGAAGGCAAGGAAATACTGTTCCGATTGTCTGATTTTGCGGGTTTTGTAGATTCAGATGATCTGTCGGGCGATGCCGTATATGTGGAGACAAGTATTTTAAATCAGGCAAAGTTGCCGGTTGACTCCAAGGGTGAGGAAAAGAAGATTCCAAAAAATGCGGTGGTTTACAACCTTCCCGGAAGCGCTCAAGTGACACTTTCATTACTTGGCAAGAAATTGTTTGACAAGGAAATTCAATTTTCCCAATTCGGCACTCAATTCGGACTTGACCCATCTCTATTTACCGACAAAAAAGAACCATCGTTTGCCACATTCGACCCTGTCACAGGAGCATTGGTCGAAGTTGGGAAGATGTAACAGCGACAAGACAATATAAATTATTCAACCATACACTATAGACAAATGGCAACAAAACCTTTTCACTACCAGAAGCCGTTTGAGCTTGGCCCCGACACCACGGAATATAAGCTCATCACAAGCGACTACGTAAAGACCGAAGACTGGAACGGCCACGAGATGCTCGTGGTGGATCCGGAGGCATTAACAATCATAGCCAATGCGGCTTCCCACGATTGCTCATTCATGCTCCGCAGAGAGCACAATGAGATGGTGGCCAAAATCCTTCATGACCCAGAAGCGTCAGAAAACGACAAGTTCGTAGCGCTCACCATGCTTCGCAATGCCGACATCGCATCAAAGGGTGTGCTTCCCTTCTGTCAGGACACCGGCACTTCGATATGCGCCGCCTATAAGGGACAGAATGTCTGGACCGGATGCGACGATGAGGAAAAGATTTCTCTCGGTGTGTATAAAACATACACAGAAAACAATCTACGCTATTCGCAGAATGCACCCCTCAACATGTATGATGAAGTCAACACCGGCTGTAATCTTCCGGCACAAATCGACATACATGCCACTGAAGGCAATGAATACAAATTCCTTTTTGTAGCCAAGGGTGGAGGCTCCGCCAACAAAACATACCTCTATCAGGAGACAAAGGCCATTCTCAACAAGAAGACTCTCGTGCCCTTCCTTATAGAGAAGATGAAGACCCTCGGCACAGCCGCCTGCCCTCCATACCACATTGCCTTTGTGATTGGTGGCACCAGCGCTGAGAAGAATCTTGAGGTTGTGAAGAAAGCCTCAGTGAAATATTTCGACAATCTTCCGACTTCCGGCAACGAATATGGCCGTGCATTCCGCGATGTGGAACTTGAAAAGGAACTTCTTGAAGCGGCTCATTGCATTGGCCTCGGCGCACAGTTTGGCGGCAAATATTTCGCCCACGACATCCGCGTGATCCGTCTGCCTCGTCATGGCGCTTCATGTCCCGTCGGAATGGGTGTGAGCTGCTCCGCCGACCGCAATGTCAAAGCTAAGATCAACAAAGATGGTCTTTGGATTGAGAAACTTGATGAAAACCCAGGTGAACTTATTCCGGAAGAACTCCGCAAGGCGGGCGAAGGAGAGGTGGTGAAGATCGACCTCAACCGCCCGATGGCCGAAGTGCTTGCCGACCTTGACAAATATCCGGTATCCACCCGTCTTTCACTCAACGGAACAATAATCGTGGGCCGCGACATTGCACACGCCAAGATTAAGGAACGTCTGGATGCCGGCGAACCGATGCCCGACTATCTGAAAGAACACCCCATCTATTATGCAGGTCCCGCCAAGAAACCGGAAGGATATGCCTCCGGCTCATTTGGACCCACCACTGCCGGACGCATGGATCCATACGTTGACCAGTTCCAGGCCGCCGGCGGATCCATGATAATGATTGCCAAGGGCAACCGTTCACAACAGGTGACCGACGCCTGCAAGAAACATGGCGGTTTCTATCTCGGCTCAATCGGAGGACCGGCAGCAATTCTTGCCAAGAATTCCATTAAGAATGTGGAACTTCTCGAATATCCCGAACTTGGCATGGAAGCAATCTGGAAAATAGAAGTTGAAGACTTCCCGGCCTTCATCCTTGTGGATAACAAGGGTAATGACTTCTTCAAGCAGCTGAAACCACGCTGTCCGCTTGCATGAATCTGACTGCAAACATCACTCCCTGGAAATGGATTCCCTCGCTATATATAGCCGAGGGAATCCCTTATTGTGCTGTCAACACACTTCCCGTGCTCTTCTATTGTGAGATGGGCATCTCCATACCGGAGATCACCGCCTGGACCGGTTTGCTGTCGCTCCCATGGATGATACGTCCTTTCTGGAGTCCTTTCATCGATATATTCTCCACCAAGAGGAATTGGACGCTTTGTATGCAGCTGATGATGACTCTGACCATGCTCGCTGTGGCATTTTTGCTGCCCACTTCGTTTTTCTTTGCTTCCACACTGAGCGTATTCGCATGCATGTCCTTTTTCTCAGCCACACACGATATCGCAGCCGATGGCTTCTATATGCTTGCGCTCTCCGAAAAACAGCAGGCTGACTTCGTGGGTATCCGCTCTACATTTTATAAGGTGGCCACTGTCATCGGACAAGGGGGGCTAACGTTGCTTGCCGGATGCTTAGAGGCAAAAGGAATGGCTCCATCCGGGGCTTGGGCCATGGTATTTTATTGTCTGACAGCGGTGTTTTTTGCTATATGGCTATGGCATACGAGAACCCTTCCCAAACTTACCGACGACAAGCCTATCGGAGCCGATTCTCCATCCGAAGTGGCAAGAAACTTTTTTCTCACATTCTCCACTTTTTTCAAGAAGCGCCACATAGCGGCAGCCTTGTCGTTTATGCTGCTTTTCCGCTTGCCTGAGGCTATGTGTGCGAAGATGGTGGCAATTTTCCTGAAAAGCCCCTTGTCGGAAGGTGGGTTAGGACTTACTCTCACCGAGATAGGGGTTGCAAACGGCACCGTAGGTGTTATTGCATTGCTGGCCGGTGGTGTGCTTGGAGGAATAGCGATAGGACATGGCGGACTCAAAAGATGGCTTTGGCCTATGGCCTGTGCCTTGGCACTTCCATGCGTGGTGTATTGCTTTCTTGCCATCTGGCCTGACACAGATTTCCGGCTTGTCTGCGTGGCCATAGGCATCGAACAGTTTGGATATGGATTCGGTCTTACGGCACTCATGATGTATATGATATATTTTGCACAGGGAGAGTCGGAGACTTCACACTATGCATTCTGTATTGCTTTCTCAATGGCCGGAATAATGATTCCCGGTATGGCCGCAGGCTGGATTTTCGAGAAAATCCAGGAAATAGGTTTTGCAGGATTCAGCGTCGGCAATCCATTTGAAATATATTTCTGGTTTGTGATGGGATGCTGTGTGATCACATTCATCGCTTGTCGCGCCATAAAGTCATCCTTGACGGAATTAAAAATCAACACTTGAAAATTGCAAATTGTCATGATGTCAAATGACAAAATGATAAAATGACGAAATGACAAATTAAAAGAATAAATATAATGAAAACTTCAATGACACTTTTGGCCCTTGCCGCCGCAACGTTATGTGCAAATGCCACCGACATGGACATGTATCGTGCGAGCCAGGCGGATCCAAAAATTGAGATTCCCGACTCAACGGGTTTCAAATTCACAGATGTAAAAGTCAACAAAACCACATCCGTAAAGGACCAGAACAAATCCGGCACATGCTGGGCATTCTCCGGGACTTCCATGGTGGAGGATGACGTGATGCGCAAGGGGGGACCGGAACTTGACATATCTGAGATGTGGACCGTGAGAAACTGCTATATTGACAAGGCCAAGAAATATATCATGACCGACGGCAAAATCAACTTTGCCCAGGGAGGCTCCTTTGCCGACGTGATATATGCAATGGACAATTATGGAGTGGTGCCGGAGGAGGTTTATGCCGGACTCAACTACGGCGAGGACAAACATTCGCATTATGAAATGGCAACAGCCCTTGAGGGTTATCTAAACGCCATAAAGAGCAACCCCAACAAGAAACTTAGCACAGCATGGCTTCCAGGCTTCATAGGCATTCTTGACGCCTATCTCGGACCGGCAGTGGAGTCATTCACCTACAATGGCAAGACCTATACTCCTCAATCCTTTGCCAAGGAGATGAAGATAGTGCCGGAGGAATACGTTTCATTCACAAGCTACACCCATCATCCATTCTACAAACCATTCGCAATGGAAATTGCCGACAATTGGCTTTGGTCGGAGTGCATCAATGTGCCTATGGAGGAAATGAAGCAGATAGTGGATGATGCTCTCGACAACGGCTACACAATTGGTTGGGCAGCCGACGTGAGTGAAAAGGGTTTCAAATGGCGCAAGGGATATGCCGTGCTTCCGGAAAAAAAGCCAATGGAAGACATGGATAATGCAGAAGTGGCCCGCTGGACTCAGCTCTCAGATTCCGACCGTGATGCCATGCAATACGACATAAAGGGTCCGGTGAAAGAACGCAAAGTGACACAGGAAGACCGCCAGCGCACTTTCGAGAACAAAGAAACCACCGACGACCATGGAATGACAATCGTAGGATACGCCACCGACCAGGAAGGCAACCGCTACTACAAGGTTAAGAATTCATGGGATACAAATCAGCTCTACAACGGCTATATCTACGTATCCGAACCCTATTTCCTTGAAAAGACTCTTGACATCATGGTCAACAAGTCAGCAGTCCCCTCTGCAATAGCCAAGAAAGTGGGTCTGAAATGAAAGAGGTAAAGGCAAAAAAGGCCTTGGGCCAGCACTTTCTGACCGACCTTCACACAGCCGAGAAAATCGTTGATACAATTTCTCCTGAGGAACTCGCCTCCAAATATGGAGAGACTGCAGCTGAAGCTTACGGCAACCTGCCGGTTCTCGAAATCGGGCCGGGCATGGGAGTGCTGACAGATTATCTTGTAGCCTCCGGACGCGATGTAACTGCCATTGAGATTGACACCGAAAGCGTGGAGTATCTACACCGTCGCAAGCCGGGTCTGAAGGTATTGGAGGGTGATTTCCTGAAATTAAATCTCAGTGAGATAATGGATGGGGAATTTGTGCTCATAGGCAACTATCCCTACAACATATCATCGCAGATTTTCTTCAAGGCTCTCGATTACAAGGAAAAAATTCCCGTCGTAGCCGGTATGTTGCAAAAGGAGGTAGCGGAGCGTATCTGTTCGGCTCCCGGCTCCAAGGTATATGGTATTCTATCGGTACTTCTACAGGCATGGTATGACTGCGAATATATATTCACGGTGGAACCGGGAGTGTTTTCACCTCCTCCAAAGGTTAGAAGCGGAGTGCTTCGGCTCGTGCGCAACAGCCGCACCACTTTAGGCGTGGATGAAAAGAAGTTCAAGACAGTGGTAAAGACAGCCTTCGGGCAACGACGAAAGACCTTAAGAAACTCCTTATCGGGTATGATTACACCCAGTTCTCCACTACTTGAGGATCCGATTCTTAAGGAAAGACCGGAACAGCTGTCGGTAGAGCAATTTATCTATCTGACACAGCATATATAATGAAAAAAGACGGTGCATACACATGCACCGTCTTTTCATTCATCATCCACACAGCGTATTGCTGTCTATTTCTTGTGTTGTTTCCTGGTGTGGGCTTCTATGGCCATGTCGTAGAACTCATTCCAACGGCGACGCCTTTCATCCCATGTATATTGCCCTCTCGTCTCCAAAACGCCATTGGCCAAAGTCCTCAACCTATCCGGATTCTTAACAAGATCTGATAATTGTCGGGCCATCTCGTGATAAACTTCTTTATATGATCTGACCGGAATAAGTATGCCGTTCTTTTCATTGATCGTGTCAGCCATACCGGAATGCTGAAGAGACATAGTGGGCACACCTTTCGACATGGCCTCCCATATCACAGTGGTGTTGGCTTCTTTGATTGAGGTAATGATATGAAGATGAGATCTGTCGAACAGTTCATAAACATCGCTTCGAGGGATAGATCCGTGCCATCGCAAGAAATGACTGATACCATTGTCTTCAGCAAAACGCTTCAACGTCTCAAGCAATTCGCCCTGTCCAACAACATTTATAATCAAATGAGCATCTCTATCAACAAGTTTTAATGCTCTAAGAAGTGTGTATAGAGATTTGTGATTGGACATGGCTCCTACCCAAATGCACTCAATTGCCTGAGAAGAGAACTTATCGTCGTTGAGAGGGAAAAGCTCACTTATACCATTTTCGGGGAAAACCTGAATATCCGTTCTTCCGGTGATCCGACCTAAAATCTCAGCATTTTTTCTATGACATGTGATCAGCAAATCAGTGTCTTTAAATGCCTTTCGTATTCTTTTATTGAAAGTATATCGAAAGACATTGATAAATTCCTTGGCAATCAGCACCAATTTGCTTGACATCGTGTAAAAACCGGGAAGCAGATTGAAGGATGCCACAGCCAGTCCCCCTATAGGGCCCCATATATAAGGAAGTCCCAACTCTTGTAAATAACCGGGTTCATGGTAACCTATAGGTCCAAGGAAATGAATGATGTCTATTTTTTCTTTTGCAATTATATCTTTGGCAGCTTTTGCAACAAGTTTATGATAGAGGTTATAGGCAAAATAAAACTTATAATACGCGTTTTTGCTTTTTTTAATTTTATCAAGTTTATTAATGATCTTTTCATCAGGCAAGACAGGGACAAACTCCACATTCTTTACTTCATGATTGCTCAGATACTCCTGCATCAACTTGACATCTCCGAGTTCCAGCCAACCCTCGGAAACACCATACAAGACAGTCAGTTTGTTAGACTGACTCATGTTTTTCACATAATCCCACGCGACGGCAAATTCCGAGCCGGCAAATGGAGAAATCTGATAAGCAAAAACGAGTATGTGTTTCATTTTATATTTGTCTGTCCTCCCCCATTTCTGAAAATTGAGAAATGGGGGATTTTAGCGGTTTATCTGTTTTTATACATGTCATCGTAATATTTCTCATACTCGCCGGATGTGATGTTGTCCATCCAGTCCTGATGGTCGAGATACCAGCGTACTGTCTTCTCTATGCCTTCCTCAAACTGCAACGACGGCTCCCAACCGAGTTCAGCCTGAAGTTTGCGGCTGTCGATTGCATAGCGCATGTCGTGGCCAAGGCGATCGGTCACGTATGTGATAAGATGTTCAGATGTTCCCTCAGGATTGCCGAGAAGCCTGTCAACGGTCTTTATGATAACCTTAATCAGGTCGATATTCTTCCACTCGTTGAATCCTCCGATATTGTAGGTATCAGCAATCTTGCCCTTGTGGAAAATAAGGTCGATGGCACGGGCGTGATCCTCAACAAAAAGCCAGTCGCGTACATTCTCCCCTTTGCCATACACCGGCAGAGGCTTGCCGTGGCGGATATTGTTGATGAATAGCGGAATCAATTTCTCGGGAAACTGATATGGCCCATAATTATTTGAGCAGTTTGTCACGATAGTCGGCATACCGTAAGTGTCATGGTATGCACGCACGAAATGATCGCTTGAGGCCTTTGAAGCCGAATAGGGCGAGTGGGGATTGTATTTGGTGGTCTCGAGGAAAAATTCAGTTCCGTAGGCCATGTCATCCTTGCTTGATGCCTTGGTGGTGAAAGGTGCAGGCACACCCTCCGGATGTGTCAGTTCAAGGGCACCATAGACCTCATCGGTGGATATATGATAAAATCTTTTTCCTTCGTATTTTTCAGGCAGTTCATCCCAGAATTCTTTCGCGGCCTGAAGCAGCGCGAGAGTACCCACGACATTTGTACGGGCGAAGGTGAAAGGATCCTTGATGGAACGGTCCACATGGCTTTCAGCAGCCAAATGAATTATGCCGTCGATATTGTGATTCCTGATCACACGACGCATCTCGTCAAGGTCGGCTATGTCGGCCTTTACGAATGTATAGTTTGGCTTATCCTCGATATCCTTTAAGTTTGCCAGATTACCGGCGTATGTGAGTTTGTCGAGATTGACTATATTATATTCCGGGTATTTGTTGACGAAAAGGCGCACGACATGGGACCCGATGAATCCGGCACCGCCGGTGATGAGTATATTCTTCATTATTTAAATTCTTTCATTAATTATTCTGCCAGACCTGCCACGCATGTTCTGAGGGAATCCACCCAATAGGGGACTTTCAGATTGAATGTGGATTTGAATTTAGTCTTGTCAAGCACGGAATAGGCCGGCCGGACTACAGGGGATGGGAACTCGTCGCTATGACATGGCAAGACCTCACACTCAATATTCCCCGATATCTCCGCTATAGCCTTGGTGAAATCGTACCAGGAGCAAACCCCCTCGTTTGAATAATGGTATAAACCCTCGTTGCCATCCATCTTGCGATTCTCAATAATATCGAAAATCGCATCTGCAAGATCCTGTGCATAGGTTGGGGTTCCCACTTGGTCAAACACCACCTTCAGCTGGGGTTTTGTGGCGGTCAAGGCAAGCATCGTCTTTACGAAGTTTTTGCCGTATTCCGAATATAGCCATGCCGTACGGAATATGAGCGATTTCACACCCGACTCCGCAATCTGCTGTTCGCCGTGAAGTTTAGTCAAGCCATACACCCCGGTGGGGTTGGTCGGTTCATTCTCATTGCGTGGAGTATTGCCAAGCGATCCGCCAAATACATAATCTGTGGATACATGAATAAGAGTGCCATCATTCTCTTTAAGGGCATCAGCAAGATTTCTTACGGCCCTTGAGTTGAGTATCTCTGCAAATTCGGCATCAGTCTCAGCCTTATCCACATTTGTGTAGGCGGCACAATTGACAATGACATTCACGTCATTATCCTTTACCATTTTGGCAACAGCCTCACAATTGGTGATATCAAGTTCCGACACATCAGTGAATATGTAATTGTCATTGCTGCCGGCAGAGGCATTGCGCATACAGTTGCCAAGCTGTCCATTGGCTCCGGTCACTAATATGTTCATATCAATTCGTTATAGTTGAAAGGGGAATCAAATTCTGAAAGCAAGGGATGTCTCTTATCCTTGTCTGAAAGATTGGCACTTGCCAAGTCAATTTTCCAATCAATGCCAAGAGATGAGTCCAATATGGAAATACCGCCATCAGCCTCAGGATGATAATAGTTGTCGCACTTGTATTGAAAAACGGCCACATCACTCAATACGGAAAAGCCATGCGCGAATCCGTGGGGAATAAAGAATTGGCGATGATTCTCCTCAGACAGTTCCACAGCTACGTGCTGTCCGTAGGTGGGTGAGCCCTTGCGGATGTCAACCGCCACGTCCAAAACCCTTCCTCTTACACACCTCACAAGCTTAGCCTGACAGAAAGGGGGACGCTGAAAGTGAAGGCCACGAATGACACCATAACTTGAGCAAGACTCATTGTCTTGCACGAAACAGATTTCACCCACTTTCTCATCAAACAATCTCTTTGAATATGATTCAAAGAAATAGCCACGTGAATCTTCAAACACCTTTGGCTCGATAACCAAAGGACCCTCTATATGAGTCTTTATCACATTCATGTCTCAATCCATATTGCTGTCTCCGGTTCTTTCGACTTCATCGATAACCTTCATGAGATATTGTCCGTATTGGTTCTTAAGCATTGGCTTTGCAATCTCAGTCATCTTTTCCTTTGATATCCATCCCTGACGGTATGCAATGCCCTCCAGACAGGCAATTTTCAGGCCCTGGCGTTTTTCCAATACCTCCACATATATGGATGCTTCGGCGAGAGAGTCGTGAGTTCCAGTGTCGAGCCAAGCAAACCCTCTTGGAAGTGTCTGCACCTTCAGCTGTCCGTCTTTGAGAAACTCCTGATTGACAGTGGTGATTTCCAGCTCGCCACGAGCCGACGGTTTAATGTTTGCCGCCACATCCACCACCTTGTTTGGATAGAAATAAAGGCCCACCACTGCATAATTTGATTTAGGCTTCACGGGTTTCTCCTCAATGGAGAGACAGTTGCCTTCTTTGTCAAACTCAGCCACACCATAGCGTTCCGGGTCATTTACCCAATAACCGAACACGGTGGCCTTGTTGTCATTTTCCGCTGTGGATACAGCCTCTTTCAACACCTGTGAGAAGTTTGCTCCATGGAATATGTTGTCGCCAAGCACAAGACAAGCGGAGTCATCGCCGATAAATTCCTTTCCAATGATAAAGGCCTGTGCCAATCCATCCGGTGAGGGCTGCTCCGCGTATGAAAACCTTACGCCGAAGTCGGAGCCGTCGCCAAGAAGACGCTTGAAGCCAGGCAGATCGGTCGGAGTAGAAATTATCAGTATGTCTCTTATTCCGGCCAGCATAAGGGTGGATATTGGATAATACACCATCGGCTTGTCGAAAATCGGCAGCATCTGCTTACTGACACCTTTGGTGATTGGATACAATCTTGTGCCGGAACCTCCGGCGAGAACTATTCCTTTCATATTTTATGTTTATTTTTGATATAATTCAGAGTACTGTCTGGATATGATCCTCCACTTATATCTTCTTTCTGCAATCTTTTTCATTTGTGAACCTGAAAGATGTTCGGCGTTCACAATATCAAGCAGTTCATCGGCATCTTTGAAATAATACGCTTTGCGCTCAGTGGTCTCCCGATTATAAACCACATCGTATGATGCTATTGGTATGCCAAAAAACATTGCCTCCACAAGCGACGGGTTCGTGCCTCCGGCACTGTGGCCATGCACATATATTCTTGCCTTGCTCCTGAGGGCATACAGGACGTCAAGGTCATAGATTGCATCGAGCATCTTTATGTTGCCGTATTTTGAGAACTTCTCTCTGAGAGTCCTTGAGAAATCGCTGTGGTCCCAGTTGCCGATATAGACAAGCGTCTTGTCCGTACGGGAAAAGGCATCCAGCACAATCTCACTGTTGTTTTCCGGCTCGATACGGCATACCGTGATTGCATAGTCATTTTCCTTGACACCATACTTTTCAAGCACCGTCTGCGCAAACTCTTCTGTGATTTCCCGCTTCGCATGATCGCCGCCATAGCTAATCAGCGTGGATGGACGGTGGTACACCTCACTCACATAGTCTTGTATGCCCTTATTGTCGGCTATCACGACATCAGCATATTTCACGGCCAATGCTTCCGAAACCCTAAGGACGAACTTTGCAAAGCGGCCCCATTTCTCCCTTTTATACTCCTGCCCATCAATATTGATGATTAGTTTCCTCTTATTGAACATGTGAAAAATCGGCAGGAAAAGACCCCCTGATATGCCAAGCACCAATATGACATCATAACCTCTAAGGCATTTCCACATTGATACGATATCGTATGGCACCGACTGGATTCCGTTGGCCTTAAACGGAACATACCTAAGCAGGGCACCCTTATATTCTTTTAGCCGTTCGGGCATGTCAATACTCGAACAAAAGACGGTGTATTGCACATCGTCGGGACAATTATTGCCTAAAAGATTCTCGGCGAGGCTTTCAAAACCTCCATATTTTGCAGGGACACCTTGAGTGCCCACGATTGCTACTTTTATCATGTCGGGTTATTGTAAGGAAGCATCAGGGTAAGTCAACCGTTTCTGAAAAAAGCCTCCATACTGTTAAACACTTTTTAAGAAAAAAACGAGTTGACATAAGGTTTTATTGTATTTCCCTAATGTTAAATTCACTGCAACCTCCGGGTGAAATATTAAATCACTAAATTTCTAAGAAATAACTCTGGCAGGATTGCCGGCCACCACTGAATTGGGGGGTACCGGCTTTGTCACCACGGAATTTGCACCGACTATGCTGTTGCGTCCTATCGTCACCCCCGGCAATATTGTTGCCTTGTCTCCAATCCAGACATTATCCTCGATGACAACCTCTCCCTTGGAGTAAAGTTTCCTTTCGCAGGGAGGTTTTCCCTCGGATATCTCCATGCTTGTGCCATGGCTGTTGTCGGTGATTGTGACCCATTTTCCGGTCAATACCCCTCGGCCTATTGTTATCTTGTTGATACATGTAAGGTGCAGATAATCCCCAAAGTTGCAATACTCGCCTATGCTTACCTCGGGATGGAACATTTCCCCGCGATAGGTATCCCACGCTGTCAGCACAGCGTATTTTCCAAACAGTGTGTAATCCCCTATTTTAAAGTATTTTTCTCCCAACACTTTGCTAACCGGTCGGGTGAATCCACAACCTTTGCATCTGAACTTTTGGCAATACCTGTCGGAATAGATATTATGACGAATCAGTTCAAAATTCGGCGCCAATGGATCAAACAAAGCAAGGAAGCGATTGAAAAGCCCGATTGCTTTCATAGTCAATAGCGTCTTAACACTCTTAGTTTTTTCCATTTGACAATATTTCCTTTAAATCAGATGCCAATTCTTTACAGACTTTATCGGAATGATATCTTGCACCTGTAGCCACAGAAAAATCATACATTTCTAACTTCTCACTCTTTGAAATTGCGACATACTTCTCTATCACACCAACAATATTGTCAGCATCGAAAATATCGTGAATCATGAAGCCATTTTCTCCATCGCACAGATAAGAGGCAATTCCGCCCACATTAGAACCTACCACCGGAGTGCCACACGCCATGGATTCGATTCCCGTAAGACCAAGACTTTCCTGCGGACGACTGCTTAAAAACACTAAAAGGTCAAATTTCTGATAATGCTCTGCCAATTCCGACTGTGGCACACCAGGTATCAACGTCACATGATTATCCAGTTTATTTTCAGAAATAAATGATTTGGTGAGGTTCAAAAATTCGCCATAGCCAATGATACTTGCATGATAATTGAATCCTCTCTCTGAAAGTTTTTTTACAACTGCCAGAAATTCCAAGACTCCTTTACCCCGGTCTAACCTGCCTACATATCCCAAATGCAATCTTTTGTCTGAATTTTCTCCTATAAGACTCATGTCTTTAGGAGTAAATTTGTCCTTACTTATGCCTCCAGATGCTGATACTATTATTTTGTCAGATTCAATCAAGTGTTTGTCGGCAACAATTTTCGCAAAATATGGAGAAGGAACGACAATGGCTGCAGCATATTTTTTACAAAATGATTCTGTAGCCTGTCCAAGTTTTTTGTGCAGACCGGAATCGGCATACAGCAAATCCTCCCCATGGAAATTAATCACAATTTTAGGCTGTCTGAACTTATAAAGAAGTTTCAGCAAAGGTATAGCCTGATTGGGGAAATGAATGTAGATAAAATCGTATTTGCCAAAGAATCCTTTTACTATATCTGTAAAGAATTTTATATATTTACGAATTTTATCACCTCTACTTTTACCACTCCCCTTTATGACCGCCTTAAACATCGCAATGACGCCATTTTCAGCCAACCCATCAGCAACATTTTTTACGAATATTCCATACCCGGGATTGTCCACAGAGGGGTACATGTTAGAAATGAGTAAAAACTTCATAGGCCGACAGATTTTTTTGCCTCAAGGAAGGCCTCAAGATACTTATGTCCGTATTCCTGGTCCGGTTCCATATAATTTCCCTCTCCCCATTCATTCCATGATTTCAGGAATGCAATGGGATGTGTCTTCTTTGATGCACATTTCATTATTTCCTCTGCATGTCTTCTGAACGCAGCGGGGGTGGCCCCGACGAGCACTGTGCCGGTGGCTCCGCTTCGCGGCGTGTGGTCCCAATTGGGCACCATCGTGGGAAACACCCGGTCGTCTGACTCATCTTCCTGTATGAATTTGGATGTCAACTTGGAATAATCCATCATCCCAGGCACATCTCTGACAATACGGTTGAATATTCTCTTCATTCGCTGAAGCGGAGTCCTGTCCTTGAACCACACATCAAACAAACGGCTCGTATTGACGGCGTCAAAGCCATTGTTGAGAAGAAAATCTATCTTCTCTGAAGTTATGTCACGCTGCAACTGTCCGATAAGAAAAATTCCCTTCAGTCCGTTCTTTTTTGCCTCAGTCTGCCACTTTTCCAAATATTCCTTCAATTTCGGGAGATCAAATGGATTATACACCATGAGCACAGGCTTGCCATCTATTTTTATGTATCTCTCGTCTTTGAATGCCGGAAGCAGATAAGCGAGATGCCTCTCTATGTCGCCTGATGGATAAGTCTGCTCCACAAGTGTCTTGCGATTCTCTTTCGATCCGTCTTTGTTCCAAAATCTTGCCGACCAGGTTTCGTTGGCCCAACACAGCATGAAGGGAAAATCCGGTTTGCCGCTTTGCAAAACCTCCTCAAAAGGACGCTCTAACTCCTGCTTGCCGTTTCCAAACCAATAATGGTAATAGCAAAATCCGTCAATACCATACTTTCGTGCCATTTTAGCCTGAGCCTCTCTGGTTTCCGGCAACCGGAGATCATAAAAACCCAGGTCAGCCGGAATTTTGGGCTGAATATGCCCTTTGAACAAAGGTCTGGCTTTTGCCACATTTGTCCATTCCGTGAAGCCGGGACCCCACCACTTGTCATTGTCGGGTGTGGGATGATATTGTGGAAGATAAAATGCTATAACTTTTGGTGTCATTACGCTTATCCTTGTTGACAATATATATCGTTGTATAATTTCAGAATATTCTCACAATATACTTTCTTGGTATATAATTTCCTTACAGTCGATTGTGAACGTTGAATCATCTCAGTATAACCGCTTCCTCCCCTTATTGCAAAATCTTCGGCAATCTTCTTCAGCAGAAGTGCCAATTCTTCAATTGTGTCAAAGCGGAGTGCTATTTCACCGCCGGTAGCATCAACGCCATTATCCATTTGTTCTTTAAGGCCTCCGGTATTGCGCATCACACACAATGATCCGTTTGCCATTGCTTCGGGAGCGATTCTACCGAATCCCTCAAATTTTGAGGGTATTACAGTTGCGGCTGCCTTGGAATATAAATTGTTCATATCGGTGCATTCACCAAGCCATTCGATGTCATCCGCATATCCGGCCGCCGAAAGTTTTCTTTTCAGCATGTCGTGAAACGTTTTGTTATTGCACGTTCCGGCTACTTTCAACCCAATTTTTTCCCGAGGATCGATTGTCTCCTTCCTGTATTGTATATACGCATCAATCAGATCCTCTATGCCTTTTGTAGGTTCCACTCTACCGGCATACAAAAAATAGGGACTTTTTTCCGGATTATAACAAATTGATGACCCTTCAATTATGCCATTGTATATAACCATGGCTTTCCGGGATATTCCGAGACTGTCGCATCGGTAGGATGCCAAGTCTCTTGTTATGGCCACCGGATATACCTTCCCGTATCGAAGACGTCTTCTATAATTGAGAAGATATATTCTGAAATCCTTGTCGGCATATTCCCTGATGTGGATTATGTGTGGGATGTCAAGTCTTTTTGCAACGTACCCACCTATACCGGTCACCGATGTATTTTCGTGTATGATGTCTGGCTTGAACACTTTAGCAAACCCCAACACCGATTTTGCAGCCTTGTAATTTTCCACTCTGTCTCTGAAAAACCTGGGGATGAAACGCACTACATCCCGTGCTGTTGCGCTGACAGGAGGCAAGGAAGCAAATCTATATGGAAACACCAAAGTCGTCACTCCGATAGATTTCAGATATTGCGCCACTCCATTTTCATCGCAGCATACGACAGCGACTTCATGACCGGCATCAACAGCAGCACGAAGCATTGTGAGAAATGACTTTGTGGCACCTCCCGCAATATATGTTCCACTTAGAATATATATTATCTTCATATCATTCAGGAGTTTCAAATTCATTATTATCACTTGCCTTTGCAGTGTATATACCCGTTATATATGGAAATAACCATGAATACCAATCTGGATAAGCGCGTTGCAAGAAGCATGTAGTCAAAACTATAAGGAAAGCTAATGTGTATCGGTAGTCAGGATTTGGCGGAATCAGGGATATGTAGAAGAAGAGTGCAAGGAGCGCTCCTATAATGCCATATTGTATAACGTATATCTTATATCCGGCACCCAATATCAAGTCCATATTGACCTTATCGCTTATTCCGAACCATGCTTCGCCACTTTCCAGAGATCGCTCGAACACGAAATCAGTATCTCCTGCAAATCTGTTGTTACCTTTGATACCTTGACTATCATCCTTCTCCAATCGTTCCAGAATCAACACATTTAACGAGTTGTCTTCTCCAAGATACGTACGGCCGCCAATGATAAGCAACGCCGTGACAGTAGCTACAGCAATTGCCTTTCCGATGGAATTTATCTTAAGCAATACAAATCCCAAGAAAAGCAACAAATAGCCTGCCAGAGAGAAAGAAAAAATTACGCTCAGAAGCAATATGATCGACCATTTACACTCCTTTATCCTGAATCTATTGGCAATAAGCATAAAAGTACTCAGCAGAGCCTGATGCCCAGGTTCAAGGAAAAAGGCATTAAACCTGGCGATAGTGCCATGGTCAAATGTATTTTTTATGTAAAAAATATAATTGTCAAATGGCTTATACACAGGATGTATAAACTGTCCGAAAGATGGAAGGTCCACAAAAAGAATTACCCAGTAAAGCAAAAGTCCCGGTATCAAAAGTATAGCATACCATTTTGTGGTGAAATTAAGCAAATCTTTCAGGTAGGACACCGGAAGCATTATCAATATTATCGCCGGGAAATAGCCAAGCAATGTGAATATGCTTATCTTGTAACCCGCACACCATGTATTCCACACAGCTATCAACACGAAAACAAGAAATACCCAACCTTTCTTTTTGGTAAATTCTATCTTAATCGGCAACATACTTAGGCACAAAATCATAAGCACATTTATCACCATCATCAATGGCAATATGGGTAGATATGTAGTTGCCCACATTCGTGTGGAAGACAACAGCCAGATAAAATTGATAATCTTAAAAAACGTCCACATATAAGTTTTTCTCTTATTTTTAACGTTTAACGTTGGTGATTATTGTGATACCTGCCACATATTGATGCCTAAGATGTAGATTTGCCTCTTCGCGCCACTTTTCTGACCATATCAGCAATCAGTTTTCGCTCATCGCCGGTCATTCCGACAAATAATGCAACGAATGCCCCCATCAGCCCCGACACAACAAGACGAAGCAAGACCAAAGACCAATTATAATTCTCAAGCTGAATGTTCAGTACCAAATATACGGGCAGTGAAACCAACATAACTTTAATTATCGGATATATTGCCACCGACAGATATTTCCCATAGTCTATTCCCACCTGACGATGAGCCACCACTACCCTTACTACCTGAGCCACAATAAGAATAGCAATCTGCACAATCATCGTGGTCAAAGCACTTCCGCCAGAGAGCAAAACCAAAAGCGCAACAGGAATATACATCAATGTAATAACCCCTACCGACAATTGATACCGTTTTATTTCGCCTGAAGCCTGAACGATTCGAGTGACAGGCTGCTCGAGTGTGATGACCATGCAATAAAGAAGCATCAGCTTTGAAAATCCAATCATGGTCGCCGTAACTTTCCCTGAACCCAGCCAAAGATCCAGCACACCCTCAATGGTACACATCAAGGGAAATGACATTATAAAAATCAGCAAGAATGCGAGTTTTGAGGTCTTGAGCACAAGGCTATGCGCCCGCTGATGATCTTCTGCAGCATAGGATTTTATAATCTGCGGACTGACCGCCATATACAAATTTATGGAGAATCCCTGAATTACATGCTGAATCCTGTCTGCAATCGCTTTGGCAGTGTTAACTATCGGACCGAAATAAATGTTGAGAAGCACAGCCTGTCCCTGATTGGACAGAATGCCAGAAATCGAACCGAAAAGATTCCACCCTGTATATGCCGACAATTGTCTGAAGATATCCTTATTCCAGACCCAAATATATTTACAATATTTGAACTTGGCATGGCAATATTGCATTGACATAAAAAATACCACAATACTGCTAAGAGCCGTCAGACTTCCATAGAGCTCAAGCCGGTCTCCTCCATATACACTCAGCCATAAGGCTATGCCCAATTTAAGGACACCTTCCACGAGACTGAACACGGCAAAGGCATCCATCCTTTCATTTGCAATAATCGATGAAGTGTAGGGAATGGTGACAAAGCTAAACAGGAAGGCAACCAACGACGCCTGATACACCCAATATGCAGACCCAACTCTATCTTTCGGAATGTCAAGCCATTTCTCCACGAAGAAATACCCCATGGATTCCCCTATAAGAATCAATATCAGAGAAATAACAATAAATGCCAACAACAGAAGGGTAAACGTATGACTATAATTGTGATAGTCGTTTCGGCCGAGATGAAACGACAAAAACCTCTGCGATGCAGATGTCATGGCTCCCGACAGCAGAGACAAGGATGCCACCACACTGGAGACGACATTAAACACACCATAATCAACTTCTCCGAGTGCATCAAGTGTGACACGCACGGCATAGAAATTTATCAAGGTGATAAATATCATCCGGAAATAAAGGAGTCCGGTATTTTTGGCAATTCGAGCGTTGTTGGAATCCATCTTAATTCGATTTTCAACCTTGCCTAATTATTCTTGCAGGATTACCGGCCACGACACAACCATCAGGGACAGACTTAATCACGACAGAGCCGGCTCCAATTGTCACATTGTCGCCTATCGTGATACCACCAAGCACAAGAGCGTTTGCACATATTTTCACATTATTGCCTATCACGGGACGAGGTTCATTAATTCCACTTCTTTTTTTGCCAATGGTGACACCTTGCCACACCTGACAATCCTTTCCCATGCGACTACATCCAATGCGAGTGCCAAAGCCATGCTGAATCACCAGCCCCTCCCCCACCTGCGGACAACTCATGGTCATCCGTTGGGGCGGATAAATCAATCTGACAGGATTGAAGTCGCTTATTCCATAGCGGTAATAGAGCAGAAATCTAAATTCAGAAAGCATTCCCAGCAATTGAATGGCGTTCATATAGGTGCTTCCCCTGTCGGGCAATATCAGGACTTTCATCCAGGCATCCACTTCCTTGCGCATTATCTTCTTCCCTTGTAGAATAAAGAAAAGATAAAGTGGGGTGAACAACACCATCAATAAAATCTGACGTTTCATAATCGGAAACCTTATATCAATGAAAGCCCCCCGACGGGTGCCGGAGGGCTTTATAATTGGCAAGCTTTAAATTTGACTTAGTTGAAGCGACGGTTGCCCTGCTGCACGACTCCGGCAGCAGACTCTTTCATTGCTTTCTTAGCCAATGATCTCTTGAGGATATTGTAGGCAATAGGAGCAGCACAGAAGAGTGAGCAGAATGTGCCTACAATCACACCATAGATCATGGCAAATGTAAAGGAGCGGATTGTGTCGCCTCCAAGGAAGAAGATGCAAAGAAGCACAAGAAGAGTTGACACTGATGTCATCACCGTACGTGTCAAGGTCTGGTTGAGTGACTTGTTGAAGGTGAGGAATCTGTCTTCCTTGGGATAAATCTTCATCATCTCGCGGATACGGTCGAATACCACCACGGTGTCGTTGATCTGATAACCGATAATTGTTAAGACAGCCGCGATAAATGCCTGGTCTATTTCCATTGAGAATGGCAGGAAGCCCCAGCATAGAGAGTAGAATCCGATGATGAGGAATGCTGTGAGCGCAACAGCACATACAGCGCCTACTGAGAATGCGATGTTGCGGAATCGGAGCAAGATGTAAAGGAACATGCAGACCACAGCGATGCTGACAGCCCAGTATGCATCACGCTTCATGTCATCTGCCACCGAAGGACCAACCTTCTGGATTGAGATAATACCACGGCTTTCGTCTGACACGGAGAATGCGTTCTGATCCATCACCTTTCCCTGTGCATCTGTAAGTTCTGGAATAAGTCCTTTGTAAAGGAGACCGGTGATTTCATTCTCTACGCCCTCTGTCTCATCGTTGATCTTATAGTTAGTGGAGACACGCACCTTGGTGTTGTCGTCGATTGTGATTACACCTACGCTGACAGTCTTGTCGTTGGCAGCCTCCTGCAACTGACCGAGCAGTCTATCCTGAATTTCATTAGGATTCACGTCCTTATCAAACTGAACCACGTAGTTGCGACCACCTGAGAAGTCGATACCCTGGTTCATGCCGCGAACCACAAGGGAAATGACAGATATAAGAATCAGGAATCCCCATACAAACGATGCTTTCTTTGCACTGCCGAGGAAATTGAACTTCGTATTGGTGAAAAGATTGCGGCTAAGGCTTGTGGTGAAAGTCATGTTGGCGCAACGTCCGTTGGCTGTAATAAGTTCAAACGCTATGCGGGTCAGGAACACTGCAGTGAAGAATGAACATACAAGACCGATGATAAGAGTTGTTGCAAAACCCTTGATCGGACCGCTGCCAAAGATAAGAAGAATGACACCGGTGATGACCGAAGTAAGGTTGGAGTCAAATATTGCCGAGAATGCGTTGCTGTAGCCTTCGGCAATCGCCTGACGCAGTTTCTTGCCTGCCTTCAGTTCCTCCTTGGTACGCTCGAAAATAAGCACATTGGCATCGACTGCCATACCAAGGGCAAGCACGATACCGGCGATACCGGAAAGCGTAAGCACTGCCTGAAGCGATGCAAGGATACCAAGTGTGAAATATAGGTTGAGCATCAAGCCGACGTTTGCCACAAGACCAGGTATTATACCATAGATGGCAATCATGAAAATCATAAGGAGCACGAGAGCCACTATGAAGGAGATGAAGCCCTGCTGGATGGCCTCGGCACCGAGGCTCGGACCAATCACGTTGTTGCTGACAACATCAACCTTAGCACTCATCTTACCGGATTTCAATACGTTTGCAAGGTCATTGGCCTCTTCAGGTGTGAAGTTGCCGGTGATTTCAGAGCTACCGCCCGTGATTTCGTTGTTTACATTCGGGAATGAATAGACATGTTCGTCAAGTACAATTGCAATAGGACGACCGATGTTGTTGCGTGTGATTGTAGCCCACTCACGTGCGCCGCGGTCGTTCATGCGCATGTTGACAGTGTTGCCGCGCATATTGTCAAACTCAGAAGATGCACTTGTCACAGCGTCACCTTCAAGAGCAGCCTCACCCTTAAGAGCAATAAGTTGCCAATAAGGAGTTGTCTTGTATTCTCCATTGCCCTTCATCACCGGATTGCCCTGGGCATCAGCCACGGGGACTTCCATAGCCTTCACTTCCCATACAGCGTGGAAATCGCTGGGGAGTTTCTGTTTTGCAAGTGGACTATTGAGGATAGAGTCAACCAAAGCACGGTTGGCAGGAGCCACAAAACCTATCACCGGGCTGCCGTTGCGCTGAGCACCGCCAAGAAGCTGGATGAGGTTGAGGTGGTTCACTGTGTCCTGTGCTGCATAATTCATTGCGAAGTTGTTCAGGTCAGCAGCAATTTCCTCATATTTATACACCTCAAAGAATTCAAGGTTTGCACTTGACTTGAGTAGTTCAGTGACACGTTCAGGTTCCTTTACACCCGGAAGTTCGAGAAGAATCTGACCCTTCTTATCCTGAAGTTTCTGTATATTTGGTGCTACCACACCAAACTGGTCGATACGTGTACGGAAAATATTGAAGGCCGCATCCACCTGGCTGTCGATTTGGTCGTTTAGGGCGGCTGTCACCTCACCGTTGGAGGAACCATTCTTGATTTTACCCATGAACTCACCTTCGCGTGTGAAGAGGGAAGCCATTGTGCCGGGCTGGAAATATGATGCGACTTTGTTGACGAAGTCTTTATCAGAAGTTTTTGCTCCGGCAGCCTTAGCCTTATCTATGGCTGCGTTGATTTCTTTAAGCTGTGGCTCGCCGGCCGCATACTGACGGAGAATGTCGGGCACTGAGATTTCAAGCACCACGTTCATGCCACCCTTTAGGTCAAGGCCGAGGCCGATTTCCATCTGGCGCACCTGGTTGTATGTGTAACCGAGGTAAACCTTTTCCTTGTCGATAGAGTCATTGTACTGTTTCAGACTCTGTTTGTAGACATCATTGGTTACGTCTGATGTGCCTGCGGCCTTTACAGCGTATTCATTCGCCAGTTTCTCATAGTGTGAAGTCACAAACGAGAAAGAGATGTAGAATCCGCAAATGAGGACAAGTAGCACAGCAATCGTACTGATAAAGCCTTTGTTCTGCATTTTGTTGTTCTGAGTTTTATTGTTATTTTATTAATTTTCTGATATATATATCGACAATTAGGGCGCGAAGACACCCCTCGGAGTCTTCTTGCCTCAATTTTCAACTCGCAAAGATACTAATTTTTCCGCTAATATCCCAAACAATTGTAATTTTTTTGCTAATTTTGCGATATATATGAAAATTCAAGACATCGCAACGTGGTGCTCTTCCGCAAAGAGCCGACTCATCTGGTATGTGCTGTTCATTGCATCCGTGATGGGCATGGCCGACATTGTGTCTGCCAACATTTTCAAATATGCAATTCCATTATGGATCAGATGGAGCGGCTTCATATTTTGCTCTGCTATGAAAGCCACCCTGCTCATTGGCGTCCTGTTTCTATGCCGGGGGAAAAGATGGTTGCGTCTGTTGGCAAGCATCGCAATAGGCATATATATTCTCCTATGTCTCATTAATTTTGTGTCGTTTGCCTTCTATGATTTCGGCATCTCCCATAAGATGCTTATGCTCATGTCGGAGACAAATCCGTCTGAGACAATGGATTTCTTTGACACTTTCTTCGAAAAAACATGCGATTTTTTGTCGGCGGGCACTCTCGTCTGTATTGCCGGTATTTGCGTGATGTATGTTATGATACGCATGCTTCCGGGCAAAGTTTTCATGATTGCCACCTCGGTCATGACAATCATAGGCGCTTGTTTTTTTATTTTTTTTGCAGCAAGCGCTTCCTACGGAAGAAACAGTCTTTCCATGCTGCTGCGTACTGCAAAAAACGTCGTGGAGGTGTATCGTGAGAACCGCCAGATAAATTCCATGATGCAGAAGATGCAGACATACGTGAATTACGACAAAGTGCAGTCTGAACACAAGGCATTCAACATGATAGTTATTTTCGGAGAGTCAGCCGACCAAAGCCACCTGTCGCTTTATGGGTATCCTCTTCCCACGACTCCCTGTCTCGATACCATGTCCGACAGTCTTTATGTCTTCAGAGATGTGTTGGCCTCCTCCAAGTTCACATCCGACAATATGGAGCGGATGCTCACTCTCAAAAAAGATTCAGACTCCGACGGATGGTGGAGGCACCCAATGCTCATTGACATAATGAATGCGGCCGGTTATCAGACATTCTGGCTTTCCAATCAAGAACGCACGGGTATTTGGAGCAATGCCACTGCCGTCATGTCCTCAAGAGCCGGCTCAGTAAAATATATCGGGAAGACAAGTTCGGAAGACCATCTGCTTCAGAAATATGATGCGGACCTAATCCCTGAATTGGAAAAAGCACTTTCCGACACAGTGAATCCGAAATGGATAGGTCTTCACCTCATGGGCTCGCATTTCGCCTACCGGAACCGGTATCCTGAAGACAGACAACACTTCTCATCAACCGACATCATGCAACGTCGTCCGAGAGAATGGATGAACCGAAGCAAATACGAAACAGCTGCTGACTACGACAACTCGATAAGATATACAGACTCTGTTGTTGGCAGAATATTTGATATAGTGGCTCATCAAAAACAGCCATCCGTTGTGATTTATCTTTCAGATCATGGCGAGAATGTGTTTGACGACAGAGATTACAACGGACGGGACCTTAAGCATGTGAGGATTCCCTTTGTGCTTTATGCAAACGATGCTTATCGGCATCTGAATCCCGGAGTAATGAGAAATGTGGAGAAATCTTTGTCAAGAAAAGCCACGAGCGCTGATCTTCCGCACGCCGTTTTGTCACTCACCGGCACTGATGCACCGGAATACTCTCCAACATCCGACTTCCTGTCGCCGGAATACAAAGCCGGGGTTCGATATGTGGGAAACGAACCCTGGCCGTATGAAAGCAATTCCGAATAATTCAACTTTCGCAAGCAAAACTAAGGTTTAGGGCCCATATCATAAAATTTCAGAGTCCCTAAACCTAAAACTCCCAAGCCAACCTTGCGAAACTTAAGTGTTTTGTCACTTCAGATGATTCTGGATCCAAGTCAGATGCCCTCTTTCCGTAGCCTCCGAAGTCCAGTGTTCGTTGATGGGCGTGATCAAGGCCTCCTTAGGTGCGGTTATCACGTTATATACGGCATAGCTTGTGGTGGGAGGACACGTGTTGTCGTTGTATCCCCAGGTCATATACACCGGACACTTCACTTTCCTTGCAAAGTTCACCACATCATAATAGGCCATGGTATTGAGTTTTTCAGGTGTATCCATGCCATCCACTCTGAAGAAATGGGGATATCCTCCGGCACGGTTGGCTTTATATCCGGCCATATCGCTGAGTGCGGGGTGATTGGCCACACAGGCGGTCACACGAGGGTCGAGTCCCGCTGCAACAATTGCCAAGGCACCTCCCTGGCTGCCCCCCTGGAGAGCAATGTTTTTCCCGTCCCATTCAGGCAATGTCGTCAGGAAATCTATGGAGCGAACCAGTGCAAGATATACTCGCTTCATGTAGTAATTGTCCTTATTGTCAAGACCATTCTGCAGATACCCGTTTTCTTTTCCGCTGAAGGCCTTGCTTATCTCCTTGAATTGTTCATCTGTCATTTCCGGATTCAATCCGTGTATTTCCATTTCGAATCGGATACATCCGTTCTCTCCGTAATATCTGTGGCGTAGCGGTTCCTTGATGGTCTTTATGCCGGCTCCCGGAGGACACACCACGATCGGACATGATCCGGGCTTCGCGTCCTTTGGAATAAACAGGTAGCCATACACGGATTGCCCCTGCGACGTAGTGATCAGGTTCACAAGCCAGCAATCCATCTTGTCAGTGGTGTATTGTGGCGACGGAGTCATGGTGTATTTCAACGGGACTTTCTTCAAATCCTCGAGGTTTTTGGCCCAGAACTGATCAAAGTCGGCCGGCATCTTTGTATAAGGCTCTATTTTTTCCGGCGAAAATCCCACTTTCACATGATGCGTGTATTTCACTCCATCCACTGTGGCGTTGAGTACGCAATCGCGGAATCCGGGTGTTTTCATAGTGCCGAGTTTGACCGTTGCCTTACCATTTTTTATTGATGTCTTGCCATTTGTGTCGGCCGGCATCATGTCGCCACCTATGGCATATTCCAATGTGACATCATCGACCTGCACACCATACTTATATAATTGCACGTCAACAGTGGCATTTTCTCCTGTCTTGTATAGCCAATCGGCATGGTCGGGGACTGTCACCCAAAGCACATCGCTCCGATACGGATAATTCTCAGCTGAGACTGAGAACGTCATGGCGAAAATCACCGCCATGACGGCCATGAGGAAATTACGTAGTTTCATGATTTTTTTGTTGTCAAATTACTATGTTTTGTTAATATTCTCCGGCTTTAATATATAAAATAAACTTCACTCGGCAAACAGACTCTTTTCTACTTTACAGTGAATTTACAACGCGCTATTTGATTTCCATTACAATATCCGGTGCTGATGTAAACTCCAGGTGTTATGTTTGCAGTGGAAATTGTCAGTTGGGTGTCAGCTTGAACCGACTTCACTATTCTTCCGCTCGTGTCATATATAAACACCTCATTATGGTTGCCGTTTTCGCCAAAACTAATGGTGTAATCCGATATCTGTATATCGTTGTTCTCTTTTATTGTCACTACAGAACTGAAAAGATTTTCCGGCAACTTGAAGTCGATACAACCGGAAGGATTCTCATACAGCACATTGCCGTTAATGTCAAATAGTCGATTGAAATGATTACGATAAACTGTATTTGCTGATGGCTTGAGATATTCGCTGTAGGCAAGACATCCAGAATCAATGGGTCCAATTCCTTCCACAATGGTATATGAAGGGTAGTCTGCGCGGGCTTCTGTGGGACACAGTTCTATTAAAGAGCATTCTTCATTGCCGACGGTTACAGTGCTTTTCGAGATGATGTCGAACCCCGTGAATGCTCCAAAGTCAGAGATGCCGGAAAAGGCCCCGAAACAATCCCCGGGGTCGCTCTTGAAGTCATATATAAGTTTCTCCGAATAAGCATAATTGTTTGGATAACTTACACCAGGAATGTAGATTGAACCATAGAAACAATTGTCGGAGTAGTCGCCCATAAGCCATGTATATACTTTCCCGTCTTCTTCGCGCATATATCCTTCCGGTTCATTCAAGTATTCAGAATACTTAAATTCAGCGTTTTTTAAATCAGATTGACTTCGTGTTATGCCTTTGGCACAAGTGACTATTCGATGAAACTGTTTGTTGTCAAATTCCTCAGTCCCGTCAAATTTCATGTATTTTACTGTCAGATACTCACCATCGTTTGATATGCATTCCCATATCCTGTCAGTCCTTGTTATCGGTTTGATATCTATGGGCGCGGACACTTCAGCCATGAAAGTTCCCGAATCGAATATACATTCTTCTCCCATATAGCAGGCAATCATTTCGGAGGTTTCGCTTATAATAACTTCAAAATCTGATATGTATAAATTGGGCAATGATCCGATTCCTTCAATCCAATAATATGGCTTGTTGACATAGTCATCGACCAACTCCACAACGAGGCGTTCCGTCCCTTCTATTGTTGTCCGTTTTTTCTTGGCTATTGAAGTGTATGTGTTCGGTAATACATAGCCTACTGGTAGAGTCATATCAATCATCGGAACATATATACCTTTGTCAGGGTCAAATACATATAAAATGCCGTTTTCTTCATACCTGTTGCCTGAACGCGAAAATTCAGTTTCTCCTGCATTTCGGATATATGTCACATACATATCCCGTCCGTTTTCCTGGATTTTCTCGCCTATTAACAATTCATGATAAGGCACCGGATGGGGAAGATTCGGGTCGCTGCGGTAATAGTTTTTGAAGACCCATCTTTTGCCGGTTTCCAGAATGGGTTGGATAATATAATCGTTGCCATTGGTTGTAGGTTGTGCATTCAATACCTCATTGAAATCAGGATTAATGTTGTTGACAATTACTTGTGCCCCTGCATTAACTGACATTGTCAATACGAGTGTTGATAAAAATAAGAGTTTTTTCATAAGTGTAATATCTAAATGTTAGCGTAATGTATTTTGCACCTGACACAAGTTCGGATATATGCTAAAAATGATGACGCATTTATGATTGAATGATGTCTAATTTGGAAGATGTTTCTAAATTGAGTTATATCGCAAACTGAACTCGATTAAGTCCTCATCTCTCAAAAATATATCATGCCATTGATTATTGAATGCAAAGATATAAAAAAAAATAAACCACGCAAAATATAAAAGCATAATAATCAAAAAAATTAGAATCCCGGTCTCAAAGAGGCCGGGATTCGTATATATGTCGGTAAATTTACGTCTATTAGAGCTTCGGGCCAGCTGCTACGAGAGCCTTGCCTGCTTCGTTGTGCTCGAACTTCTTGAAGTTCTTGATGAAGCGAGCTGCGAGGTCTTCGGCCTTCTTGTTCCATTCTGCGGGATCGGCGTATGTGTCGCGCGGATCAAGGATCTTCGGGTCAACACCGGGAAGTTCTGTAGGAACTACGAAATCGAAGTAAGGGATAGTCTTTGTAGGAGCCTTCAGGATACTGCCGTCGAGGATAGCGTCGATGATGCCACGTGTGTCGCGGATTGAGATACGCTTGCCTGTGCCGTTCCAGCCGGTGTTTACGAGATATGCCTTAGCACCGCTCTGGTTCATACGCTTCACGAGTTCTTCTCCATATTTGGTCGGGTGCAGGCTTAGGAATGCTGCACCGAAGCAAGCGGAGAATGTCGGAGTCGGCTCTGTGATGCCACGTTCTGTGCCGGCGAGTTTAGCGGTGAAGCCGCTGAGGAAGTAATACTTGGTCTGCTCGTCGTTAAGGATAGATACCGGAGGAAGCACTCCGAATGCGTCTGCGCTCAGGAAGATGACCTGGTCAGCAGCCGGACCCTTGGAAACGGGGCGAACGATGTTCTTGATGTGATAGATAGGATAGGAAACACGTGTGTTTTCTGTCACGCTCTTGTCAGCGAAGTCGCAAACGCCGTCGTGAACTGTCACGTTCTCAAGAAGTGCGTCACGCTTGATTGCGTTGTAGATATCGGGTTCGCTTTCCTTGTCAAGGTTGATAACCTTTGCGTAGCAACCGCCCTCATAGTTGAAGACACCGTTGTCGTCCCAGCCGTGCTCGTCGTCGCCGATGAGTTTACGCTTCGGGTCGGTGGAAAGTGTGGTTTTGCCTGTGCCGGAAAGACCGAAGAAGATGGCTGTGCTGGTCTCTTCCATGTTGGTGTTTGCGGAGCAGTGCATTGAAGCGATGCCACGGAGAGGGTTGAAGTAGTTCATCATAGAGAACATACCCTTCTTCATTTCGCCGCCATACCATGTGTTGATGATCACCTGTTCCTTGTCGGTGATGTTGAAAGCGATGCAAGTTTCGGAGTTGATGCCGAGTTCCTTGTAGTTTTCAACTTTTGCCTTGGAAGCATTGTAAACCACGAAATCAGGTTCGAAGTCCTTGAGTTCTTCCTCGGTAGGACGGATGAACATGTTGGTCACGAAGTGAGCCTGCCATGCCACCTCAACGATGAAACGCACTTTAAGGCGAGTTGCGGGGTTTGCGCCGCAGAAGAGGTCAACAACGAAAAGGTCTTTGTTGTTGAGCTCGTCGATTGCAATCTTCTTAAGCTCTTTCCAAACTTCAGTGGTGATAGGCTTGTTGTCGTTAGGGTATTCGGGAGTGTTCCACCATACAGTGTTTTCTGTGGTGGCATCCTTCACGAGATATTTGTCTTTAGGTGAACGGCCGGTATATACGCCGGTGAATACGTCGATTGCGCCAAGGCTTGTAGGGATACCCTTTTCGTAGCCTTCAAGACCCGGTTTGGTTTCTTCGATAAAAAGCTGATCGTAGCTGGGGTTGTGAATGATTTTTTTCACCCCTGTGATCCCATAGCGGGACAAATCTAACTCTGCCATATTGTCAGTAAGATATTATTGGGTTGTACTTAATTATTTATTTCTTGGACTGATAGTTGCCAATGATATAACAACCACAGTGCGTTTTTCGCAACAAAATTACATAAAATTTAGCATTTAGACAAATCAAATCCGACAAATTTATCTAAAAAAAGGAAATATTAATAGATTTTATAGCCCACCTGCCTTTATTCAAGCACAAATGACACTTCTTTAAACCTATAACAGCGTGTGGATCCGTCACGGAGTTTCAAAGTCAACACCCCCTCGGAATCAATATTATCAATGCATGCCTCAAACATTGCTCCGGTTGACGCATCGCAAAAAGGATGGAAAGATGCGTCTCCCCGCCAAAGATTGCAAACATATTCATCGTGAAGAAGCGATCGATTACGCAATCCGCAGATCATCTCAAGCCGGCATTCAAGTTTTGACACCATCTCTGTCGTCAACACTTCGAGATCGTAGGTATAGCCCGTCAGTTGTTTCAACGACACCGGATTTGGCGCATCGCTGACAAACTCTGTCTGGTTTATATTTATGCCAACCCCTAATATGGAATACGATATATCACTACCCATCAGAGTATTATGAATCAATATACCGCAAATCTTTTTGTCGCCAACATATATGTCATTAGGCCATTTCACCTTAGCATTTACACCATGGATCGACAGCAAATCCACGACAGCAAGAGAGGTAGCCTCCGAAATGGAGAATTGGTCGATCGCCCGAAAAGAACCGGGATGATACAACACTGAGAATGTCAGGTTTTCACCCGGTGCCGACTCCCAGCCATTGCCCCGTTGTCCTCGGCCGGCCGTCTGACAACGGGCCAGCACCATAACATTCTCTTTGATACTTGAAGCTTCCCTCTGCAGATAGGAGTTTGTGGAATCCACTTCCTCCAACTTTATGATTTTCATAAGTTCAAACAGTTACCTATCAGTAATGACCGACAATTTCAATCATGTATTGTCAACTCGCGCACACCGGAATCCGATTCTGTTATATCGACAAACAATGTATCCCCGGGGAGAATATCCTCGATATTTTCAGTCCACTCCATAAGGCAAAGGTTGCCGCTGTCCCAGTAATCCTCCACCCCTATTTCCAATGCCTCCGCCGCCGACTCCAATCTATAGAAATCGAAATGATACACAGTCTGTCCCGTCTTTTCGGAATGGTATTCATTGACTATGGCAAATGTCGGCGACGATGCCTCATCATCCATTTGCAACGCCCGCATCAATGCCGCCGTGAGAGTTGTTTTCCCGACTCCCATCTTGCCACACAGGGCTATTATCTTCCTCTCTCCTATCACATCAAGCAAACGCACCGCTGCCTTATCGATATCGTCAATACTGTTAATCTGTATTTGTGTCATTGGTATATTTGGTTTTGAAGTGCAAATTTAGTCAAAATCCAATTAAAAAAGAGTGGTTTTCTCAAAAAAATTCATAAATAACGATATTCTTGATGTGGATTCAAAAATTTTCGCTATATTTGCAAATTGATGAGCATTTCATGATGCACATCATTAATAACAACTACAAATAAAAAAACCAATATACCCAAATAGAAATGGCAAATCAGGAATTGAGCGAACAGGAAGTGGTACGCCGCAACAGTATGCAGGCCCTCCGCAACCGTGGTATCGAACCCTATCCGGCAGCTGAATACGTTGTCACCGGGCACAGCAAAGAAATCAAGGAGAATTTCAAGGACGACGAGCCGCAGCGCGAGGTCAGCGTGGCGGGCCGCATCATGAGCCGCCGCATCATGGGCAAAGCCTCCTTTATGGAACTTCAGGATGCCGATGGACGCATCCAGGTGTATGTAAGCCGCGACGATCTTTGTCCGGGTGAGGACAAGGACATGTATAATGTGGTTTTCAAAAAACTCCTTGACATCGGCGACTTCATAGGCGTAAAGGGGTTTGTATTCCGCACACAGATGGGGGAAATCACAATCCACGCCCGGGAAATCACGGTGCTCAGCAAGAGCTTGCGCCCTCTCCCGATGGTGAAGATGAAAGACGGCAAAGCCTACGATGCGTTCACCGATCCCGAGCAGCGCTATCGTCAGCGTTATGTTGACCTTGTGGTAAACCCCAAAGTGAAGGAAATATTCATCAAGCGCAACAAGATTTTCAACTCCATGCGCCAGTATTTCAACGACCACGGACTCATGGAAGTGGAGACCCCTATACTACAGGCAATTCCGGGTGGAGCAGCAGCGCGTCCATTCATCACTCACCACAATGCCCTCGACATACCCCTTTATCTTCGCATTGCGAATGAGCTTTATCTGAAACGTCTCATTGTAGGCGGTTTCGACGGCGTCTATGAGTTTGCCAAAGACTTCCGCAATGAAGGCATGGACCGCAACCATAATCCGGAGTTTACCTGCATGGAGGTATATGTGGCCTACAAAGACTACAACTGGATGATGAAATTCGTGGAGAACATGCTCGAGAAGATTTGCATGGATGTCAATGGCACCACCGATGTGCAGATTGGCGACAATGTGGTGTCGTTCAAGGCTCCTTTCCGCCGGGTGAGCATGACCGAAGCCATAAAGGAACACACCGGTTTCGATATCACCGGCAAGAGCGAGGAGGAACTCCGTGCATTCTGCAAGGAAGCAAAAATCGAGGTCGATAAAAGCTGGGGCAAGGGCAAGCTCATCGATGAGATATTTGGCGAGAAGTGCGAGGGCACATATATCCAGCCTACGTTCATCACAGACTATCCCATCGAGATGTCGCCTCTCACCAAGAAGCACCGCGACAATCCGGAGCTCACCGAACGATTCGAGCTTATGGTCAATGGAAAGGAACTGTGCAACGCCTATTCGGAGCTCAACGACCCCATCGACCAATATGAGCGTTTTGTGGATCAGATGAACCTCGCCGACAAGGGTGATGACGAAGCCATGATCATCGACCATGATTTCGTAAGGGCTCTTGAATATGGTATGCCCCCCACATCGGGTCTCGGCATTGGCATGGACCGGCTTACAATGCTGATGACCGGTCAGACCGCAATCCAGGAAGTATTGTTCTTCCCTCAGATGCGTCCTGAAAAGAAGCAGGTGAAGGCGGAAGAGGAAGATTCTTCTGAAGAAAAGAACTAATTGTTGATTCAGCATTGTGCACAGCTCGTCAAAATTTGATTGCGCATTGTGCATTGTGCATTGTGAATTTTTGAAATGAACTACGACTTAGGAAAAGTTGCAGTATTGGGAGGGGGCAGCTGGGCTACCGCCCTCGCCAAACTGCTGCTTAAAAACTGCGACCGTATCGGGTGGTATATGCGCAGCGAGGACAAGATAGATGAGTTTCGCAAGACGGGACACAATCCTTCTTACCTTACCGATGTCAGTTTTGAGATCGACCGCATAGATTTCTCTGCAGATATCAATGAGGTGGCATCTGCCGCCGACACTCTTGTCGTGGCAATGCCGTCACCTTACTTCCTGCCTGAGTTCAGTAAGCTGACAGTCGATCTTTCGGGCAAGAATATGGTTTCTGCGGTGAAGGGCATTGTGCCTGACCGGAATATGATTATTACAGACTATCTGGAACAGGACAGGGGTGTTGACCGCAACAATATGCTTGTCATCGGCGGACCGTGTCATGCCGAGGAGGTGGCTCTTGAGCGTCTGAGTTATCTCACAATTGGTTGCCGCGATGTGGATAAGGCACGTGCTTTTGCGGCACTTCTTGCCTCGGCACGCATGAAGACCATAATCTCCGACGATGTGGATGGCATTGAGTATGCAGCCGTGCTGAAAAATGTATATGCCATTGCTGCCGGAATGGTCAACGGTATGAAATCGGGCGACAACTTCATGGCAATGCTTGTCAGCAACTCCATCCGCGAGATGCGCAAATTTGTAGATACGATCGCTCCGATGCCCCGCGACATTGACCTTTCGGCTTATCTTGGCGACCTGCTTGTCACTGCCTACAGCCGTTTTTCGCGCAACCACAACTTCGGCTCAATGATTGGCAAGGGCTACAGTGTGAAGGTGGCAATGATGGAAATGAGCATGGTGGCAGAGGGATATTATGGCACTAAGTGTATATATGAGATCAACAGCCGGGAAGGTCTTCATGTGCAGATGCCGATTCTCAATATGGTGCACAGTGTGCTATATGGAGGTGTCAATGCCCGCAGAGCCATGAAAGCCCTTGCCGAGACATTCGCCTGACAATCAAATCATGTCATTTTGACAATATGTCATTTTGACATAATGACAAATAGAAATTTAATAATTTAGAAATAACATGAAAAATATCACTTTAGACATCACCAACGCCAAGTTTTTTGCCGAAAAACAATTGGCCGACAATGAGAATGCAGCCGTGGAGGCCATCACAGACGTAAACACCGGCCGTGCAGCCGGCAACGACTTCCTGGGTTGGGTCAACCTCCCCTCCACAATGGACCCGGCTCTTCTTGAGAGCATCAACAAGACGGCCGACCGTCTGAAAGCCAACTGCGACTATGTGGTCTGCATCGGCATTGGTGGCAGCTATCTCGGAGCAAAGGCTGTCATCTCAGCACTCAGCAACAACTTCGCCGACTTCATAAATGAGCCCTCGCCCAAACATGCAAAAGTGCTGTATGCTGGCCAAAACATAGGTGAGGAATACATGGCTGAACTTCAGGATTTCCTGAAGGATAAGAAATTCGGTATCGTGGTCATATCCAAATCCGGTACCACCACCGAACCCGCCATAGCCTTCCGCCTACTCAAGGAACAGCTCGAGGCTCAGATTGGCAAAGCAGCCGCCAAAGACCTCATCGTGGCCGTCACCGACGCAAAGAAGGGTGCTCTCCGCACTCTCGCCACTCAGGAAGGTTATGAGACATACATAATTCCCGACAATGTTGGAGGCCGCTTCTCTGTGCTCACTCCCGTAGGACTTCTCCCCATTGCAGTAGCCGGTTTCGATATCTGCAAACTTGTGGCCGGTGCTGCTGATATGGAAAAAGACACAAAAGAGGCCGGTCCCGACAATATTTCGGAAACATACGCACGTATGCGCAACGCCCTCTATGCAAGCGGAAAGAAAATCGAGATTCTTGCCAATTTCAATCCGAAACTACACTACTTTGCAGAATGGTGGAAACAGCTTTATGGCGAGAGCGAAGGCAAGGATGGCAAGGGCATTTTCCCGGCAAGTGTTGATTTCACCACCGACCTTCACTCCATGGGCCAGTGGATTCAGGATGGTGAGCGCACTATCTTCGAGACCGTGATTTCCGTCAAGGAACCGACCCGCGAGAAAATCATCCCCACCGACGACCAGAACCTCGACGGACTCAACTTCCTTGCCGGCAAGAGAGTGGATGAGGTCAATAAAAATGCTGAACTCGGCACCATGCTTGCCCATGTGGATGGCGGCGTGCCCAACATCAAGATTGAGATCAACCGCCTGGAGGAATACACTCTCGGTGCCCTCATCTACTTCTTCGAGAAAGCATGCGGCATTTCAGGATATATGCTTGGCGTGAATCCATTCAACCAGCCGGGCGTGGAGGCTTACAAGAAAAATATGTTTGCTCTGCTTGGCAAACCGGGCTATGAAAAAGAGACTGAAGCAATCCGTGCCCGTCTAAAAAAATAATATTCAAACATCTGATAATCAATATTCCTCAAAGTTTTAAAAAACTTTGAGGAATTTTTTTTGATTTTTTTCATTAAAAAAGTGAACCTTAGATATGACTCGCGCGTTTAATTATCGTAACTCGGAAAGACAATCGGGTTGCAAGTCTGAAAGAGACGGAGCAACCCGAGAGTTACAACCAAAGATTGATTAGATTAGATTGATTAGTTATTGCTATAAGCGTTCTGAAAAAGTTGTTATTGTTGTTTGAATTAGCGAAATTTAGGCCGATGTGAATCGGCCTATTTTCTTTATTTTGAAATCTGTATTTTTTTTTGTAATTTTGTGGTTTCAAATCACTCCTTAAAAATATGAATCCTCATAAGATTATCAACTTATGCGTATATCAAATATTATAAGTTATATTGTGGTGTCAATACTCGGAATCACGCTTCTGATGGCATGTGGTGCAAGCAAAAAGCAATCCTCAGACACAATGCCGGTTCAGCAGGAAGCTCAATCATCTGTTTCCACAAAATTTTCTGCCGACAGCGCGTATGCCTACGTGTCAAAGCAAGTGGCGTTCGGCCCCCGTGTGCCCGGTTCGGATGCACACGCACAATGCGGCGATTGGCTTGTCGGCAAACTGCGGGATACGGGAGCTGATGTGTCCGAACAGAAAACAACCCTGACCACTTTCGATGGTGTCAAGATTCCTATGCGCAATATTTTCGCCCGGTTCAACCCGGGAGAAGAAGACCGCATCCTGCTTTTGGCACACTGGGACACACGCCCTTGGGCCGACAATGATCCCGACCCCGCAATGCACAAAGCCCCAATCGACGGAGCCAATGACGGCGCAAGCGGTGCAGGTGTGCTTCTTGAACTTGCAAGAGTAATAAACCAGGACTCCATTGCCAAAGGAATCGACATACTTCTATGTGACGCAGAAGACTGGGGCACAGAAAACAATGACGAGAGCTGGGCCATGGGAGCAAGATATTTTGCGCAGAATCTTCCATCGGAACGCTATATGCCCACAGCTGCCATACTTGTTGACATGGTAGGAGCTCCCGATGCCACATTTATGCGTGAATATTTCTCACAGCAAGCAAACCCCGACCTTGCAGATGCAATTTGGACCATAGGCAATCAGCTTGGCCATGGTGAAATGTTTGTCAACAAAATAGGATCGGCGGTAAATGATGACCATGTGGAACTCATAAAGGCCGGAATACCCGCAATCGATATAATCGACTACCGCGAAGGTCAGGGCTTCTTCTCCGGCTGGCACACCACCGGCGACAACATGGAGGCCATATCCCCAACGACCCTCGGCGCGGTAGGTGAAGTGCTCGAGACCTTCATACGTCGCTAAGCACTGCAACTTGATTCAAAATTCAAAAATTCAAAATTCAAAATAATACAAAACCGATGAACTTCATAGAAGAACTTACATGGCGCGGCATGATCCACACCGTCATGCCGGGTACTGAAGAACAACTTAACAAGGAGATGACCACCGCATACCTCGGCATAGACCCGACAGCGGATTCTCTTCATATCGGACACCTTTGCGGCGTGATGATGCTCCGCCACTTCCAACGTTGCGGCCATAAGCCAATCGCCCTGGTAGGCGGTGCCACAGGCATGATAGGCGACCCATCCGGCAAGAGTGCTGAACGCAATCTTCTCGATGAGGCCACACTTCGCCACAACCAGGAGGCCATCAAGGCACAGCTTTCCAAATTCCTTGACTTCGAGAGTGACGCTCCCAACAAGGCAGAGATGGTCAACAACTACGACTGGATGAAAGACTTCTCATTCCTTGACTTTGCGCGCGAGATTGGCAAGCATATCACAGTCAACTACATGATGGCCAAAGAATCAGTGCAGAAACGTCTCAACGGCGAAGCCCGCGACGGTCTGAGTTTCACGGAGTTTACATACCAGCTGCTGCAGGGCTATGACTTCCTTCACTTGTATGAGACAAAGGGGTGCAAGCTCCAACTCGGTGGCAGCGACCAATGGGGCAACATCACTACAGGCGGTGAACTTATCCGCCGTAAGCTTGGCGGTGAGGTCTATGCTCTTACCTGTCCGCTCATCACAAAACCCGACGGCGGCAAATTTGGCAAGACGGAGAGTGGCAACGTATGGCTTGACGCAAGATACACCTCTCCCTACAAATTCTATCAGTTCTGGCTCAACGTGGGCGATGCTGAGGCTGAGAAATACCTCAAGATCTTCACATTCCTCACCAAGGAGGAGATCGAGGACCTCGCCGCAGAACATGCCAAGGACCCCGGACTACGTCCGCTTCAGAAGAAACTTGCCGAGGAAGTCACCGTGATGGTGCATGGCCGCGAGGCTTACGACGCCGCTGTGGCTGCCAGCAAGATTCTATTCAGCAACAGTGCCGTGGAAGAGCTGCACAATCTTGACGAACAGACACTTCTTGATGTCTTCGAAGGTGTACCCCGTTTTGAGGTGTCGCGTGCCGACATCGAGGCCGGTGTGCCGGCACTCGACTTCCTTGCTGAAAAGACATCTGTATTTCCCTCCAAGGGTGAGGCCCGCAAAATGATACAGGGCAATGGCGTGAGCATCAATAAGGTGAAGCTCACCGACCCGACTTCCGTAATAGGCAAGGAACATCTCCTCGGCGACAAATATATACTCGCCCAGCGTGGCAAAAAGAACTATTATCTCATCGTAGTCAAAGATTAATGCCCGAATTTGATATTCACGCATCCGACTCCACTCCGCGCGGAAGCGACCGCGACATAGAAAAGGCTCTCCGGCCGCTGAGTTTCGACGACTTCAGCGGTCAGGAGAAGATTGTCTCCAACCTGCGCGTCTTCGTGCAGGCCGCCCGTATGCGCGGCGAGGCTCTCGACCACACTCTGCTCCATGGACCGCCGGGGCTTGGCAAGACCACCCTCAGCAACATAGTGGCTAATGAGCTCAACGTGGGCTTCAAGGTGACAAGTGGTCCTGTGCTCGACAAACCGGGCGACCTCGCCGGCATCCTGATGAGCCTCGAACCTCACGACGTGCTTTTCATCGACGAAATCCATCGTCTGCATCCCATTGTGGAGGAATATCTTTACTCCGCGATGGAGGACTATCGTATCGACATCATGCTCGACAAGGGTCCTGGTGCAAAATCCGTGCAACTGACCATCTCGCCGTTCACTCTCGTAGGCGCCACCACAAGAAGCGGTCTGCTCACAGCCCCCTTGCGTGCGCGTTTCGGAATAAACTGCCATCTTGAATATTATGACCACGACACCCTCAAGGGAATCGTCAAGCGTTCGGCCAGTCTGCTGAAGACCACCATCAACGAAGACGCAGCTCTTGAGATAGCGGTCCGCAGCCGTGGCACTCCGCGTATTGCCAACGCCCTTCTCCGAAGGGTGCGCGACTTCGCTATGGTCAGAGGCAACGGTACCATCGACCTCCCTACGGCCAAGATGTCGCTTGAGGCTCTCAACATAGACACGCATGGTCTGGATGAAATCGACAACCGTATCCTCGTCACTATCATCGACAAGTTTGGCGGTGGTCCTGTGGGACTGACCACGATTGCCACGGCACTTGGTGAAGACAGCGGCACGATAGAGGAGGTGTATGAGCCGTTCCTGATAAAGGAGGGGTTTTTGAAGCGTACTCCACGCGGACGTGAGGTTACGGAACTCGCCTTCCGCCACCTCGGCCGCTATCCCAAGGCCTCCGAACCCTCCCTCTTCGATTAATCCAATGCACAATTCACAATTGTCTGACGATGCGTGCGAATTTTTAGACTAAGACCCAATCTCATAAAAATTGTGCATTGTGCATTGTGCATCGTGCATTAATTAAAATGAATTCACTTGTAAAGGACACTGCTGTATATGGACTCAGCAGCATCATCGGACGATTCCTCAACTGGGGACTTGTCCCTCTATATACCTATATATTTGCCGAGGCTGAATATGGCGTGGTGAGTTATCTCTACGCCATGGTCGCTGTGCTTATCGTGATACTCAACTATGGCATGGAAACCGGTTTTTTCCGGTATGCCAACCGCGAGGAGGACCCTTCGCGAGTATATAGCACTTCGATGGTGTCGCTTATCACGACATCCGCTTTGTTTGTGCTTCTGGTCTCTATATTCCTCACGCCAATTTCCGTGGCAATCAAACTGCCGCATCATCCGGAATATGTATGGATGATGGCATTTACCGTGGCCATTGATGCTGTGGCGAATCTCCCGTTTGCCTACCTCAGGTTCCGGCGCAAGGCATGGGTGTTTGCAGGGATAAAGTTGGTCAACATCGGTGTCAACATCGGACTTAATCTGTTCTTTTTGCTTGCCTGTCCGGCAATATACCGGAATTTGCCGCAGCTCATCTCATGGTTTTATGACCCACTCGGCGGGGCATCGTTTGGTGTGGGTTGGATCTTCCTTGCGAACGTAATCAGTTCGGTTGTGGTTCTTATGTGTCTTCTTCCTTGGATGAAGGTGCCTAAATTGGTATGCGACCTGACATTGCTGAAGGCCATGCTGAAATACTCCTGGCCTCTGCTCGTGCTTGGGGTGGCGGGCAATCTGAGTCAGGGCATGGGACAGCTTATCATCCCCTATCTCTTTCCCGGCGATACGGAGGCAGCCCGCACGATGGTGGGGCTTTTCGGAGCCAACATCAAGATTGCCGTGGTCATGATGATGTTCACCCAGGCATTCCGCTATGCCTACGAACCCTTCATTTTCTCACAGGCTGCCCGACAGGGCGAGGATAAGACGCAGGCCTATTGTGATGCCATGAAATATTTCGTCATCTTCGGACTTGCCATTTTCCTCGGCGTGATGTATTTCCTTCCGGTCATAAAGTATTTTATATCTCCTTCATATTGGGCCGGTCTCGGGGTTGTGCCGATCATGATGATAGCCGATTTATGCTTCGGAATATACTTCAATCTTTCACTTTGGTATAAACTGACCGACCGCACCATCTGGGGAATGTATCTCTCGCTTCTCGGTTTTGTGCTTATGCTTGCCGGCAACCTGACACTTGTGCCCGCAATAGGTATTCCCAACGGATACATCGGCAGTGCATGGGCCGCGCTGATATCATACGCCTCTATAATGGTGGTGAGTTATTTGCTCGGCAGGAAATATTATCCCATTCCATATCAGGTGAAGAGAATCTCGCTATATGCACTTTTTGCCGCAGTCCTCTGGGGGCTCGGGGCGGTGTGCGACCTTCAGTCATCGCCGTGGATTACATATCCGGTCCGCATTCTCTTGCTTGCAGTCTATCTTTTCGTGGTGGTATATTTCGAAAACATTCCTTTCCTCTCCGCACGTCTGCGGCGCATCGTCAATTGATATTGCCGGGGAGATTCACGGTCCTCAACTGCTTTAATTTCAGACGGGCCTTCAGATACTCTGTCAGTTTCGCATCCTCGGCCGGAGTGATTCTGTGATTCAGGGTTGAGACGAGGGCGAGATTGAGCGTGTCTTTATGCTCTGTCTGCGGAGATGCCACCACCGAACGGGTTATGGCGATTTCACGAATCCATGGAAATACCACCTTTAACTCCGGACTCACGGTTGCCGCGCCCGACAACTCCTTGTGATATTCCTTCAAGAGATGAGTGAGGGAGTCAATCTTCTGTTGTTTTTCCTGGATTGTGGCCTGACTTATCTGATAGATGTCTTTCAGGGTTGCGTCGCCCATTGACTTGGAGTTTAACTGCTGGTCGCCCTGTATGATCTTAAGCCGGGTACCGGCAAGTCCGTAAAACCGCATCTGCGACGAAAGAGCGAGTTGCAGGGAATCCTGAGGCAAAGTCTTTCCTATCAGAGTGATGTCAATCTCTCTCTGGTCCTTTTTCCATTTAATGTCTGATGACAACACATGCGTGTCGGGCCACTGACATTCGCTGCTGATAAATCGCGAGGCATCAATTTCAAAGCGACTTTGGCGCAACATGGTGTAAGTCAGATATATTGAAGGGATAAGTGCAAGGATGGACACGGTATATACCATTCTACGCACCTTTTTAGCCCTTACGGGATCTGATGTGGCAACGGGCTTGAACTTGAACAATTTGACACCCAAGAAGGTGGCGAGACCAATAAAAATGGAGTTTATGATGAAAAGATATGAAGCCCCGAGGAAGTAGTGCATTTGCAGGGTGGCAAGGCCATATCCTGCCGTGCAAAGCGGGGGCATAAGTGCTGTGGCTATAGCCACACCGGGTATTACATTCCCCTTGCTTCTCGAGCAAATGGCCACAATACCGGCACCGCCACCTAAAAACCCTATCAGCACATCATATATCGTAGGGGTAGTCCTGGCAAGCAATTCGCTGTGACCTTCAGCCACCGGTGAAATAAGGAAATAAATTGTAGAGGTAAGCATTGAGAACGCTGCGGCAATCAGCAGATTGCGCAAGGAGCGTTTCAGCAGGTCAAAGTCTGTGATTCCTATTCCCAATCCTATACCTATGATGGGACCCATTAGAGGGGATATAAGCATGGCGCCTATGATGACGGCTGTGGAATTGGTGTTAAGTCCAAGGGAAGCTATGAAGATAGCAAGCACAAGAATGACTATGTTTGTGCCTCTGAATGTCACTTCTTCACGGATAGCCTGTTCTGCATCTGCCTGTGGGATTAGGAAACCATTGAATGTGAAGTATTCCTCAGAGAAATTCCTGAGTCTGTTCCAGAAATTATTTGTGGGGTTAGAGTTATCCATAGTATAATAGTTGAAAGGTGATTTTATCTATAACAAACGAGCATGGACTTTCGATTTTTACCCATTCAACTTTCGTAAGCCAGCTTATGTGCTTATGGGTATCGTATGGTCATCCTGATTACCAAAGAATGGGAGAAACACCGCGGGAGTAGAGATAGGCGTTGGCCTGTGAGAAGTGGCGGCAACCGAAGAATCCACGGTAGGCCGAAAGTGGCGACGGGTGAGCTGCGGTCAGCACCAAGTGCCGGTTGCGGTCGATGAGCGCTCCCTTGCGGATTGCGTCAGACCCCCATAGAAGGAATACCAAGTTGTCGCGATGTTCGTTGAGCGCCGCGACTGCCGCATCAGTAAACCGTTCCCAACCGAGTCCTGCATGTGATTTGGGCTGGTGAGCCCTCACTGTCAGAGTTGCGTTGAGCATAAGCACGCCCTGCTGTGCCCAACGGGTAAGGTCGCCATTGTCCGGAATTGGAGCACCCGTGTCTGAGGATATTTCCTTGAAGATATTTCGTAGAGAAGGGGGAATATCGATGCCGGGGTTCACTGAAAAACATAGCCCGTTGGCCTGTCCCGGACCGTGATATGGATCCTGACCTATGATCACGACCTTCACATCATTGAAGGGCACAAGGTCGAAAGCAGAGAAAATTCTTGAGGCAGGAGGATATACCGTCACCTGCGGATCGGCATATTCGCGACGTACCATATCTGTGAGTCTGGCGAAATACTCCTTGTCAAACTCATCTTTCAGTTGCTCCTTCCATCCCCTTTCAATGCGCACATCCATGTTTAATCTGTGTCTTTAACCAACTTAAGTTTCGCAAGCTCACCGAGCTAAAGTTGAATCTTTTATATAAACGATGATTGGGGGATGCTTATTTTACTTAAGTTTCGGTTTTAGGATAATGCATAAAGAAAATGTTCTTTTTCTTCTGTATTGGATGGGAGTGATTTGACCCCAACGCGGATCCGGCGAAGGCCGGTTTGTGCGCGGATAGATGCGGATTTTATTAAATTTCAAATATTTGAAGTTTTTTAGGCATGGCAACGCCGATCATTTTGCTTACGCAAAATTGCCGATGAAAGCCGATAGATACGGATCGCCGACTTCTGAAAAAATTTCCGTGGCAGATTCCGCAGCTATCGGTCCCTATCCGAAATTTTGCACGGCAAAATTAATCTGCATTGCCTGAGATGACGTTGAATTAAAAAGAGATCCGCGTTCCTCCGCGCGAAACCCGGCGAAGCCGGATCTGCGTTTGAGGTCGAATCTTTTCTATCCATTACGTGAATAGATTTAAAACCGAAATTTGAGTTAGATTGTTTAGCAAATCGTAAAATCTCTATCCAAGAGATACTGAAATTTTGTAATTAATTGGCAATGCGAATTTTAAACAATCCAGATTTTGTCGTTTGCTAAACAATCGGCAAGGATGTTTTAAAAATTTGAAATTTTTAACAAAAAAAAGACGCGCAAAACTTGCACATATCTAATAAATTGTATAACTTTGCGCCATGAATCAAGTATCTCTTGGATAGAGATACCTAAAAATGATAGTCAAGACTGGTATCACTTACTTGAGAAGACAATCGAGTTTTGATGTAAAGATACTGCCAATCAGATTGATTGACAACGCAATAAAGAAACAATACAAATTATGCCGACCCTTTCACCATTTGGGGACGCAATCACAACATAGTACAAATTATTAACAAGGATATACGACAGACGATTACTATCGGATTGATGTAATAGCAAATATGGAGCGTGTAAAGATGCATATAATTAATCTAAAATTCAAGAGGACAGGAGTGTCAGTAATCCTGATGCTATTGGCCTTGTTGGGTTTCAATGCGTTTGCACAGAATGCAGCAGCGCCGGGGATTCCTTCAGACGAACACCCCATGGTTGCCGTCGATTCTGATGATATGGCCGTTGACTCCGTGAGGATCTACTTCAGGCAGAGCAAACACGACCTGCAGCTTGATCTCCACAACAACCGCCATGAACTCAACCGCATAGAAGACAAATTCAAGAGTCTGCTCGCCGACACCCTATATAAAATCACCAGGATCGAGGTGCTCGGAGCTGCCTCACCCGAAGGTTCGGTGGCATTCAACCAGGGACTGTCGGAACGTCGCGCCAACACACTCTTCAGTTATCTTTCCAAATACACAGACATCCCGGACTCCCTGAAGATTTTCAGGTTTCTCGGTCGGGACTGGGAAGGTCTGCGGAGAATGGTGGCAGCGGATGACAACATGCCCTACCGCGACGAGACACTCGCGGCCATCGACGAAATAATCATGGACATACGCAACAACCCCGTGCCGAGGGAAAACAGTGTGGCCGACCTGAAGCGGATAAGGAAAGGCGTGCCATACAGATATATGTATGCCAATCTTTTCCCAGAGCTCCGCGCCTCACAGCTTGTGGTGTGGTATGAGAAACGCCCCAACCCTATCTATGTGCCGTTTGAGACAGAGCTCATGACAGAGGCGGCGTTGCCGGCCCTCGACTCCATCAGCATTGTGGAGTTGCCACCTTTGCAACCGGAAATCGAGGAGGAACCCCGTAAGCCCTTCTACATGGACATAAGGACCAACATGCTCTACGACGCCCTCGCCCTGCCCAACATCGGGGTGGAGATATACCTGGGCAAGGACATATCGCTCGGGGGCAACTGGCTCTACGCATGGTGGAAGAAAGACAGCAGCAGTTTCTACTGGCGTGCCTACGGCGGCGAGCTGTTCGGCCGCTGGTGGTTTGGCAAGAAGGCACACCGCAAACCGCTCACCGGACACCACCTCGGCGCATACGCGCAGGTCTATACCTACGACTTCGAGTTGGGCGGCACCGGCGAGATCGGTGGCAAGCCGGGCGGCACACTCTGGGACAGGTGCATGTGGGGGCTCGGCCTCGAGTACGGCTACTCGCTCCCAATCGGCAAGCACCTCAACATAGACTTCTCGCTCGGAGTGGGCTACACAACGGGACTATACGAGAAATACGAGCCAAAGGACGGCCACTACGTGTGGCAATCCACCCACCGCCGTCACTATCTCGGCCCGACGAAGGCGGAGGTGGCGCTGGTGTGGCTGATCGGCCACGGCAACGTCAACAAGAGAAAGGAGGTGCGTGATGAGCAATAATGTCAATGCACAGTGCATATTGCGCAATGCGCTATGCACAATGCGCAATGCACAATCAATGCTTTGGAATATGCTCCTGTCCATACTTCCGCTGATGGCTGTGGTGACACTGCTCCTGCTGATGTCATCGTGCGAGCACAAGGAGTTCTGCTACGACCACCCGCATGGCGTCAGGCTGCAGCTCGTGTATGACTGGAGCGAGGCCCCCGATGCGAACCCCGCCGGCATGTGCGTCTTCTTCTACCCGGTAGGACGCGACGTGGATTCCTACGCCACACGTTTCGACTTCAGCAACACCCGGGGCGGCGAGATACAGCTCAAGCCGGGCAGATACCTCGCCCTTACCTACAACAACGACACAGAGGCCGTGCAGTTTGGCGGCACCGGCGCCTTCGACATGCACTTCGGCTACACCAGGACCGGACATATTCTGGAGCCGATGTATGGCAACGGGCTCTCCACGGGCGGCGGCAACGGCAATTTCTGCGACGAGGAGGTGGTGATCACCCCCGACTGTCTGTGGGGATGCTCCGAGACTGAGGTTGTAGTGACCGGGGAGGAGGACCAGACCATCACCCTCTATCCGCACGACATGCTCTGCCTCTACAGCTACGAGGTGCGCAATGTAGATAACCTTGACAAGGTGGCGAAGATCTCCGGCGCGCTCAGCGGCATGTCGCCGGCCCTCTACCTGGCCGGGGAAACACTCCACGACGACCATGTCACCCTCCCCGTGGAGGCGTGGAAGGACGGGGAGTCAACGGTGCGCGGACAGTTTTACACCTTCGGTCATCATGAGGAATTATCCGCCCCTCACAGAATGGCATTCTATGTGGAGATGATCGACGGCTCGAAATACAGTTTCACAAGCGGATCCAACCTCGATGTCACCGGACAGGTGCATTCTGCTCCAGACCGCAGGAGGGTGCATCTGGTTATAGACGGGCTCAGCATACCGACCCCGATCGAGGGAGGAAGCGGCATGGTGCCGGACCTCGACGACTGGGACGACGTGCAGCAGGATATTGAGCTGTAGGTTTAATTGGGAATTTTGAATTGGGAATTTTGAATTTTGAATTCGTTTGACTGAGGAGAAGAAGATTTGGGAATTTTGAATTGGGAATTTTGAATTTTGAATTCGTTTGACTGAGGAGAAGAAGATTCGGGAATTTTGAATTGGGAATTTTGAATTCGGATTGACAAAGGAAATAATAAAAAAACATAATACATAAATAAAAATAAACTAATTAATTAACCAACAAAAAAAAGATGAAAAAATTACTTTTCGCAGGCATCGCGGTCTCAATGTTGGCCGCATGCTCCAACGACGAAGTTGTTCCCGTCAACAACGAGTCCAACGCCATCAAGTTTGGCGTGACAACCGAGAACGGCACCCGTGCCGCCGATATCTACTGCAGCTATAACGTATTCAAGGACTTCACCGTATATGCTAAAGTGGATGATAAATTCTACATTAAGGGTGATAAAATTGAGAATAAGAATGGTGGATGGGAGAACGTGACAGGTAAGCGTTTTTGGCCAGACAATAACACAGTTACATTCTATGGATTTCACAATGATAATAAAACCTTCGAATGGGATGACGCAAAAAACGCGCCTAAATTTGTGAAATTCACTGTAAATTCTAACGTTGCAAACGTTGTGAGTAAAGATGAAGAGGATAATGAAGTAACTACTCCAGGGCAAGTGGATCTAATGTATGCAGTTAAAAGCCAGAGTAAGACTACAGGAGAATCCGTAAAGTTAAATTTCCGACATGCTCTTTCTCAGATTGTTTTCAATGCTAAGAATACCAACAAGAATTTTTACGTTGAAATAGAGGAGGTCGCCGTAAAAAATGTATTTGGTGAAGGCACTTACACTTTCCCAACAGGAGATACCGATTCACATTTCGATCATCCTAGCAGTTTTGGAAACGCAACCGGTTATAATTGCGGTTCATGGGTACTCTCATCTAATACCAACGACACCGAATATCGTGTAGGCGTTAGGAGCAATGTTCCAGATAAGAATTACGCCAAGATTGTTGGCGATGGGGATTTGGTCGATCTCACCACACACACAGACACTCCTGTAACTGATGAAAATGGGGAAACCGTAGGAACCAAACATGGAGACTTCAGCAAAGCAATGCTCTTGATTCCTTCTAAAAAGGATGTGAAGACTTCTACGGGTGAAACCTCTAATGTAATTAGTGACTATCCGCCAAATTTAACCTTGACAACTGCTCCACATTTTCTTGTAAAATGTCGTATCTATAATTTAAGTGATGGTAATGCCAATGATTTATCTGATAATTATGTTCACTGGGGTGATACTAAAGATGACGGTACAGTTGAGGCAAAAGATGTCTTAATTCCTTTTGATCCGAATTGGGTTGAAGGCCATAAATATACATACACATTCATATTTGGCCAAGGCAATGGAGGATATGATCCTGAAACAGAAAAGCCTGTTCTTTTCGACATCAAATGGAGTGTAGATATTGACGAGTTCATTAAAGCCGAAGATCAAGATAAAGAAGTGAATACAAAATAATCAACAATAAGCCAAAAAGAGATAGTTAGATCTACACTAATCTAATTTCCAAATATTTAAACGGCCAAAGCAACCACAATGAACTGGGGAGAGGGAAATCTCCTCTCCCCGGATATTTCTTCTCAAAAAAATTAATTAAACTCACCGATGAACCTACAAAAGAACATTTTAACAAAGGTCTTTTATACAATACTTTTGACATTGTCTTTGTCAGCATGCTCAGATGAGGCTATCTTCAATCATCAACATGGTGAAGGGCACATTTCATTTCTCGTGGATGATGTTGCTGAATCAGGCATGACCAGAAGTGCTGCCGAGGATGTCATATATCCCATGTATGGAATGTCGGTGACAGGAAAAGATTCATTGTATTTCCACACTGATGTTTCAAATTATCAGACATTAAGCAATTATATGGAAACACGTGGAGTAGTAATCAACTCCACCAATATTGACAAGGTGGCAAAAAATATTTTAGTTGATGCTTTTGTCAAAGGCAACACTCCATATATGGTGAAATACCCAATATCAAAAAATGGTAATATCTGGTCGGGTTCCGACACAAGATATTGGCCCAGCGATAAGTCCGAACAAATCGAATTCTATGCATCCGCAATGATTCCGGATAACATGAATCTGACCTGTACCAACGGATCTATCACAACATCTTATTCAGTGCCACACAGTGAAAATTCCAATACTGATGCAGAGGCACAGCCGGATATCCTGCTGGGATATTCAAAATGCAGCTATAATGATGTGGCTGCTAAACATGAAGGAAACGTACCCTTGAAATTACGTCATGCATTGGCTGCTGTCAGTTTCAATGTCGGCGATTTCAGGAAAGGTAAAATTAAGACGATAACAATTCGCAACGCTCGCAAAAGCGGTGCTCTTACATATTCAGAAATTGAAAACGTTGAAAAATCCACTCCAGTGATGAACTGGACGCTTGATGAAGGCCTTACCAACTTCACGCAGACTTTCGACATAGATGTTGAAGACGGCAAACCGACAGAAATAACTTCACAAAAGCCTTCTGCTACATTCATGCTTCTTCCGCAAGACATAGAGTCGGATAATGTGGAATTTGAGGTGGAACTCGAATGTGAGGAAAATAACAATACTGTGACCAAACGTCTTGTGGCTTCAGCCTATAGCGCCGGTAACATATCACAATGGGAAGCTGGAAAACATTACACATACACGCTGTCAAGTTCGTCAATCAATTGGACATATCTCTTTGAGATTGACAAAAACGAACTGTCATTTGTAGAAGGCGAACAGAGTGGGAACTGCGTGGTGAAATCATATCGCCAACGAACCGGAAATCCAACAGTAAAGGAACCGATAGGTTGGTATGTCGTTGCCGGCACAGCAACGGATAAGGGATTTGATGACGGATTTAATGTAGTACGCGATCCTGAAAACTGGATTGAAAGTTTGATGTCGGAAGGCAAAGGAAGTGTTACCGGGGAAACCTGGAATGTAACAGTAAGTCCCAATCGTCTGTTATCCTCGAGTTATCCGGGCGACACTAAACTAAAGGAAAAAGGACCAAGGGGGACGACAGATAATCCATGGGATCTTTCAACTCATGATTATGTTGGAGGTGTTGTTCCAAGGTCAACAGCCAATTGTTATGTGGTGAATAGCGCCGGTACATATTGTTTCCCAACCGTTTATGGCAATAGTTATACTAATGGAATAATAAATTCGGACTCGTATAAATACGCTAAATATATTACCACAAAGCCTGAAATTGAGAATATTGATAATGCTACCATTCTTTGGATGGATGGCCTTGGCCTTATTTCGGATGTAAAGTATGACAAAGTCAATAAACGTGTTATTTTCAGCATTGACACGGATCATATTCAGCAAGGCAATGCCACCATAGGAGTTAGAGATGGTAAGAACAACATCTTGTGGAGTTGGCATATATGGGTATATGATTACAGTTATGACAAAGGTATTTATGAAGATTGCACTGAGATTGACGATTATGATAACTCGAGTACAAAATATGTCTTGATGAATAACAACTTGGGTTTCTGCAACAGCAAAACCGTTACATACGCCGAACGAAACGGAAATGTTACATTTACTCAAGCAATAAGTGGAAACACTGTTACTCTTCCTTTGACACTTAAAGAGTTTAAGGTCACAACTCAGGATCATAATTCCGCCACGTATCAGTGGGGACGTAAGGATCCATTTATGGGTGTGGATAATATCTCAGAGTGTGTTACGAATCCGTATGGTAAAAAATATAAACCTTTGTATCCGAAAAGCAGCGAATATTTAGTTTCGGAACAATCTCCGAATATGTTGGGTCATGGGACATTTTCAATTAAACAGTCTATCGAAAAGCCGAATGAAATTGCTTTTGGATCTACAGGAACCAGTTGGATGAGCGAGATAGATAATAATGCATGGAATTCTCTTGATAAAACTATATTTGATCCATCTCCCGTAGGATTTAGGATGCCCGGACACGAGGTATTCAAGATATTTAGTGTTGGAGGCGAGAACCATCCAAATAAAAAGGAGACTGAAGAATTAGATAAACTACATTCGGAAGATATTAATAAATATACTGAAGAATATAAATCTGAACACAAACATGAATATAGTGATACTAACAAGCTTAACAGTGATGCCAATAATTATGCCAAAGAAATTGCTGATAAAAACAAAGCGACTAATAGATTGAATATGTTTGATGGCTGGTTGAATGGCATACGAACAGGACCAGATTCTTTCTATAATAATTATGTATTTTATACGGGAAAGAATAAGACCGGGAAGAAAATTGAACTGACTTCGACAGGAAGACGTCCGTTGAGTGGTACAACTACAGATTTTAATAATTTCTTTTTATGGACGGCAGATGGCAACAAGAATTCCACTGATTCTAATTATTCCTGTATCTTTAAATTAGGGAAAGATGGCGAAGTCAAGATTGAGCCTGAGGGGACAAGTGCACACTGCGAAGTTTATCCTGTTCGTCCCATTAAGGATGTTAAATAAGATAACAATGTTAACGAAATACAACGACATTTATTGATTCAAATGGTGGTCCGGGCTTCGAAGTGATTCGCGGTCCGAACGGGTACTATGAAAGTACACGTATATCTTTACAACCTCGACCGTGCCTTCCGGCACGGTCTTTTTGCATTTCCAATTCAACTTTCGAAAAATTCTTTGAACTCACGCCCTTTTGATTATGATTCAAAATGCACAATTACTTTGTGCGTGTACTATAATATTCGGCATCTAACCCAACTTTAACGCCAAAAAATTTTTTCAGCGAATTTTAATGTCCATTATTAGGGTATGTGATTGATTTCCAATTTCAGCATCTTGCAAAAACATTTTGTAATACCCACGACTGTCGAAAAAATGTTGTAATTTTGCAGCATGTATTTCACATCGGTCATACGGTTCAGTCCAAAACACGGCAAGGAACTCCCTTATTTCAAAATAAAGGAGTCTTTCCGTGATGCGGTCGGGCGGGTGCATACCCGTCTTATGCTGACTCCGGGATATCTTCCGGATCTGTCGGGCGATGACATTCCACAGATACGACGTGGGCTGACATACAAAATGGAGCAAAGCGGAAGTCTGCCGGGACAGCAGAAGCTGTTTAACATTGACCCATGCGCAGAATGCAGTCAGAAGGTGCGTGACTATGTTGAGAAATTCTGGCAGCAGATGAAGGACAACGGCAAGATTGACGCAGCCCGGGACAGTTATAATGAGGCGGGGCGCAAGGCCCGCCGGCTGGTGGATGTCAACACCATCAAACACACCGATGCACGTGAGATTGGAGCGGAGAATGTATGTCTTCAGGCTATCCGCGAATTGCAGCTTGATGAGTTCCTGCGCCGACAAGGATGGACCGGACGCAAGATAAATGCCAAAAATATCAAAATCCACTATCCATTTGCCTCAAATTCCCCATAAAGTACACTTTTAGTACAGCTCGCAATTTTATAATCATTGATACACGGCATATTAACCCATATAACTCAACGGAAGGTGTCTTTTGTGGAAGTAGGTGAGTAATCATTCCATCCTTATGAGATAGGGCTTAAAGGGAAGCTATGACCTTGTGAAGGTTAGACAGGGAATAAAGAGGGCAGATTGCAATTTTCCGCTCCTCACCCATGGGATGCTCCTTCGTGATAACATATACCTTTGAATATTAATCAAGAAAGTTAATCAAGAAAAATTATCCAAGGAAATAATTTGACGAAAATTGAAAAAATCCAAGGAAATAATTTGTCAAAAATTGAAAAAATCCAAGGTAATAAATAAAATTTGCTTTAGGCTGGCGGCATAAAAAGAAACGGTGACCATCAGAATGGCCACCGTTGCAATTACATGTAAGATGAATTTATTCATCTTAAAAATAGATGGTTAAATTCGTTTCATCTGGTTTGGATTACCTTTTGGATTGAGCCGTCGGGATTGAACTTAAGTTCATCGACACAGATTGAGCGGAGGTTGCCGCGGTCGGAAAGATCCTGGTTGTGGTAGAAAGCCCACCATTTCCCTTTGTATTTCACCACCGAGCCATGGCTTGTGTCGCATCCGAAAGTTCCTCATTATGTTGTTTATAAGTATACTTACATATATTGGTCTATTTGTCAGCGAAGAGTCTCATTTAGTTTGCAAAGTTAGTAAATTTTTCTGATATTTCGTCTATCCTCGACAAAGAATATGCGATTTGTATGTAAGGTTTTTTCGAAGGTTTTTTCGAAAGAATGTAATTAGGATTACAATTGGGAGTAGGATTCAGTGCGACTGCATGGCGGCATATCCTTGTCGCTACATCGCTACTGACAGACGGCTATCTGCGTGAATGTATGTGCTTGCGTATGCACGTCGGCTCATAAGCGAGGACAGACAACCGGCTTGACTTGCATTCAGATTGAAGTCTGGAAGACTGGCAAGAATGACTTTCACGCAACTGTTCCTACAGACATAATGTTGAGCGTACGGATGTCATTATTGGGGGAAAGTGGGTGCTTTCAAATAGCTATAAGCACACATTATATTATAGAATCACAGGCATCCATAGGGATGAGCAAGGTATGTTGGAAGGCACTCAAAATTGAGTCAGTGCCTCCTAACCCTTGCTCTCCGAGGGTGAAGTTCTCCGCCAAAGTTGGAGAACCTTTTTTCGTGTCTTCGACAGTTTCAGCATGGCAAAGGACAGCAGACAAGCATGAAGACTCGATTGCCGCCCTCTGGCGAAGATGGGGGTTTCTCCCGACTTCTTCTGCTGAGCTTTCCGAATCATAAAAGTCAGCGTGTAATAATTTGGCTGATGCATAAGAGTCACTATTAAATTTGACACAAAGATAATACTCACGTGTCATGCTCTTATGGCGCAGAAAATTGAAAATCAACGAAATATTGACATATCAGGTGTAAATTTTGAATTTTCAGAAATCATTCCCGATTCTTACACCGCAGACTGCTTAGATTTGCTATATTTGGGCGATTATGCAAAAAGAAAAATCGCTTAAAATGATTGATTTTCAGCGATTCTCCGATTTTTGAGGTTAATCCTCGTGACCCCGGCGGGTTTCACGTGGTTTATGTCTTACACTTATTATCAGTCTTTTAGCATTGCCTTTACTGCGATGTACACGTCATGCACACGACAGAATTTCAATGTTCTGCGGCATTTTTCATCCGATGGTGCAAAGTTACTAATTTTTGGCGATGTACACACTATCCGGAGTGTTAAAAAGTGTAAGACAAATTTCTCAATAGTTGAGAGCGAATGCCTCCTGATATGAGATTTCGGATTTTGTCGAGATATTGTCTGACCAAGCCTTCTCCTTATGACTGACATTTGAAATATCTCCTGCGCTCATGTCTTTAAACAGCTCGCATACCAGGCTGAGGGTTTCCCGCTCCGACTCGGAAAGCACACTCATATCCGATGGTGAGTCGCTTTTCAGTTGTATCCCACTTTGTCCGCTTGGATATACAAATTCTTCCATCACTATTCCGGGGAGGGAACTATAGATTCTGCCCCAGCCCTCAGGAACCGGACCATATTGCATGGCACGGTACGTCAGACCGGTGATACCATATCCGTGCTGCTTGTAGTGTAGAAAGTCTGCATAAAAAAGGAGTTTATTCATCTTGGTGACAAAGATTGGCCCCATTTCTGCCACAAGTCTTTTTATGGCAGCCGAAATTTTTTCAGCAGAAACGGTGCGATAGCCCGTAAATACAGTCGGTGAGGCATCCATTTTATAATCACCGTCAGTCTCTTCCACTTTCTTCATGACCCGGACAAACTCTGAGTCTGACATATCTGATTTGGCAGCTTCAACAAATGATTTGAAAAGAGCTTTCTCTCCTGCGGCAAGAAGAGTGCGGGCATTTGAGAGACTTGGCACTTCACCATCCTCATACATTCGATATTGATTTATACCAAAACCGAGTATCTGCGACATCTTGGCCGCTGACAGTCTGTAATGCTCTCTCAATCCGATTATCTGATCGGGGAATGGTATGGCGTGACGGGTGCGGTATTCATTATAAACTTGAAACAGATTTGCCTCATCGAGCTCA
>JAMPAV010000001.1:518887-559735 GCA_023667055.1 Muribaculum sp. | reverse complement strand
TAGCGGTATTCTGTGGTGCCACCAGGAATCGAACCGGGGACACAAGGATTTTCAGTCCTTTGCTCTACCAACTGAGCTATGGCACCAAATGGTTTTATTTTTGCAATACCTCACTATTCGTTTCCGTTTTGCGAGTGCAAAGTTACAAACTTTTTTTCAATTGTGCAAATTTTTTTGAGAATATTTTTTGATTTTCTGTTATTGAGTGTATATCGACATATTGTCTGGGTGAATTCCTGTATAAGTAATGTCGTGCAATATATTGAAATGCAATGTCTGAAATATTATATGTTTATTCGCGAATCTTCTGTCTGATCAATGAATTAAGGGATTAGGCAATTTGTCCATAATTCTAATATTTGGCGCGATAGTGATGGAAGAGTGGGGAGCTCGGGAAGATTATGGCGTGTAAACCATCCCATGGAGGTTAACTCGCCGTCGGCTGCTTTAAGTTCCCCTTCCTTATATTTGGCGGTGAAGCCAATCATCAGCTGACTTGGGAAAGGCCAGCTTTGGCTCCCTACGTATCGGATATCGCGCACCTCAAGTGAAGTTTCCTCTTTTATCTCACGTGCCACGCATTCTTCCAGTGTCTCTCCGGTCTCCACAAAGCCTGCCACCAGCGCATACATATCCTTGCGTTTGAAATTTGAGGCGTGGACAAGGAGCGCTTCCTCATTGTCATTGCGGGTTACAAGCACTACTATCGCCGGAGACAAAGCTGGCCAAATCTCACGGTTGCAACACACGCATCTCAATGATATCTCACTTGCATCCGACATTTCGCCTCCACATACTGAACAATAGCGGTTTGAATTGCGGAAATTATGAAGTTCCTGAGCCTTAGCTGCCATTTGCCATTTGGCATCTCCAAGTTTTGTCCAAGCTTGCCGGAGCTCTATCCATTCGGCATTCTCGACAGATGTGGCAAAGTCATTGCCTTTAAGCGCGACCATGCCTTCTTTAAGTAATATCTTTCCCATTTCTTTTTTCCCAATTTTTCATACGGGGTCTGACATTCCACGCTGTAGATTTGTGATTACAATTTTTCACCCCTAAGCTCACGCAATGGTGTCAGAAAAAACTCACGTTCATATAGATGGGGATGAGGTATAGTCACAACCTCAGACCGATAAGGCCCTCCATCCGTGTCCATGATGTCAATGTCAATTTCCCGGTCATTGTATGAGCCGTCCCATCGGCGGTGTCCGACTTTTGAAAGTCGCTTTTCGATATCGCGCAGCTTCAGCATCACTGCATCCGGGTCAAGGTCGCTCTCAATGCTCAGGCCGATGTTGACAAAACGATTGGTGGAATCGAACCCCCATGGATCCGACTCCACCTTATGGCTTGTCTCGTATGGTCCGAACTCTTCTCCAATCGCCTTCATGGCTCGCGTGAGATGCAGCAATCGATTGCCCAAGTTGCTGCCCAAGTTCAGATAATACTTCATAACTTCTTCTTTACTTCCACTTCTTCGTATCCTTCAATAAGGTCACCTTCGCGGATATCGTTGTAGCCGGCCACGGAAAGACCGCAGTCGTAACCGCTGACCACTTCCTTGACGTCATCCTTGAAGCGCTTGAGCGATCCAAGTTCTCCTGTATAGACCACAATGCCATCGCGAATCACACGCACATGGCTGCGGCTCTTGATCTTGCCGTCGCGCACGATTGCACCCGCAATGGTGCCGACCTTGGATATGTGGTAGGTCTGGAGCACTTCGGCCGTTCCGGTGATCTCTTCCTTGATTTCAGGAGCAAGAAGACCCTCCATGGCCTGCTTGACTTCTTCAATTGCCTTATATATGACAGAGTAGAGACGTATTTCCACACCCTCTTTCTCAGCCTCTTTCTTGGCTGCTCCTGAAGGACGCACCTGGAAACCTATTATGATAGCGTCGGAAGCGGCTGCCAGAGTCACATCGCTTTCTGAAATGGCACCTACGCCCTTGTGAAGCACGTTGACCTGAATCTCCGGGGTGGAAAGTTTGATGAGCGAGTCTGAAAGTGCTTCAATCGAGCCATCTACATCGCCTTTGACCACAAGATTTAGCTCATGGAAGTCGTTGAGGGCACGACGGCGGCCAAGTTCTTCAAGACCAAGGCGCTTGGTGGTGCGCAATCCCAGTTCGCGCTGAAGTTGCTCGCGCTTGGATGCAATCTCACGCGCTTCCTGTTCTGTCTCGAGCACATTGAATGTGTCGCCTGCAGCGGGGGCTCCGTTAAGACCAAGTATTAGAACCGGGGTTGACGGTCCCGCCTCTTTCACGCGCTGGTTGCGTTCGTTGAACATGGCTTTGATTTTACCGTAGTGTGTACCAGCTAGAATCACGTCGCCCACACGCAGAGTGCCGTTCTGCACCATCACGGTAGCCACATATCCGCGACCCTTGTCGAGTGAAGACTCGATGATAGAGCCGATCGCCCTGCGGTCGGGATTTGCCTTAAGGTCGAGCATCTCGGCTTCGAGAAGCACTTTTTCCATCAGTTCGTCAACACCGATACCTTTCTTGGCTGATATGTCCTGACTTTGGTATTTGCCCCCCCAGTCTTCTATCAGATAGTTCATGTTGGCAAGTTGCTCCTTGATTTTGTCGGGATTGGCAGTGGGCTTGTCGATTTTGTTGATTGCAAACACCATTGGCACGCCGGCTGCAGTGGCATGGTTGATGGCCTCGATGGTCTGTGGCATCACATCATCGTCGGCAGCCACAATGATAATGGCAATGTCGGTGATTTTGGCGCCACGTGCACGCATGGCCGTAAAAGCCTCGTGGCCCGGAGTGTCGAGGAATGTGATGCGTCGTCCGTCGGAGAGTTTCACGTTGTATGCTCCAATGTGCTGAGTTATTCCACCGGCCTCACCGGCGATAACGTTGGCATTGCGTATATAGTCGAGAAGCGAAGTCTTGCCGTGATCGACATGACCCATTACTGTCACGATAGGCGGACGAGCCACAAGGTCTTCCTCTGCGTCTTCTTCGGTGGCAATAGCATTGGTCACTTCAGCACTCACATATTCAGTGGTAAAACCGAATTCCTCGGCCACGATATTGATGGTCTCGGCATCGAGTCGCTGATTGATCGAAACCATGACACCAAGATTCATGCAAGTAGCAATCACATTGTTGACCGGGACATCCATCATCTGTGCAAGGTCGTTGGCTGTCACGAACTCGGTAAGCTTCAGCACCTTACTTTCGGCGGCAGCAGCAGCGGCGGCGGCTTCCTCACGGTTGTGGAATTCCTCGCGCTTCTCCTTTCTCCATTTCACGGCCTTCTTTGTGGTCTTGTTGGTGAGACGGGCAAGGGTCTCCTTCACCTGCTTCTGTACATCCTCTGCACTCACCTCCTGGCGCTGTGGCTGGCGGTTTTTCTCCTTCTGCTTGTTGCGGTTTCGTTCGCTTCGGCTTTGGCCTCCGTTGCCACCCTTGCCTTGTTTCTCCGGACGCTGGTTGGTGCCCTGGGCGGCAGCCTTGTCAATATCCACTTTCTCCTTGCCAATACGGTTGCGGCGTCGGCGGTCGCCGTTGCCAGATCCCTGTCCGTTGCCGTTGCCGCCCTGTCCGCCACGGTTGCGTTCGTTGCGGCTCTTCTTCTTTGGCCGGGTGGTCTGGTTGAGGGTATCAAGGTCGATGGTGCCGAGTACTTTGATTTTCGGACCTTCGGCGTTACTCTTGACGCGGTATATGCCATTGGTCTCAATCACCTCAACTTCGGGAGTCTTCTTGCTTTCTTTCTGTTTTTGCTGTGGCCTTTGTTGCGGTCTTTGTTCAGGTTGAGACATCGGTTTCTGTTCCGGCTTGGGCTGCGGCTTTTGTTCCGGTTTTTGTTCCGGCTTGGGCTGCGGCTTTGCTTCTTGCTTTGGATTCTGTTTCGGCTGAGGGTTTACCTCTGCTTTTGGTTCCGGCTTTGGTTCGGGTTGTGGTTCGGGTTGTGGTTTTTGCTCCGGCTTTTCTGTGATAGGTTTTCCGGTTGCGAGGTCGATTTTCCCTAATATTTTAGGTCCTGCAGCCTTCTTGGCCTCTGCCGCTTTCTCCCTCTCCTGGCGGGCGGCCTTCTTTTCCTCTCGGCGTTGAGTGGATTGGTCTGAAGCCAAGTCTTTTGCGTTTTTGTCAGTGCTGAAGGCACGTGTAAGTATGTCTATTGCTTTTTCGTCGATTCTCGTGTTGGGGTCATCGGTCACTTCAATACTGTGCTTGCGCAGAAGTTCGGCGGCTGTCCCCAGTCCGACGTTCAGGTCTTTTGCTATTTTACTCAGTTTTGTTCGCATTCGCTAATTATAAATTTTTTTCGCTTCGCTCCAAGTCTCAACTTTCGCTGGCGAAAGTTGAACATTAGTCTTCAAATTCAGCGCGTAGCACCTCCATGACGTGCTCGATGGTCTCGTCCTCAAGGTCAGCCTGGGCCAGGGTCTCAGGAGCTGCGTTCAGCACGGCCTTTGCAGTGCCGAGTCCGAGGTCCTTAAGTGCCTCTATCACCCAGTCGTCGATCTCATCGCGGAATTCGTCGAGGTAGATATCCTCTTCGCCTTCCTGAATGTCGCGATATACGTCGATGGTGAATCCTGTGATCATGCTGGCCAACCGGATGTTGAGCCCCTCCTTGCCAATGGCGAGCGATACTTCCTCAGGATGCAGGAACACTTCGGCTTTCTTGGTCTCCTCGTTGATTCGGATTGAACTGATTTTGGCCGGAGACAATGCCCTCTGTATGAAGAGCTGAGGATTTGCGGTATAATTCAGCACATCGATGTTTTCATTGCGTAGCTCGCGCACAATGCCGTGGATGCGGCTTCCCTTTATGCCTACGCAAGCACCCACGGGGTCAATGCGGTCGTCGTAGCTTTCCACTGCAATCTTGGCACGTTTTCCGGGCACGCGTGCCACAGCCTTTATGGTGATCAGCCCGTCGTGAACCTCCGGCACTTCCTGCTCGAAGAGACGGCGTAGGAATCTGTCGTCGGTGCGGCTCACTATCACCTTGGGATTGTTGTTCGGGTTATCCACGCGTTTCACCACGGCTCTCACAATGTCGCCCTTGTGGAAGAAGTCTCCGGGGATTTGCTCTTCTTTCGGCATTATGAGCTCATTCTGGTCTTCGTCGAGAAGAAGCATCTCTTTTTTCCAGATCTGATGCACCTCGCCGGATATGACTTCGCCCTCCAGTTCCTTGAATTTTGAGTAGATGGCATCTTTCTGGAGGTCGAGAATCTTGGATTGCAATGTCTGACGCAGATTTAGGATTGCACGCCGACCGAACTTCTCGAAATAGATCCTTTTCGTGACGTCTTCGCCAATCTCGCATTCGGGGTCTATTTCACGTGCTTCGCTAAGGCCAATTTGAGTCACGTCGTTATCTACGTCGTCGTCAGCCACTACCTCAAGATTCTGATAAATCTCGCAGTCCCCCTTGTCGGGATTCATTATGACATCGAAATTCTCATCTGTTCCGAACATCTTGGCAAGAACATTGCGGAATGATTCCTCAAGCACACTGATCATAGTGGTCTTGTCGATGTTCTTGTGTTCCTTGAACTCTGCGAACTGGTCAACCATATTGTTGACATTGTCTGTTTTTTTAGCCATATATAGTGTTGTTTTTATTTATTCATGTGTATAATAGTCCTCAAGCCTCCTAAGCCAAATGAAATGGCCTAAGAACCTTAACGACAACCGAATTCCTAAAACAAACAGAGAGGACGCATGCGTCCCCTCTGGAATTCATTGCAAAGTTACAAAAAAATTGACAATTTTCCGAATAAGTGGTATTTCATCTTGTCTTAAAATAAATAATTTAACAGATATTAAATATTTTTAACTTAAATTCTCCTAAAATAGGTGTAATTTTGCATACGATTTAGTATAAAAAGATAATATCATGAAGCGATTTCTTATAATTTTGGCATCCGCCTTTGCCACTTTGGCAAATGTCGGATACATCTCGGCATCTTCATCCAAAACTTGGAGTGCCGACAATGGGAACGGTACATACACCAATCCATTGTTCTACGACGAGTTTTCGGATCCCGATGTCCTGAGGGTGGGGGATGACTATTATCTCGCCGGAACCACTATGCATTCAGTGCCCGGACTGGTGATTCTTCATTCAAAAGATCTTGTCAACTGGGAGAATGTGGCGTATTGTTTTGACAGGTTTGATTTTGACGACGATGCGTTCTCGCTCAAAAACGGCAAGGAAATTTATGGTCAGGGTATATGGGCTCCCTGTATCAGATATAATGACGGAAAATTCTATCTTTACAGCAATGTCAACGGAAAGGGGCTGCAGTGTTTCACAAGTGAAAGAATAGAGGGCCCTTGGAAACACATTAACATGAATGGGCGCATCTATGACCTGAGTGTGCTTTTTGATGATGACGGAAAGGTATATGCCATACATGGATATGGCGAGGTCAAGTGTACTGAACTGCGACCGGACATGTCAGGGCCGATAGAGGAAACGGAGCGTGTGATTATTCCCGAAGGGTCCGCAGTGGGTGAGGGCCACCATATATATAAGAAAGACGGTTGGTATTATCTTATTTCTACAGATTATATTCCCAATGGACGCACCCTATGCTCAAGATCCAAAAGCATCTGGGGTCCTTACGAGACACGTGTCATAACGGCCGACGAAACTTTCGGTTATCACACATCGCCGATGACGCAGATCAAGGGAAGAATCATGCCCGACACTCACCCGGTGTCGGTGTCTATGCCCGACAAGGACAAGACTGCAGCCACCAACATACATCAGGGTGGTATCGTAAGTACTCCCGACGGTGAATGGTGGGCTCTACTGATGATGGATTTCCACTCCATCGGACGCACCACCACTCTTGCCCCTATCACATGGAAGGACGGTTGGCCCATGATAGGTTTGCCTGGAAACCCCGGACGTGCACCGCGGACTTGGACAAAACCAAACACTGCAGTACGCGACACTGAGCCTATACACGGGCCATACGAAAGAAGTGAGGATTTCAATGGAAAATCGCTGGGACGCGTTTGGCAGTGGAATCACAATCCAGATGATAAGATGTGGAGCCTTAAGAACGGCAAACTGCGTCTCAACACCATGCCTGCCGAACAGCTGTTGTGGGCAAGGAATACTTTGACGCAGCGTGCGATTGGTCCGGAATCTGTGGTGACGGTGGAGTTGGATGCCTCCCGACTAAAAAATGGAGATGTGGCAGGTCTCGGCAATATAAATGTGCCTTGTTCATGGATCGGGGTGGTGAAAGAAGACGGTAAACTGTCGTTGCGCAGATTCGAGCAACTTCACAATGATACACTGATAATCAATGACAATCTGGGTGCAAATAAACTTTGGCTGCGGCTTCATGGCGACTATGACAACGACAAGGCACGGTATTATTACTCATTGGATGGAAAGAATTTCCAACCGGCAGGCGACGACCTGGTGCTAAGTTATCAGCTTATAACGTTTCAGGGTTCCCGCCCTTCTCTATTTGCTTTCAACAAGGAAGGTGAAAGCGGAGGTTATGCGGAGTTTGATAATTTCACTGTGGATGAGCCGAGGGCTGACCGCAGCGGTTATATCCCCTTTGGCAAGACCTTTCGCATCATAAACCTTGCCACCGGACTCCCCATGCATGCCACTCCGCATGGGCTGATGCACGACACCCGTGCAGACACACAAAATCCGCAAGTATCGTTTAAGGCAATTGACAAGGGCAACGGTAAGGTGCTACTTCAATGTGCCGACGGAAGATATGTGTTTGTGTCGGGTGATGGACTGGCAGGTGATGTCAGACTCACCAATGATATTTCGCTTGCGGAAGAGTTTATGTGGCAGGATTATCTCGGCAGAGAATTTATGCTGATGTCAACCCGCACCCACAAATACATAGGCAAAAGTCCCACCACCGGCAGTCCTTACTCAATGGATTACTCCGGTGCAGACCCGGCCCGTCGCAACGGTGCTGTGTTCCGTTGGGAGGAGACTCCTCATAAAGAAAGAAAATTTGATGCTGAGAATCCGGATGTGCATGATCCGGTGTTGGCGTTTGAAGATGGAAGGTATTACCTTTTCAATACCGGAATGGGAATCGGTATGCTTTCATCAGCTGATTTGAAGACATGGCAGAGAGAGAAGCCGGTGCTCAATCCCACTCCGGAATGGGCAAAGGATCCCGTCCCGGCCTACAGAGGCCATACATGGGCACCGGACATTATAAGGGCGGGAGACAAATGGTATATTTATTACAGTTGCTCCACTTTCGGAAAGAATATCTCAGCAATCGGTGTCGCAACTAATAAGACGCTGAATCCTGAAAGTCCCGACTACAAATGGGAGGATCTCGGCATGGTAATAAAGTCGGAGCCAGGCGTGGATGACTGGAATGCCATAGACCCCAACGTTGTTTATGATGAGAACGGGAAACCCTGGCTTACATACGGCAGTTTCTGGGATGGAATTCAGATTGTAGGGCTGAAAAAAGACATGAAGACACCTGTAGGCAAGTCGAAGACAATAGCCCGCCGGCGCAAGCCATGTGATTTCGGCCATAATGGAGAGAATGCCGGTGCAAATGCCATAGAAGCTCCTTTCATTGTGAATAAAGATGGTTGGTATTATCTTTTTGTCAGCCACGACTATTGCTGCAAGGGTCTCAAAAGTGACTACAAGACCGTGGTGGGACGCAGTAGAAACATAGAAGGTCCATATCTGGATCGTGATGGATGGGACATGTCGAAAGGAGGCGGTACTCTGCTTATAGGACCGAGCGACAGGTATAGCGGCGTAGGACACTGCAGTGTCTATAAATTTGGCGATCAATGGCTGTTTGCAGCGCATGGCTATGACAAGGCACAGAATGGAGCCTCCAAACTTGTGCTCCGAGATATAAAATGGGATGCCGACGGCTGGCCATCACTTGAATGAAAAATGGAGATTTGCCAACGCAAATCTCCATTTTTTTTCCACATATTCAACTTTGAAAAGTGGCAACTTTATTACTTTGCGCTGACCGAGACATTGGTTACGCTGAAATTGCTGACGTTGGAGGTGTCGAAAGTTGCGTCGGGGGCAGTGGCGATGATGTCGGAGAAGGTGAAGTTGCTCAACACGTAGTCATCGGTTTTCTTGTCTTTGTAGAAGTTCTTTGTGCAGTCGAGTTGGGCATTCATGAAGGTGACATTATCCACAATAGACATAGGCATAGGCTCGCGAGCCACCTTGTCGAAGAATTGTGTCCATGTCTGCACCTCAACGGCATTGCGCACTGTGCCTTTCGCTCCCTCAACCCAAACATTGCGGTATTGCTGCGGCGTGTCGGGACGCATTTTGAATAGCAACACATGGTAGGTGCCGTCAAACTCGCAGTCTTTCATTATCACATTGGAGCAATCCCAGGCCTCGCTGCCGAATGTGATTCCGGCATTTGTCTTGCCAAACTTGCATCGATCCACTATGACGCGCCCTGTGGGGCCGTTGCCGGGAATTGTGTCAACCCAAGTGCCCTTGCCTCCTTTGAGACACACGCCATCGTCGTTGACATTCATGTGGCAGTTGGAAATCAGCACATCCCGGCATACGTCAAGATCGATTGCATCGGTGGAAGGTCCTTTCGGATATCCGTCGGTGGGGGCAAGTATTGTGACTCCTAGATATTTAATGCGGTTGCAGTTGTAGAGATGATTGGTCCAAAATCCTGAATTCACCATTTTAATGCCGCTCACTGTAATATCGTTGGAGTTGGAGACATAGAGCATACGCGGACGTAATGCCTCGAGGTTGGTGCATTTCGGGTTTACCTTGCGGCGCAGCCAGAATTCATCATAGAATTTATGCCCGTTCCCATCTATTGTTCCTTCGCCAGAGATTGTGAATCCGTCACAGTGGTCGGCGTTAACAAGTGCCGCAAAGTAATTGATGGTCTGTCCCTCAAGACGGGTAGGAATAATGTCATAGTGGGTGATGGCATCGGACCCTTTCAGTTTGGCGCCTTTGGCAAGATAAAGATGAGTGTTGGGTTTGAAGAATAGCGAGCCACTGAGGTATGTGCCCGCCGGAATCTCGATGACTCCACCGCCGTTTTTGGCGGCAAGGTCGATTACGGCCTGTATGGCCTCTTTCTGAAGCACGGTGCTGTCGTTTTTCACACCGTAATCAGTGATGACATAACGTTTGCCTTCCACTTTTGCGGCCTTGTTCTCGTTGAACCATTTAGGTACGGCACTCCCATCCGGGAATGTCTTGAAATCAGCCGATGCGGATGCCACCCATCCGATGGCCAATGCACTCAGCATGAATTTGAATGATTGTCTCATGATATAGATAGTTTTGCAAATAATTTTATAAGGGAATACTCAGATTCCAAAGACGTTTGCAAAATTACAATTTTTTTCTTAAACAACACCCAAAGTAAAAGTATTTTTGTAATTTTGCAGTCGGATATTCTCAAAAATAACACATGGCAGACAACTACATAGAAAGGCGGATGGAGGATATGAGGACCGGCAGGCTGATGCCTGTTTCCTCCGTAAGGGCCAAAGGAGGTCCGAGAAAGGGTGTGGCTGAGTTCCCCTTTCCTCCGAGAAGAGTTCTAATTGCAGGAGGTGTAGAAGGCCACGGACTTGAAGTGGCGAGGGCTTTCTTGAAGACTGGATGCAAGGTGGCTGTGTTTGACAATGACAAAGATATGGGGCAGACTCTTGCATATAAGGAGGGTGTGCGGTTTCATTGTGTGGATCTGTCGGATTCTGTTGAGGTGCAGAAAGCATTTTCCAATCTTGTGGAGGCATGGCGAGATGTGGATATTGTATTGTCGGCTACTGATAAGGATTGTGCTGAGGTTATCGCAGATTGTTGGTCAGGACATAGAGACCGTTACCTCGCGCCATTGGGATACGCTGGACGGATGATTCTGTTGGCGGAAAGTGACAGCTCCGGGTTTGCTAAAGTAAGAGGAATCCTCCACAAGCACGGAATAACAATCAACAGCATAATCCCTTCTGTGGCATCCACGGAGGAGTCGCGAAGCATCGCCCGTCTTTGCCTCATGCTCTCGCTTCCGGGAAATGACTTCATCGATGGTTTCCGGATAGAATGTCATGTTTCCATCCCATGAGATATCAATGTTTTAAGAATATTTAAGCCGGAGACTTCAAAATGAAATCTCCGGCCTAAATATTCAATGAAATCACCGTATGTTATCTCACTACCACTTTATAGGAGTTGCCGGAGAATGTGACAATGTAAATGCCTTTGTCAAAATAATGCACATTGTCATCGGCTATGAATGTACCGGCTGTAGCCCCCGAAGCGGTATAGACCTTTACCTCACTTCCAAGAGCACCCCTTGTCAATATGCCGCCGTTTATTCCTATTACACAACAATCTGTATTGCCAACCGTCATCGAATCAATTGAAGTGGCTCCATCAAGTCGGAAATTGTCCATTATGATTGGATCGGAATATATTCCGGCTGTGGCTATAAACTCGAATATGACAGCCCGGTTGTCGTTGGCAAATTGATTAAGGGAATATCTGTATTGAACCCATGCGGGGGTGGTCTCAGTCCATTCGGCCTTTCCAAGACTTACGAAATTTGCCTCATCAGTGGAGGCGAGCACCTCAAGGGTCGGCATGGTGCCATAACCTGACTGATTGCCTTTGTAAAGCCAGAAACTAAGTTCCGGATTTGACAAGTCTCCGATGTCAAATTTGGGAGAAAGCACTGCAAAGGGAATCGGATTGTTACTGTAGGCTCCGTTCAGGAACAGGAACACTCCATTGTCATCGTCCTGGCATACATTTGGGAAACCATTATATTCGAGCAAGTCTCCGGAAGTGGGAAGTGCCTGTAGGCCATAGTTGGAAGCTCCCGTGTTAATCCACTGTGACGATGCAGCCTCTCCATTGGCAAATGACTCTGCAAATGGAGCCTTGTATGGTTTGCCAAGAATTGTAAAATAGACAAACGGATCGGAGACTCCCTGCGGAGTCACTGTGGCAATGCCATAATATACAAGTTCTTGGTTATCGGTTGCATCTCGTTGTGGAGTTATAGATGTGTCCTTTATTCCGGTCTTGAGAGTATTCAGCGTGCTTGAGCCGTCCGCTTTCGATATTAATTGCACAAGATTGTAGGAAAGATTGTCCTGATCAAGTACTCCGCCGTTTGCACCACGCACAACGGCATCCCAAGATATGACAGCGGTCTGGTTGTCCGAATTTGGAACGATTGCAAGTCCCTCCGGTGCGACCGGTGTGTCAAATCCTATGTAAGGTCTTACGGTGGCCACATTGCCTCGTCCGTGTTCGTTTGTGGCGACAATTAGATATTCATTAAATCCCTGGAGAGCGTCCTTGTCGGTCCAGTTCAAAGATTCCCCGGCGGCAGGGGCATTGAATGTAGCAGCCGGAACCACCGAACCATTGCGGAAAATCTCAATTTTCTCTATAGCGGAGATTGCACGTCCGGCGAAATCCACGGTTGGTGCATCAAACGAAATGGTTGCCACTGTATCGCTCGGAGCCACAATGTTGGTCACTGAGTCAGGTGCGAATGCAGACGCCTCACGCTCCAACTTGATATTGCGCAAGTAAAAATATAGATAACCATTGATTGGGGTCGTCACATGAAATGCAAGATATTTCTTGCCTCCTTGTCCTAAGATAAGTTGTTTGGTATAGGTCTCAAACTCAAAACCTGTAGGCATATCGGCAGGAAGCACGAGCTCATTTAGGGATGAGGCCTCGGGCTTGTCTCCGAATGCGAGTTCCATTTTCAGATTGTGGTTTTCATCCCATGATGTCTGCTTTACATCGTAGCTGAGACTATACACCGTTTCATCGTCAAAGTCAATAAGTGGAAAAACTACATAAAACTCATGAGCGTCCGGAGTATAGTTCATGTGGTCAACCTGAAGACAAGGATCACCCCACAATGGGAAGTGCATTTCAGGATTAAGTTCGTTGTTGTCGAATCCTACAGGGATATAAGTGTAATATTCGATTGACTCTTTACTGTCGAGGGTATCTGCAAACGGAATTCCATAAACTCCCACGAAAGATGTGTCCTTCACATCGCCACCTTCACCGAACTCATTTGCAAATCTTACCATATAGGTATGTTTGCCTGCCGCAGGTCGGGTTTCATCAGTCCAGTACACTTTCGTCCCGGCTTCAACATTTTCTACACTACCGATCTTAGTACCATCACGATAGATTACAGCAGTCAATTCTCCTGACAATTGTTCCCCTGAAAGTGTCATGACGGGTGAAGTCATTTCCAAAGAAGCTATCGGCGCATGTTCGGGATCCGGAATAAGTTTGAAATCAGTGGCTGCAGCCGGTGCTGAAAGGCTTCCAAGTTCTTCAACCCTTAATTCAGACATAAATACGCCATAGCCATGTCCCTTAGGAGTGATGTAGCCAAGAGCTACCTTGTAATCACCATCCGATTCTACTGAAAAGTCTGCCGTATAGTCAAGCAAAGTCATGAAGGGAGTGTTGATTGTAAGTGTGTCAATTGGTAGAATGGCTTCTTTCTCCGGGTTAGATGCTGATACGACCCCTATTGCAAGGTCGTCGGGCATTCCTGATGATTGATTGCGAATATGTGTCGTGACACGATACATAATACCTTTTTTTAATGAAATATTTGGTGTAAGGAGCCAGTCGTCGTTACGGTCCACTTTTTCATTGAAAGATATGGCACAATTCACCACCTTGGGATCGCCCCAATTCTGATAGTTCCAACCATACCCGTCGCCATCTCCATCGATAATGCCATACACTTCGATGCAACCATCCATTGAGAAGTCATCAATGTAGGGAGGTTCATAAGCTTTGCCATACACAAGGGTGTTTGAGAGTGTAGAATCGCCTTGCTTATCAGCACCATTGAAAGGCACCACACGATAAGCATAGCGTTTCACTCCTGTCGGAAGAGTCTCGCTGAAAGATGTGGAGTGCAAGTTGTCTGCAACCAATATGTCTTCCGGCATACGATATACTTTATAGAAAAGTTTTTCCGGATCAATGTATCCGTTTTCCACGCCACCGGCAGGAACTGTCCAACTGATGTTTGCCACTCCGGCGTTTTCCTCAAACACAAGATTCGTTACGGGCAGAGGGATGTCAAGACCGGAAAAACTGAAACTTTCCGCCATCGGCGACCATCCGTACTCGTTGCTTACTACGGCTGCGAACTGATTGGTCTTATTTTCAAGTTTCTCTACCGGAACAACAACATTTGTGCCGGCCTCCACCGTCTCTCCGTCTTTGACTATCTCACCATTGAGATACACTGTCACTTTTCCTGAGGAGGGTGAGGTAAAAGAAATGTTTCCATCGAGTGCCCCCGGAGTGGAATAGTTCCAGTTCAGCGACACAGGCGACTGTGGGGCTCCATCCAAGACAGTCTGATTCTCAATATACAATGCCGCAAGTTGCTCATTGTTTTTGAATTCCTTTATGAGTGCGGTTTTTGGCCCCTGCGGATCAAGTGCATAGAGGAAAGATCCTTTGGGGGTGACGGCAGCCCAAAGGAATGTGTTGGTTTTCGCATCCCATGTCATTGATTGTGTGTAGGCAGCTACATTAACCCCCGTATTTCCTACAAGACTTACCCTTGCATTCGACTTGTTGACAGTGTATAGATCGCCATCGGTGCTTACTGCATACATGGTTCCGTCGGGTGCAGATGCAAGTGCCACCACATTGAATTTACCTCCGAAGCGTGAGATCACTTCGGGTTCGAGCGTTTTCGTGTTAAACCGAACCCAGTTGAGTCCCGTCAAATCATCATTGTAAAAAACTCCATAAATTTCACCGGAAGTTGGGTCGTAGGTCATTGCGGAAGGTAGCAATTCGTATGATGGGTCGCTCTGAACGAAACGAAGTTCTGTCATCGTGTTCATGTCTATTTCCGTAAAATTGACAGCCGTGATTGAACCCAACAGACTTCCGGGGTTTATGCCATAGAATTTCCCGTTTTTGACAGCACCTCCCATCCATTCACCACTCATCACGTTGATAAGCTGTTTTTTCAGGATGTCATCTTTGCCGATTGTGAAATCGTAAAGACCGTAAGGCACATCAGTCATCCACATATTCAGCCACTCAGATGAATAGACCAGAGCCCCGCCGAATGTTCGGCCTTCGTAATCAGCAGCCTTTATGGCCGGCGCTTTCGATGGACTTGTCAGCTTTGATTTTTTTGCAAGTTCCTTACCAAACACCTGTTTGGTTTCAACCGGACCCTCGACTTTTCTCTCTGCCGGACTATGTCCTGAACTCTGCTGAGCCACCACGACACAGGTGGCCGAGAACACTGTCAGGGCAAGTGCAAGTGGAAAATTCTTTTTCATGTTGATAGTTATTGATGAATTAATTAATAATCAATTTGTTTGTTTTGTTATCTTTCGGATATTGATGCCATTCACTTCCAGATAGATGCCCTTTTCCGGTGCCTGTGGAAGTTGTACGCCTTGTAAGCTGAAGTATCTTTTTCCTGATGTCTCTGAAGAGACTAATGTATCAGTCGATGATGGATCTCCAACTCTGAATCTCGTCGTGCTTAATTCTCGAGGGTAAATGTATGTGAAATCTTCGCCATTGATTATGCGTGCTTCGTATTCTACCCCGGGCATTCCATTTTCAAACACCCCGGTGAATGTCACCTTCGTGGTTTCTCCTTCCGACAAGCTGACAAATTCCGGACCAAGGCATCCTGCAATTGATGCTCCATCCGATGAATAAATGTAGAGAAACAGATGACCTGCAAAAATACCGTTGTCGCAACCGACCTCAGCATCGGCTCTGACATCAAGAGGATTGACATCAGACTCACCCAAAAAATCAGGTGCGCTTAATGCCGTGATTGACATGTCGCACGAAGCTTCCACCAAAACGGCTTTTGGTTTGATAATATTCGAGTAGTTATAGTCTATGACTGATAGCAGATACTTGCCCGGGGCTACAGAAAACTCAGCATACAAATCGGCTGTGCATCCCGATAAAGGCATCAGATCTATTGTCAGACTTGAAGAGGACGCTGTGGCAATGCGCTTTCCGGTTGCTGGGTCGATTAAGACTGCTGTCAACGCCCCGAAATATTCACTTTCTCCTTCATTGACTACATCCAGACTTATTTTTGTCTTGGCGCCGGCAGTGATACAGTCATTTGTCTTCATGTCCTTACCGACAAGCTGTGCCTGTTGCGGTGCTTCCATTGTCACTTCATCTCCGGTCACCGTTACGTTCAGATAATTTGGATATGCGGTATCTACATCGCGTATTCTTTCCCATTTATTTCCTCCCCAGTGCTTTGCCATAGGTGTCAATCTATAGACACCCCCCGGCACATCACCTATTGATATGTTGTCGAATGCAAGGTTGCGGTGAGGAGTGTCTGTGGAAATGGTAATCCCTTCGGGGCCTGGGAAGGTTTTGATAACACTGCCTTCAGAATCTATGAGAGCCAGACCAAAATCTACGATTGAGTTTTGCCAACCCACGTTGGAAATCTTGCCATTGATTTTTGCATTGAAGGTAGCATCGGTAGTAGTGTGCCCGATTGTAGTCAGTCCTTCTTCAGAGACCAGTCCCACGAAAGGCTCGCTTCCCTCCGACGGAGGTTGAATGCCGGTCACTATAAACTGTCGCGAATTAAAGCCCCCCTTGCTGCCACCGGTGCCCTGTGTGGATGGAGAAAGGAATGTGGCGTCGAAATATCCATTGCTCATGCCGCTCCATCCCCAGTTGACATGAATCATACCGGTTTCGTCCATTCCGTCAAAGACGAATGCGTGACCACCTTCGGGAGTGAATCCGGTGGCAAATACGGGCCGTCCGTTGGCAAGTTCCGAGTGAATGATCTCAAGCCAGTCTTTTATATCATAATTTGCCCTATAGCGGATAGCCACTCCGGAGTCATATTTGAAATATTCCACCAGCGCATTGGGCCAGTCCTGGCTCATGGCGCCGCTTTGGGGTCCATAATTCATGGATATGGCCACTCCGGCATCATACATAAGCTTCGCCACTGCATTTTGCTGTGTCTCATTATATCCATTACGGTAATCCTCAGGCATATTGTCCCAGTCATAGACACTCTGGCTGAAATCGACACTCAATGTGCCCATTGAAGGATAGAATTCCGGTTGGTAAGCGTGATATCCAAATCCTGATGCAGGATAAGCGTGATAGCGCATCACCTGGGCCATCGCAGTCGCCGCACATCCTGTGGCGGAACGTAAAGGTGACACATATATCGGACACATCAAATTGTAGGGTTCCATTTGGTCCCATGCGATTTTCCCCAGCAGGGGATCGATGGCACTGAAGCGCATGATGGGCGCTGCAATGTGCTGAATGGAATATTTCCCATAGTTTTCAATCATTTCAAGCAGCGCATCAGGAACTTCACCGCTTCGGAGTGATCCGGATTGACTGTAGCCTACCACCTTTTCCTCCGTGGCAATCACAAATCCACCCGACTCGCGATTGAATATTTCCACCTTTGAATCAGCGCGACTGTAGGCCGGGGAAAGACTTTCTCCTCCAAAGGCCTTTTTCGCCACATTGAGCGGCGATGATGCCCGGAGTGGAAAAAAACTGTTTAGCACGACAGCAAGCGTTATTGCAATTTGAAGTTTCATATTTATGATGAAATAAAGTGTTCGGATTGCAAAGATATAAAAAATATATCATATTGCTTGCTTTTAGTATGAATTATCCTTACTGATTCATGAATCAGTAAGGATAATATGGGAAATATACTGCTTTTTGATGAAAATGATTCAGTCTTTCATCATTTTCTGGTAAAGGGAGGGAGTCATGCCCGTTTCTTTTTTAAAGGCATTAATGAAATTGGTGGCAGACCGGAAGCCTACGCTTTCCCCTACACTTTGAATGGTAAGATTGGCAAAATCTGGATCGGAGGTGAGTCTGCGGCGTGCTTCATGTATTCTTTTCCCATTGAGTAGCGTACGGAAATTTTCTCCCGTGGTCTCATTGATGGCTTGTGAGACATATTTTGTGTTTGACTCACATATCGATGCAAGCGTGTTGATTGAGAAGTCAGGGTCAAGATAATTTTCGGGGTTATCCATGGCAGCATCGATCCTTGTCATAAGCTTATGCCATTTGTCAGACTCCGGACTTTGCTTTTCAGTTTCTACGCTCTTCATGCCTGCTTCAAGCAGCGCAATCTCCTTGTTGCGTCTGAAAAGCTGACGCATATTCCCTCTGTATTTGCTCACTACAAACCACATCGCAATTGCTATCAATAGAAGCGCGATAATGGTGTAGATGGTTGCTTTTTGTTTGGAAATTATAATCTCGAGATTTTCAATCTGGGCCTCCGCCTCATTTTCCCGTTCCCTTTCTCTTCGGGAAGAAATGGTGATGAAACGCTTGAAATCGACAAGAGAGTCCATGGAAGACATATATCGTGAACTGTATGCAAGTGCTTTCTCCCTGTCGCCTGATTTTATATACAACCTCATAAGCCCCCTGTAACTGTCGGCCACTGCATGAGGATAATTGCTGCCAAGCGCAATACGCTCATAATCTTTCAGCCATATTTCAGCGGAATCAAGGCGGTTTTGAGTCTCATAATACTCTGCTATTTCACTGAGAGGTCCGATTGCGTACTTTTCAGGAGGCATTGCATACGTGTCAACCAGCGCAAGCGCATGTTTGAATAATGTGATGCTGCGCGACCTGCTTCCAAAAGCCTTTTCTATGGTGGCACCGCTCACAGCCAAATCATAAAGCCTTAGTGCTTTATCTTCAGTCTCCGTTTTCCGCAGCAATTCAAAGTATTCCCTCGATTTCTCTTCATTGCCCATCAGGCAATAGGAAATTGAAAGGTTATAGGCAAACCTGAGATGCATGTCCTGGTCGGAAGTGTTTTTGAACCCTCTTTCGTATGATTTTGAAGCATTGATATGGTCGTTGTAGCCAAGATAGATGTTGCCAAGCATAAGACATGCCTTTGCCTCAATATTGTCTGGGATTCCGGAAGAAGAAATGTCTGCCATTTTGAGTATGTCAAACAAATCATCCATGGCATCTGTCTGTCGGCCTTGGCTGAATTTGGAACTTGCTTCGGAATAAAGTGAGTCAACATTGGGACCGTAAGGTTCGGATGCGCCAAGATTCAGACAGCACATCAATGAAGCAAAGGCTAATACGGTAGCCGATACTTTCTTTGATGTTCTTGCCTGGAGAATTCGACAAAACCTTAAAATCATCAGGATTCCTTTTCTTGGATCAGAATTTCAGGTCATAGACGGCTTTCTTTATGTCGGAAAAGGGAATATCGAGCCGTGAGGTCTCAATCACAGGCCTCTTCATCCCCTCTTTCTTTACCTTTTGCTCTATGGCAAGCTCTATGCCGTCTTCGTTGACGCTGTGAAGCAACCCATGCAGCTTCTTCCCGTCTTTGATAAGAACCTCAAGATCCTGACCGATATACTTCTCATATTGGCGTTTCACCTTAAGTGGAGAGGTGAGGCCGGCAGTGCCAACCTCCAGTTCATAATCCTCTACGTCGCGGTCAAATGCCGCTTCAATGGCACGTGTGAGTTTTACACATTCATCAATGTCGCCGGGAATCATGCTGTCGATTTCAACGGTTATTTCATTAGTGGCCGACACCTTAAGGTCGGTGAGGAAATATTCGGTGCCTTCGAGTTGCTTTTCCACAAAGGCTTCAAGTTCTTTCTTGTCAATCATATTTGTTTTAGAATTTAATATCTGTCATTGGGTTGCTCATTTTGCCCTTGTTATATATCGCAAGTCAGAAATCATATCGTTGAAAAACGCTTGCATCGGGGTTATTATAGGGCGTATCTCCGGCTCGGTGCCGTCGCTGAGTACTTTCAGACAAGATTTTTCACAGTGAATACAAATTTTTCTCCCCATCGAAAGAGGCTCTCCATCGATTTGTGCCGGTCCTTCTTTAAGCCTAATGATTTTGACTTTATGGGCTTTGAATGTGTCTATAATTTTATTTTTGGCCAGATTGCCACTAAGGAGGTCAATTCCGGCTATAGCCTGGTCGAGTGTCGAGCCGTTGCGTATCACGGTCACATCAAGCAAACCATCACTCAGGGATGCTCCGGGTGCTATGTATGCGTTGTTGCCATATTGTGATGCGTTGCAGACTGCTATTTGAAAAGCCTCCTCTGTATAAATTTCGCCATCTATCTCCAGAGCGTAATGGTCAGGAGAAAAATTAAGATACTCAAGCAATGCGCTTCTCACATACTGCATTTTCCCACGGCGTTTCCCACCTGAGAATTTTTCAGTGACAGCAGCATCAAACCCAACTCCGAAAGTGCAAAAAAAAGGTTTCCCATCTGCAATGCCACAATCGATTGCGTATGGTCTGAAGTGGGCTATTGTTTCTATGGCTTTGTCAAAATCCATGGAAATTCCAAGAGTCCGTGCCAGTCCGTTGCCACTTCCGCAAGGCACAATGCCAAGCGACGAGTCGGTGTGCATGAGTACTGATGCCACTTCGTTGACAGTGCCGTCGCCACCGGCCACGATTACTATGTCAATGCCTTCGGCGGCGGCATCTTTTGCGAGCTCTGCGCCATGACCCTTGTGGTCTGTGAACACGACTTCAAGGTCAATTCCGGCCTTACCTAAACGGGACATGGCGAGGTCGGTTATTTCTTTCTTATTGCGTGTCCCCGAAATGGGGTTGATCAACATCAAAGCGGATGGCATTTCTATGTCGTATTAAAATATAAAAAATGGTTAATCCGGAGGTGAACAAGCCTTGAGGGGCATGATTACCATGCAAAATTAACAAAAAAAAACGATAAATTTGCCAGTTTGATTGTTTTTTTATAAATTTGCACAATGTAGCGCCCTATGCGCCGCCTGATATAAGTTGAAATATAAGATACACCGGGAAGGTACAAACATAATAATATTATTGGCGGTAGTGCTGATTGCACTCAACATCCCTGTCTGGCTGTTCTTGCCGCCTTGGATATTGCCGACTGTGCTTAGTGCGCTGTCGGTGATGGTGTATTGTTTTGTGTTTAACTTTTTCCGATGTCCCTCTCGTAGATATAAGGGTCCTCGCAAAGGTATGGTGATAAGTTCTGTTGATGGAAAGGTGGTAGCTGTGGAGAAAGTGTTCGAGCCTGAGTATCTTGGCGCCGAGGCTCTCCAGATATCGGTTTTCATGTCGCCGTTGAATGTTCATGCCAATTGGGTTCCTACAGAAGGAAGAGTGGAATATGTTCGTCATCATTCCGGACGCTTTTACTCTGCATGGCTGCCCAAATCAAGTACAGAAAACGAGCGTTCGACTATTGGAATCGTAACTCCTGAAGGACAGCGCATCACTGTCCGCCAGGTGGCGGGCGCTATGGCACGCCGCATTGTGACATATACCCGCGTGGGAGCGGAAGTGGAGTTTGATGAGCATCTGGGTTTTATAAAATTCGGATCGCGTGTTGATCTATACTTGCCTCCTGACTCAATCCCACTTGTCAGCATAGGCCAGAGAGTAGTCGGGGATCAGACACAGATTGCCACTCTACCGGTTTCGGGCTAACCCCGACCAGGCCTTACCATAAATAACCATATAAACATAGACTCCGATTTAAATCGGAGTCCGGATTAGAAATAATGAAACCCAATTTCCGAATAAAAGACCATATCCCAAATGCCATAACATGCATGAATGTGCTTTGCGGCACAGTGGCAATCCTTGCTGCGTCCCATCCCGATGAACTGTTCTCAGGAATAAGAGGGTGGGAATGGAGTGTCATATTCATTGTATTGGCGGCTGTGGCAGACTTTTTTGATGGATTCATGGCTCGGCTTCTTCACGTGAACAGCCCTATCGGTGCCGATCTCGACTCTCTCTCCGATCAGGTCAGTTTTGGCGTAGCGCCTGCTATGCTTCTGGCTTTTTCGCTTTATGGGCATGTGCCGTTGTGGCAGGTGTTCATTCCGGTTGCAATTCCAGTGGCCACTGCAGTCCGCTTGGCAAAATTCAATGTTGACACCCGTCAGACGACCGGATTCCTTGGTATGCCTGTGCCGGCCAACGCTGTGTTCTGGATAGGATACGTCGCTTATCTTTACCGAGGTGTGGAGTGGTTTGAGAATCCTTGGATGCTTGTGGCCACTGTGTCTTTTATGTCTTGGCTTATGGTCTCAGAAGTGCCAATGATGTCTCTGAAGTTCAAGACATGGACTATCAGAGAAAATATGGCTCGATATTTGTTGATTGTTTGTTCAGCAGTGCTTTTACTGCTGCTTTGGCTGCCGGGCATGCTTTGGATCATTGTCTTGTACGCATTGATGTCTCTGCTGTTTGCCGGAGGCCGCCGGAGTGCGGAAAGTACCAAATTACATAACAAATAAGGCCACATGACAACATTATTTATCCTTATCATACTTATATTTGGCTTGCCATATTTATGGAGGGCGATCAGACCATATATTTACAGATGGATGCAACGTCGCACCGAAGACTATATACGCAATGCCATGGGTATGCCTCCGAGAGGCAAACAAAAAACGAATTCGCGACATTCGGGAGACAGCTCTGAGACAAGGTCGAAATCCCGCACTAAGTCATATCGTAAATATGGTGAGCCGGTTATTCCCAAGGAATATGCAGAAGATGTGGAGTTTACTGAGATAAAGACATATTCGGAACAGCAGATTATTGCCGGTGAGGAAGGAATAAGTTATTCAAACGAATCGCAAGTGAGCGATGCCGAGATTATAGAAATACATAAATGACCACTCTTTTCATATCTGATCTTGATGGAACATTGCTCGCGCCTGATGGCAGACTGACTCCGAAGACTATCTGTAAACTTAACGAATCGATAGGTAAAGGTGCTCTATTCAGTGTGGCTACAGCTCGCACTCCGGCTACAGTGAGCAAACTGCTTGCAGAGGTGGATTGCAGAATTCCGCTAATTGTAATGACGGGAGCGGCAATATGGGACCGTGAGCGCAACCAATACATACATGCCTGTTTCCACAATAAAGCTACCGCACTTACTCTGGCGTCAATATATAAAGATTCTGGTCTGGGCACATTCGTCTATACTCTTGGGGAAGACAATATAATACACATTTATCATATAGGAAGGTTAAGTGATCTTGAGCTTAAGTTCATATCCGAGCGGTCTGGCACTCCTTACAAAATGTTTCATATCCCGGCGGATGGTGACAGTGAAATACCCAATGAGTGTTTCAGCAGAGTGCTCCTTTTTTATTCCATGAGGCCAACAGTGGAGCTCGAACGTGTATATGATATGATTAAATGCCGTCCTGATTTGCGCGCGGTGTTTTATCATGACATTTTCGGCGACGAAATAGCACTGATGGAAGTCTTTAGTCCTAAGGCTTCGAAGGCGGATGCCGTGAAAATTCTTGCGGAGCGCTGTCGTGCAGATTATATAGTGGCCTATGGAGATAATGTCAACGACTTGCCGATTCTGGATATGGCCGATGATGCCGTGGCAGTAGGCAATGCGGTTGACTCTGTGAAGAATGTGGCATCTCGGATTATAGGATCAAATGCGGTGGATTCAGTGGCATTGGACATTGAAGATATGGTAAGGGCTAAATAGTCCTATGTTTGGAAACAATTTAATAAGCATGAAAAAAATAGGCCGACATATTAATGCCGGCTTTTATTTTTATGGTCTTGTCGGGGTGAGGCGACTCGAACGCCCGACCTCTACGTCCCGAACGTAGCGCGCTAACCAACTGTGCTACACCCCGAGTGCAATCTGATGGAAACTCGTTGTTTTCTCATTTGCGACTGCAAAATTAATCTATTTTTTTAGAATATGCAAATTTTTCTGAAAAAATATTGAAAAGATGATTGTGGACGGCGTTGTCTGGTGAAATTCTATTCAACGGATCAATCCGTCGGCAAGTGCATCGAGAGCCGGTCTGTCCGTTTGCTTGAATGCGCCGTGGATGGTGATGGTGTATCCCATGAAGTCGATGTTCTTCATGTCTTCAAGCATTGATCGCATCACTTTTCCTGCCGTCGGTGCCCATGAACCGTTCTCAATAAGTGCTACAGTCCGGTCTTTATATCCTTTCGCCTGCAGTATATGCAGGAATGAATACATTGGGGTGAACAGGCCGGCGTCATAACTTGATGCGCAGAATACAGCCTTCGGATATTTGAAGGCTTCGGCAAGCATCTCTGAAAGATCATCGTGGGTGAGGTCGGAGACATAGACTTTCTCGCCATTCTTCCTTAGCAGCTCGGCAAGATAGTTTGCCGCATCGAGAGTGTTGCCATGGATTGATGCGCATGCAATAAAGACGCCATCCGTCTCAGGGCGGTAGAGGCTCCAGGTGTCGTAATATGAGAAATACATCGAGAGGTCGCCGGTCAACACCGGACCATGGAGAGGACAAATTGTCTCAATGTCCAGCTTTGATAATTTTTTCAATACATTTTGCACCTGCTGTCCAAATTTCCCCACAATGTTGTAGTAGTATCTCCGGGCTTCTTTTGCCCATTCCTCTCTCGGCGTGTCCATCACTCCGAATGTGCCGAAGGCATCGGCACTGAATAGTAGCTTATGCTCCGGACAGTACGCCATCATCACTTCCGGCCAGTGCACCATGGGGGCTGTGTGAAATGTGAGTGATATGCCGCCCAAGTCAAGTAGGTCACCGTCCTTCATCGTCAGAATCTCTGTGTTTGCAGGAAGTGGGTCCATATATTGCGGCAGCATTTTTGCTGCCACTGCACTCATCACCAGTTTCGCTTCCGGATATATCTCCATGAATGTCGAAATCAGCGAAGAGTGGTCTGGCTCCATGTGTTCGATGATGAGATAGTCAGGTCTCGCATCGCCGAGTGCTTGTCGCAGATTTGATAACCATTCTTCGCCGGTCCGGTCGTCGGTGGTGTCCATCACGGCTGTCTTTTCTCCTTTTATAAGATAGGAGTTATAGCAGATGCCTTCCTTCACTCTGTATTGATTCTCGAACAGGTCGAGACTGTGGTCGTCCACGCCTATGTATTTAATGTTGTCAGTGATGTTGAAAATGTTTCCTGTCATGTTGCTTGTGTTTTCTTAATATAACAATCCCTGCGACTATTAGTTTCGGCAGAATTTGATAGCATAATAAAAATGCCTAATTAACAAAATTTAATAAAATGCTTCAAATAAAGATAAAAATTAAAATTAATTAACATATTTCTCAAAAATTAAAATTAATTAACATATATATTTGTAAATTTTATAAAAAATCTCTTTGTGAAATCAAATTTTTGGTCTAACTTTGCCACTGTTTTCGCAATCCGGCATGTAGAAGAATATGTGGGGTGCGATTTGTATCATTCAAAATGATTTTCATTTTGAATTTCAGTAATTGATAAATAAATTAAAATTATAAAAATGGCAAACAAAGCAGTTAAGCCCAATGGCAAGTTGGGTGTGATGGTAGTCGGCAATGGCGCTGTAGCTACAACTTTTATGACCGGTGTACTCATGACACGTAAGGGACTTACGAAACCAGTAGGTTCGATGTGCATGTACGACAAGATCCGTGTAGGAAAGGGAGCGGACAAAAAATACCTTCATTATAAAGATATTGTGCCATTGGCAGATCTCAACGACATAGAATTTGCCACTTGGGATGTATATCCTGCAAACGCATACGAATCGGCAATTAATGCTGAAGTTCTGAAAGAAAAGGACATCAATCCGGTGAAGGAAGAGCTCGAGGCAATAAAGCCAATGAAAGCGGCTTTCGACAAGAACTATGCAAAGCGTCTTGAGGGAAACAATGTGATGGAAGGCAAGACACGTTGGGAAATGGCTGAGCAACTGCGCGAGGATATCCGCAACTTCAAGAAAGAAAAAGGTCTTGACCGCGTTGTGGTGCTTTGGGCTGCATCCACTGAAGTATATGTCCCGGTTGACGAGGAAGTGCACGGCACTCTCGCTGCCCTTGAGGCCGCAATGAAGGCAGACAACAAAGAAAAGGTGGCACCTTCAATGTGCTATGCATACGCTGCCCTTAAAGAAGGCGCACCATTTATCATGGGTGCTCCTAACACAACTGTTGACATACCGGCAATGTGGGAGCTCGCCGAGCAGACTGGCATGCCTATTGCCGGCAAAGACTTCAAGACCGGCCAGACTCTCGTGAAGTCCGGTTTCGCACCCATCATCGGCACCCGTTGCCTTGGCCTTTCAGGATGGTTCTCAACAAACATTCTTGGCAACCGTGATGGTCTTGTGCTTGATGAACCCGCCAACTTCCGCACCAAGGAAGTATCAAAACTTTCCACTCTGGAATCTATCCTCGTACCCGAAAACCAGCCGGATCTCTACGGCCATGGCAATGATGAGGATACCCAATATTATCACAAGGTTCGTATCAACTATTATCCTCCCCGCAACGATAACAAAGAGGGTTGGGACAATATCGACATCTTTGGCTGGATGGGATATCCCATGCAGATTAAGATCAATTTCCTCTGTCGTGATTCAATACTTGCGGCTCCTCTTTGTCTGGATCTCGTCCTGCTCAGTGACCTTGCTGCGCGTTCAGGCCGCAGCGGCATACAGCGCTTCTTGAGCTTCTTCCTAAAGAGCCCGATGCACGACTATACAAAAGGTGAAGTCCCTGTCAACCATCTTTTCCAGCAGTACGTGATGCTGAAGAACGCAATTCGCGAAATGGGTGGATACGAAGCTGATGAAGAAATAGACTAATTTGTAATCTTCTGGAAACCACTAATCTTAATCACTGTGGGGCATCCTTCTGACGAGGATGCCCATTTTTTTCCGGATAATATCATGCCATTTTCGCGTTATATCAGTAAAGGAAATTCAAAATTCAAAAATTAGATGCGTATCGATATTCTGACAGTGATGCCTGAGATGCTCGAATCTCCACTCAACTGTTCCATTGTGAAGCGTGCACAGGATAAAGGTCTTGCTGAGATTTATGTGCACAACCTGCGTGACTATACCACCAACAGACATCGAAAGGTGGATGATTATCCATTTGGAGGTGAGGCCGGCATGGTGATGCAGATTCAGCCCGTGGATGACTGTATCTCCAAGCTTAAAGCGGAGCGTGACTATGATGAGGTGATTTTTATGACTCCCGACGGGGAGACTTTTAATCAGTCTATGGCCAATGGCCTGTCGCTACTCGACAATATTATAATACTTTGTGGCCACTACAAGGGTATTGACTACCGCATCAGAGAACATTTGGTGACGAGGGAGATTTCGATCGGTGATTATGTGCTTACCGGAGGTGAACTTCCCGCTGCGTGTGTGGTGGATGCGGTGGTCAGGTTGATACCGGGTGCCATTGGCGATGAGCAATCGGCTTTGTCAGATTCATTTCAGGATAATCTGTTGGCTCCCCCGGTATATACACGCCCGGCTGATTACAAGGGATGGAAAGTGCCCGATATACTTCTGAGCGGACATGAAGCCAAAATAGCACAGTGGCGTATAGACCAGGCCATGGAGCGCACACGGCGTCTTCGCCCCGACCTTCTAAAATAGCTCTATCTTATTATCCCTACCCCTTAACTCTTAACTCTTAACCCTTAACTCTAATGTCACTAAATTAATCACCGAAATCATCGGTTTTCCTCCTGTGTAAGGGGCTTCAAGCCCCTTAATACAAGGCTAATTTAGCGACATTACCCTTAACCCTTAACCCTTAACTCTTAACCCTTAACCTATAGTGAACTACGTAATACTTGCAGGGGGACTTGGTTCCCGTTTTGTCAAAGAAGGATACGAATGTCCCAAGCCAATGGTCCCATTGTTTGGAAAACCTATGATCGGAGTGCTCATAGACATTCTGATGAATAATGATGCGGAGCACATATATGTCGGGGCCAATGCCCGTATGCCACAGCTTATTGAATATTTACACCGGCTTGCTGATGAAGGCAGGCCCGTGGTCACTCGTCCTATTGTAACAGACAATTCGTATTGCACTCTCAGGACGGCATCTGAGGGTATCACTGGAAGGTTTATCGCGATGACTTGTGATGCCATTTTCCCGCCGGATGAGTTTAAGGAGTACAAATCTTTCGTAGAGGGATGTGTTGACAGTGAAGCTGTCATGGGCCTGACACGCTTTGTGGAAGACGAATCTCCGCTTTATGCAAAGGTGTCAGACGCCGGCGAGGTGGTTGATTATAAATATGGTGGCCAACCGTTTGATGGCGACATTATTGTTTCGGCAGGGATATATGGTTTGTCAGGGGAGGTGATGCATGCCATCGCAGATGCCGGGCTTAAGCCCGAGTCTCTTAGCGATTTTCAGCGTCTGCTTGCCACTGCGACTCCTATTCTTGTGCTTCCATACGAATTCTCGATAGCCTTTGATGTTGACAACTCACGCGACCGGCTTCATGCAGAAAGTTTCCTTATGGGAAAATTGTGATAAGCATAACGCAAAAACCAAGGATTCTGATCTTAATCTGAATCCTTGGTTTTTGCGTCGCGGTTGCGAAAGTATGGCAATATGGATGATTTTGGCCGTTAAAGTGTAATAGTGAGATATAGATATATAGTGGTCAGAACAAGTGGAATCTTATGCTTCCCAACCGCGACGCCAATACAAAAAGGCAGAAAAGGAAGAGAGCTTAAAAGGAGATTCGTATTATCTATAGTCTTTTAGTGTGTTTTGCAAGCGTTTGCGTGCAAAATATATGCGGCTTTTCACAGTGCCGAGCGGCAATTGCATGTGTTCAGCTATTTCAGAATATTTGTAGCCGGCCACATACATGGTGAATGGCACCTTGTATTCATCGGTGAATTCGCTGATCGCCTTGCTGATTTCTTTTGTGGCGTATGTGCCTTCAGGTGTCTCCAGTCCTGATTCCTGCGACAGATTCAGGTGGTATAAGTCTTCGGTGGTGTCGATTATGGTGGCGCTGCGCACTTTCCTGCGATAATTGTTGATGAAGATATTGCGCATGATGGTCAGCACCCATCCCTTGAAGTTTACGTTATCTACGTATTTGGATTCGTTGTCAAGCACCTTCAGTGTTGTGTCTTGCACGAGGTCTTCTGCTGCTTCTCTGTTAGAGGTGAGCTGATAAGCGAAATTCAATAGATTGCCCTGCAATCCGACGAGTTTATTCTTGAAAGAGTTAATGTCTGCCATAATTGATTCCTTTTGTGAGAGGGATTTTTTTATCCCGTCTCGGGTTGCTTTTATGTCTTTATAACAATCCCTCAGAAATTTTTATCATAGGGCGTTTTCGCTTGTGACACAATGATACACGTTTGTTTTGAGTTTGTAACAAAAAAGAAACAATTTTAACATCGAAGAAGCACTTAGAAAACAAATAATGCGCAGAATTGACCTGTTTGAAATGCCGGGAAGCCTGAAAACCGCATAATATTTAATTATTGTTAAGGATTTGTTGCAAATAGTGAAATATTTAAAAATTTTGTATCAATAGTGAAAAAAATCCCACTTCTTTAGTTTTTTCGCATATATTTCATTAATTTTGCATTCTGAATGTTTTTTCTTAACCCACATATATTATATATGAGCAGCTTTTCAAGAAAGACAGTGTATTGGTTCAAGAGATGTGCCAACATCCCTCTTCTTCTGATAGGGGCATTGTTTGTGGGCATACTTTTGCTCAATGATGACGCTTCTTTCTCCCAGAGCATGCAGTTTGAGCAAGAGATAATCAGACTGAAAAAAGAGATAAAAGAATCTACAGACTCTGCCGAATATTATAGAGGCAGGCGTATGGCCATCGAACGCGGCGACGACGACCTTGAATTCCTTGCGCGCGAGCAATATCACATGAAGCGACCGTCGGAGGATGTATTCATCCTTGTCCCGTCTTCAAAATGACAGTTATGAAGAATAGGCAAAAAAAATCATCGGGGTCAAAGACCCTCGCTCTTGAGAAGCGACATAAGTATTCTGAGCTTGCAGCCTCATTCGGGTTGCTGCTGGTGCTGTTGTCAATGCTTGCTCCATTTTTCGGATCTTTGTTGGGTGATGCTCTGCATTGGGCTAAATGGGTGTACTCTGTTGGTGCTTTGATTTATACCGTGGCCCGGGTGATTGATGTCAATGCTCCCGGCGATTCACTTCGCCTCCGTCGTCTTCGCCGCATGGAGTTCTGGGCCGGTATGTGTTTTATCATAGGTGCCGCTTTCTGGTTTTATAAGCTGTCTTATTATTCCGGTGTCGCTTACGGGCTGCTCGCCGTCATGCGGCAGACCGTCGCATTTACAATGGCTGGCGCTGTCATACAGATAGTGGCAAGTTGGATGATATCATCACGCATCAGGAAGGAGAAAACTGATAATTGATTTATAAGAGATATGAATGAAAATCGGTTTTTGGCTGTTGACCAGGGGAACTCATTCATCAAGCTGTCGCTGTTTGTCGGAGAGAAGCTTGTAGATGTATGTCGTGTAAGGTCCGACTCATCTGAAGAAGTCTTTGTGGTTCTCGATCGGTGGAAGCCAGACTGTGCCGCCTTTTGTTCAGTCGGACGAATAGATCCCCGGATGGTTGAGTCCCTGCGAATTGCTACGGATGGCAACTTGCTTGTGATGTCGCATTCTACCCCTCAACCCATAAAAGTCAACTATTCCACACCATATTCACTTGGACTTGACAGAGTGGTGTTGGCTGCCGGGGCGGCATCATTGTATTCGGATGAGAACGTGATGATTGTAGATGCCGGCACTGCGGTGACTCTTGATGTGATACGTCCCGACAGGTCAGTCGGCTCCTCTAATCGTCAGACTTCAGCTTCCTTCATCGGCGGACGCATATCGCCGGGCCTTAAGCTTCGTATGGAATCCTTGCATCAGTTCACAGCCGCATTGCCTATGGTGAATGTGCAGGGAGCTCTTCCGCTGGCTGGGGATTCCACCGACACGTGCATACGCTCAGGGGTTATTCTTGGTCTTGCCGATGAAATAGTGGAGGTATATAGACAATATTCCATGGCTTTTTGTTGCACTCGACTTGTTTTGACGGGTGGAGATGCTGAATTGCTTGTTAAAATAATTTCTTCACGCATTCCTGCCGTTCATGTTCCCGACCTGATGGCAAAAGGTCTGCTTCATATTTATAAGTACAATGAGACTAACTAAAATTCTTTGCGCCGTAGGAGCGCTTATATCATTTTTTTGTGTGGCCAATGCCGATGTCAACACCCCATATTCTATGTATGGCTATGGAGTGATGGGCGATCGCGCCACTTCCATGCAGCGTCAGATGGGTGGTGTGGGATATGCCATGCAGTCCGGGAGGCAGATAAACGCGATGAATCCCGCTTCCTACGCTTGTATAGACTCCTTGACATTCCTTTTCGATATGGGTGCTGATCTTTCTTTCCTTCGCAGCAAGGATCGAAACGCAAGCAGTAAATCCATAGGAGGAGGTCTTGACTACGTCACGATGCAGTTCCCGTTGTCAAAATATATGGGAATGTCGATAGGTATGGTTCCACTGACACAGGTTGGCTATTCATTCGGAAGCGACATCAAGTTCGGCACACGTCAAAATCAGGGTAGCGGTGGCATAAGCCAGGCATACGCCGGCATTTCGGGAAAGATTGGAGGGTTCTCGTTAGGCGCCAATATATCTTACGATTTTGGTACAATACAGAATGATGTGTATGCCACACCTTCTACTGCCGGACAATCTCTGTTTGAGCATATCATGGAGATACGCGACTGGAATGTGCTCTTAGGTGCACAATATCGCCAGCCGGTAGGAAGATTCAATGCCGTCACGGTAGGTGTGACTTATATTCCCAAGAAAACCTTCCATGGCAACACCTGGCTGACCCTTCAGGATCTTACATCAAGCAGCGTACCTGATACTATTTCCAAATGCAGCATGAAGAATCGCTATTATTCCCCTCAGACTCTCGGTGTTGGCGTTTCATACACTCATGAGCGTGTGCATAGGGTAGTGGTTGAGGCTGACTTTACATGGCAGCAATGGTCGAAGGCAAGATTCTCTGATATGATTGACGAAGCCGGTCAGATAGTATTTCAGGGTAGCCGGTTCAGCGACCGCAGAAAGTTTGCTGTAGGTGCGGAATATATACATAATATACGAGGATCATATCTTGAGCGAATGCCATTCAGACTCGGTGGATTTTATACAAATGATTATTTGAAAATAAATGGCAATTCAGTAAAGGAATATGGATTGTCGCTTGGCACTGCGTTCACCGCTCCTCAGGGTAAGACCATGATAAATTTCGGAATGGAGTGGCGCCATCGCAAGTCTTCTCCGGTAAATCTTCTATCTGAGAATTTCTTTAGTATCATGATAGGTGTCAATTTCAATGAAGTATGGTTCTACAAACGCCGTCTCAACTGATTGTTTCCAAGGCAACGCATTTGTTTCAGGTGATCTTTGTCGCTGCTTTGGTTTTCACCTCATGCAAGGACGATGGTAAGTTGGGCGTAGCCCACCGTATTGACCCCGCTAAAATGCCGTCGATGCAGACCGTCAATGTATCTACGCTGATTTCCGACTCGGGAATCACCCAGTATAAGATAGTTTCGCCGCTTTGGAATGTATATGATGAGGTCGATACCCCTTATTGGAATTTCCCCAAGGGAATATACCTTCAGAAGTTCGACCGACAGTTTAATGTCATAGCATCTGTGGCGGCCGATTCCGCGAAGTTCTTTACTCCGCAGAAACTGTGGCAACTCGATGGAAATGTTGAGATGACAAAGGTCCCGGGTGAACTGTTCCTGACTCAGCAACTTTTCTGGGACCAGCGGCGCAACCAAATTTACAGCGATTCGTTTATACATATAGAGACTCCCAACCGAATGCTTGAGGGTCTTGGATTCGAAAGCAACGACCGGCTTACAAAATACACCATAAAGCACCCCACCGGTATTTTCCCTGTCGATGAGTCGCTTAGGCATTGATTAGTAGTCGCCATGATATTATGACACAGATAATTCCACTAAAAAGCATGAAGTAATGACATTCACGGTAGCCTTGATACTCACTATTGTCGCAGTGATATTCTCAGCACTGTTTTCAGGCATTGAGATTGCATACGTGCAGTCGAATAAGGTGCGTATGCAGATCGACGGGTCCAGAGGAGGTGTGATCGACCGCATCATTTCCGGTTTCACCCGCAATGAGGATATGTTTATATCTTCATTGCTTGTCGGCAACAACGTGGTGCTTGTTGTTTATGGCATCACGCTTTCGGCCTTGATAAATCCGGTGCTCGAGCGATGGTTTGACAATTCAGAGGCGCTTGTGCTCATATCGAATACTATTTTCTCTACTCTTGTCATTCTTCTTTGCGGGGAGTTCATCCCCAAAACGGCATTCCGCATCAATCCCAACTTCATGATGAGAATGTTTGCGCTTCCTTTATATCTGATATATCTGGTGTTGTATCCTGTGTCTAAATTCATATCCATGATCACCAAAGGCTTGATGAGCATGTTTGGCATCAAGGAGAATAAGGTTGACGCGTCTCTGATCACTCTCGACCAACTTGATGATTACCTCGAAGAGTCGATCCAGTCAAATCAGAAAGCTGAGGTGGAGGTCGAAAATGAAGTCAAGATATTTCGTAATGCGGTTGATTTCAAAGACACCACAATAGGGGAGTGCATGCGCCCGCGCAATGAGATTGTGGCTGTGGAAAAAGCCACTGCTACAAGGTCGGAGCTTCTTTCGCTGTTTCAGCGCACGGGGCTGTCGAAGATTGTGGTTTATCAGGAAGACATCGACGATGTGGTTGGATATATACACATATCTGAGTTGTTCAATATTGATTCTGACTGGACACAGCATATTAAGCCTGTCATATTCACTCCGGAGACCATGCTTGCCAACAAGATGATGCGTCGCATGATAGCCGAAAAGAAATCACTCTGCATAGTGATTGATGAATTCGGCGGCACTTCCGGCCTCGCCACTCTTGAAGACCTTGTGGAGGAGATATTCGGGGAAATAGAAGATGAACACGACAGGCAGAGGCAAATGTTCAGAAAATTGCCTGACGGCACTTTTGAGGTGTCGGGCAGGGCCGAGATTGCTGCCATCAATGAGTCGCTTGGCCTGAATATAAAAGAGTCTGATGAGTATAATACTGTCGCCGGCTATATTCTTCATTTCACTGAGGCTTTGCCATCGATCGGTGACTCTTTCGATATAGGAGAACTCAAATTCACCATCACGCGTATGTCAACGACACGTATCGAACAGGTACACATTAACTCCCTTTAAAAGATTTCGTAGTTCAGTCCCAGTGGCGTTGATTTATTAACAGCAACCGGGTATGTCGAGTTATTTACGAGACATATCCGGTTAAAAGTATGCTTTAACGATGTTGAATATTTGTTAAATTTGATTGTTGTTGAGTTGTTTTGTGTTAAAAAATGTTATTGGGGGTGTGAATCTTAAAAAATCTTAAAGATTTTGATGATTTTTTATATAAATTTGCAAAAATTTAGACAGTGTAGCCTAAATCTAACCATCGAATATATCAAATATAACCTAATATTCATTTTTAACCTATTCCAACATCAATTATGAACTACCGTAAGGAAAGTTCAGGATTTGCGGCCATCTGTCGCAGATTCCTGTGTCTGGCTCTCGTGGCTATGGTGTCATTTGCCGCTGCCGCCCAGAGCAAGTCGGTGTCCGGTAAGGTCGTTGACCAGAATGGTGAAGCCGTGATTGGCGCAACCGTAATGGTGAAAGGCAGTACCAATGGAACCGCAACTGACTTTGATGGAGCATATTCGCTCAACAATGTCGCAGAAAACGCTACCCTCACATTCAGCTATGTGGGCTGTGTCACTCAGGAAGTGAAAGTAGCGGGTAAATCAGTTATCAATGTCACTCTCCGTGAAGACTCCAACGTCCTCGACGACCTCGTGGTGGTCGGCTATGGTACTCAGAAAAAATCTGACGTGACCGGTGCGCTTAGCCACGTGGGTGCTGAGGAGCTTCAGAGCCGTCCGGTAAGTAATGCTTTCGAGGCATTGCAGGGCAAAGCCGCCGGTGTGGATATCACATCTTCCGAGCGTCCGGGTACTGTGGGTACAATCCGTATCCGTGGTGAACGTTCTCTTACAGCCGGTAATGACCCTCTTTATGTGGTTGACGGTGTGCCTTTGATGTCTGGCTCCGGTATTGAAACACTCAACCCGCGCGATATAGAATCAATCGACATCCTTAAGGATGCCTCTGCAACTGCAATCTATGGTTCACGTGGCGCCAACGGTGTCGTCATTGTTACTACTAAGACCGGAAAAGCAGGACATTTCTCTCTTAATTATTCAGGTTCCGTTACATGGCAGAACCTTGTTGACCGCAACAAGAATGTTAGTGCTGCTGACTACATAACTTATCGTCGTTGGGCTGCTTACAATGCTGATCCTACAAGATATGCCGATCCACGCAATCCTACAAGAGAAAGCGACCAGGCTCTTTTCGGAATCCTTGATGACCCCACTGCAGTAGCTAACGTCATGAGTGGCTGGGACGGTGGAACTTGGGATGCTTCAAGAGTCCAGGAATATGACTGGGTTGGCCAGGCTCTGCGCACAGGTTTTGTACACGAGCATACAGTAAGTGCATCCGGTGGTACAGATAAAATGAATGCTTTCGGATCATTCGGTTATCTTAGCAACAAGGGCACTCAACAAGGTCAGGAGTATCAACGCTATACTGCTCGCCTGGGCGCCAACATTACTCCGGTAAAGTGGATGACAATCAGCATGTCGATGAATGCATCTCGTGAAGAACAGGACTATGGTATGTCAAGCTCATTCGCACCGTCTTCCACCAATTCAGCCGGCGCAATCTATGCCCTCTACAAGAAAGCATACAACTGGGCTATGCCTTACGATGAAAATGGCGACCGTATCAAATATCCGGGTGGAGATAACCAGTCTTACAACCCTATAGATGAATGGAAGCATAATATTTCCAATCGACAGACCTATCGTATTCTCGGTTCTTTTGCAGCAACTGTTCACTTCGATGGTTTCTGGGCTCCTCTGAAAGGTCTTGAATATAAGATTATGTTCGGTCCTGACTATCGTAACTGGCGACAGGGTGACTATATTGACACTCAATCTGCTTACAAGTGGATGAACGGAAGCAAGAATCAGGCTCGTTGGCAACAGCAGACTGACTTCTCTTGGACTCTCGACAACATGATTACTTACAACAACACATTTAATGATGTTCACAATGTAGGTGTAACTTTGCTGCAGACCGCTTCCAAGTGGAATCGTCAGACTGCATCAATGAACCTTAGCGGTCTTGAGCAGGACATGTATCTTTGGAATGCCATGGGTTCTTTGTCTGTAACAGATACTGAAAATGGTGCAAGTATGAGCACAGGCCTTACCGACCGTCAGCTCGAGTCTTACATGATTCGTCTCAACTATGGTTATGAGGATCGTTACCTTCTTACAGCCTCCGGCCGTTGGGATGGAGCTTCCCAGTTGTCAGCAGGTCGCAAATGGGCATTCTTCCCCTCGATGTCTCTTGGTTGGCGTATCCAGCAGGAAGCATTCCTTCGCGATGTGCAATGGCTCTCACAGTTGAAGATTCGTGCAGGTGTCGGTACAACAGGTAACTCTGCTATCAGCCCGTACTCAACTCTCGGACGTATTCAGGCTATATATGTGCCTACTGCCAATGGTGAAGAAAAGGCTTATCTTCTCAATGACCCCTCCTACGTTCAGAACACTCTCGTGATGGCAAATACCGAGGTGGGTTGGGAGAAGACTACCCAGTGGAACTTTGGTGTTGACTTCGGTTTCTTCAACAACCGACTCAATGGTAGTTTGGAGGCTTACTTCTCAAACACCAACGACCTGCTTCTAAACATGAGCATACCGACAGTGACTGGTTACGGTTCAACTATCGGCAATATCGGTAAAACTGCCAACAAGGGTGTCGAACTTACCATCAATGCTGTCCCGGTCACTACACACGACTTCGTTTGGAACACTGCTTTCAACATGGGTTGGCAGAAAGATGAGATTAAGGAACTTGCCAATGGCAAGGAAGATGATATCGCCAACTCTTGGTTTATTGGTGAACAGTTAGGTGTTTACTATGGGTACAAAGCTGATGGTATCTGGCAAAACACACCGGAAGATCTTGCTGAAATAGAGAAGTGGAATGCCAACGGAGAGAATTTCGCTCCCGGTAAGGTTCGTCCTCACGACGTGGATGGTGACTACAAGATGACCAACGAAGACCGTGTCATTGTTGGTAACAAACGCCCGTCAGTCACTGCTGGCTGGACCAATACATTCAACTACAAGGGTATCGAACTTAGCTTCCAGATTTATGGTCGTTTCGGCTATTGGGTGCAGCACTCTGCAAGCCTCTTCGGCTATGGCAATCTTGGCGAGGCTATAGACTACTGGACTCCCGACAATCCCAATGCTGAATATCAGATGCCTATCCTGACTTCAGTCCAGACCGGTGACGCTGATCCATACTCCGGAGCCCTCGGCTACAAAAAGGCAAACCTTGTGAGAGTACGTAACATCTCCCTTGGCTACAACTTCCCGTCAAAACTGATCAACAAAGTGGCTAAGACCATAAAAGTCTATGGTCAGGTGATTAATCCGTTTGACATCTGTCAGTCTATCAGTGGCTACGACCTTGATACAGGTCAGTCTTACTTCAACCGTAGCTGGGTACTTGGTCTTGAACTCGGTTTCTAACAACCTAAATCTTTTAAAAGAAAAATTCAATGAAACTTAACAAATATATAGCAGTCGGACTTCTTGCTGCAAGTGCCGCAGGTTTCACATCTTGTTCCGACAGCTTTCTCGATGAAAAACTGACCACCGAATATTCGGTACAGTATTTTGAGACTCCTGAGGGACTTCAGTCGCTCACTCTCTCGCTCTATGGCTCATCTCGCTGGATTGGCGGTTATGAATCCCAGGGGTATTATTCCACAATGGGTGGCACTGATGAATGGGCTATGGGTACAGACATGTGTAATGAGATGTGGCTGACATACGACATCCGTATGGCTCCCGTATGGATTACCACAAATGGTAACACTGGTACAAATGCCAACATTTGGGATACCGTATATTATGGTATTGCTTCTTGCAACACTATCATTGCATCTGCTGATAAAATTGAAGATGAAGCAATCCGCAACAACTGCCTTGCTCAGGCATATTTTTATCGTGGCTTCAACTTCTACATGCTGACAGCTCAGTTTGGCCACTGTGTGATACAAACGGAGCCTACCGTAGGAGTAGTTCGTTCGTTTAACAATACTACGCCGAAGGAATGCTGGGAACAGATTATATCTGACCTTACAAAGGCATACGAACTGTTTGACGGCGAAAGTAATTCAATGGCAGGAAAGGGTGTAAGCTGGACTAAAGCTACTGCTGCCCACTATCTTGCAAAGGCTCTTCTTTTCGCTGCCTCGGAACGCAATGCAGATTGGAATGGCGATGTCAAAGCCGGTTATCTTGACAAGGCCCTTGAGGCTGCCAACTACGCTATAAGCGCTCGTCATCTTGAAAGCGATGTGATCGATCTTTATGGCAACTGGACAGGCCCTAACTGTGATATAGAGCAAAGCGATGAACTTCTCATGGTAGTTCCGCAGGATGAAAACTTCAGAGGTCGTACTCAGAATCGTAACCCGGGTGCATTCTTCAACTCACAGTTCTCAAACTATGCCAATACCACTCTCGGTAGCCAGCGTGGTTGCCCGACAGGTGGCAAGGACTTCCAGCGTTTCCGTCCTACAGAATACCTGCTTTCATGCTTTGACAATGTAAATGATGCACGTCTTTGGAAATCTTTCGCTACAGTTCACGGCACCGCACAGCATTATGATGGCAATGCCCATACAGGTGCTATCGAAGTAGGTGATCCTTCAGTTGTGTTCATAATTAACAAAAAGGACGAACATTCATTTGATAAATTCACGTTCGGTGCAGCCCGTTATCAGACCGAATCGAACTTTGTGGATGAGGCCGGACGTCTTCCGGAGGCAGGTCGTAGTCAGAAACGCGATGGAGAATCCACTTTCTCTGGCAAACCAAATCAGCCTATTCTTAACTCATGGATTCTTTACAAAGAAGGTCAGTTTGTTGGCGACCAGTTCGGCGATGCACGCGCATCCGGTGTATATGGAGCATGGGGATCCAACATGTTCCCAAGCCTTATCAAGCATACTTGTGGTTATTTGAACGCGTTTGCAGGTGATTCCGGCTCTCGTGATATTATCCTTGCTCGTCTTGGTGAGACTTATCTTATCCGTGCTGAAATAAAAGTCCGTAAGGGTGACTATGACGGTGCTAAGGAAGACATCAATGTTGTTCGTCGTCGTGGTGCTTGGCACAATGGTGAGAACCGTAGCTATTTCGTGGACGGCAACTATGAGGCAGCCCTTAAGAGCACTCAGATTTCCAATGCTGCCCGTACGAATGCAAATGAAGGTTGGAACCTTGGCATGAACACATATTATCTGTCAAATCCGGGTCTTGAGGTTACATACGCCTCAACAGAAGCTGAAATGACTAATTGGTCTTGGGATAAGCTTCCGGAACAAGACGAGGCTATCCTTGCAAAAATTGGCGTAAGCGGACAAGAAGCACGTGCACTTCACTTCATCTTGAACGAACATTCTCGTGAGCTTTGTGGCGAGTTCACTCGTTGGGAGCACCTCTCACGTACAAAGACTCTTGAGACTCGTGCTGTGAAACTCAATCCTGATGTTAAGCATTTCGATGCTTCCAAGCACTATGTGCGTCCTCTTCCGCAGACATTCCTCGATCAGATGCAGAATCCTGACGGAACAAACCTTACCGACGAACAGAAAGCCGCTTGGCAGAACCCCGGATATTAATCCATCTCCTTATGTTGTATTTAAAGGCGTGTCCCTCTTCGGGACGCGCCTTTTCAGTTTATTGTAACATGCCGTAACAAAATTTTAACAAAATTGTTCTAAAAAATATCAAAAAAATTTTTGCCGTATCAATTTTTTATTCTAACTTTGCCATCGAATTTCGAATACAGAACAAAACTTCTATCTTTAACGCACCTTTCGTATGCAATTTTATCTAACTAATCAATGGACAAATCGACTTCTTTTCAGGATTCCGTTTTAGCAATGCAGAGCAATCTCCTTTCATTTGCCCTCAAACTTACCCTGAACAGGGAGGAGGCCGAGGATTTGGTGCAAGACACCACTCTGAAGGCCTTAAACAACGAGGACAAATTTGTGGCAAACGCCAACTTCAAAGGCTGGATGCTTACCATCATGCGCAATATCTTTATCAACAACTATAGAAAGAATACACGAGAGAACACCGTCATTGATTCCTCGGAAGATTGCTTTCATCTCAATCTCTCGCAAGATTCAGGTATCGGAACTCCGGAAACAACCTACGCCATGCAGGAAATATACAACATACTGTCGGGATTTGCTCCGGACTATCGCAAACCTTTCTCAATGCATGTGGCGGGATATAAGTATGAGGAGATATCCGATCAGCTCAACATGCCTCTCGGCACAGTGAAGTCCCGGATATTCTTTACGCGCAAACGTCTTCGCGAAATCCTCAAGGATTATCGCTGAATTCAGAACTTTTTTATAGAGTAATGACAGGAATTCTTTTTTCCTGTCATTTTTTTTCAAAAGAAAATCAATATAACGCATAGGTTCCCGGAAAGGTTCATTTCCCGATTGATGAATTAACAAAACGAAAGAAAATTTAACATTTGTTGATTCGCCTGATAACAAAACGCTTATGCCCCATATCCATGTAACATTTCAAAAAAGTTTCGG
>JAMPAV010000001.1:480700-518787 GCA_023667055.1 Muribaculum sp. | reverse complement strand
ACTCCTAAACTTTTAACCTTTTAAACCTCAACTTTCGCTTGCGAAAGTTGAATTAAATTATTTCTGGACGAAACTATTGAATGAGTGGGGGGCGAGTGAGAGGTTGACGTATTTGCCTCCAAGTTCGACACTCACTTTCTTTTGCTCATCACTCATATTTCCGGCTACCACCACATACTTGCCTTTGGGAGTCATGGCCACAAGTACCGGTGTCTTTTCATTGCCGGTGGGCTTATACCCAATGATTTTCGCACCATCCTTGATAAAACTGCTGTAGTGACGGTAGGCATACCATTCGGGTACGTATTCGTAAGTGCGATCCTTGGAGTTCACACGTACAAGAGCATTCTGCTTCCAGCCCCAGCGGCTCTCTCCACGGTCGGGTAGAATGAGGTTCCAATTGTTGTATTCAGAGCATCCGTTGCCGATGTAGTGGTTGATTAAGTGGAATGTATGTTCGCCGGCATACCAGTCCATATTGCCGTTGCCACATTCGCTTTCAGTGCTGATGTATCTGTAGTCGGGATATTTCTCTCTGATTTTCGGAAGAATCTGGCCGCCTTCCCACTGGAATCCCACGCCCTTTATATTGTCTTTCATGCGAGGGTCGGAAAGAAGTCCATCCACATGGTCGTAGCGATTGGTGTTGAATGTGCCGAGACACAGTTCCACCCCGGGATTTTTCTCCTTCAATGTGGGAGAAAGATACTCAATATTAAAGCGGATGATATCGTCCGACACCCAAGGGCAACCGGGATACGGAGTGTAGCTGTAAGCTTCATTCTGATACATCACCATGTCGATTGGCACCCCCTGTTCGCCGTAGAGGTCAATAAATTTGCTGAACATATTGGCATAGCACTGAAGATATCTCGGATCCTGGATGAAATAACTTTGAGCTGCCATGCGGCGTGGGAACCTACGCTTGTCGGGATTCACCTGTTCGTTGTCGGAACGGTCGCCATCTCCGAAAAGAAGGTAATCCATCTTTGGATCCATGTCGTTGTGCTGGTTGCTCTGCACTGCATAATGGTTGTTGGCCTTCATCCATGCCGGCGGACTCCATGGCGACATCCAGAATGACATGTCGGGGCAGTATTTCTGTGCAGCACGGATATAGGGAATGATAGTCAGTTTGTCGCGCTCAATGTTGAAGTGCTTAAGGTCGAAGTCGCCCTGCACATCGCTGCAGGAATACCATTCAAGAGCATAATCATTGGCATTCATAGAGATGCGACCGAGAGAGAATCCCAGTTCTCCGTCGGGGGAAAATGCGCGGCTCAGGATTTCGTCCTGTTCGTCGCGGGTGAGCATGCATAGCGCACGCCAGTCCTGTTCGTTAAACGTGGTGCCCCAGCGGCGGAATGTAGTGATGGGATTGTCAAGGTCGGTTTTCACGACATCATCACAATCCGGAGAAGACTGAATCTTCACAGCCTTGCCTGTCTGCCATTTTTCCGATTTGGTGGTTGAGTAATGATTGAATGTCTGGGAGTATGACGGCAGTCCCAGCGAGATTAAAACAGCGCAAATTGCTGTGTTTCTTAAATTTTTCATTTATAGTGTGATTTTATTCAATTTATTTCAAGGATAATGTCGCCATTATCTTAAGGGGCTTGAAGCCCCTTACACAGGAGGAAAACCGATGCTTTCAGCGATTAATTTAGGAACATAGGTGTTTGGGTATATTGGGGTAACTTTTGATTTACTTTTCGGAGTAATGGAGTTGCAAGCGTTTCATTTCGTCTGCGGTAATACCCATCACAGTGCCGTGGCGCGGACTGAAATCCTTGGTGAATTCCTTGGGTTCGGTGAAGTGGAAAAGGTCGTTTGACAATTGGTATTCATATCGGTGGTCGCGATACATATCGTACATCAGGCACCATTTGTGGCCAAGACGCTCTTCATCCTTGGGGTTGAGACGGAATATTCCGCTCCCCTCTACACTTGTCTTTCCTGCGTAGGCATCCACATAGCGGTAATCCTCGCGCCACGGACCTTTAAGAGATGGGGCCACAGCCTGCTTGATACCGTTTATATATTCCTTGCCGTTCTTATTCTTGGTATTGCCTTTGAAAAACATGTGGTAAAGACCATCATCCGGATTATATACGATATCCTCATCGATGGCTCCATACTTCAGCTGATGCATAAGATATGGCTCCTCCACAAATTCAGTGAAGTCCTGATTGACATGGGCCGCATACAAATCGAGTACAGATTTCTCAGGATTTTCAGGATCTGTGTCGGTACCTTGAAATTTCACTGTGAAATACACGAGATATGCTCCCGCCTCCGGATCCCAGATGGTCTGGGGAGCCCATACCCACTGCACATTGCCAAATTTTTCCGGGTAATCTCTCTCAAGATCTATGGCGGAGTGTTGCCAATCAACGAGATTGTCGGAGCGCATGAGTACTATGCCGGTGTTGCGGTCCCAACCGTTTTTGAAAGTCATCATGTCGGTCATCGTGATTAGAAAATCACCATTTTCCCCTCTAAATATGTGAGGGTCGCGTATGCCGCCCGAAAGAGACACGGAATCGCTCGACACCACCGGAAGATTGCCATTGAGAGCCTTCCAGTCGGTGCCATTCTCACTCACTGCGAATCTCAGTTGCTCACGAAGATTGCTTGGACCATAGCCCTCGAAGTAGGCAAAAAGATATGCATCGTAGGGTATTTTCTTTTCGGAAGGAGTGACATCCCAATACAGCGAGTCGGTGGCGTTCATCTGGGGAAGAGTCCCGTCAGGATTATATTCAAAAGGCCGGACGCATACATTTCTGCTACTGCCGGAGCCGCCGGGCATCCAGCCGCTATGAGTGAAAAACAGGTTTTGCCCTTTGAATTCCACAAAACCGGGATGAGTGGTCTCGCTTCCCTCTACGGTGTCGGAAAAAACACCCATATACTTGTAGGGTCCGTCGGGTTTCTTGCTTACGGCATAGCCCAATGTCTCAGGCCAGTTGTTGGCGAATGTCAGGTAATATTGTCCGTTGGCGTAATGAATCCATGGAGCCTCGGTGAAGTTGCTGCCTTCTGGGGTTATCTCCTTAATTTTCCCGTCGATCTCAATCATGTTTGGCTTGAGCTTGGCAATATAGCATTTTTGATTGCCCCAGGTAATCCAGGGCTGACCTTTTTTGTCGTAAAATACAGCCGGGTCTATGCAAGCCCATCCATGAGTGGTACCCTTGCAATCATCCCTGGTGAGCAACGGTCTTCCAAGAGCATCTTTAAATGGTCCTTTTGGAGAATCACTTACAGCGACTCCGATTCCGGGACCATCGGTGGATACATAGAAATAATATTTGCCATCCTTGCGGCTTTTTATGCAGTGAGCGGCGTAAGCTTTTCCTCTCTTTGCCCAGGGAAAGAAATCGCTGATGCGGCAGGGGGCGGGGTGCTGAGTCCAGTGACGCATGTCGGTAGTGGAAAAGAGAGACCATTCCCACATGCGATAACCCTTTACATCGGGACCGCCCTCGTCGTGACCTGCATATAGCCAGAGGGTGTCACCTTCCACCATTGGAGCCGGATCGGCAGTGTGGATATGTTTTATAAGGGGATTGCCAGTATTTATGAAACTGTCAACACTGGCCTCCGCCGGCGAAAAAGCAAGACTCATAATGCCTAAAGCTAAAAGAGATTTATTCATGGTTAGTCTTTGTATCTTTGGTTGGTTTATAATAGAATTGCAAATTTAATTGTTTTTTTGATCTTGGGCTATTTGTTTTGTAGAAAATGGGTATGATTTCAAATAAAAAATAGAAACCAGATCAATCCGAGGGTTGGCATGACATTCTAATAGAATACCAATCACGATGCAAAATTACTTCATGATTCTTAAAATTTCAAACCGACATGATTCATAAATTATCGAATTTATCTCATAGTGGTGTGACAGGTGATAAAAATGGTTCAACAAAGGTGGGTTTTGATTCAAAAGAAGCAATGGCACAAAATATTTCATGGGCAAAACTTTGAAATTTCAAAGATAATGCCTAATTTTGTTATCAATAATACATTATACCTCATCACGTATAGACTCATGAAACGACCGCTTCTTATAACAATACTTTTAATATTTCTATTTTGCCTTCAATCCCACGGACAGACGAGTTATCGCTTCATCAATGTCGAGAATGGCTTAAGCGACAATTCCATTCTGGACATGGAATGCGACAACTTTGGCTATTTGTGGATAGCGACCAATGAAGGCCTAAACATTATATCGGGCGATAAGGTCAGGAAATTGTTTAAGTCAGAGGGTGACATCAGACTACCCGGCAACGAAATGAATTGTCTTCTCAACGATGCCGAGCGGGAAACCATGTGGATCGGCACGCAGCGCGACGGCATAGTGGGATTCAATTATGTCAGTGGTGACAACAGGTATTTTCACAAGAAGTCAGACCCGGGCTATAATCTGTCGGGCAACGCAATCACTTCTATATGTTTTGACAGAAACCGCAATCTGCTTGTGGGCACATTCTATAGCGGCATAAACCATATTGATGTAGAGAAAGGAAATGTCTCACACTTCAATAAAAGCACATTGTCGGGATTGGAGTCTGACAAAATATGGAGTATTGACTATGACTCCGCCAAAGACGTGATATATGCCGGACACGAAGATGGAGGCTTCTCGGAGATTTCCATTGCCGACAAAACGGCTCGCACATATACTAAGGAAGATGGTCTTCCGGACAACACAGTAAGGAGAGTTCTTTCCGATGGAAACTATGTGTGGGTGTGCACCGACAAGGGACTCTGCAGATTCAATAAAACCACCAAAGAATTCCTGCGCTTCGCTGCAGAAAGGTTTAGCGGACGATGTCTCGATGCCATAAAGACAGAACATGGCATTTTGCTTGCATACGAGGATCACGGCACAATATTGCTTGACACAATAAGCGGAGAGTTTATACACATTGGAGCCGACCGACAGACCGATACGGCGGATGCCACTCCAAATATAATCAGGATAAGCGAGCCGAACTGCCTGCTTGTGGATCAGTTTGACAATATTCTTATTGGAACAAACGACCATGGACTCATAGCCGTCTCCAACAATAACAATTACTTCACCTCCAATATATTGCCTCAGGAAAATCAACATAGTGGGCTTAATTCGGAGACTGCAAATGTCATCTCAATCGTGTCTTTAATGAATGGCGATGTATGGATTGCCACTGAAAACAAGGGAATCTACAGCAGCAATCCTAAACATTCACATAAAAGATTGATGCAAAACTCGAGGATTCTCGACATGGTCGGCGACAATGACAATTCATTGTGGATATGTGACCGCAACGGGGTGCTGACAAACTTCATCCCAACTACCGGCAAGTCGGAATCCTACAATATAGGGATTGAGGATTATGACTGGATCGGGATGGACGTGATTGGCGATTCAATCTGGATAAGTTCCAATTCTGGTGTGCTTGTTTTTGATAAGAACCGGCGAAAAGTAGCCGGCCATCATGATGTGGAGAATAATCTTTTAAGAAAAATCGCCAAAGACAGCAAAGGCAATATCTATGTCGGCACTTTCGGACAAGGTCTTTCGATGTTTGACAAGAACATGCGGCCAATCCTCAGTTATAAAAAAGAAGACGGATTCCCATCCAATACGGTCAATGACATACTTGAGGATGGGGAATATATTTGGATAGCAACCGGAGAGGGTCTTGTGAAATTAACAGCCGACAATCCTGATAATTATGAGGTATTATCAAAACCATCCAGAGCTGTCTGCGCCCTTATAAAAGACAACAAAGACAATGTATGGTTTTCCACTATAGCCGGAATTGGTGTCGTGCTCAAAGGAGATTCTGTGGTGATGTTCAATAGTGAACTGCCTATCAGAAACTTCAATGCAAAAAGCGCATCGTGCGATGCCGGCGGAAGAGTTTATTTTGGCAGTTCGCGTGGCATATTGACATTCATGCCGGAGTATGTGCTTGATAAAAAGAATTTCACACAACCCTTGATATCTGAACTTATTATCGACAATGGTCACAAAGACGGGGCGGATGTCATAGCTACAACAGGTAAAGAAGTTGTGGTGTTGGATCATAGCCAAAACAATTTCACCATAATAATCAGCAGTCTTAATATTTTCAGGCCGGGAGACACATTCGAATACCGGATGATGGGACTTGACGACAAATGGTATCCCATAGGGGAAGAAAGCAGAGTCTCGTTCAAACAACTGCCATACGGCAAATATACGTTTGAAATCAAAAACACAAAAGAAAGTGATTCGGAAAAATATTCCTCTATCAAGATTGAGATATTACCACCGATGTGGTTAAGATGGTGGGCCAAACTAATATATGCTATTCTTGCCATTGCAACAGGATGCGTGATATTTGCCTGGTATAGAAACAGATTGAGGCATCGCGCAATGCTCACGGTGGAGGAAGAAAGGCTCAACAACCAGCGGACCATGCATGAGGAACGAGTCAGATTCTTCACCAATGTGACACATGAACTCCGAACACCACTCACACTCATAAACGGGCCGCTTGAAGATTTGCTGAAAGGAGACACGCTTGTCAAGGAAGACCGGTGGAAAGTGGATGTGATTCACAAGAACGCGCAAAGGCTTCTAAGCCTTGTGAACCAACTTCTCGACTATCGAAAAACAGAAACCAACAACAAGCGTCTTTGCGTGGATTATGGTGACATTGTGTCGGCAGTAAAAGAAATTGCCATTAAATATGTAGAACTCAATAGAAATCCGAATGTGAATATATCAGTCAGTTCATCTACGGGAGAAATACAGACATATTTCGATAAGGAGATACTGACCATGGTGCTCGATAATCTCATATCCAATGCAATGAAATATACGGAGAGCGGCATGATAACAATATCAGTTGCACCGGAGCAGCGGGGAGATGAGAAATGGATCAAGATAAGTGTGAAGGATACGGGACATGGTATCAGCAATGAGGCTCTTCCGTATATTTTCGACAGATATTATCAGGAGAAATCACAACACCAGGCATCCGGTACCGGAATAGGTCTGGCTCTTGTCAAGGCACTTGTAGAACTTCACGAAGGCGAAATAACTGTAGAAAGTGCCAAGGGTGTAGGATCCTGTTTCAATATTTATCTTCATCGCGACCGGGATTATCCGGAAGCCATACATATTGATTCTCATGAAAATCCGGGTACACCGGAAAGTATGGAATCATCCGGTGCCGGTAATGTCAGGTCTGAAAAAGAAGTCAAAGACCCCATTCTTGTTTCCCCCGACAGTATAGATGTGCTTGTGGTGGAAGACAATCCGGATATATTGGAATACATCAGGCAGTCGCTTTCCGGAATATTCAATGTCAAGACCGCTGCTAACGGTCGTGATGGTCTGGAGATTGCTCGGCGCGACATACCTGACATTATCGTCACTGATGTCATGATGCCGGTGATGGACGGCATGGAGATGACCGCACATCTGAAAAACGATGTCAAAACAAGCCATATCCCTATTGTAATGCTGACGGCAAAGGATACATCGGCCGACCGACAGGAAGGTTACAATGTCGGCGTGGATTCATACATCACAAAGCCTTTTAATGCCTCTCTGCTGATAGCGCGGATAAACAACATCCTTTCCCGACGGAATATGCTCACTGAGTATCTCCGCAACCATACCATAACTGAGAAGAAATCTGAAAAAAAGGAAGATTCAAAGGATGAAAAAGGAATTCTGGCTGAGGCTCTCGGAAAACTTGACCGTGAGTTTATCGAAAAATTAGATCATGCAATTCTGGATTGCGACAATCCAGAGAAGGTAAATCTTGAATATCTGACAGATGTCATGTGTATGAGTCGTCCTACACTGTATAGGAAGATGAAGGCTGTCACTGGAATGTCGGGCAATGAATACATACGTCATATAAGGATGGTCAGAGCCAAGGAGTTGCTGCTTTCGGGAGAATACTCCATGTCTGAAATAGCCGACAGACTCGGCTTTAGTTCGGCCAATTATTTCCGTGAGACGTTCAAGACTGTATTTGGCAAAACGCCATCGGATTATCTGAAATCTCTTAAGCAGCCATGACCCTTCGCTAAGTTTGCATGAATTAGCGAGATTTCATTGAAAACGCCGCCAAATGTACTGACGATTTCGGAACTACAGGTTACAACCAAACGAAAGAAGAGTGCTGTCTGACAATAAAAAGTGGGCGTATCCTCTACAGACACGCCCGGCGTAATTAAAGAATCACCTTGATATATTATGAAATATCTTGGTCGGTTTAGAAGACTGCGGCCGACATGGCGGCACACATATCTTTGATTGTCGCTCTGATTTTGTTCAGGGTCTTTTCTGACGCAGTTGAGATTCCGGCTTTATATGCCCTCATCTTCGATTCATTTATTCCGGCTTGCTTTGCAAATGCGCTGATGTTTATCCAGTCAAAGTAGTTGAAGAATGAGGGAATGTCATAGCGGAACTCCACCTCAATATCTTCGGGGAATTGATTGCCATCTTCTCTTGCAATCTCACGCATCTCTGCAATGCACTCCATATAGTCATTTTGAGCTTCTTCAACACTCTCACCACATCCGCCAATATGATACTTAGGTATCCCGTCGGGTGTATAGATGGTATAAAATTTACCATCTCCTTTCTCAATAATTGCCGTTAATTTCATACTGTAAAAATTTAAAAATTAAAGAAAGCACACAGAATTATGTTATACTTCATGAAGTAAGGAGAGAGTAAGGGCGGGATTAAATCCCGGCTCCTTTCTTGATGTCGTTCAATGTTCCTGGCTTGACTTCTTCAGTTTGATGTCTTGGTACTTCGAATGTGTCTCCTGTTAAGGGACTCTTCCAAATATCATGACGTTTGCCGTGCCGAACAATGTAACATCCTGCTTTCTTAAGCTTCCTTACAAGTTCTGAGTACTTCATAATTTCAATGTGCTTCTTTAATTACAATGCAAAGGTAACAATTTTGTTGCCTTTATGCAAATATTTCAACATAAAAATGAAGATTTTATCTCATTTTCTCCGTCATGTCCATTTTTTCAGGAAACTACAAGCCTTTCTTAGAATTTTTTTTGTAACTTTGCGACAGCAAGAAAAATCATTGTAAAAGATGGAACGAAACTTTCGAATAGCTGTATCAAACAAGGGAATATGTATTCTCATGGTTCAGATTATTTTTGTATGCCTATATTGTGTTGCGGTTTTCCGCATGACCGATTTTTTCAGGATAGCGACATTAGCGGTAATCGCAATACTAATCTACATATCGTTTATGTCTTTTCTTAAAAGTAGATATGAGATAAAAGACAATGAAATAATTGTGAATTTTTATTCGGAGGATAAAAGGAACTATAAGATTGATAGAATCACAAAGATTGCCTATATCGACACCTCTTCCAAATGGAGGCCATTCTCCAAAGTGCCGTGCCACCAATTGGCAATCTATTTTGACAGGGCATACCTGAAGAGTATAGAGCCAAGAACCTTTTATCCTGCCGACCGGGACACATTTGTAGAGACGATTCTAAGAATCAACCCCAACATCCCTGTGGAAAGAGAAGAAATAAAATATAAGCCTTTTTTGGTGGGATGATTCAGCTTTCGCTTTGCGAAAGCTGAGGGTTATGGGGCACTTACTCACTGCTTCGCATAGCCAACATCGCATACAGCTGAGGCATCAATGAATTTGCTGTGTGTGCATCGTCATATCAGCCATGGGCCGACCGCAAATATGACGATTCATCCTTTTAACGAACTATTGCTATAAATAAAAAAGAGATGTGCCTGATGACACATCTCTTTTTTATTTATTGTAAACGCAATAATTAATTGTGTAATTCGCAGGTTCGTGCCATTGGCAAGTTTTCTTTTCAATGCCACGTGCCATTGGCACGTCCCTACAATATGCGTTTTGCACAAATACTATGTGCGTTGGCTATAATACTCTACGATGGATTAGAGCCAGCGAACGTAAGCGAAATCCTGACGGTGGGGGAGTGCCGAGTTCTTCGGATACATACGCAGCGCGTAGCGGTAGGTGGCGGCATCGGTGAGTTTGGTGTCAAGTTCGTATGTCACGATTGAACCATTCTGCGAAACTACCTTAAGAGGCTGAGTGCCGGCAAAATCGGAAACACCGTCATGTTCCTTGTATGCAACGAGTTCCACACCGATTGAGTCGCCGAGACCCTTGGTGTCGAGAGTACACTTCACTGTGTATTCGCCACCAGTATGATAGGTGTTGGTTGCGCTTTCGTTGTAGTCAACGGCGAGCACCTCAATCTGGTCCCACTTGGAAGCTACTGATTCCTTCCATGCCACAATCTCACGGGCCTTTGCGAAGTCGTGAGCCTTAAGGGAGGCAGCACGTTTTGCTTCCGGTTCGTAGAAACGGGAGATATAGTCGTCAAGCTGACGCTTCATTGTGAAGTGAGGCGCTATGTGACCGATCGAACGCTTGATGTACTGGATCCATTCCTCGGAATATCCCTTGTAGTTCTTGTTGAAGTAGAGAGGGATAATCTCATTTTCAAGCATTGAGTAAATGGTAGCGGCATCAAGTTTATCTTGCTGAGCCTGATCGGTGAAAGTACGCTTGTCGGTAAGAGCCCAACCGGCCTGCTCGTCGAAACGGTAGCCTTCATACCACCAACCGTCGAGTACCGAGAAGTTGAGCACACCGTTCATCTCAGCCTTCTCACCGGATGTGCCGGAAGCTTCGAGAGGACGGGTCGGGAAGTTGAGCCAGACGTCAACACCAGTGACGAGTCGTTTAGCCACAGTCATGTTGTAGTCCTCAAGGAAGATAATCTTGCCGAGGAACTGCGGCATACGGCTGATCTCCATGATATGCTTGATGAGACCCTGGCCGGCACCATCTGCGGGGTGAGCTTTGCCGGAGAATATGAACTGCACGGGACGCTCCTTGTCGTTGACAATCTTGGCCAGACGGTCAAGGTCGTTGAAGAGAAGGTGAGCACGTTTGTAAGTTGCGAAACGACGTGCGAAACCGAAGATGAGGGCGTTGGGGTTGATCTTGTCCATAATCTGCATCACAGCGGAAGGATCACCCTGATTGCGGAGCCACTTCTCGCGGAAGTCGCGACGAACAAAGTTGATAAACTTGTTCTTCAGAGTCATGCGCATGTTCCAGATCTCATCGTCGCCTACAGTGAAGATGCCTTTCCAAGCCTCCGGATTGCTCTGGTCCTCAAAAATCTTTTTGCCGAGTTTCTCCTCATAGAAAGCCTTCCATTCGGAAGCGGCCCAAGTGGGCATGTGCACACCGTTAGTGACGTAACCTACATGGCTTTCAGCCGCATCGTAGCCTTTCCATACGCCTGCAAACATCTTCTTCGATACCTCACCATGGAGCCAGCTTACACCGTTGGCTTCCTGACAAGTGTTGAGAGCAAACACACTCATTGAGAATTTCTCGTTGGTGTCAGGGTTCTCTCGGCCCATGTTCATGAGGTCGCTCCATGAGATACCAAGTTTTGCGGGATATTCACCCATGTATTTGCCGAAAAGGCTTTCATCGAAATAGTCGTGACCTGCCGGCACAGGTGTGTGCACAGTGTAAAGAGAGCTTGCGCGAACCACTTCGAGAGCCACGTTGAATGGCAGATGGTCGTTCTGCACGTAATCTACAAGACGCTGCAAGTTGAGCAGAGCGGCATGTCCTTCGTTGGCATGATAAATATCTGTGTGGATACCAAGTTTATTCAGCATGTAGATGCCACCGATGCCGAGCAGATACTCCTGTTTGATACGGTTTTCCCAGTCGCCGCCATAGAGTTTGTGGGTGATGGGACGGTCAAACTCTGAGTTCATGTCGAAGTCTGTGTCGAGCAGATAGAGCTTCATGCGGCCTACGTTCACACGCCATACGTGGCAATAGATCATGCGTCCAGGATAGGGCACCTCAAGAATCATAGGCTGACCGTCTTCGCCGAGAACCGGCTCGATGGGTAGTTGGTCGAAGTTCTGGGGTTCATAGTTCGCAATCTGCTGTCCGTCGATACTGAGGCTCTGGGTAAAGTAGCCATAGCGATACAGGAAGCCGACAGCAGTCATGTTGACGCGTGAGTCGGAAGCCTGCTTGATATAGTCGCCGGCGAGCACACCAAGACCACCGGAATAAATCTTTAGGCAAGAGCAAAGACCATACTCCATGGAGAAATAAGCCACAGATGGGAGGTCGTTGCGCATAGGCTGCTTCATGTAGTCCTGGAAGGACTTATAAACTTTGTTGATGCGGGCCATCCATTCCTTGTCGTCCTGGATTTCCTGGAATCTTTCAGATTTAAGTTGTTGCAGGAGCATCACAGGGTTTTCACCTGTCTTGCGCCATAGGTCGTGGTCAAGGTCGCGGAAGAGATTTTTGCCTTCGCTGTTCCAAACCCACCAGAGGTTTTTGGAAATCTCCTCAAGTGGACGAAGCTTCTCGGGGAGGGAGTTTGATACCACCATATTATGCCATGTAGGCTGGTTGGTGTTGCTTACTTGAAGTTTCATAAATTATATAAATTATAAAAAAGCTTTTATTTTTTTCTTATCAGAGATATCAGAGAAATCAGAGATATCCAATCATTAGGGATTTAAAGATTTAATTCTTTTCCATGCGTGAGTCGCGGTGCTGCCGGGCAATCTTGAAAGCCTCATCATAGTATTTGATGAAGTTCTTCCAGTCGGCGAGTGCCGCAGTGGCGGATGCAGCCTTTGAGCATTGAGCCACATCCTTTGCATCGGCATGTGAATAGAGTGCGAGGGTATCGGCTATGTTTATCACGGTGTCCCAGTAGCTGTTGTCATTGCGTGGCGCCACAACTACTCCACATTTCTTAAGTGCCTCATCAGGAGATTCGATGTGGCCTTTGGCGACATCCTTATCCACCCACTGTCCGAAGCCGGACTTGTCGGTGGTGACTGTGGGTACACCGAAAGCGACGCTTTCAAGAGGTGTGTAGCCCCATGGCTCATAATATGATGCAAATACTGTGATATCGAGGGCCGGGAGTATGTCGTAGTATGATATGTTGACAATTCCGTCGCCACCGTCGAGATAACATGGCACAAAAATCACTTTCACCTGACGTTCTCCTGCTATCTCAAGATTATTCTCGAGTTGTCCTATACGGCAACAAGCCGGATCCGAGTCCTCGTTGTGAAGGCGATGCGTCAGATAGTCGGGTGTAATCTTGAGGGAACCCTCATTATAGAGGTCGATCAGGAGATCTCCGTTTGGCTCGCTAACCCATGCCGGAACAAGCACGAGTGCAAGGATATCGCGGGAGGCAGCGGCCCCTGTGCGCGATAGTTGCGCCATGCTGTCAAGAAACACATCGAGTCCCTTGTTGCGGTATTCGTTGCGTCCGGAAGTGGCGATTATCATTGTGTTGTCGCTCCATTTCCGGCCGGTCATTTTCTCTGCTATTGCGAGAAGTTTTGCGCGTCCGTTCTTGCGGAGCTTATTATATTTTGCGGAAGCGGGCACAAAATCAGGCTCGAAGCCGTTTGGAGTGACCACGTCCGGACGTTTGTCAAGAAGTTGGGCGCATTCGTCGGCTGTAAGGCTGCTTACTGCAGTGAAGCAATCGGCGTTCCAGGCTGCCTTTTTCTCTACGGAGTGCTTTGCCTCCATGTTTAGTTCGCGAGCCATCTGGTCGCCATTGTAGGCGGTGAAGTATTCATAAAGGTTCTTGCCGTTGCCGCATATCGAGCGTCCGATTGAGGTGGCATGTGTGGTGAACAGGCTTGCAGCCTCCGGCATGATTTTGCGGAGCCACAGGAGTCCCATTCCGGTGGTCCACTCGTTGAAGTGAGCAAGCACGTCAGAGTCATTTTTCCCGAGGTGCGCTGCAAGGTTTTTCATTGTGATTGCAGCTGCCACACCGAAAGCGCATCCTTCCGGGTAGTCGCCATAGTTATGCAGAGAATCGACTCCAAACATATTCCACATTTCTCCGAAGATATCGTTGAGGACGGGATATACGCCGTCGAACTTTATCAGGACCACAATCGGGGATCCCGGGATGTCCCAGTGACCGGTGCGGAGGGTTATTCCGAATGGCAATTCAAGTTTGGTAGCTGATTTCAGTATGGATTTGGATTCCTTGAAATATGGCGAAGGGGTGTCAGGTGTCCAGACATCGGGACCGATGAATATTAGGTTGTTGCCAAATTGCTCCTTTAGCACACGTGCTTTGGTGGAGAGAACTGTATAAATTCCTCCTATCTTGTTGCAAACCTCCCAGCTTGTCTCGAAGAGGAGGTTTTCGTTGGCCAAAGCTTTTGCAGGCTTTGCGGCGGACTTGGAAGAACGGGTTTTTGTTTCTTTTTTCATATTACCTGTAAGTTCAATCCTCGTGAAGAGGACATAGTAATCCTATCGGAGCGCAAAATTACAAAAAAAAAGCGTATTGTGCAAATATTCAACCTTTCTTATATATATTTTAGCAAGATTAGCACAAAAAAAGCCTCTGCAAAGTCAATGCAGAGGCATACGGGAGGGGAGTTGTTGTCAGAATGGGAGGTCATCGCTTGAGTCTCCGGCATCAAAAGGGGATGCGCCGGGAGTCGGGGCGGGAGGGAAGGCGTCACCGCCGAATGGCTGTGGGGCCGGTTGCTGATATGGCTGCTGGGCCGGAGCCTGGGGATAACCTTGCTGAGGATAAGCCTGCTGTTGCGGATAACCGGCAGGTTGTGGGTATCCACCTGGCTGTGGATATCCGGCCGGTGCGTAGGGACGTGCTGCGTAGCAGCTGATGTCGGTGTACCAGCGGTCGTTGAATTCGCGGCTTTCTGCATCGACGGAAAGAGTGTAGGAGTTGCCTACTTCAATGCCAATGGTGTCGGCCTTGTCGCCGAAAACATGAAACTTAACTTTTCTTGGGTATTGACCGAAAGTCTCAAGTACCCATTCTCTTTTCTTCCACTCGCGTCCCGCCTTGGAAGTGCCTTGCTGCATTCCGAGGTCGAGGATAATCTTACCGTCTAATTCCATGATAGTTTATGTATCGTTAAATCTTTTTGTTTTTGTTTAAGTCTTCAAAATTACTCAAAAATAAATTAACAACCAAATTTTACATAAAAAAATCGATAAAAACACAAAAAAAGACACGCAGCCTGATGCGTGTCTTTTTTTCAAGAAATGTAAAAATATTATTCAAAATCATCCATCGACTGCTTGGCTGCAATCTCAAAGTTCTTTCCTCGCAAGAAAGATATTATGTTGTTGCGGTAGTCGGATTCAGCCACGTCTTCACGAATACGGCGACAAGCGTTGCTGAGAGCTATGTGCGACTGATAGATGTGGCGATAGCATTTTGCGATGTCGTCGATTGCTTCGTCGCTGTATCCCACTTGCTGCAGCACGTATGAGTTCACGCCATAATATGAGATAGGGTTGTGGGCCATGACCACGTATGGAGGCACATTGCCGGTGACGCGACAACCGCCTTTTATTAGTACACATTCGCCTACTTCAAAACCCTCATGTATAAGGGCCCCGGAAGAGAATATGCAGAATTTGCCTATCCTGCAATCACCGGCTACTTTCACACCGTTGCCAAGCACACACTTGTCGCTTATGGTTGCATCGTGTCCGATATGGCACTGGGCCATTATGAAGCATCCGCTGCCTATGGTGGTGGATTTCCCTTCGTGAATGCTTCGGTTGATGATCACGTGTTCGCGGATACGGTTGTCATCACCGATAGTCACGAAAGACTCCTCGCCTTTCCAACGGAAATCCTGAGGCGTAGCAGCTATTATGCAACCCTCATAGATACGGTTGTTTTTTCCAATTCTGGCACCGGCCAAAATGCTGGTGTGGGAATGGATGAAGCAGTTGTCGCCAATCTCTACGTTGCGGTCGATATAGACGAAAGCTCCTACTGTGATATTGTCGCCAAGTTTGGCTTCGGGATGTACGAAAGCCAGAGGGGATATGTTGTTCATTTAAGGGTTAAGAGTTAAGAGTTAAGGGTTAAGGGTTAAGAGTTAAGGGCAATGTCGCTAAATTAGCATTGTATTAAGGGGCTTGAAGCCCCTTACACAGGAGGAAAACCGATGATTTCAGTGATTAATTTAGTGACATTAGAGTTAAGGGTTAAGGGTTGGGAAATTAGCGGCCACCGCCTACTGCCTGATACAGGCTGATGAGTGCAGACGTACGAGCGTGCCAGCAGCTCAGACTTGCAAGCTGAGCCTGCAGTAGGCTGCTTCGTGCTGTCAGCACTTCAAGATAGCTGGTCTGATGATTGAGGATGAAAAGTTCGTTGGTGTATTCCACAGACTTCTCAAGTTGCTCAACCTGCATGTCAACAAGTTTTTTCTTTTCGCCACTTTTCTCAATCTTTACAAGAGCGTCGCTTACATCGGCGGCGGCCGACATTACTGCATTCTCGAAATTGTTGATGGCTTGCTGTTGCTGGGCTTTGGCCACCTTAAGTTGTGCTATGTTCTGGCCTCTTGAAAAGAGGGGAGCGGTGAGCGAACCGGCAAGCTGAATAAACCATTTTCCGGGATTTACAATCATCGAACCAAGCAGATTGGTGAAGCCACCCTGTGCGGAAATGGCGATTGATGGATAGAATGCGGCATGTGCGGAACTTACTGTGTAGAAAGCTGAAGCGAGGCCTCTTTCAGCGGCAGCCACGTCAGGACGAGTGGCAAGATAACTCATTGGCACACCGGATACGGCCTCCGCCGGCAGATTTACTGTCAGGTCAGAACTTACATTCCAGTTTTCAGGATAAGTGTTGAGAAGCACCGACAGGCTGTTGCTGACCAGAGTAATCTGTTGCTCAAGGTCAGGTATGGAAGAAAGAATATTATAATAATTAGCACGGCTCTGCACCACGGCAGCCTCTGTGGTGGTGCCGGCGGCTTTGAGCTGCTCCATAGTGGCTACCTGGTCTTTCCAGATTTCAGCTGTGCGCTTGGTGAGGTCAAGTTGCTGATGAAGCAATACGAGAGAATAATAGGTGGAGGCAACACCGGTCACTATCTGTGAGCGTACTGCCTGTTCGTACGCTTGACTTTGCTCAAGACTCACTTTTGCACCTCTTTTTCTGTTAAGAATCTTGCCGAATGCGTCAATCTCCCAATTGGCGGCAATGGGAAGGGTGTAGCTCCAGTTCATGTGGCTGCCACCGTAAGAAGCAGAACCTCCGTTGGGAGAGAATGCAAGCGAGGGCAGATAGGAGAGTTTCGCACCTAAAAGCTGAGCCTTTGCCATCTCGACATTGAGGCGGGCATTGTCAAGATCGGTGTTTTCTGTCAAAGCCTTGTCGATATATTCCTGAAGAATCGGATCAGTGAAAATCTCTTTCCAGCCCATGAATGCAAGGCCGGTGGAGTCGCAAGACTCCACTGCCTGTTTGTATTCAGCAGCCACCGGATTGTCGGTGGGTAACTGATATTTATTGTATATGTGGCAGCTGCTGAGCGAAAGCATCAATGCTGCCATTGATATTATGGTTTTCGTCGTTTTCATCGTTTTCATCGTTTTCGTCGATTCTTTCGACATGTTATCGTTTGATGGTGTATTGTTCGAGTTCGCTCTTTATATTCCGTGTGTCCTTGTCGTTCCATTTAGGAGGAGTTATCTTCTCCTGCAAGGTCTGGAACGCCACAAAGAGAGCGGGAACCACGAGTACCTGGAGAATCATACCGATGAGCATACCACCCACAGCTCCTGTGCCGAGAGCCTGGTTACCGTTGGCACCTGCACCTGTGGCATACATAAGAGGAAGCAAACCTATGATAAGGGCAAGTGAGGTCATGAGGATAGGGCGAAGACGGGCCTCAGCTCCCTGAATGGCTGCCTTCACGATACTCATGCCTGTGCGGCGACGGTCGAGCGCGAACTCCACGATGAGGATGGCATTCTTTGCAAGAAGACCGATAAGCATGATAAGCGCAATCTGAAGATAGATGTTGTTTGCGATGTCGCGGAAATGGGCGAAAATGAAAGTACCCATGAGGCCGAACGGAACAGAGAGGATTACCGCCCAAGGAATGATGTAGCTTTCATATTGTGCCGACAGAATCAGATATACAAACATCAGGATAAGGCCGAAAATCACGGCGGTGCCGCCGCTACCGTTGGAGGCCTCCTCACGGCTCATGCCGGAGTATTCAAAGTCATAGCCCTGTGGAAGGGTTTCCTGTGCCACTCGCTCAATGGCCTGAAGAGCCTCACCTGAGGAGAAACCTTCTGCCGGAGTGCCGGTGACTTGAATCGAAGTAAACATGTTGAAACGGTTGATGATATCCGGACCGTAGATACGTTTGAGCTGCACGAAGTTGTCGATAGGAGCCATTTCGTTGCCGTTGCGTACCTTAATCTGCTTCAGAGTCTCAGGGCTAACACGCGCATCCGGAGATGCCTGCATCATGACGCGGTAGAGTTTGCCGTATGAGTTGAAGTTGGAGATGTACATACCGCCATAATAACCCTGAAGAGTAGATAGGATTGCGCTCTGAGTCAGACCGGCCTGCTTAGCCTTCGCCACATCGATCTCTACAAGATACTGGGGGAATGTGGGGTTGAAGGTGGAGTATGCCATCTGGATTTCGGGCTGTGCATTCAAGGCGGCGATAAACTGCTGATAAATGCCGAAGAACTTGTCGAGCGAGCCGCCTGTCTTATCCTCAAGTTTCAGTTCAAAACCGTTGGTGGCGGAATAACCGGAAATCATAGGAGGCTGAAAGAACATGATGTTGGCATCCTTCAATACTCCACATTTTGCGTAGAGCTGTTGCACAATTGCAGATGCCGACTGGTTGGCCTTCTTGCGCTCGTCCCACGGACGGAGCTTGATGATGAATGAGCCGTATGTGTTGCCCTGTCCACCGATGAACGAGTAACCGGTGATAGCTGTGCGGCTCTTCACTTCCGGGATGGATCCCACGATGGAATCCACTTCATCCATCATGGCCTGTGTGCGTTCCTGCGAAGTGGCCGGTGGCATGGTCACGGCACCCATGATAGTACCCGTATCCTCATTGGGGACGAGACCTGTGGGAGTGATGTTCATAAGCCATACAAGCACACCTATACATGCAGCCACCACTCCGAATGAAATCCATTTGTGGTTGATAAACCATTGGGTGGCAACTTTGTATTTGCTGAGTAGCGCATCGAATGAAACATTAAACCAGTAGAAGAACCTCTTCATGAAGCCCATTTTCTCCTTCTTGGCTTCGACCGGTTTCTCCACATCATATCCACCTTCAGGCACGTCTTCATTGTCGGCAACCTTGTGAGGTTTGAGAAACAGGGCACAAAGAGCCGGGGAGAGCGTGAGCGCGTTGACAGCGGAGAGACCGATTGCCATGGCCATGGTGAGACCGAACTGGCGATAAAATATACCGGAGGTGCCTCCGAGGAAAGACACTGGAATGAACACAAGCATCATGACCATGGTGATGGAGACAAGAGCCGAGCCGATTTCGCTCATGGCGTCGATAGAAGCCTTGCGTGCAGACTTGTAACCCTGGTCGAGTTTTGCGTGCACAGCCTCCACCACCACAATCGCATCATCGACCACAATCGCAATCGCAAGCACAAGTGCGGAAAGGGTGAGAAGGTTGATGGTGAATCCGAATATGTAAAGGAGGAAGAACGTACCGATAAGGGCCACCGGAATCGCAATCATAGGAATAAGGGTGGATCGGAAGTCCTGCAGGAAGACGAACACCACGATAAACACCAGTATGAACGCTTCGATAAGTGTCTTGATAACTTCATGGATTGACGCGAATAGGAAGTCATTCACACTCATGGTGGTTTCTATCACCATGCCCTTAGGCAGGGATTCGCGAGCCTTGTCCTGGAGTTTTTCGATATTCTTGATTACTTCGGTTGCATTGGAGCCTGCCGACTGGAATATTATAGCCGCAGAACCGATGTGGCCATTGTCGCGGTTGGCAAAACCGTAAGAAACCTTGCCAAGTTCCACATTCGCTACATCACCGAGGCGGAGTATCTCACCGTCTTTGGATGCGCGGATCACGATATCTTCAAATTCGGAAGCATCCTGCAGACGACCCTTGTAGCGCATGGTGTATTGGAATGTCTGTTCTCCCTGTTCGCCAAAAGCACCCGGGGCAGCCTCTATATTCTGTTCTGCAAGAGCAGCAGAAATGTCAGAAGGCATAAGGCCGTATTGAGCCATCACGTCAGGTTTCAGCCAGATACGCATTGAGTAGTCGGCACCAAAAGCCATGGCCTCACCCACACCGGATACACGTTTGATTTCCGGGATAATGTTGATGGCCATGTAGTTGTCGATAAACTGACTTGTATAGGTATCGGTTTCATCAAAGAGCGACATTACCATGAGCATTGAACTCTGGCGCTTCTGGGTGATGACGCCGACCTGGTTTACTTCGGCAGGAAGGAATGCCGCAGCTTTTGCCACACGGTTCTGTACATCGACGGCTGCCATGTCAGGGTCCATGCCCTGTTTGAAATAAACCTGAATAGATGCGGAACCGTTGTTGGAGGCGGAAGACACCATGTAATCCATGTTTTCCGCACCATTGATCTGTTCCTCAAGGGGTGCAATCACCGAGTTGAGCACGGCCTGGGCGGAGGCACCGGTGTAGGTTGTGGATACAGAGATTGTAGGAGGCGCTATGTCCGGGTATTGCTCGATTGCAAGGCTCGACAGGCCCAGGATACCGAAAATGACGATGAAAATAGAAATCACCGTCGAAAGCACCGGTTTGTTGATAAATCTATCTAATCTCATGGTTCAGCTCAGTTTTGTTTTGGATTGATAGTCATTCCATCTTTCACAGAAGATCCCACACCTTCGATGACGATAACGTCGCCAGGGTTAAGCCCTTTGGTGACAATATAGTTTACACCATCGTTTTTTGAGTCAATCTCGATGGGAGACTGGTGTACCTTGCTGCTGTCGCCCACTACATAGACGAATTTCATGTCTTGAATCTCGAAAGTGGCTTTCTGCGGTATGGTGATGACACCTTTGTTGATTGAGGGGAGAAGCACCTGGCCGGTGTTGCCGCTTCGGAGCATTCCGTCGGGATTTGGGAAGGCAGCCTTGACTGTGGCACTGCCGGTGGCCGGGTCAAGGACACCGGAAATGGAGACTATTCTGCCGGGTTGGCTGTAGATTTCACCGTTGGCGAGTTTAAGTTCCACACCTGGCAAAGAGTCGAGAGCCTGGGCCATACTCTTTCGGCCGTTGTCGGTAAGTGCGAGTATTTCTTTTTCGGTCATAGAGAAGTATGCTTCCATCTGGCCATTGTCGGAAAGTATTGTCAGTAATGTCTGGGGGCTAACGAGTGTGCCTTCCTTGTTGTCGATGGTGCCTACCACACCTGCCACAGGAGCTTTCACCAATGTATAGGAAAGGTTCTTTTCGGAAGAAGTTAGATTGGCGCGTGCCTGACCGAGTTGTGCCTTGGCTGCATTAAGCTGGTCCACACTGGTCTGATAAGCAGAAGCGGAAATTATGTTCTTGTCGAGTAGTATCTTATTGTTGTCGGCATTGGTCTGTGCTGTGTTGACATTAGCCTGTGCCACAGCCACAGCAGCACGTGCTGCATCAACGGCAGCCTGAAGTTGCACCTGGTCGATTGTGAATAGCAGTTGGCCCGCTGAGACGTGCTGACCTTCGGTAACGTGAACCTTTGTGAGAAATCCCGTGATCTGAGGACGGATTTCCACATCATTCTTTCCGTGGAGTGTGGCGGGGTAGTTGGTGTTGAGGTCTGCATCGCCCTCAGAAACGGTAAGAGTGGCGAGCGACATTGCCGGAGCCTGCTGGTTGGCATTTCCATCGCTTTTGCAAGAAGAGAGGCCGAATACACTGTATGCCGCTAACGAGCATACGGATAACGTCTTAAGTGTCTTGTTCATATTTTTAAGTTATATTAGCTATAGTTCTATGGTAATAGTACATTATAATATATAAAACGTATAATCATGTGCAAAGTTAACAAAAAAGTTTTTTTGAGTGAAATTTTGAGTATATTTTGAGTGAAAGCAATAATTTAAAACGAAAAAAAGACCAATCTGAAGATTGGTCTTTTTTATGTCGTAGCAAATAAATCAAGTTATTTTTTACGATTACTTATGTCGTAGCAATTAAATTAAATTTTCACAAATTTAAGAGAATTTGTGTGTCCGTCAGTTGTTGTGGCGGTGGCCACGTAGATTCCGGAGACGAGGGATGCGGTGTCAATGCTGCCGCTGCCGGTTATGAGCAAGCGTCCGTTGATGTCGTAGATTGATATTGAACAACCTTCAGCGGTCACATAGCCATTGGAATATTTAAGAGTGGACGAAGTTTCGGCAGGGAATGAGACAACGCCTGATTCCTGCTTCTTTGAGATATTTACCATGCATGAAGCCGTCCCGCCCAACATTGAGACTGCGAACTTGGCCTGTCCTTCCTTGTGTGCGTTGAATTCAATAGACATTGTCTTGCCATCGAAGTCCATGCCACCAGTCATCTCAAGAAAACTTTCATCGTATTCACATAGGAAGTCGCCGAGAATGTCATCGACAGAGACCGGAACGCGGGAAAGAATGGCAATCTCAATATTGAAAGTGTCTCCTTCAGTCACGTCTATTCCGCTGTATGGAATGCAGATACTGCTCTCATACCATAGCGAGGGGTCGTAGGCATACCAGGCCTGTACATTCCATGGACTTGCAACTTCACTGCCGTATGCAAATCCGAGTTGGGACTGTAGTAATTCCACAGTAACCTCATCTTTTGAAATAGATGTGCCCTCGATGGTCTTCTCATCGAAATCCGTGTCTATGACAGCGAGGTCAGAGAGAACAAGATTATTGAGTACACCTGTTTCATATACCACATCACCCTTGGAGGGATCGGTAAACTCGTCTTTCTCAATTTTTGCGTTGTAGCTTGTACGTCCTACCACACGATGCACAGTGGCAAGTTGATGAGGATAATCTTCTGTAAGGTCGCTCATATCCGGAGTTATGATTGAGGATATGCCGATAAGATTGTTTGTCACGGGAACATTGGCCGTGCCTTCCCAGTCACCCTCAAGTTCACCTGCTATGCCACCAACGGACAACGCCTTGGTCCATTTTGATGGGGTGGTAGCCTCGATGGTGCCTTCTACGTAGCAACCGGTCACTTTTGAGCGGTCGAGGAATGCGATTATACCGCCTATTGTGTGCCCAGCTTTCAAGTCGGCATCCACGTGGCAATTGGTGATGGTTTCATCACCGGTAGTGGTCGAAGCTGCAATGCCGCCCACATTGCTTTCAGCAGTGATTTTACCGGAGAAAGCAGAAGCCATGATTACGGCGCCTGTACGCAAATCGCCTGAAATACCACCTATGCCATTTGCCTTTGGCAGGTTGATTTCAGCACCGCTTACTTCGCATCCGGTAATCTTGGTGCCTGTCCAAGCCCTATATGAAATGGGAGCGAAAGAGCCAATGAAGGAGTCTCCATTGACAGTGAGTCGGCGGATGTGAATGTTTTCAAAAGTGCTTCCAAGCGACATCCCGGCTATGAAGGCAGACTCTCCGGATCCCGCCAAATTGAGATTGCAGTCGAAGAAATTGATATTCTTAATTGTTGCATTAGTGCAGTCGCTGAAGAGTGCTGTCTTACCGGTGCTGTAGATGAAAATGTTTGAGACAGTGTGGCCGTTTCCATCTATTGAGCCTGTGAATTCATCTACCGATGGAAGTGAAACACTTGCGCAATCAATGTCGGCTGTCAGTTTATAGTGAGCGGATGGAGCATTGCAGATTTGCATCCAGTCGCCCGCTGTAGCCACAAGGTATGGATCATTTTCAGTACCGGTGCCACCTGCGAACTTTGAGAATGGAAGAGAGTAAGAGTCAGAAGTGTATTTGTAGTCGTTGACGTATGCTATTATAAGCTGTGGCGTTTTGCCGGGCAGCAGATATACCGAGTTGATGACCCCTTTTTCAGGATCAGGAAGGAAAGAATGGATTGCACCTTTTTCGGCTGTCGCCACAAGGAATTCTTCCTGAAGAGAAGAACCATCCTCAGTGCGGCGTTTTACGAGAAGCATGTATTCTATCTCTTCATCCGTGTTGTATAAGTATGGAGAAAGAGCATCGGCTGCGATATAGAACCGAACCATTTCCACACCATCTCCCACCGGAATCTTGTCAAGACGCACCGGTTCACCTTCCATGTCAAGCCATAATACAGGAGCATAAACGTCTTCCTTGCCATCCTCGTTATCTTCGATAATGCCATTGGTGGTGGCCACGGCGTAAAGGTATCCGTTCTTTGCCGGCACACGGTCGATATATGCAGAAAGCCCCATGCCGCGATACATCTGATCCACGTATGCAACAGTCTCAGCCGAATAAAGATCAACAAATTCAAAAGTCCATTCATCGCCAGTGTGGATGAATGCTGCCTGTGGTTCAAAGCCGGGAACATCAGACATCAACACAAAATTGTAGGTGTCTTCAGCGAGTGTCCTGATTCGGTTGCCGTCGGCATCATATACATAGTATGAAGAGTTGTAGTTGTCATCATCAGAAATCATGTATTCATCAACGGACACAATAAAACTCGGTTTACCGTCTTTTGTGTAATTCCCGAAATCAATGTCACCTTCATAAAGGAGGTTGCCGATTCCATAGAATGTGTAGAGGGTTCCTTCTTTATCCACCGGTGTGGTGGCAATCTTTGTGGTGGAGATATGTTCGGGCTCCTTGGTATAGAAATCGGGCAACTGATAAACGTCGATTACAAGGTTATTGTCGGGTGTTATATCTTCGTTGCCTCCCATTCCGGATGGGTCGATGAAAAATGACTTCTCGTATTGCTGATATACCAAGGTGAGTTTGCCATCCACATTTTTCATGAACATCATGGGGCAAGACATCTGGTCGCCCGGGAGTTTTATAAGCGGAATCTCATGCTCGAAAAGTATGGACGCCTTGCCTTCAGAAGCAAGGGTAGCCTTTGTGTATGTGGTTAGAATCTGTTTGTAGTCGGCAAGGAAATCTACATAATTAGGATAATCCTTATTAGGGTCAGCAGGCTGTTCGGTAAGGAATGTGATATAGAAATATTCATCCCATGATTGGGTGGCAAGATTCACAGCATCGGCGGGGTAGCCTGAGATGACTTCGATTGTGTCATCATAGCCATCAGTTTTTTTGCCTCCTAAGGAATAAACATTGGTGCGGACGTTCATTGAGTAGTCTGCGTTGTTCATCCACATTGTCACCATCACCTCATACTTGTCGTCGTAATTGAAGAATTTCTTGGTGATGTTGACATCAAGCATCACCTGGGCACAGCGGGTCTCGCCTTCTTCAAATTTTATTTCATCGTGGATGGTGCCGATTTCCTTAAACTGACTGTTGTAGATGGTGTACGTGTATCCTTTCAGTAGGTCTTGTGTGGCAAAGCCACCTTCAAGTTCCACTGTCTCTATATCGTAGTTGCAAGTTGCATACCATTCGGTGCCATCAGGACCATAAAGATACTGGAAAGTGTCGCTTTGCGGGAGGGTGTGGTCGGGAGCCACGCGTTTCATGCGTCCGTAGTCATTGGCAGGGGAAGACCATTGATGGGCAGGCGTTGCCTTGCGCATACGGCTCCAGGGGGTGCTCTGATTTTGGCGTAGTACTGGGGATGCGTCGGAGAATAAACAGGTTCCGGACATCAACATTGTTGCCATCAGAGACTTGAAAAGCAAATGTCTCATTTTGTAAATGTATAAAAATTGTATTTTGTCTGAATAAACTGCAAAGGTACAAAAAAAATTGTGTCAAATTCCGAATTGAACGAAATTTAACACTTAGGACACAAAAAATCAAATTCCTGAATTCCTCTCATTCGTTGTGTTCCGAAATGAGTTGTATGGCTCGCTCGAAGTCTTTCTCAAAAACTCTCACATCCACGCCGTTGAAAACCGGCACATATAGATTGTTGCGGTTCTCAATCTCGCAAGGGATTCCATTGGAGCGTAACATCCCTACAACTATGGCCGCTTCTTCCGGCGAACTGTAGGTGGTGAGTATGACGGTCTTGTCCATATTTGATTTGGTATAATGTTTCGCTATCAAACTTTTCTTGTGAAAGTAGAAATTTTTTATCTTTATAACAAAGACAATAGTGAATTCGTTCTATAGATATGATAGTAAAGTGCAGACTTATACCTGAGGGGATATGCATGAACTTGTTTGGGACCTATTGGACCAGAGATACCTCTTGGATTGATAAATATGTGATCAACCACGAAATGATTCATACGGCGCAGCAGAAAGAGTTGCTGTTTATTCCTTTCTATCTGCTATATTTTATAGAGTATTTATTACGACTGATTCAATATCGCAGTCATCAGAAGGCATATTTGAATATCAGTTTTGAGCGTGAGGCATACGCCAAGGGACACGATCTGAACTACCTTAAGACCCGACATCCTTATGAATGGATTAACCACATAAGTTGACATGTCCCATTTTGAAACCTTCCAAGATGGAACATTTTCATAAAGATTGTAGATTTTTTTTAAAATTACAAAATTTTGTGTATTTTTGCAGTCGCTAATAATCTTAACCGAGTCTCGCTGAGCGGGACTGCATTAAAAATACACATCATGAAAAAGATCCTGCTTATTGGGGCTGCTACTATCACAGCCTTCGGGGTCAGCGCCCAATTGGTAACAGCCACTTGGGAAATGAGCGATCCTGAAAATCTGAGTAGGGTGGAGGTGTCTGGCAACGAGAGCACCGCTTCTCTCATCAGCACCGTATTCACCCTTGGTGACAAACTGACAAATCCCACACAACTGACTAAGTCAGGAGCAGACACGGGTCAGGAACCGGTGGAGTATGTGCCTCCTTTCACTGTGTTTACTCCGGCTGCAAAGGTTTCTTCCAAGACTGCCGGTTACTGTGTGACTGTCACGGTGGATCCGCAGACCGGACATAAGTTCAAACCTACTTTGTTGTCGTTTGACGCTGTGAAGTGCGGCACTGACAAGGGTGGCATAGAGGTTTACTATACAATTGGAGACGGACAGGAAATATCTGTCGGATCCGTGACTCCAACCCGCAACAAAGTGTTCAAGTCCGGTGACATTGCCTATAGTCATCATGAGTTCACCATGGCTGATGTAATCACCGACGGCGAACCTTTCAGCATGACACTCTACATTATGAACATCGACACGAACAAGACCATGGGTCTGCGCAATCTTTCTATAAAGGGAGTTGTAGATGAAGAAATAAAAAATGTAGGGGCTTTCGTGACCAAGATGACCTGCAAGGGTTCGGAAGCAAAAGGCGAGACCGGTGAGATTGACCTCACACCTTTGGTGAAGGATTTGAAAAACGGTGGAAGTGCCACTTATTCCAAGCGTCTTTATGGAGAGCCTTCCGATTTTAGTTTTACAATGGCAGCGGGCTATTCGGCAAAAGTGGATTATTCCGAAGCAGGACATATCGCCAAGGTGGATATCCTGAAGGATAACGAGGATGTGATGACCTACAGTGTATATTTCCGTGTGACCAACCGACAGGAGAAAGCTCCCGCCACTCCCCTCAAACGTGGACTTATGGCCGTCAGCCTTACTGGCGCCAACATGGGCACCGGCAATCTTGTGTCGTGGCGTCACCGCGAATCTGACGGTTATGAAGTGAAATATAAACTATACAGAGGTGATGCTGCTGTTCAGAAAACAGTACTTGGCCGAGGTATGTATATTAAAAACCGCACAAACTTTGAGGATAAGGATGGTACAGCCGACAGCTACTATCGCCTTGAGGTATATGACGCCAACAATAATCTCATCGAAACTGAGGTAAGCAAAAAGACCTGGGACAGTCAGCTTCTATACATACCCACCCAGACTCCAGAACCACGCTACAATGCCACCTACACTCCCAATGATGCAAGCTATTGCGACATGGATGGCGATGGAGAGTATGAGATTATTCTTAAATGGTCTCCTTCCAATGAGAAGGATGCAGCAAGCTCAGGCGAGACTGCACCTGTATATTTCGACTGCCTTAAGCTTGACGGCACACTGCTGTGGCGCATTGATGCAGGACCTAATTTCTTCACCAGCGCACACACCATGCAATTCATAGCATGGGACTTTGATGGCGATGGCTATGGTGAGTTCATGATGAAGACTGCCCCCGGCACAATCGACGGAGAGGGCAACTATGTGCTTCTCGGCGACGACGACCCGACCGCAAATCTTCTTAACAGTAATGGCAAACAGGTTGCAGGACCGGAATACATCACAGTTTTTGACGGACTGACAGGTGGAGAACTTGCCACTATACCATATCATACCGATTATGCAGCTGGTAAGGCATACTGGGGGGATGAGAAGCAAAACCGTTCGGAACGTTATCTGGCAGCCATAGCATGGCTCGACGGCCCGGAAGCCAATCCTTCTCCAATATTTGCGAGAGGCTACTATGCGGGTGCATTTGTGGCAGCCTACGACTGGGACGGCACCACACTGAAGGAACGCTGGGTGAGCCGCAACACCACCAAAGGCGAAGGACTCTGGGGGGAAGGCGCACACTGGATTTCAGTAGGCGACTGCGATGGCGACGGCAAGCAAGAAATAGTGTATGGCTCGGCTGCGCTTGACCATGACGGAAGTTTACTGTATCGCACCGGTCTCGGACACGGCGATGCACTTCACCTTGGTGATTTCATACCTGAACGTCCGGGTATGGAGGTGTTTATGGTGCATGAGGAAAAACCATACGGTTACGACCTTCGCGATGCGGCCACAGGAGAGTTCATATTGCATCAGACAGCCGACGGCGATACTGGTCGCGGAATTGCAGCCCATTTCGATTCGGAATCTCCTCACTCGCAATTCCTCTACAGTGCATCAGGCGGAGTGTTTGATTGTGCGGATGGGTCAATGGTAGCAGACAGCTGGGCTATAGGCAGCAGCGGTGCCGGAATCAACTGCCGTATCTACTGGGATGGCGACCTCTATGATGAATTCTATGACAAGAGCATAATCGCCCACTGGAATCATGACAACAAATGGTTTGACCGCTACAAGGTGAACAACGGAAACTACACAATAGGCACTATGAACAACAGCACCAAGCGCAATCCTTGCGTTATGGGCGACCTTCTGGGCGACTGGCGAGAGGAAATATTGCTTTGGGACAACAGCACCAACAATCTTATAATCAATGCCACAAGTTTTCCGACTGAATATCGCATTCCCCATCTGATGGACGATCTCAATTACCGCGCTCAGGTGATCAATCAGAACTGCTGCTATAATCAGCCTCCCCATCTTTCCTTCGACCCGGCAGTGAAGTATGCCGGCAACCCGAACCAGGCCGATAATCCGAATGCCATAGAAAGCATAGGTAGCGAAGTGTATCCGGTTCAGGACGTGATCTACAATCTCCAGGGAATACGCCTTGACAAGGTTTCTGCGCCCGGTCTCTACATAATAAATGGAGAAAAAGTAATGGTGAAATGATTAAAGGTAGGTTCAATTAATTGAACGCTGCAGAAACAGACATAAAACAATGTAATCCCCGGCTTTGATTCATTTCAATGCCGGGGATTGTCTGTTGGTGAAATAACTTCAACTTTTACAAGCTAAAGCAGAATAAAAGTGGTTGTTTCAAATTTTTTTTAGTAATTTTGCGGTATGAAATCAGCAATACTTGAACTGACACGAATGCGCGAACTCCTCATGATGGAATATGAGGAGGAACGACGCCAATTTTCCGAAGTTACAGAGAAAATAGGAATAACCCGTCTTGTGGAGCGCGGCAATGCCTGGACACCAATATCCATAGGCCGAATATATTTCAATTCTCTCAATCAGAGGGTAGTGGAAATTTTTTACACCGGCTCTGATGATGAGGACGATAACAATGATACAGACCATAATTTCGAATATGGCCGGCAAGTGACATTCTTCACTATCGACAAAGATGATGCAAAACCGAAACCTCGTTTTGGCGGCACCGTAAGTTTTGTGGATGGCAACCGCATGGTGGTGGCAGTATCTGATTCAGCCGATATCTCAACCTTGCAGAATGCCGAAATTGCCGGGGTGATGATTTCCTTTGATGAAACCACCTACAAGTCAATGCTCAATGCTATAGACTACACGCTCAAAGCAAAAGGACGTCTTGGAGAACTGCGTGATCTTTTCTATTCAAAACGCCCGGCTGAGGAACTTCGTTTTGCACCTCTAAGATTCCCATACCTCAATCAGACTCAGGAGAAAGCGGTAAACAAGGTGCTGTATGCAAAGGATGTTGCCATAGTTCACGGACCTCCCGGCACCGGAAAGACAACCACCCTTGTGGAGGCCATCAATGAGACCCTTCGCCGGGAAAGCCAGGTATTGGTATGCGCTCAAAGCAACATGGCGGTGGATTGGATTTCCGAAAAACTTGTGGATAGGGGTATTCATGTGCTGCGGATCGGCAATCCCTCGCGTGTCAACGACAAGATGCTTTCGTTCACTTACGAACGCATGTTTGAATCACATCCTGACTATCCCGATCTTTGGAGCGTCAGAAGGGCTATCAGGGAGCTGCAAGGCACAAAGCGTCGAGGCTCAGACCAGTGGCATCAGAAAATGGATCGTCTCCGCTCACGTGCCACCGAACTGGAAATCCGCATCAATGATGACCTGTTCAATTCGGCCCACGTCATTGCATGCACTCTGGTGGGCAGCAGCACGCGCCTTCTTGATGGGAAAAGATTCTCCACCTTATTTATAGATGAAGCCGCCCAAGCGCTGGAAGCAGCGAGCCTTATTCCCATGAGACGTGCCGGACGGCTTATTCTCGCCGGCGACCATTGCCAACTTCCGCCAACAGTGAAAAGTTATGAGGCCATGAAAGCGGGACTTGGAATATCACTTATGGAGCGGCTTGTCGGGAATCATCCTGAGGCCGTCACTCTCCTCTCGATGCAGTATCGCATGAACGAGGATATCATGCGCTTTTCAAGCGACTGGTTTTACGGTGGTGCCATGGTGGCGGCGCCGGAAGTCAAGTTTCGTGGCATCCTCGACTACGACACTGCCATAGACTGGATCGATACCGACCAATTGTCGTTGTCAGCTTCGGATGACGATAGCGAAGACATTTCGGAAAAGGAATTCAAGGAATCTCTTGCCGGAAACACTTTCGGCAGAATCAACAAGGACGAGGCCCGACTGACATTGCTCACGCTGCAGAACTATATCCAGAAGATTGGCAAGGACCGGTTCCTTCAGGAGAGGATTGATGTGGGAGTCATATCCCCATACAGGGCTCAGGTGCAATACATGCGCCGTCTTATCAAAAGATTGTCGTTTTTCCGACCTTTCAGAAAAAGCATTTCTGTAGATACTGTAGATGGTTTTCAAGGTCAGGAAAGAGATGTAATAGTGATCTCGATGGTGAGAAGCAACGAAGAGGGCAACATTGGTTTTTTGCGCGACTTGCGACGCATGAATGTGGCCATGACGCGCGCCCGCATGAAACTCATCATCATCGGATCAGTGGAGACACTCACCCGCCATCCGTTTTATCGCCGTCTGCATAGTCGGATTTCTTCATTTGATTCAGAATCGTAGAAACAAGAAATGCTCTTTTCTTGTTGTATAAGTAAATTCAACAATAACAATTATTTTTCATGAAAAAGTATCTCTTATGTGCAGCGGCAACGCTGCTGACAAGCGTAGGCGCAGTCGCCACGGCTCCGGTCTATACTGAAGACTTCGCCACGCAGGAAAAATTTGATGCCTGGAAAGTGTTAGACTTAAATCAGGATGGTTCTACATGGGAATATGATGCGACAGGCACCGACTACAAGGTTTTCTACCGCTACAACTCTGCCAACAATGGCGACGACTGGTTGATTTCACCTAAAATCAACCTTAAAGCCGGACAATATCTCTGCAAGTTCGACACCAAAGGTTCCAGCTACGGTGAGACTCTCGAAGTATGGACCGGAACTGACGTAGATGCGTCAGCCATGACAGCAAAGCACTACGACCAGACCATTCCATACGAGGATGTCAATAAATCATTTCTATTCACAGTGGATGAGGCCGGTGAAGTTGTGCTCGGCTTCCATGCCACTTCTCCTGCTGACGCATATCGCCTTTATCTTGCGAATATTACAATCGAAGAATGTCCCAATCCCATGGACATCGCTCTCACGGCTGTCAAAAGTCCTTTGAGCGGTGAAAATCTCGCCATGGAAGATGTCACAGTCACAGTCAAGAATGAAGGCCCGACAGAAATCTCTTCATTCACTCTCAGTTATCAGCTCACAAAAGGGGAGGAAACCACGGAAGTCTCCGAGGACGTGACACCATTGGCCCCTCTTGCTCCCGGGGCACAGATGGATTACACATTTGTAGCCAAGGCAGATATGTCAACTCCCCGACAAGCTTATACCCTTGCAGTCACAGCCTCGATTGAAGGAGATATAAATTCCGACAACAACTCTATTAAAGTAGAACTGCGTCACCTTGCCGCTGCCACAGTGCCTTACACAATGGGGTTCGAACCTGAGGAAGACACTTCATCGATAGCCATTCTCAACTGCAACAACGACAGTGGTGATTGGAGCATAAACATCGACAGCTTTTTCAGTTCGTTCTCTCGCACAGGCATGGGGTCCATGTGCTACAACTATGATTCTACAAATGCGGCCGACGACTGGTTCTTCCTTGATCCGTTTGCACTTGAGGAAGGCACATATTGCCTGAAGTTCTGGTATTCTGCCACTGCCAACCACCCGGAGCGTCTTCGGGTTTACTATGGCTCTGCTCCCACTCCAGAAGCAATGACAAATGTGCTTTGCGAATACAATCCGGTGACCAACGAGCACTACGAGGAGTCAATCAGTTTCTTTGAGATACCTGAGGCCGGAAAATACTATGTAGGCTTCTATGCTTTCAGTGATGCCAATGAAAACTGGCTCTGCATCGATGATGTCAGTCTTGACAAGATTGACCCCACAGTAGGCGACCTTCAGCTTATGTCTATCCGCGAACCGTTTGAATACCGTCGCGCTCCTCATGCTGATGTGGTTAAGGCAGATGTCCGCAACATCGGCATGGTGGATGTGACAGCCGACTTAATTGTTGCAATCGATGGAAACGAGGCGAAGCGCGAAACTGTCACCATACCCGCCATGAAGAACCAGACCGTGACTCTTGAGAATGCCCTTGGTCAACTCGCTGAGGGTGAACACTCCTTCATCGTAAGCTTCGACTATCCGCAGGACTCCGACCTAAGCAACAACGCCATCGAGCGTCAACTCGTGATGCTTCCTGAAGCCGCAGCTGAATTGTGGGATTTCGAGAATGTCAGCGTGGATCCCACCGACGACCGCATTTTCTCCGTGCCTTCCGATCTCACTTACCGCAAGGAGGATTACAACAATCTGCATCCCGACTCAGGCGCTGAGTTTGATCCCGAACATGGTTTCGGAATATTCTCCCTCCAGCACTATGCCCTCGGCACAAAGGCTCTTGCCTGCTGCACATGGTTTGAGAGCTCCGGTTCTGCCGACCGTTGGGTTGTGCTTCCCCAGATGGAGGTGACCGGCGAAGATGCCTGGTTTGCCTTTGATGCCCTCAGTTTCAATCCGGGCTTACTTGAAAGCTACCGCGTGAAGGTTTCCGATGCTGACGATCATTGGAGCGACTATGATACAATCCTTACCGTCAACGATGAAAGCACCGACTACAAGACACGTGGTATCTCTCTCTCTGAGTACGTTGGCAAGAAAATTTATATCGCTGTCAATGTTGTCACCTACGGCGGCGAGGCACTTGTGCTCGACAATATGGGCGTATATGGTTCTGTCCGTAGTGTGGGAAGTGGTGTAAACCAGACACTCATCAATGATAATAATCTTTCACTCAAGGGGAATTATCTTGTTGCAAACGATGGTGTGGAGTCGATCGAAATTTTCAACGTCAACGGAATCAAGGTAGCTGATTCGAATGATGCCTCCATTTATGTCGGCACTCTTCCGGCCGGCGTATATGTGGCTCGCGCTGTATCCAACAGCAATACATTCACTTTGAAATTCACTCGCTAACTTTTTATAATCCTTTTGTTAAGTCCGGTTGTCTTATATGGGCATCCGGGCTTTTTTATTCAGCATCCACCATGACACTCAAATCAATAATCTCACGGTTAAAAACAAAGGGATTGCAATAAGTGTTAAATTAACGTAAATAGTCTTCAACAAACTAAAGATATCTATGAAAAAAAATATAATATGGTTGCTGACAGTAGTGATGGGTATCACTTTTTGTGCGTTGCTCTACTTTCAGATAATGTATCTGGAAAATATGGTCCACATGCGAGAGTCGCAGTTTTCAGAAGGTGCAATGCGGTCGCTCTACGGAACAGTAGGTTTTCTTGAACGACAGGAAACTCTACACTTCCTCGAAAAGGACATCAATATGCTGGAAAACTCCTATGATGATGAACACAATCTATTGTCTTCACAAAGCGAATATCTGTCCGTCCCAGAAAACGAGAGCAACCCGGTCATATCATTTCCCCAGCCGACCGAAAATCTTGAAAAAAGATACCAGGACCTGCAGGATGCCATACGCAACCAATATATTTATCAGAAAGGTCTTCTGAATGAAGTGATTCTCTCGATACTATATGATGCTTCCCATAGGCCGGTGGTGGAGAGGGCTGATTCCACCACCATCCGCAACATTCTCTCCATGGAGTTGAACAATAATGGTGTTGACGTACCCTTCTGCTTTGCCGTGACCGACAAGAATCATTTCATATATTCCACTCCGGGCTACGACCCCGATTTAAGCGAAAAGCAGACATATTCTGCACGTCTCTTTCCTAATTCCAACAGCCGATACGAACTGAAGGTGCAATTTCCCACTAAAGCCAACTATATATTTTCATCCGTCAGATTTGTGATTCCCACCCTTGCCCTGACATTGCTGCTGCTTGCTATCTTTATTTTCACCATGATTATGGCATTCCGCCAGAAGAAACTGGGCGAAATGAAGACAGACTTCATCAACAACATGACGCATGAACTGAAGACACCTATTTCGACCATATCTCTCGCAGCCCAGATGCTCAACGATGACTCGGTAAGAAAATCACCGGAGACATTGCATCACATTTCCGAGGTAATCAATGCGGAGTCGAAGCGCCTGCGTTTCCAGGTAGAGAAGGTTCTTCAGATGTCTGTGTTTGAAAACAGCAACAATGCCATTAACTTCACCTGCGTCGATGCCAATAAGATTATAGCCGGCGTGGTATCTACATTCAAACTCAAGGTGGAACGCTTCGGAGGTCATCTCAGTTTTCATAATGGTGCCGATGAAGCCACGGTGTGTGTAGATGAGATGCAGTTTACAAATGTAATATTCTCCTTGCTCGACAATGCCGTGAAATACCGCAATGAAGACCGTGAACCTGAACTTGTGGTGACCACATCAGATGAAGATGGCAAGAATCTTCGCATCAGTATTCAAGACAATGGCATAGGTATGCGCAAGGAAGACCTAAAAAAGATATTCGACAAATTCTACCGTGTGCATACCGGCAACCGTCATGACGTGAAAGGATTCGGGCTCGGTCTCGCCTACGTGAAGAGAATGGTGACAATCTTCAAGGGATCAATCTCAGTTGAATCGGAACTCGACAAGGGCTCCACATTCACAATTCTACTCCCGCTTGCCGATGAAGATAAGAAATGATGTTCTATCTGCCAAAAAGATACTATTTTGGATAAAAAATGAATAAAATTAAAAAAAATTAATAATAGTAAAAGGAATTATCGTTAGATATACGTTAATATAGATAGAAAAAACTTTAGTATTTATAATCCCTAATTGAATAGTCATGGAAGAAAAAACAAAAATATTACTCTGCGAAGATGACGAGAATCTGGGTATGCTCCTCCGGGAGTTCCTTCAGGCCAAAGGCTTCAACGCAGACCTTTTCGAAGACGGAGAGAAAGGCTACAAGGCTTTCCTCAAGGGGAAATACGATTTGTGTGTGCTTGATGTGATGATGCCAAAAAAAGATGGTTTCACTCTTGCCCAAGAAATACGTAATGTCAATGGAGAAGTGCCAATAATATTCCTCACAGCCAAAAATCTTAAGGACGACATTCTTGAAGGTTTCAAGATTGGTGCGGATGACTATATCACCAAACCTTTCTCAATGGAGGAACTTGTGGTGCGTATCGATGCGATACTCCGAAGGGTAAAAGGTAAAAAAGACCGCGATGTCACCATGTATCGCATAGGTAAATTTACATTCGATACTCAGAAACAGGTGCTCATCTTAGGCGATACCACCCAGAAACTTACCACAAAGGAGTCTGAACTTCTGGCTCTGCTGTGTACTCACATCAACGACATTCTTGAAAGAAACTATGCTCTTAAGGCAATTTGGGTTGACGACAATTACTTCAATGCCCGTTCCATGGATGTATATATCACAAAACTAAGAAAGCTCCTTAAAGGTGACCCTTCGATTGAGATCATCAACATCCATGGCAAGGGCTACAAACTGATTGCCCCGCAAACCTCAGATGAATAATAAACTTCCATCCCCAAAACTGACAACTGACAACTGACAACTCATGAAAGTACTATATGGAATCTACCAGTGGCTGATTCTGGCTCCACTCTTTGGAGTGGCCACAATCATCACTTCTATCATCACCGTGATGGGATGCGCCATCGGCAATCCCGCCTTTTGGGGTTATTGGCCTCCCCACTATTGGAGCAGATTCTGTTGTGTGCTTGCAGGTGTAAGGGTTAAAGTGTCGGGAAGGGAGAATATCCTTAAGAGTCAGTCGTATGTTTTCACGGCCAACCATCAGGGTGCGTTCGATATATGGTCTATTTATGGCTATCTGAACCACAACTTCAGATGGCTTATGAAAAAGGAACTTGAATCTATGCCGTTTGCAGGCTGGGCATGCAGGAAATCAGGTCAGGTTTTTGTGGATGACTCCAATATAGCCGGTATTCGCCACACCATTGAGGAGGCTGAGAAAAACCTTAAAGATGGAATGTCGCTGGTGATATTTCCTGAGGGAAGCCGCACATGGGATGGCAAGATGATTCCGTTCAAACGAGGTGCATTCATGCTTGCCGGTGAGTTTCGTCTGCCTGTGGTGCCCATTACTATCGATGGCAGTTTCAAGGCTATGCCCAGATTCACCTTCAATATTAGGCCCACAAAAATCAATATCACAATACATCCTCCAATCTTCCCGGGAGAAAATGGATTTAACACAAAGATTCTGATGAAACAATGCCATGATGCTATTGAATCATCGTTGCCTGATGAAGATAAGGGCGTTTCTTCAGAAACGAGAAAACCAAAAGAGTAAGAATCATGTTGCAATATATCACAGACAACCATAGCACCATTCCGGTTGAAGATCAGGTGGCACAGGTGCTTGAAGCCGGATGTGGATGGATAGAAATAGACACTCGCGGTCTCAGCGATGACCATATAAAGGAAATCGTAAGCAAAATCATGCCTAAATGCCTTGAAAAAGAAGCGTTTCTAATCTTGCGTGATAAAGTTGAACTTGCCAAGGAAATCAATGTGGGGGGAGTATTGCTCAGTCTGGAAAACGAAGAGTTCCCTTCTCATGCACGTGCATATCTCGGTGCTGCCGCTGTGGTCGGAGTGGAAGTCAACTCAAAAGATAAAATCGCCTCACTTAAAAGTCTTGACATTGATTACGTGGTGATGACTCCATTCAAAGCGTCTGCCTACAGTAATGCCCAGCCTCTTGGAGAAGATGGTATAAGACTACTTTGCGACTACATGATTTCTGAGGAGATGGAACTGCCGAGAGTCGCTGCCGGAGGAGCCTTGGCCACTGACGTTGAGACTCTGATGAAAGCCGGTTGCAACGGCGTTGCGACCTCCGACTTATCCGTCTTCCAGATCCCAACATGAATCTTCAATCCATATACTAAAAGAATTCAAAATTCAAAATTACTAATTCAACTTTCGCAAGCGAAAGTTGAGGTTTAAAAGGTTAAAAGTTTAG
>JAMPAV010000001.1:457397-480600 GCA_023667055.1 Muribaculum sp. | reverse complement strand
GGTTTATGGGTTTATAGGTTTATGGGTTTATAGGTTTATGGGTTTATAGGTTTATGGGTTTATGGGTTTATGGGTTTATAGGTTTATGGGTTTATGGGTTTATGGGTTTATGGGTTTAGAGGTTTATGGGTTTATAAGTTTAGTTGAAATGAAAGATTTTTTGGATGAACAGGCGGACAGGATAAACCGGCCTGAATTTATCGGTGAAGATCCTGTGCAGTTCCCAAGAAGGTTTGAGGATTTGCGCGACATAGAGATAGTGGCATTCCTTGCATCCATGATAGCCTGGGGCAAGCGGACGATGATATGCAGGAATGCAGAGAAGATGCTGATGCTGATGGGACATGATCCCTATAATTATGTGATGGATGAGGGTTATCTTGACCTAAATCCGGAAATGAACATCCACCGCACTTTTTTTGCCCGGGATTTAAGGCATTTCCTGACGGGACTCAGGGAAATCTATAGCAGATATGGAAGTATGGATGCTTTCAGCAGAGCTATAAAGGCCGCTGATAATCCGGCACCCGCCTGGAAGTTGGTGGAGGAAATGCAGAAGATTATAACCGATGCAAATGGAGGGGTTCCAGCCAAGCGAGGTCTTCCCAACAATCTGAAGACGACGGCATTGAAAAGAGTCAATATGGCGCTTCGCTGGCTTGTCAGAGATGACGGAATCGTTGACATGGGAGTATGGAAATCCATACCCAAATCAAAACTCTACATACCGCTGGATGTGCATGTGGGAAACACTGCACGCGACCTTGGTCTGCTGACGCGCAAACAGGATGACCGAAAGGCAGTGGAAGAGCTGACGTCAAAACTCCGCGAATACCGGCCGGAGGACCCTTGCTATTACGACTATGCATTGTTCGGGATAGGAGTTGAAGGGAAGTAGGAGTTGTCGTTGTTGTCGTTGTTGTCGTTGTTGTCGTTGTTGTCGTTGTTGTCATTGTTGTCATTGTTGTCGTTGTTGTCGTTGTTGTCATTGTTGTCGTTGTTGTCATCGTTGTCGTTGTTGTCATTGTGTTGTTTTTCCGAAAGAAATTAAAATATTTTTGCAAGATAAAAGAATTTATAGTAATTTTGCAATCTGAATAGCCAACTCAATTAAAGTGTTTTTTGTTAAGTCTGTATCGGTATAGCCCACATAGACTAAACTATAAACTATAAACCCTAAACACTAATTGGGCAAAGCGAAAATTAAATTGAATGGATACAGACCCTTTACCTGCACACAGTCCGATGCTGGCCATGAGCCAGCTTGCCGCAAATGCCATGACTTTTATGGAGCCTCCGAGTTGGGTGTCATGGTCAGTAATCGTAATAATCGCTATTATTTGTCTATGTCTTTCTGCATTTGTGTCAGGCAGCGAGATATCGTATTTTGGCCTGACCCAGGCAGACATCGAAGACCTTGAAGAGGAGGACGACACATCTTCGCACAAGGTGCTTACACTTATACGCAATCCTGAAAAACTTTTGGCAACAATTTTAATTGCCAATAATTTAGTGAATATCACAATGGTTGTGCTGCTGACTTTTGCAATCAACCAGGTAGTGACATTCAACTCTACAGTGTTGGGATTTTTATTGCAAACAGTGTCATTAACATTTTTGCTGTTGCTGTTTGGCGAGATATTTCCCAAGCTTGTGGCGAGAGGAAGGAGTGTGAAATGGGCATTGATGGCCGCTCCCGGTATAGGGTTTATGTCGAAGCTTTTCACACCATTGTCGTCGCTACTTGTGAAATCGTCAATAGTGATAAAGAAAGTCGTGGCCAAGAAACAGGAGAATGTGACTACAGACGAACTGGAAAAGGTGCTGGAGATATCCGACCTTGAAGAAGGCAAGGACAAGGAGATGCTTGAGGGAATCCTTACTTTTGGAGATAAGGAAGCGAGCGAGATCATGATATCACGGGTTGACGTCACCGACATAGAATATCATTCGGAATTTTCCGAGGTGGTGGATGTAATAGTAAAATCCGGATACAGTCGTATCCCAGTCTATGACCGCTCGCAAGACACAATCAAGGGCATATTGTATTCGAAGGATCTTTTGCCATATATCGGGACAGAAGATCCGAAATTCAGGTGGCAGGCTTTGATACGTGATGCTTATTTTGTGCCCGAATCCCGTTCGCTCGATGACTTGCTTGAGGACTTCCGCAAGAAGAAGATGCACATAGCCATCGTCATAGACGAATATGGCGACACGCAGGGAATAGTGACTCTTGAGGATGTGATAGAAGAAATAGTGGGAGAGATCGACGATGAGTATGACGAGAGCCAAAATCTATACAAGAAACTCGGCAACAACACATACGTATTCGAAGCCAAGATACCAATAAGCGATTTCTGCAGGGTGATGAACATAGATGAGGATACGCTTGGAGACATAGGGGAAGCAGAAACACTTGCAGGGCTGATGCTTGAGATAAAGGGAGATTTTCCGGAAAACAAGGAGTCGCTGCAGCTTGGGAATCTGAGATTTCTGATCATGCAGATTGAGAAGCACAGGATCACTAAGATAAGAGTTTCAATGATTTCCGACAACTCGGAGAAATAAATTTGGAATAATGTCATATTGACAAGATGACATATTGACACCTTGACTAATGACTAACGACAAAATGACCAATGACTGACTTTATATATCAGAGGGAGGTGGCGCCATGCGGGGTGGCTGTGGAAGAGATTTATGGGGCAGATGAGAAATCGGCGAAGGTGTGGAAACTCTTTGCCATGCAAATATTCTCTGAGTCGGAAGGTGACTACCGGAGCCTCCGGCATCTTGAGAATGGGGCTCCGATGCTTGAGGATATTCCTCAGAGGATATCCATCTCCCATACGCCACATCATCTTGTGGTGGCATCCATACCGAAGACACCCGATATCAACCTTGATGAGGTCAATGTGCGCACTGCCATAGGAGTGGATATCGAGAAGTCAGACCGCACGCAGGTGCTAAAGGTTCGCGACAAATACCTCAATCCCAGAGAGCAAAGCATAATAGAGGATGATGATGTGAAGGCAAATATTTTGGCCTGGACATGTAAAGAGGCATTATATAAGTCGATAATGGGAACTGCACCAGACTGGAAAGAAGATTATCAGATTATCTCCATGCCGCAGCTTGCTAATGACATTAAGCAAGCTACAAAAGAAAAATATGGAAAAGGGTTGGTGCGATTGGCAGATGGGACATTGATGGAGTTGAATCTATCATCATGGCAGTCGGAAGGCCATATAATCACATTGGCTTTTTCATCCAAAATACCCATCTACAAATGAATAATTGTGCATTGTGAATTATGCATAGTGAGTTGATAAAGGGAAGGTTTGCTCCCTCTCCATCAGGGAGGATGCATTTTGGCAATATATACACTGCGGTCTTGTCTTGGCTGTCGGTGAAATCACGGGATGGGAAATGGATTCTTCGCATAGAAGATCTCGATCCACAACGGAGCAAGATGGAATATGCGAGGCAGATAGAAGATGACCTTCTTTGGCTTGGACTTGAATGGGATGAAGGGGGAGTGGATGACAAAGGAGACCATGGCCCTTACATGCAAAGCCAACGACATGAGATATATGAGCACTATCTTGATCTTTTGAAGGAAAAAGGTGTATGCTATCCGTGTCATTGCACCCGTGCCGACATCATGGCTACCCAGGCCCCTCATGAATCGGACGGGAGAGTCGTCTATAAGGGGACATGCAGGCCAAACAGACTTCCGGCCAAATATATCGAAGAAGATGGAGCTGCGGTGAGACTTGCTGTTCCTGACATCGACATCCTATTCGCTGACAACATCAAGGGGTTGCAGAGTTTTAACCTTGCCAGGCAATGTGGCGACTTTGTATTGAGGCGAGGCGATGGGGCCTGGGCCTATCAACTTGCGGTGGTGGTGGATGACGCCCTTATGGGTGTGACGGAGGTGGTGAGGGGCGATGACCTTTTGCTGTCAGCAGCCCAGCAGATTTATCTCAACAATCTTTTGGGATTCAATCCTCCGGAGTATGCGCATGTGCCTCTTATATGCAATTCGGAAGGAGTGCGACTTTCTAAGAGAGACAGATCGTATTCGATGGAAGAGATGAGAAAGAGGCATACAAAAGAGGAGATTTTAGGGATGGTGGCCCATAGTGCGCATATCATATCCGATCCTCAACCTCTATCTCTTAATGAATTGCTTGCATACGTCCGAAAATTTTGCTAATTTTGCAAAATAAAGCCACTTGAAAGATAAACATCCAAAATTCAACATTCAAAATAATATGTCTGAATTAGCATCGAAATACAATCCTCATGAGGTAGAGGACAAATGGTATGAGTATTGGGAACGTCACAAGATGTTCCACTCCACTCCTGATGAAAGAGAACCTTACTGCATAGTGATTCCGCCACCAAACGTGACCGGAGTGCTCCACATGGGCCACATGCTCAACAATACGATACAGGATATCCTTATCCGCAGAGCAAGGATGATGGGCAAGAATGCGCTATGGGTGCCCGGCACCGACCATGCCGCAATAGCCACAGAAACCAAGGTGATTCAGAAGCTTGCCGAGCAAGGAATCAAGAAGACAGACCTTACGCGCGAGCAATTTCTTGAACATGCGTGGGACTGGACGCATACCCACGGAGGCATCATCCTGCAGCAGCTCCGCAAACTCGGAGCCAGCTGCGATTGGGATCGCACAGCGTTCACTATGGATGAGTTGCGCTCAAAGAGCGTGACGAAAGTATTCTGCGACCTTTATGACAAGGGCCTCATCTATCGTGGCCTCCGCATGGTGAACTGGGATCCGAAGAACAAGACAGCGATTTCAGATGACGAGGTCAACTTCGTGCAGGAACATTCGAAACTCTACTATCTGCGCTATTATGTGGCAGGGGATCCGGAGGGACGTTATGCAGTGGTGGCCACCACGCGCCCGGAGACTATCATGGGCGACACCGCGATGTGTATCAACCCGAAAGACCCGAAGAACGAGTGGCTAAAGGGAAAGAAAGTGATAGTGCCTCTTGTGGGTCGTGAGATACCGGTGATTGAAGACCGATATGTAGAGATAGATTTCGGCACCGGATGCCTGAAGGTGACGCCGGCACACGACAAGAACGACTACATGCTTGGCAAGAACCATAATCTTGAGACTATCGACATCTTCAACGAAGACGCCACTCTCAACGAAAACGGAGGCAAGTATGTCGGCATGGACCGCTTTGATGTCCGCAAGCAGATAGCGAAGGATCTTGAAGAAGCGGGGATGATGGAGAAAGTGGAAGACTATACCAACAATGTAGGCTATTCCGAGAGAACCAAGGTGGCTATCGAGCCGAGGCTGTCGCTGCAATGGTTTATCAAGATGCGTCATTTCGCCGACATCTCTCTTGCCCCTGTGATGGAGGACTACATCAAATTTGTGCCTGAGAAATACAAAACCACCTACCGCCTTTGGCTCGAGAATATCCAGGACTGGTGTATCAGCCGCCAGCTGTGGTGGGGACACCGCATCCCGGCATATTACTACGATGTGGATGGTGAAATCCGCATTGCAGTGGGCGAGAGCAAGGAAGAAGCCCTTGAAAAGGCAAGAAAGGAAAGCGGCAGGGATCTGAAGATTGATGACCTCACACAGGATGAAGGAGCATTGGACACATGGTTTAGCAGTTGGCTATGGCCAATCACACTCTTCAACGGTATTCTTGACCCTGACAACGAGGAATTGAAATATTACTATCCGACAGCCACACTCGTTACCGGGCCGGACATTATTTTCTTCTGGGTGGCACGAATGATCATGGCAGGATATGAATATGTAGGAGACAAGCCATTCAGCAATGTGTATTTCACGGGCATAGTCCGCGACAAGATAGGCCGAAAGATGAGCAAGTCGCTTGGCAACTCCCCTGACCCACTTGAACTAATAGACAAGTTCGGTGCAGACGGGGTGCGTATGGGTCTGATGCTCTCAGCACCAGCCGGCAATGACATCATGTATGATGATGCGCTTGTGGAACAGGGACGCAATTTCGCCAACAAGATATGGAATGCTTTCCGTCTGATCCAGGGTTGGACAGTGGATGAATCGGCAGCACAGCCTGAAAGCAGCAGGCTGGCAGTGGAGTGGTTCCGCTCAAAGCTCTACAAAACGATGAATGAAGTTGAAGACCTGATGGGCAAGTTCCGTATTTCGGAGGCTCTGATGGCCGTATATAAGCTTTTCTGGGATGAATTCTCAAGTTGGTATCTGGAGATCATCAAGCCGGCCTACGGAAATCCGATAGATGGCAAGACATATAAAGAGACTATGGGCTTCTTCGAGATGCTGTTGCAGCTTCTGCATCCTTTCATGCCATTCATCACGGAGGAACTATGGCAACATCTCGCCGAGCGCAAGGATGGCGACAGCATAATGAACACCATACTCCCGGCATCGGGAGAAGTGGATGAGGCATTGCTTGCCAAATTTGAGAATCTGAAAGAGATTGTGACTGGAATACGTGCCATCCGCAAGCAACGCCAGATAGCCAACAAGGAAGAGATAGCCCTTGAGGTGAAGGGAGCGCATGATGCGGCTCTTGATTCAGTACTTGTCAAGATGGGAAATATCAGCGGCATCACACCTATAGATGAGAAGGGCGTCACTTCTGTAGCTTTCCTTGTCGGGACAGTGGAATACAGTGTGCCACTTGCCGACAAGATCAACGTAGAGGAAGAACTCGCAAAACTTGAGAAAGACCTGAAATATTATGAGGGATTCCTCGCCGGAGTGGAGAAGAAACTTTCCAACGAGCGGTTTGTGGCCAATGCACCTGAAAAAGTTATAGCCCTCGAGCGCAAGAAGCAGAGCGATGCCACCGAGAAGATAGCAGCAATCAGGGCATCGATGGCAGCTTTGCAGAATTGAAGAATTGAGAATTGAGAATTGAGAATTGAGAAAAAAGCCGGGGCAATGAGCCTCGGCTTATTATATTGAAAATTATCTGCTTTTGCTGTAATTCTATAAACGATGAAGAGCGGCCATTTTCACAAATGACCGCTCTTCTGTGCTTTCCATAATACATTTTACTAACCTAACATCATGAAACTAATTTCTTTCTTTCGATAATAAAACAACGGCAACCCACAAAAGGTTGCCGCCGGATTGAAATTTTTAACTTTTTTAAGGGTTATTAAGGACTTTAAGGACTTTAAGATCTTTAGGGTCTTTGGGGACTTCAGGGGTTTGGCCTGTTTATGCTTGTGCGAATGCAGGGTCGTTTTTGAGGAGCCACTGTGCAATCTGGACCGCATTGAGAGCCGCGCCTTTCTTTATCTGGTCGCCAACGACCCAGAAGGCAAGGCCACAGGGATTGCTGATGTCTTTTCTCAGACGGCCAACAAATACGGGGTCTTTATCAGCCACGTGGAGTGGCATAGGGTATTGTTTGGCTGCAGGGTTATCAACCACTACAAGTCCTTCAGCATTCTCAAAAGCCAGACGAACTTCATCTACACTGAGCGGTTTTTCGGTCTCGACCCAAATAGCCTCACTGTGGGCGCGAAGCACCGGAACACGTACGCAGGTGGCACTTACGGCTATATCGTCGCTGTGCATTATCTTGCGAGTCTCGTGGAACATTTTCATCTCCTCCTTTGTGTAGTCGTTTTCGGTGAAGACATCAATGTGAGGGATGACGTTGTATGCGAGTTGACATACAAACTTCTCTACAGTCGGAGTCTTTCCTTCGACAATCTCGCAATGCTGAGTCCGGAGTTCCGCCATGGCAGAAGCACCGGCTCCGCTTGCAGCCTGATAGGTGGCCACGTGGACACGCCTTATCGTTGAGAGGTCGTTGATCGGTTTAAGAGCGACCACCATCTGTATTGTGGTGCAGTTGGGGTTGCCTATTATGTTGCGTGGACGATTCAGTGCATCGGCGCCATTTACTTCAGGAACGACGAGCGGGACATCGCTGTCCATACGGAAAGCGGATGAGTTGTCGATCATGAGAGTGCCGTGGCGTGTGATAACATCAGCGAACTTTTTGGATGTTCCGGCTCCGGCAGAAGTGAAAGCAATATCGACGCCGGAGAAATCGGATTCCGGAGTCAACAGCTCAATCATGTATGATTTTCCACGAAACTCCATGGAAGTCCCGGCACTACGAGAAGAGCCGAAGAGCCGGAGATTGTCGATGGGAAAATTTTGCTCATCGAGCACGCGGAGAAACTCATGCCCAACGGCTCCGCTTGCTCCTACGATTGCTATGTTCATAGGTTAGGGTTTAGGGTTTAGGGTTTAGTTTACCGGATTTGAATTTGGAATGTTCCGATCACTAAATTCTATACATTATAGGTAGTGCAAGAAATATTTGTGCATTTTTTCACAAGGCGTCCCTCCGGGACTACGGTTCTTCTGTATGGTATTCCCCGGACTTGAAGTCCGGGGTTTTCACACAAAACAGCCCTCCGGGCTGCGCTGAGAAATGCACAAATACTTTGTACGCATACTATAAAACAATAAACTTTTATTGTTTGCCGCTGGTGGCGACGGTTTTGTTGATTTTCTTGACGAGACCCTGGAGAACATTGCCCGGGCCAAGTTCGATAAACTCGTCGGCTCCATCTGCAATCATGGCCTCAACGTCCTGAGTCCAGCGCACGGCGCCGGTGAGCTGCTTGATGAGGTTTGCCTTAATTTCTTCCGGGTCGGTGTGGGGCTTGCCATCCACGTTTTGATATACAGGGCAACGGGGAGTCTCAAACTTGGCAGCCTCGATGGCCTCTGTCAGTTCTTCTTGAGCCGGCTGCATGAGTGGAGAGTGGAATGCACCGCCCACCTTAAGTTTGAGGGCACGTTTAGCGCCTGCGGCAAGGAGCAGTTCGCAGGCCTTGTCGATACCTTCGATGGAACCGGAGATGACGACCTGACCGGGGCAGTTGTAGTTGGCCGGAGCAACAATTTCGTCGATGCCTGCGCACACCTCTTCAACCTTATCATCGGGGAGAGCGAGGACAGCAGCCATGGTGGAAGGCTGTTTTTCGCAGGCTTTTTGCATGGCGTGAGCGCGTTTGCTGACGAGTTTCAGACCTTCCTCAAAGCTGAGGGCGCCGGCTGCAACGAGGGCGGAGAACTCACCAAGGCTGTGTCCGGCTACCATATCGGGCTTGAATTCGTCGCCAAGACTTTTTGCGAGGCCCACGCTGTGAAGGAAGATGGCAGGTTGGGTCACCTTGGTCTGGCGGAGATCTTCTTCAGTGCCATTAAACATGAGGTCGGTGATGCGGAAACCGAGGATATCGTTGGCTTTCTCAAACATTTCGCGGACTTCGGCATTGTTGTCGTAGAGGTCCTTGCCCATGCCCACAAACTGGGCGCCCTGGCCGGGAAATACGTATGCTTTCATATTTTTTTCTTAATTTGGTATTTACCTTAGTTATTACCGTAGATTTTTTTGATTTGGGCTGCAAAGTTACTAAATTTTTGCGAGATATGCAATTGTGTTTTCGTCGTTTTCGTCGTTTTCGTCGTTTTCAACGTTTTCACCGATTAGTCGGAGGAGCGGGTGCCGAGGATGAAGACTTTTTCGGAGGCTCGGGTGAGTGCGGTGTATAGCCAACGGAAGAAATCGATGCCCATAGCGTCTTCCGGGATACCGCCCATATCGATATACACGTGGCGCCACTGTCCGCCCTGGGCCTTGTGGCAGGTGACACAATAGGCATATTTCACCTGAAGGGCATTATAATAGGGATTCTCCATGGCAGCCATTATCTTTTCGTTGGATCCGACACCTTCTTGTTCGCTTAGCACAATCTCAAAGAAATGCTGCATTTCCTGACGGGGAATGGCCGGACCTTCAGCCATAAGCGATTTCAACATAATCTTTGCAGACATCTCAGATCCATCGGCAAGCGAAAGTTCAGTATCGACAAACCATCTGCCGAATGTTTTTTCGGGTTGGCCAACCCATTTGACAGTGACAGTCTCACCATTTGCGAGGAAAGTCTTCATTTTGTTGACACGCCCCCAGTAGTAATCATTTTTAGCGATGATGAGTCGGTCGCCTTGTTGAAGCGGCTCCTCGGCGTACATCACCATATTACGGATGGCCTGATTGAAACGGTTGGCGCGTCCGTTGCTTCGGGTCACTATGAGGGTGTCTTCAATACCAACGGAACTCCAAGAAGAACTAAGTTCATCAGCAAGATCCATGCTGCTGACAGCCCTTATGTCGGGAAAGCCGGTAAGTTTGAGCGGCAATTGGCCGGGCTGGAGGTTAAGGGGATCTCCCTCGATCAATCGGTTGAGAAGTTGGCGCACGATGGTTGCATTATAAAGGATGCCGCTTTCGGCAGCCTGTCGGACCGGGACATCAAGAGTGTGAGAGAAAGGAGCGAGTCCGATTTGCCTGAGGCGTTGGAGATTCATGGCGGGAGAGTCGGATTGACCGACAGGAGGGAGCTGCGCCATGTCGCCGACAAGGATCATCTTGCATCCCTGACCGGAATATACGTAGCGGACAAGGTCGCAGAGGAGAGAGCCATTTTTCCCATCGGTGATCATGGATGCCTCATCGACAATGAAAACAGTGTTTTGAGATTGGTTGGAGCTTAACTTGACAAGCGTGTTGGAGCCGTTGATTTCCGTATGGTAAATGCGGCGATGTATAGTGGAAGCCTGTTTGCCGGCCATATTGCCGGAGATTTTGGCGGCACGACCTGTGGGAGCGAGAATGACAGACTTAATCTTGCAATGATTCAGTGCTTTGATGAGAGCCGCCACGACGCTTGTCTTGCCGGTGCCGGCGTATCCGTTGAGTACAAATACATCGCGCCATAATCCGGAAATGACATATTCCGCCATCTTATATATGGCAAAAGCCTGACCTTCGAGAGGATGGAAGGGCAGAGCAGCGATTGCCAACTGACCGAGTTTGCTGCCTGAGAGCAGAGGGGGATTAGAGTCCATACAAATAAAACAATATATAATGGAATTTTGACAAGATGAAATGTTTTTTAACCTGAAATTCTTGATGGAGTCGAAAAAAAATATTATCTTTGCACTTGAAAACAGAGCCTATAAAAATAGACTAAGTATAACCCTAAATAAATTAAATTTTTCATACGAATATGAAAATTGCAAATGTAATCGGTCGTGAGATACTTGACTCACGCGGTAATCCGACAGTAGAAGTTGACGTAATTCTCGAATCCGGCGTAATGGGTCGCGCAGCAGTACCCTCCGGGGCATCAACAGGCGAAAACGAGGCACTTGAGCTCCGCGACGGCGACAAGAGCCGCTACATGGGCAAGGGCGTGCTGAAGGCTGTAGCCAATGTGAACGGACCAATCCGCGACCTTCTCATCGGCCACTCATCACTCGACCAGATCGGAGTAGATGAAGCAATGATTAAGCTCGACGGCACAGACACCAAGAGCAAACTCGGCGCAAATGCCATCCTTGGCGTATCACTCGCAGTGGCAAAGGCAGCGGCTAATTATCTTGACCTTCCCCTTTACAAATACATCGGTGGCTGCAACACATACGTGCTTCCGGTGCCGATGATGAACATCATCAACGGTGGCGCACACTCAGACGCCCCCATCTGTTTCCAGGAATTCATGATCCGTCCGATAGGTGCTCCTTCTTTCAAGGAAGGTATCCGCATGGGCACAGAGGTATTCCACAACCTTAAGAGCGTGCTCAAAGCCCGTGGCCTTTCCACAGCAGTAGGCGATGAAGGCGGTTTCGCTCCTAAGCTGGAAGGCACAGAGGACGCGCTGAACGTGATCATGGAAGCAATCAAGAAGGCAGGTTACGAACCCGGCAAGGACGTGACAATCGGTCTTGACTGCGCTTCATCAGAATTCTATCATGACGGAGTGTATGACTACACACACCTGAAGAACGGTGCTGAGAAGGAAGTAAACGGCAAGAAGCTCACCAGCGCAGAGCAGGCTAAGTTCCTTGAAGAACTCATCACCAAATATCCTATAGACTCAATCGAGGACGGTATGGACGAAAACGACTGGGAAGGCTGGAAGATCCTTACAGATCTTATCGGTGACCGTTGCCAGCTCGTAGGAGACGATTTCTTCGTGACCAACGTTAAGTATCTTGAAAAGGGTATCGAAAACGGATGCGCAAACTCCATCCTTGTTAAGGTTAACCAGATTGGTTCACTTACAGAGACCCTCCGTGCAGTGGAAATGGCACAGCGCAACAACTACACAGCAGTCATCTCCCACCGTTCCGGTGAGACTGAGGATGCCACCATCGCCGACATCGCAGTTGCCACCAACGCAGGTCAGATCAAGACCGGCTCAGCAAGCCGTTCAGACCGTATGGCCAAGTACAACCAGCTTCTCCGCATTGAGGAGGAACTCGGCGACCGCGCAGTATATGGCTACAAGAAGATTGCAAAGAAATAATATTGACCAAATGCAAAATAAAAGGTCGGGCGAAAGCTCGGCCTTTTATTTTGCATCTAAATTTCATTGGAAATACGACACATTCGCAATTATTTCGAAACACAGAACATAATATCAATGACTCAAAAACAGACAATTAATCTTTTATTGAGGCATTATGCTCAGGTTTAGGCGTTGGAATTCTTGCTCAAAGTTGGGGGTGAATATGTCTTTGCCAAGGGAAGAGGAGATTTCGTCGAGATTCCAGAATCGACCGCCGTCGAGTTCATCGGAGGGGGTGGGAGAGTGGTCAATGATGGTCTTAAAGGCATTAATGAGTTCTTTCTCGCGGTCGGATTCAAAGACGTATGAGGCGAGATGCTTGTAGTCGAAATCGGTGAGTCCCAGTTCTTCTTTTGCCTCTCGGCGAAGTGCCATATCTATATTTTCGCCGAGATCAATGTGACCACCGACTGCGGTGTCCCATTTGCCGGGTTGGATATCTTTCCACTCGGGACGCTTTTGGAGATACAGTCTGCCTTCTTTGTCGAAGACGTGTAGGTGGACTACAGGATGGAGGAGTTTTGAGCCATCATGACATTCGCCGCGAGTGGCACTTCCCAAAATCATTCCATCCTCATCTACAATCGGAAACAATTCCTCTTGATTATCTTGTGTCATATTGTTGATTGTTTTTCGATGTCACGTTCTGTGAGGATAATCTTTTGCTCCACATCTTTCATTTCACGAAGCCATTTCTCCTGCTCTTTGTAGGAAGTGGAGGTGTCGTAGCGGAATTTGAGTTCCTGATATTCCGTTTTGAGATATTTCAGATATTCATCCTGGCCCAAAGCAGTGGCTTCAGACCTTTTCTTCCTACGCTTCCACAAGCGGAAAAGTTCGTAGGTCAATGCAATGATTGCAATTATTATGAATATTGCAATCCTAATAAGTTTTCGCTGGTGGATATCCATATTGGTTTATCTTATTATTTTTGATTGTTGAGGATATACCTTTCACTTATATCCGGACTATACAATTGCTGGTTTCTGACAATAAAAATGCCTTGATCATTGATGAACATATCGCTAATGTCATCAGGGAACGTCTGTTTTACGTATCCGTTGTCATCAATCCATACATATTCCGGATAACTTAACCATCTGCGCAATATCATTCCATCATCTAATTTTATATATGGCTGAAACATGTCTTCAGACCTTAAGGAATCATTGAAGTTAAAGTCATTGCCTATCATGATAACATTGTTCAGGTCAGCAGTAACTACAGGATAAGAGTCCGGACGATGATCCAATGCAACAAATTGTTGCAGAGAATCAGAATAGCAATAAAGAAAATCTGGAGCAAAAATAATGTGATTGCCTAATTCATTTTTATTCCAATTGTCGGGGAAAACAGAGAAGTTGATGATTTCTCCATTATTGGCATTATATGATGCCCAAAATGGTTTGCCAACGTTAGAGGACAGACCATCTACACTGCCACTACCAATATTGAGCAAATCAACAGCACCATCCCTCAGATAAATTCTTGAAGATGATCCGAATTTATCTGGAAAGGGAGTTCTCCATAACTCGTTGAATTCTTCATCAACACATATAATGGCATTCCTGTCGGCTACATAATACTTTCCACTACTGTCATGAATTATATCGGAACCAAGATCCTTGAATTTACTGAAACCGTATATGGGTATCGCAACAAAACCGGTGGCAATCGAGGCAACACCAGCCAACAGCGATACGCCTAATTTAAGAGCATTTCCTTTATTGTCGTGAATTTCCCTTTTGAGAGGATAAGAACAGTATTTGCCGGTCGGGATATTCACTTTTCCGGCCATATTCTTTGATACGAATATCAGGTTGTCTTTATCTATGAACTTGAATGAGGACCATGCTCCTTTATTTTTAAGATTCATTTCTGATTCCCATAGTTTCTCACCTGTTGACATTTTATAAGCAGCCAGTTTATTGCCGATATAACCTATCACTACATCTTTTTTGTCGTCGTGCCATGCATAATTGATTTTTATCTTGGATAGTTTCTTCCCGGACTCATAGTCATATATAACAATATTATTGCCAGTGTGCAAGAGTCCAAAGTCAGTCATAAAAACATTTTCATCGGTTGGAGTAAAGCTGTGGGTCCAAAGTCGGACACCAGTTTCAAATGACACAATGTCAAATGAAAGTTTACCATTCCATAGATTAATTTCCTTTTTCATTAGCATCAAATATGGTTTGCGATCGGCTAATATGATTCTACCCGTATCATCAGATATCCATATAGAATCTACAAAGGTTGTCTCTTTGGCCAATGTGGCAAAGAAAGACGAAAGAAACAAGCATAACCATAATGTCTTTATCTTCATTGAACTCATTTTCTAATTTTTTTCAAAGTTACAAAAAATTTCGATAAAGACAAAAAGAAATGTGCATTCATCACACGATCATCACAAGTTCGTCATTTGCTGAGCCCCTCTGAGTTTGATGGATTAAGCTTAGGATTGTTTTCGATTGTTGCGACACGTCTTTTTTTGCCTATGTTGGTTAGGACCATACCTATGACGATGATGACCATGGCCACGACCTGCATGGGACGGAGATGGTCGATGCCCATAAGCACAGATGCAATGGTGGCAAAAACCGGGAGCAGGTATTGATAAAGAGACACCAGTTCGCTGCCGATGTTCTTGATGGCCGGTTGCACAAGGAAATATGCTATGAAAGTAGGGCATAGGAGGATAAATCCGATTTCCAGCCATGGAGTAGCATCTTGGGCATGGACAATTGGCTCATGTTGCATACCGGGAACAAGGAATAATCCGGGGATGGCGGCGAAGAGGAATACCCATTTCAGGAGATTGACAGGGCTGTATTTTGCAGTTGGTTTTTGGAGAATTACGAGATAGAAGGCATAGCATAGGGTTGAAGCTATGGCCATGAGGTCGCCGAGCATATTGTCGCTTCCGGCTTTTCCACTGTTGCCGTCGGCAATTACCACGGCCGCACCGGCGAAAGATATGAGCACGCCGACGTATTCAATCCATGAAGGGCGTTCGTGCTGAAAGATAATGCCAATGAGGATGACAAACATCGGGGGAAGTGTCATTATGATAGAAATATCGATTGGATTGCCGAATTTCAAAGAATTGACGAAGAGGAAAATGAATCCGAAAAGGCCAAGGGTTCCACCAAGAACGATTTTCAGCCAGTCTTCCTTGTCGATACTTCTGCATTTCACAAATAGAGAAGCAATCCAGAAAAGAACACATCCACCAATAATCCTGACAGCGGAAATTCCGTTGCCCGTCATCCAGTTGGGTATAAGTACTTTGGTAATTGGAACGTTTAGTCCCCAAAAAATAGTGGCAATCAATATACAAGCGTTGCCGATAAGAAATCCGCTTCCTTTTTTCATAGTATAAGATTATCTATATGTTTCTAATTATCCTAATAAAACGTCTAAAACCATCATCAATACAAAGCCTAAGGCAAAGCCAATTGTGCCAAGATTTGAATGTTCGCCTTCCTGGGTTTCCGGAATGAGTTCTTCTACCACCACATACATCATTGCTCCAGCAGCAAAAGCGAGGAGATATGGAAGAACAGGAACGACGACTGATGCCAAAAGAATTGTCAGGATGGCTCCAATGGGCTCGACAAGACCACTGAGTGTGCCCATGATGAATGATTTTCTTCTTGAATTGCCGGCACTTCTTAGAGGCATCGACACGATGGCTCCTTCAGGAAAATTCTGTATGGCAATGCCGACTGAAAGAGCTATTGCTCCGGCAATAGGGAGATGAGCGTTTTGGTCGATTGCGGCAGCGAGAGCCACGCCGACGGCCATTCCCTCCGGAATATTATGCAGAGTGACTGCAAATACCAGTTTTGCGGTTTTAGAGAGATGTGATTTAGGTCCTTCACTTTGGTTGCTGTCGATATGCTGGTGAGGGATGATGTCATCGAGAAAGAGTAAAAATAGAATGCCGACGAAGAAGCCAATTATGGCGGGAATAATGCTTGCGAATCCTTCCTTGCCGGTAGATTCGATGGAAGGAATGAGCAGCGACCACACAGAAGCCGCCACCATGACTCCGGCGGCGAATCCGGTGAGCACCTTCTGAAGTCTTCCCGGCATGGACTTGCGCATCAGGAAAACGCAGGCCGAACCGAGGGTGGTGCCTAAAAAAGGGAGTGCTAATCCAAGTAAAATTCCGTTCATGCCAATACAACAAATCACCTTGCTTCATGGTTTGCATGGAAGCAAGATGATCGGAAGTGTAATATCGAAAATGGTTGCTATTCGTCCCAATCCCAAGAGTAGCTTCTGACACCGAACCAAACTTTTAGTGTGGCGTTTTTGGGTAGCTTGGGTACGAGGATTGCGTAGCGTGTGAAGATCAATTGGTCGAAAGAGTCAACTGCGTCACCATTTATTCCAAGAGTGACGGTCCAATCGTAGGTTTTGTCGGTGTTGTTTTTTATGAATTTGTTGTCGTATGAAATGATATCATAGGAGTGTACCTGATAGCATATCAGCAGAGATTGATTGTTGTAACCAATTTTAGAGAATGTTTCATCAGAGCCAAAGGGGTCTTGAGGTAGTTCATCCTTAGAGTTTACGATAAACGTTTGACTGGAGAATTTTTTACATTCTTTAGTAAGTTCTGTGTCAGTTCGGTTGATTGTAATGCTTGCGGGTAAAAACGAATCGAAAATGGTTAGTTGCACGTTGGCTTTTGGCTCGTCGTTGCCACTGCAGGAGGAGAGACACAGGCATAAGGCAACAATAAGAATATTAAGATATTTCATAAAGGAATAACGTATGTGGTTTATTTATAAACGTATTCAATGGTGTTTTATTGCGGATTGAAGTGTGAGATCTAAATAAAAATGATTCCCGACCCCCAGGGAATATATTTTATATCGTGGGAGGGTCGGGAATTTAAGTGCGATTAGGTTGTGGATTATCCGAAGATGAGACCGAGAATCCAGCTGACCACGGAGAAGATGATGCTATATAGCATTGCAGTCCAGAATCCGGAAACCTGGAAGCTATTGATGAGCCAACTTGCTATCAATATTATGACGGCGTTTATCACGAGCATGAAAAGTCCAAGCGTAAGCACTGTGACAGGAATTGAGATGAATGTAAGGAAAGGTTTTACAAAGACGTCAAGGAGTGCCAGAACAAGCGCAAGCAGAATGGCAGTCCAATATGAGGTGATGTTGACACCGGGAGTGAGTTTGGCGGCTAAGAATGCGGCCAGGGCTGTGAGTAGCAGTTGCAGTATAAATGACATGGTTTTAAAGATTAATGGTTTGTATTTTCTTGAAAACAAATAGGGAATGAGTTTTGTTCGTATTGTTGAAGAGTGATGTCTAATCAATGGGGCTGGAAGCCCCCTGACACAGGAGGAAAACCGATGATTTCAGTAGATAATATAAAGAGATTAAGTTTGCAGATAGAGACGATAAAGATTGCATATTATCATTCGCCTGCGGGGGAAATATGCGGGAGGTATCGAATCAAAACAAATGCTTCTTGATATCGAGAGAAAACTCTTAATTCGTGATTGAGGCAGTCGATTAATTGCGTAGATCCGGGAAGTTACGGATGGTATCAATGGCGGCGAGGATGGGAGTGGAGTAGTCGATGAGGTTGCGGCTGCAGTGGAGATAACACGGGGTGTAGGGATGGGCAAGGATTTCATTGAGCATGGTAATCTTAGACTCTAACATTTGTTGTCGGATCAACTCGGCTTTTTGATTGTCATTGCCTTTGAGTCGGAACATTCTGTAGGCCGGACGACTTTCGCCGCTTTCACTGCGTGATGGAAGAGCATGGCTGATGAAGTAGTCTTTATGTTGCATTCGCTCCACCATCTTTTCGTTGGTCAGTACGCGGCCGTTGATGGTGACGTGGACTTGTCGCAGCGTTGCAGTATATGTGAATCTATTTGTGAGGGAATTTAAGGAAAGATGTTGTTCATGAGAGTCGTTGCCAATGTGGAAAAATATGGCTTGGTATGGAATCCTCCAATCTATAGTGCGAATATCGTGGAAATGAAATGTGACCATCTGAGTCAGCGATGGCCATGGCAGCCATACTGCTCTTTCAACGCATGCAAGCAATGTCTTGTCATCCACCGAGTAGGGATTAAACCGGAGCACCTTGTCACCCAATATCGCATTGAGTCTGGCTTGCACCTCTGAAGGTGAAGTCAACAGATTGTCAGGCTCATAGCCATATAAGTCAGATCTGGATTGCATAATTTGCTTTGTTAAAAGTATAGATATTTGACTCAGATGCAAAGGTAGTTATTTTCGATGGATTTTGCAAGTGGAATATAGCAAACGAGCTGTATTATTTGACACTCAGCACTTCATCTGGCGTTTCAGCGGTTTCAAACCAAAGAATGACACTAATATTGACACGTTACGTTTCGGCACTGGGTCATGACAAATTTTATAGTTGAGAAGAAATTCAACATTTGTTGATGGAATTATTAGAAATATTTTGTAAATTTGCAAAGTGAACAACGTTTGAGGAAACAATTAGTCGCAATTATGATGAACAAACTATTTTCTTGTTTTACTTTTCTTTTGTGTGTAGTGCTGACATTCGGTATGTTGACATCATGCAATGGCGATATTTTTGTGGAGAATGTTGGCTGGGAAAATCCTGAAACACAGGAAGCTGTGATAGAAGGCGATGGAGGAAAGGTGACTTTCAAAATTCCAACCAAGAACCTGTTGAGAGTCTCGATTGATCGTTATGGAGGGAAGGATCCATACAGATATTACGATAGGGCAGGTAATGAAATTTCCAGCGACAGCCCGGCAAGTGAACTTGCAAAAATTGTGGGTGATTTTACACTGTCATATTTCGAGGTTATTAAGGATGGTAATGAGTTGACTGTATATAGTCTTGAACGTTGTAATGACAGCTATACCAGTCTGTCCATAAGACTTGAATACACGTATAATGTCAGATTCATACATGTATCAATCCTTAAGGGAGAACCATTGCAATATGTGGATACTGTTTATGACGGTGATGTTGAAGTTGATGACAATGCAGACAAAAATGTGAAAAAGGCAACATTCACAAACGACGGCCCCATTGACCAAACTTTAGAGATCATGCCATTTTTAGGGTCTTATAAAACTCTTTGGATTGGCGATGTTGAGTCGTGGGCTTATTATTTACCGGTAGTGATGCCGGTGCTGAACTATTCCGGAAGTGAATGGTCTTTCAAAGATAAAAGTGTAAGGCTTGGCGAATCCCGGAAATGGTCGCCCGAAAACTATCTGACAAAGGTTAATGTGACGGTTCCCGCAAATTCGAAATCGGAGATTGCAACCACTCTGTTATATACCAAGGCTGAGGTCAGTGGGAAAATAGTCTTCAGGAAACCGGTAACGGGCAGTGAGTTGACAACTCCGTTTGTGATGAAGTCCTTGTATCCATATAAGTTTGACATTGAAATTAATGAAATCAGATAACTCAACTATTCAGATACTCATATCTTTGATTGTGGGTATGTCGTTAATGTCTTCTGATGTTTTTGCAGAAGATAGCCTTCCATCGTGGTTCTCTCGTCGGCCGGAATGGCAAATCGGTGCGGAGGCATCTCCGGCATTTGTGCCGGGGACAAATGGCTTTCTCCGGGGTGAGAATTATTCCGGGAAAAGAATTGGTGGCAATATGTCAGGTTCGGTAAGGGCAGGCTTCCGTTTTGCGTCAGATACGGCTGAGGGAATGTTGTACAACGACGTTTATCAGGGCGTGGGACTCGGTGTGGAATCTTTCTTTGCCAATGAATTGCTTGGAACTCCGGTGATTGCATACGTCTTTCAGGGAGCGCCTATAGTGCATCTATCCAGAAAGTTGTGGCTGGGTTATGAGTGGAAATTCGGAGCAGCGTTTGGATGGAAACATTATGATTCGCAAACCGCTGATAACAATGCAGCCGTAAGTACACCTGTCACTGCGATGATGGCACTCGGACTAAAGTTTCATTATTCGCTTACCGAACGCTGGGATTTGACTTTCGGAATAGAGGGACAGCATTTTTCAAATGGGAATACATCATGGCCCAATGCCGGAGTCAACTCCATCGGTGCCTCCATCGGAGTTTCTTATATTTTGAATCCAGACAGCAATAGCGAAATCACCCCTTCCGGTCTTGCGCAAGAAGCGGACAGGGGCAGATGGCTTTACGACATTATTGCATACGGCTCCTGGCGAAAACGTGTGGTTAGTATAGGCGATCCGGCCATGCCACAATTGTGTCCCGGTAAATTTGGGGTGGCAGGCTTGCAATTTTCACCAATGAGAAGCCTGAACCGTTATGTGGCAGTTGGACCGGCACTTGACTTGCAATGGGATGAGAGTGCAGGGCTGGAGCCATATTGGGTAAGCGGATCATACGACGACAACATAAAATTCTATCGTCCGCCGTTTGGCAAACAGATAAGTCTCGGTCTGTCGGCTCATGCGGAATTAACGATGCCGATATTTTCGGTAAATGCCGGATTGGGTTATGACATCATCAATCCAAAGGGCGACAAAAGGTTCTATCAATCATTGACCCTTAAGACGTTTCTGACAAAAAACGTATTCCTTAACGTCGGATACAGGCTTGGCAATTTCAAACATCCCCAGAATCTTATGCTTGGCGTGGGAGTAAGAATTTGAAACAAGACAAAACCTCCGCAATGTTTGCGTAACACAGCAACAAATATCACTGTCCATGAGAGGCTTACAGCATGAAGAAAATTGGTGAAATATTAATACTTATGTTTCTGCTGCCATTGATGGCAGCGGAAGCGCGTGAGAAGGTGACCGAACTGCCGGAGGTGATGGTGGAGTCGCCGAGACGAAACATGCTTCATGTGCTTGCCTACGTCAGGGAATATTCCATGCTATCTACTTATTCCGATACGGTGTCGCTGTTCAGGGAAAAACTTGTGGATTTCATGATTCCGGGCAGTTTCAAGACGCATTATAAGGGATGGCGCATACCAAGGGTGATAAAGTCGGAGTCTTACTATCGCTTTACAAATGCGGAGGGGCTGGACAGCGTGAGCGCCACATCGCATCATCATTTCTCATGGTCAGACTGGATGGGACTTCCTCCAAATACAAAGTTGCCGGAACAGATTGTTAAAAATCTTGCAGCGAATGACACCGTCTTCGGAAAATATAGTCCTGTGGAAATTTACGGCCGCAAAAAAGACCTTGTCAACGTGGAGATCAATGTACTCGCTGATACAATGGGAAGACGGTGGACTCCAAACCTTGGTGCCTTTTTCAGAGATGGGAATCTCGAGTTTGAGGATTTCAAGATAAAACTTGTTTATGACAATGTGCTCGGAAACACTCTCAAACAGACTGATTTGAAAAAATTTGTTTATAGGGTTGATGCCAGAGGCAGAGGCCATGATATGTTTAGATTCAACCGCAAGGAGGAAGAATTTTTCGCCACTACTGATGGGGAATTGTATGTGCTTGATATGGAGTATATCACTGAGAAGGAAGCGAAAAAATGGGGTGGAGGCAAGTATGACACGGAAGATTTGCAGGTGATAAGGTCGGCCGATGCTCCGGAACTTTCACGGGAAACACTGGCGCTTATCGACAGAGTGGAGCATATCGACCAAGAGGCAGTGAGACTGGATGGCTTCATCGACCGCAATATGATACGCATGGAGCGTAAAAGAAACTGGGGACAGGGCGCAATCCGCTATCTGAAGAATATCCTGGGTATAAGCGATGCCATGGCTGGTAAAAAGCACAAGAGGGATTGGAATAAATTCCGCGACAGCAGGAAGAAATAGAAAAATAAGATATGATTTACGAAAATTTAGAAAGGAGGTGGTGAAAGCCGACCGGCTTTAGACCCTTCAAGATCAAGAAGCTTTCGTTTCGCATCCAAGCCTCCGGCATAACCGGTAAGATTATTATTGCTCCCAATCACACGATGACACGGCACAAATAAAGAAATAGGATTGGTTGCAATGGCAGATGCCACCGCTCTGACAGCATTTGGATTTTGAATCCTTAGAGCCAACCCACCATAAGATAAAGTGACGCCGTAGGGTATTTTCATTAATTCCCTCCATACTCTGCATTGAAACTCCGTGCCAGTCATAAATAAGGGCATAGCGAAATCCCTTCGTTTTCCGGCAAAATACTCATCAAGTTGTCGCTTGGCTTCATCAGTAGCGTCACTTGAACCATCCTGAAAGGCAGAATTCAAATGGCTGCAAATCCGCCTGTCGATAGCCTCTCGCCTTCTGTTTGCCACCCAATCACAGAGGCAAATTCCATCTCCATAAGAACCCAACTTCATCTCCCCCACAGGCGACTGATAATATGTAATTCTTATTTTCTCCATCTTCAAACTTAAATCATCGGTTTTCCCCTTTGTCAAGGGGATTCCAACTCCATTGATTTAGCGACACTCACTTATAATACGAACAAAACTTATCCTTCAATTGTTTCCACGCCGATGAACAACGCTGTCATCATGTCAATAGCAGCCGGCTTGTCAGAAGAAGAATTTCGTCAAAAAGATGGGAAAAATTTGTGTAATAAGTCATAGTACATGACAATTTTACATTGAGCTGAATCTCAATATAGTAGTTTGACTTAGGCTCATTTGAGATGAAATTGTGTTAACAAAGAGAATGGTGGGCAAGGCGCTATTACACAAAGATATATAAGAAAGACACGAGACTTGATTGTTAATAGGGTGAA
>JAMPAV010000001.1:405911-457297 GCA_023667055.1 Muribaculum sp. | reverse complement strand
TTCGCTCTGCGAAATCTCGGATGGAAGCCGATGGATGCGGAATTTGCTTCGGCAAACAAAAATGCACAATTACTTTGTGCGTGTACTATAGAATCAAGATTGAGAGACAATTAAAATCTAAAACGGGACATTGAAATCAATGAAAACAACGAAAACGATGATAACGATGAAAGCATTGAAAAGGATGAAAAAGTTGAAAACATTGACGATATGCGCTGCCATGGCCGGGGAGGCCGTGGCAGCCATTTCTGTAGATAAGATAGACCCTCCATATTGGTGGGTGGGGATGCATGACACCACGCTTCAATTGCAGATACACGGCAACGACATCAAAAATGCAGAGTTTTCGGTGGAATATCCCGGCGTGAGGGTGGATTCAGTGGCAAGACTTGACGGAAGCGACAACTGGCAGTATGTATATCTCGACATAACGCTGGAAGCCAAGCCGGGAGTGATGAAACTGCAATGGAGAGCAGATGGAAAAACCCTGACACGCGATTTCGAGTTGAAACCGAGACGAGAGATGCGTGGGGCACAGGGATTCTCAGCAGCGGATGTACTATATATGGTGATGCCCGACCGGTTTGCATCGGGAGGCAAGAAACATCCGGGCGAGAAGAACCTGAAGAATCAATCGGAAGCAGACCGGAAGAATCCCAATGCCCGCCATGGCGGAGACCTGAAGGGAATAGCCGACCACATTGACTATATTGACTCGCTTGGAGTGACCGCAGTATGGCTGAATCCCGTGCTTGAAAATGACATGCCAAGAGGCAGTTATCATGGCTATGCCACCACTGACTACTACAGGGTGGATCCACGTTTCGGCACCAACGAAGAATACGCAGAACTCATCGACACGCTCCATAATAAAGACATCAAAATGGTGATGGACATGATATTCAACCATTCAGGCAGCCATCATCCATGGGCACTTGACCCACCGGCAAGCAACTGGTTTAATCATCAGGGCGACTACCGGCAGACCAACTACCGCCTGAGCACTATCACCGACCCATACGCCTCGGAATATGACAAGGATTTGACAGTGAACGGATGGTTTGTAGAAGAAATGCCCGACCTAAACCAAAAGAACGGGCACTTGATGAAATATTTGATCCAGAACTCAATTTTCTGGATAGAGGATGCCCAAATCGATGGCATACGCATGGACACATATCCCTACGCTGACATGAAGGAAATGGGGAAATGGATAGATGCAGTGATGGCAGAGTATCCCGATTTCAACATTGTGGGAGAATGCTGGTATGGGAGTCCGGCCGGCGAGCAGTTCTGGCAGACCGGATCAGCCATAGCAGCAGCCAAGGGAGTGGATACCAGGCTACCGGTGGTGATGGACTTTCCACTAAGCATATTATGCGCCGACCTCAAGCCTTTCAAGGTGGATTCGCAGGCATGGAACGGTATAAATGAGGTGTATGACCATTTTGCGCTTGACTATGTGTATGCCAACCCGATGAACGTGTTGAGATTCTTGGATAATCACGACACCGACCGTTTTATACTTGACATGCCGGAAAATCTTGATGCCTGGAAGCAGGCAGTGGCGATGCTTCTTACAGTGCCCGGAATACCACAACTATATTACGGCACAGAGCTGCTTATGAACGGCAGCAAAGAGAAATCAGACGGATATGTAAGGCGCGACATGCCGGGAGGATTCAAGGGAGACAAGGAGAACCAATTTACAGCAGCCGGAAGAAGCGAGCTTCAAAATGAAGCATACGATTTCATTTCTACCATCAACAAATGGAGGAAAAACTCCAATGCCATAGGAAAAGGAGACATGAAGCATTTCATGCCGACGAATGGAGTGTATCTCTACCGCCGCAAGTTCGGGCCGGAGGAAGTGATCGTGATACTCAACGGCAAGGATGAGGATCTGGACCTGGACATGAGCCGATATGCAGAGATAATACCTACGGGCGCTACCTACACAAATATTCTCACAGGAGAATCAAGAATACTTCGCGACGGGGAGAAGACACTTAATATACCAGCGAGGAGTACAGGGGTGTATGAATTGAGAATTGAGAATTGAGAATTGAGGATGAGAATTAATTTTATAATTGGGATTTTGCTATTGGCTGTGACAGTGGGGTGCAAGCCGACGGAGAAGGGCTACAAGCAGGCGTATGATGCAGCAAAGGCTAAGCGGGAGTATGTGGATCCGGATGCAGAACTGCTGACCGGAGGACATAAGTTGCTGAATGAGAACTCCACAAACTGGGTGGTACTCGGAAAAGACACGCTCCAACTTCAGCATTTCTATCTGAAGCCGGAGAATGGACAGCCATGGCCACAGGCCGGCCCCTACCGGCTTGCAGTGGCGATGTTCAAGATGAACACCAACTCCACATCAATGCTGAAGGACATAAAGAAGGGTAATCTGAAGCCCGTAATAGCCACCGACGGAAAAGAGCGGCATTTCATAATTGCCGGAAGCGCGACGACGGCAGACTCGCTGAAATATGTGCTTGATGCATTCAACAAGGCGAATCCCGGATTCAGATATATCGGGATGACACCGGAACAGCCACTGATTGTGGTCAGCAGATGAATAATTTTGAATTTTGAATTTTGAATTTTGAATTTTGAATGCTGAATTTTGAATTTTGAATTATTCGCGAAATTTATTAACTTTGCAAATAAAAACGAAATAAAATAAAGAATGGGAAAAGTTGTAATCATTGGCGCCGGAGGCGTCGGCTCAGTAGTAGCGCACAAATGCGCACAGCATCCAGAGGTATTCAATGAGATAGTGATAGCCTCCCGCACCAAATCGAAATGCGACGCCCTCGCAGCCAAGATCGGAGCGAAGAACATCACGACCGACAGTGTGGATGCCGATGAGGTGGACCAGATAGTGGAGCTTTTCAACCGCCACAAGCCAGACATCTGCATCAACGTGGCACTCCCCTATCAGGACCTGACCATAATGGAGGCTTGTCTGAAATGCGGAGTGAACTATCTTGACACGGCCAACTATGAGCCTAAGGAAGAGGCGCATTTCGAATACAGCTGGCAATGGGCCTACCGCAAGCGTTTTGAGGAAGCCGGACTGACGGCAATCTTGGGTTGCGGATTCGACCCCGGAGTGAGCGCTGTGTTTGTGGCATACGCAGCGAAGCATCACTTCAAGGAGATGCAATATCTTGACATAGTGGATTGCAACGCCGGCAACCACGGCAAGGCCTTCGCCACCAACTTCAACCCGGAAATCAACATCCGCGAGATCACACAGAAAGGGAAATACTGGGAAGACGGCAAATGGGTGGAGACAGAGAACCTTGAGATTCACAAGCCCCTCACCTACCCCAACATCGGCGAACGCGAGAGTTATCTGCTCTATCATGAGGAGCTTGAAAGCCTCGTGCAGAATTTCCCGACCATCAAGCGTGCGCGTTTCTGGATGACATTCGGACAGGAATATCTGACACATCTGCGAGTGATACAGGACATAGGTATGGCAAGAATAGACCCGGTGATGTACAACGGTCAGGAAATCATTCCAATCCAATTCCTTAAGGCAGTGTTGCCAGACCCCGGATCGCTTGGAGAGAACTATACAGGAGAGACCTCAATCGGATGCCGCATCCGAGGTATAGACAAAGAAGGCAAGGAATCGACATATTACATCTACAACAACTGCTCGCACCAGGAGGCATACAAGGAGACCGGAGCACAGGCAGTAAGCTACACCACCGGAGTCCCGGCCATGGTTGGCGCGATGATGTTCCTTACCGGCAAGTGGGTTAAGCCCGGAGTGCACAATGTGGAAGAATTCGATCCTGATCCATTCCTTGAGACACTTGCCAAGAACGGTCTGCCCTGGCATGTGATAGTGGATGGGGACATAGAGCTATGATTCTTTGAATTAGGAATTAGGAAAGAGGAATTAGGAATAATGTCGCTAAATTAGCGTTGTCTTAAGGGGCTTGAAGCCCCTTACACAGGAGGAAAACCGATGATTTCGGTGATTTATTTAGTGACATTAGAATTAGGAAAGAGGAATTAGGAATTAGGAATTGATTCAGGATTTGCAAGGGACTATGAATTTCATTGAATATCAAAGATGAAGAGAATAATAACATGTATGATGATAGCGGCTGCGGTCACGACCGGAGCCGCTGTTGCCGCTTTTACGGGAACACCCGACAATAAAAAATATGTTGTCACTACCAAAAAGGGGACCATAGAGGTGATTCCCTACAGCAACGACATTTTTTATATTGTGGAAAACACAGAGACATCCTCAACTCCCAAAAAAATTCTTCCCACTACGGCTCCCGGCATGAGCGACACTCATTCATGGGCAAGCGGAGAAGAGTACATAATCCAATCTCCCACGACGAAAGTGGTGATTGATAAAAACTCGGGGAAAATCACTTTCCTGAATTCATCGAATGAGCCATTGATAATGGAGGCCAATGGCATCGAGAGAGACGGAGATGAACAGACGGCCACTTTCCTCACTCCAAAGGGAGACAACTTCTACGGCGGGGGAGAAAAGGGACACAGCATGACGCTCAACGGGAGCGAAATGTTGCTTTACAACCGAGCCAACTACGGATACGGAGAGGGCGACGAGCGACTGAGCCAAGCAAACATAAACATTCCATACTTCGTGAGCGACAATGGCTATGGAATTCTCATGGACGACTATGCCAAAGCCAAGCTGACAATGGGTAAAGACACCATTACCTATCGAACCATATCCACAAAACCATTGAGTTACTATTTCATAAACGGAGACGGGACACTTGCCGGAGCGACAGAAAATTTCATGGGACTTACCGGAAAACAACCGTTGCCGCCATTCTGGACCTTAGGATACATAACATCAAAATATGGATATCATAATGAGAAAGAGGCTTACGGAGCCATAGACTCGCTGAAGCAACGCGGCTATCCTGTGGATGGCATGGTGCTCGACCTCTACTGGTATGGAGTGGAGACCGACATGGGTCGCCTTGAATGGGACAAGAAGCAATGGCCAGACCACAAAAAGATGCTTGACTACATGAAATCCAATGGGATACATGTAGTACCCATCCACCAGCCATATATAAACAAAATCGGAGCCATCGACAACTACAATACACTTAACAGCAAGGGATTGCTTACAAAAGATGCAAACGGTAAGACCAAGGATGTGACGACATGGGTGGGAGAAGCCGGAATGTTTGACATCGCCAACCCCGGGACACGTGACTGGATGTGGAACAGGCTTTTGCCACTCACCGCTGAAGGTTTTTCGGGTTGGTGGGGCGACCTTGGAGAGCCTGAGGTTCATCCGGTGGAGATAGTGCACGCCAACGGAGAGACAGCCGAGGAATACCACAATTATTACGGCAACGAATGGAGCAAAATGATCTACGACGGACTGCGACGAGATTTCCCGGACATGCGTCCGATGCTTATGATGCGAGGAGGGACCACCGGATTGCAGCAGTATGGAGTGTTTCCATGGACATCCGACGTGGCCCGCTCATGGGAAGGTCTTCAGGCACAGAACAAACTGATGCTCAGCAGCGGACTATCCGGATTAGGGTATATGAGCAACGACGTGGGAGGATTTGCCATTGATGAAAAGCATCCCTACGATCCCGAGCTATATGTAAGGTGGATTCAGGCAGGGACATTCTCACCGGTGCTCCGTACCCATGCGCAAGACAAGCCCGAGCCCTACCACTATCCCAAGCAAGAAAGCATCATAAAGAAATTCATCAACACCAGATACCAGTGGCTGCCATACAACTACACCCTCGCCTACGAGAACGCCACAAAGGGTTATCCCCTAATGCGCCAGGTGAACTTTCATGGCGACAACGAGGATGAAAAATATGCCCATATAAGCGACGAATATCTCTGGGGCGACAATGTGCTGGTGGCACCGGTGATGACCAAAGGCGCAAGGACACGCAGAGTGGAGTTTCCGGCCGGAGAATGGATAGACTGGAATAATCCGCTTAAGAGCTACAAAGGCGGAAGCACCGCCACAGTGCAGGCACCACTCGCCATGCTGCCAATGTTTGTCAGGGCCGGCAGTTTCATACCGCAGGCAATGCAGAAAATGGACAACACAGCCGAGTATGACCCGGCGCAACTGACAGTGAAATATTTTCCGGCAAAGGAATGGACGGAGTATGTGATGTTTGATGATGACAGAAAATCGACCACATCGCTTGAAGAGAACGAATATCAACTGACCACCTTCGGCGGAGAGAAAGAGGGGAATGTGGTTACAGTGGAAATCAGTTCGGCAGGGAGCTATGAGGACATGCCCACAGTGAGGATGATCACACTTGAGATAATCAACATAGCGCGACCAAAAAGCGTGGATATCAATGGGAAAGCGAGCAATGACTATACCTACAATGCTTCGACGAGGACTCTGAGCGTCAAGATAGCATACGCATATCAGAACACAGGGATAAAGATAATGACAAAACAACAATAACGATGATAAGATGAGAAGAGAAATAGCAATTTTAGCGGCATTGGGGGCAGGCGCAGTGTCGGCGCTGGGCTGCACGAATTTCATAGCCGGAAAGAAAGCCACAACCGATGGCAGCGTTTTAATCACATACGCCGCCGATTCACACACCTTATATGGAGACCTGTCGCATACTCCGGCAGCAGTGCACAAAGAGGGCGCGATGCGCAAGGTGGTGGAGTGGGACACCGGCAAGCCTCTCGGAGAGATACCCCAGCCAAGGGAGACCTACAATGTGGTAGGCAACATGAATGAATTTCAGGTAGCCATCGGAGAGACCACATGGGGAGGACATGAGGAACTTATGGATACCACAGGGAATGCCATAATAGATTACGGATCACTGATTCAGATAGCACTTGAACGCTCCAAGAGCGCCTCAGAGGCAGTGGATGTCATGACGAGCATTGTGGCAGAATATGGTTACGCATCCGAGGGAGAGTCTTTCACGATAGCCGACAAGAATGAGGTTTGGGTGATGGATATGATAGGGAAAGGAGCCGAGAAGGGAGCAGTATGGATTGCGGTGAGAATACCCGATGATGCAATATGTGCACATGCCAACGAGCCAAGAATCCGCCAAGTGGATCTGAAAGACAAGAAAAATGTGCTTTATTCCAAAGACATGATAGAGTTTGCGCGCAAACGAGGCTATTTCAGCGGGAAAGACAGCGATTTCTCATTTGCCGATGCATACTGTGTGCATGATGCCGGCACGCGCAGAGGATGCGACGGACGCGCATGGGCCTACATGCGACGATTTGCACCATCGATGGACAAATATTACGATTGGGTGGTGAGCAAAAGCGACGACCCGATGCCGCTATACGTGGTGCCGGAAAAGAAAGTGTCGCTTGAGGACATGATGCTCAGCATGCGCGACCATTTCGAGGGGACACCTCTTGACATGACACAGGACATAGGGGCGGGACCGAACCATGTGCCATACAGATGGAGGCCGATGGAATATGAAGTGGATGGCAAGAAGTATTGCATGGAAAGGGCTACAGCCACACAGCAGACCGGGTGGAGTTTTGTGGCCCAGTGCCGTGACTGGTTGCCCGATCCTGTAGGGGGACTCTTCTGGTTTGGCACAGACGACACCAACACGTGCGTGTATATGCCACTCTATTGCAGCCTTACAGAGGTTCCGGAGCAATTCACCGTTGGCGACCTCTACAACTTCGACATGAACTCCAACTTCTGGATGAACAACTGGGTGGCCAACCAGGCCTACAACCGCTATGACCTGATGATACCGGATATCCGCAAGGTTCAGAATAGTCTTGAAGACAAATACCGGGCATCGCGCTCAGAAAGCGACGCACTTCTTGCGCCATTGGCAGAAGCCGGGTTTAAGGGTGAACTCGCCACAGTTGTCAACGAGCAAGCCGCAGCAATAGCCAAAGAGGCAACAGACAGCTACCGCAACCTTGCAGAATTTCTGCTTGTGAAGTTCTTGGACGGCAATGTGAAGAAGCAGAATGAGGACGGAAGTTTCAAGCGCAACGACTACGGGCTTCCGGCATCGCCCAACTGGCCGGGCTATGACAAGAAATACTATGAGAATATAGTCAAGGAGACGGGGGATCATTTTTTGCTGAAATAGGTTTGAATCGGATTTGGTCCTTGGCCTTCACACGCTTTCAAAGCAGACTGAAGTAACCTTTTTACCAACTTATTTTTACAATTACTTAAAGATGCCGGCGGAAGGATTCGCCGGCATACTTTTTAATACATTTTTAATAAACTTCACCAAATTTTGAACCAATAAGGAGATGATGTGTTTTATAGTCAAAACAATCTTTAAAAATCATTAAAGACAAATCTTAATCTAAAAAACATGACCACTATGAAAACACGCATTTATTCGCTATTCCCGGCTCTTTGTGCAGGAGCATTCCTGCTTCCGGCAGCAGCCAACGCACAGGACGTTGTAGTCGCAGAAGAGGCAGCAACGATCACAGAATTCAATTGCGACAATACCAATCGCTACTATTCAAGCTGGCGCGACAACTGGTTTATCCAGATAGGCGCAGGAGTTACGCAACCCTTCGTGGAGAGAGGCTACGGACATGCCAATGGCGACAAGGTAGTGGATAAACACATGATGACGGCAGAATACAATTTTGCAGTCGGAAGATGGTTTACTCCCTACATTGGCTTCCGCATCAACGCATTGGGCGGAGTACTGCATTGGGACAACCCGACAGCGGCACGGACACGCGACGGATGGACAAAGGCGAACCATGTCAACCTCAACCTTGAATTTATGTGGGATATGTGCAACTCCCTCGGAGGAGTAAATCCGAAACGCCCGTTCAGTGTAATCCCATTTGTAGGCCTTGGCGGCGACTTCATGTGGAACATCAAGGGAGCAGAAGGAGGAGCGCCGGCAGCCACCAATATTCTCAACAGGAAGAATGAACCATGGACAAAATCATGGACACTACCGGTATCAGCAGGTATCCAATTCCGTCTTCGTCTATGCGACTATGTAGATTTCTTTGCAGAGGCACGAGCCGCATTCTATGGCGACAACTGGAACGGGTGCGCCTACGGTCAGGCAGTGGATGCGAAAGTGTCGGCAATCGGAGGTTTCAACTTCAATATCGGCGGACGCAAATGGAACACCTACAATGAATGTGTAAGCGCATCACAGATAGCAGCCCTCAACGGACAGGTCAACAATCTACGCGCAGAGCTTCTTGAGGCCAACCAGGCACTTGCAGCCGCACTTGAGGCACCGCAGCAAGTCACCAACACACAGGAAGTGATAGTGGAAGGACCGGATCAGCCGCTCATGGCGACAGTACGCTTCAAAATTAACTCCAGCGTGATAGCACCGGAAGAGGAAGTGAACGTATATAACATGGCCCAGTATCTGAAAGACAATCCAAGTGTGGACATCACGGTAGCCGGCTACGCCGACAAGGATACCGGCACAGCCGAATACAACCAAGCATTGTCGCAGAGACGTGCACAGGCAGTAGCAGATGCACTGACCAAGAAATACGGCATTCCATCCAACCGAATCTCAATTCAGGCAGAAGGCAGCGCAACCCAACCCTATCCTGCAAACAACGACTGGAACCGAATCGTGATATTCGTCAATAAATGATGAGAACAGCTTGATGAAGTTTAAAAAAATTTGATAACACTTGATAAAAACAAATAACCATAGCGGCCCTTGAAATCAACAATTCAAGGGCCGCTATATGTTTTACAACATAAAAGGGGTGGTTTTGTGGAAATATTCCAAAAATATTCATGAATTTCTTTGGAGGAACGGGGGAAATGATATATATTTGCAACAGAAAACAGACACAAGTCGTTTTCGACCTAATAAAATTCGAATTATCTAATACCCCAAAATCATTTGGAGGCATAAGGAGGATAAATCCAAGGTGCTTTCAAATCAAAACGAAGAAGTATGAATATTAATGAAATCATGGCCAACCTTGAGGCCAAGCATCCCGGCGAGAATGAATTTCTTCAGGCAGTGAAGGAAGTGCTTCTATCAGTAGAGGAGGTCTATAACCAGCATCCCGAATATGAGAAAGCGCGCATCATAGAGCGTATGGTAGAGCCAGACCGCATCTTCACCTTCCGTGTGACTTGGGTTGACGACAAGGGAGAAGTACAGAACAACATAGGCTACCGCGTTCAGTTTAACAACGCCATCGGCCCATACAAGGGAGGTATCCGATTCCATGCAAGTGTAAACCTCTCCATCCTTAAGTTCCTTGGATTTGAGCAGACATTCAAAAACGCGCTGACCACACTCCCGATGGGAGGCGGCAAGGGCGGATCAGATTTCTCCCCCCGAGGCAAGAGCGATGCAGAGATCATGCGATTCTGCCAGGCCTTCGTGATGGAACTGTGGCAAAACCTTGGGCCGGACCGGGACGTACCGGCAGGTGACATAGGCGTAGGCGGACGGGAAGTAGGCTATATGTATGGCATGTACAAGAAGCTCGCACGCGAGAACACCGGCACATTCACAGGGAAGGGACTGAGCTTCGGAGGGAGCCGTCTTCGTCCGGAGGCAACAGGCTACGGAGCCATCTATTTCGTCCAGAACGTGCTGAAGAAAGTATGGAATCAGGAACTTGCCGGCAAGACAGTGGCAATCTCCGGATTTGGCAACGTGGCATGGGGCGCAGCAAAGAAAGCCACATCTTTAGGGGCGAAAGTAGTTACGCTGTCAGGTCCCGACGGCTATATCTATGATCCGGAAGGCCTTAACGATGAGAAAATCGAATACATGCTGGAGCTTCGTGCTACAGGCAACGATGTGGTGGCACCATACGCAGAGCAATTCCCCGGCTCAACATTCTATGCAGGCAAGAAGCCATGGGAGCAGAAAGTGGATATCGCGCTTCCATGCGCAACCCAGAACGAGCTCAACGGAGAGGATGCCAAGATGCTTATCGCCAACGGAGTGCAACTTTGCGCAGAAGTTTCCAACATGGGCTGTACCCCTGAAGCAATTGATGCATTCATTGCCAACAAGACAGTATATTGTCCCGGCAAGGCAGTCAATGCTGGTGGCGTAGGCGTATCGGGTCTTGAAATGAGCCAGGACGCAGAGCACCTCCAGTGGAGTGCAGAGGAAGTTGACCAGCGTCTTCACACCATGATGAGCGACATCCACAGTGCATGTGTGGAACACGGCATGCAGCCCGACGGCTATATCAACTACATGAAAGGCGCTAACATCGCCGGCTTCCTGAAAGTGGCAGATGCCATGATGGCACAGGGGGTTATCTAAGTAAGGAATAAGAAGTGATAAACAATAATATCGCTAAATCAGTGCTGTCTTAAGGGGCTTGAAGCCCCTTACACAGGAGGAAAACCGATGATTTCGGTGATTAAATTAGTGACATTATAATAAACAATTAGGGAAAAAGCTTCGGCCGGTGAGGTCTGAAGCTTTTTTTGATGCTTTTTTCAAATAAATTTTGTCCAATTCGAATAAAATTATTAATTTTGCATTCACAAACATCAGCCACTATAGCTTAGTTGGTAGAGTATCTCATTCGTAACGAGAAGGTCGTGGGTTCGAGTCCCACTAGTGGCTCCACAATCAAAAACAGGCCAATCAGCCGCGTCTTGACAGACGCGGTTTTCTTTTTAAGTCATAGTGCGCTCAAAATTTGACAAATTGAGGAATTTTTGCTAAATTTGCAAGATGAAAGCACTAAAAAAGTATCGCATATCGATAGAGGACGAGTCGCGACTGAGACAGGTAGTCTCGGTCAGTGTGCGTCCCTACGTGCTTTGGATCATTGGGATAGTCGGCATTCTGATATTTATCCTCGTGTCAACGCTTCTGATCATGGCCACGCCACTCCGGACGCTTCTGCCCGGATACCTGAAACAAGATGAGCGTTCGGCGGCAGAAAGAGGGTTGCTACGTCTGGACTCAATCAGAGATGCATATAGCATCAACAGCCACTACATCAACAATATATTCACAGTATTGGATACAGACAGGGTGCAGACCGACAGCATGCAGAAAACGGCCACCCCCAATGAATTGCCACCGGACTCGCTGCTTCCGGCATCACCGAGAGAGCGAGAGTTTATCAATGAGATAAAAGAGCGAGAGAAATACAACATCACAGTCCTGGCACCGATTGCCGGCGAGCAGCTTCGCATATATCCCGTAGCCACCGGGGCCGTGATATCTGAGCAATCACAGAACTCACCCAAGGCGAGAATAATCACCCCGAAGGGAAGTCCGGTGTGTGCGCTGAGCGACGGCAGAGTTCTTGCAGTGCAAAACATGTCGCCGGAGGGGGGGGCATCCATAGTGATGCAACACGACAATGGGTTTGCCACACGCTATTCACATTTGGGGACACCGGCAGTGGCACCGGGCTCACACATTGACGGAGGAGCAGTGATAGCCCACGGAGCATCGGGGGGGGCACTGAGTCCGGGGTTTTTCTTTCTCGAAATGTGGTATGACGGTTCGCCAATACAGCCTGCAAAGTATATAGGTATCAGACATTAAGTATTGAACACCGAGTATTAAGAATATAAAAAAGAGCATATCGAAATAAATGGACACGATAAAAAGCATAGGAGTGTTAGGATCGACAGGAAGCATAGGAACCCAGACACTCGACATAATAGCAAAATATCCCGACAAATACCGTGCCGGAGTGCTGACGGCCCGGAGGCAATGGGAATTGCTGGCAAAACAAGCTCTCAAATTCAGGCCTGACCTTGTGGTGATTGGGGAAGAGAGGTATTATCCACAGTTATGTGAGGCTTTAAAAGGGAGCGGCATAGAAGTTGCCTCCGGGGCAGAAGCCATTGCCGACGCGGCGGCACATCCCGGCATAGGCACAGTGGTGACAGCTATGGTGGGCTACAGCGGTCTGATACCAACCATTTCAGCAATAAAAGCAAAGAAAACAATAGCACTTTCCAACAAAGAGACCCTTGTGGTGGCAGGGCAACTGATAACAACGCTTTGCAGGGAGAATGGAGTGGATATAGTGCCGGTGGATAGCGAACACTCAGCCATTTTCCAATGTCTTGTGGGAGAATCACGCAAGGAGATGCGCAAGATAATCCTGACCGCAAGTGGCGGGCCATTCAGGAAATATACGAAAGAAGAACTCAGCGGCGTGACACCGGCCGATGCTCTCAAGCATCCGAACTGGGACATGGGAGCGAAGGTGACGATTGACTCCGCATCGATGATGAACAAGGGGTTTGAGATGATAGAGGCAAGATGGCTCTTCGACTGCCAGCCTGAGAATATCGAAGTGGTGGTGCATCCCCAATCGATAGTGCACTCCATGGTGGAATACCGCGATGGCAGCGTTAAGGCGCAACTCGGAGTGCCGGACATGCACACCCCCATAGCATACGCACTCTCCTACCCGCGCAGATATGAGACGGATGTCCGCCCGATGCGACTTGAAGATTATGCAAGCCTCACATTCGAGCGTCCGGACATGGATAAATTTCCTCTTCTTTCATTTGCCTTTGAGGCAATTGCCAAGGGTGGCACCATGCCGTGCATTCTGAATGCAGCCAACGAGATAGCCGTACAGGCTTTCCTTGAGGGGAAAATCAGATTCACCGACATGCCAGTGATTGCCGAGAAGACCATGCAAGAGACACCCTGGAGCGACACGCCGGACCTTGACACCCTGATAGCCACAAATGCCGAGGCGAGGATGACAGCTGAAAAAATCACCAACAAACTTATGCATAACGAGTAACATTAACCAACATATAAAATTTTGGAAACATTTTGGATAAAGGCAGCGCAACTTGTGCTTGCGCTCGCGATTTTGATAATAATTCATGAGTTCGGTCATTTTCTGTTTGCCCGAATATTCGGGATACGGGTGGAGAAGTTCTATATTTTCTTCGACCCATGGAAAGAACTCTTCAAGTGGAAACCCGGAAAATATGTAGGAGGACTGGGGAAGCAGAAAAACCTGTCGAAATCTGATGAGTCAGAGAATGAAAACTGCAATCCCAAGAAAAAGTCATTCTGGGGAGAGACAGAATATGGCATCGGCTGGATTCCTCTTGGCGGATATTGCAAGATATCAGGCATGATAGACGAGTCGATGGACACAGAGCAGATGAAGCAACCGGCCCAGCCATGGGAATTCAGAAGCAAGCCGGCGTGGCAACGCCTTCTTGTGATGATAGCCGGAGTGCTTTTCAATTTTCTGCTGGCAATACTGATATATGCCGGGATAGTGTTTGCCACGGGCGAGAGATATGTTCCACTGAAAGACGCCACCATGGGACTGCAGTATTCGGGAGAAGCCCGCAAGGCCGGATTCCACAATGGCGACATACCACTTGAGGCGGACGGGAAAGCACTTGACGGGCTGCCTGGCGACGACCGATTGGAAATGCTTCAGGCAAAGACGGTGAAAGTGTTGCGCGATGGCAAGGAAGTGACGATAAACATTCCGGAGAAGCTTATATTCAATCTTGACAATGAGATGAAGAGCGACACGGCCACCATCAATTTCTTCACCTACCGCATCCCTACCCGCATCACCCAAGTCATGCCGGGAGAAGGAGCAGCCAAAGCCGGAGTGAAGGAGGGTGATGAAGTGATTGCCATTAACGGGACAGAGACCCCGGCCTTGACCGATTTTCTCACCACGCTTGAAAAATATCCGGCGCAGACGATAGACCTATCGGTAGTACGCGGCACTGCCAACAAAGACACACTCACACTGCCGGTGAAACTATCCGATGGTGCGAAGATGGGAGTGGGACTTGAGATTGACCCGTCGGCCTTTTTCAAGACCCAGGAAAAGCACTACAATGTGTTTACCTCCATTCCGAGAGGCATAGAGATGGGAGTGGACAGGCTGACGAGCTATGCAAAGAGCATGAAGTTGGTATTCACTAAAGAAGGAGCGAAATCAGTAGGCGGCTTCGGAGCCATCGGAAGTATCTTCCCCGAAAGCTGGGACTGGATAGCATTCTGGAATATCGCGGCATTCCTGTCGGTGGCGTTGGCCTTCATGAATATACTGCCGATTCCGGCGCTCGACGGCGGGCACGTGCTGTTTTTGCTTTATGAAGTGATATTCCGCAGGCAACCATCAGAAAAATTCATGGAGAGAGCCCAAATGTTTGGAATGGGGCTTCTGATACTTCTGCTGGTATATGCCAACGGTATGGATATAGTGAGATTCTTCTTTAAATAATACAAATTTCTGCATGACAGAAATTTGCAGTTTAAGGTTTAAGGTTTAAGGTTTAATATGACTGAGAGTTTGCTCCGGCTTAGAAAAAGTCTTACACCGATAAATTAAACCTTAAACATTAAACCTTAAGCATTATGAAAGAGATAGTACTGAAAAAGGGGAAGGAGGAAAGTATATTAAGACATCATCCGTGGGTGTTCTCGGGAGCCATAGCGAGGCTTCCGGAAGGACTTGAAGAGGGAGACCTTGCAGTGGTGAAAGGCTTTGACGGGACCGTTTTAGGCATCGGACACTATCAGATAGGCTCAATTGCGGTAAGAATACTTGAATTCGGAGTTGATCGACTACCGGAAGAATTCTTCCGCATGAGACTTGAAGCTGCGTTCAGGCTACGCCAGACCCTCGGACTCATCAGAACCGACAATGACTGCTTCCGTCTTGTGCATGGAGAAGGGGATTTTCTGCCGGGACTTGTCATAGACATCTATGGCGACACAGCAGTGCTCCAGGCGCACAGTCCGGGGATGCATTTTGAAAGAAGGCGCATAGCGGAGGCACTAATAGCCATTCCCGAGGCAAGGATACGCAACGTATATTACAAGAGCGAGACCACGCTGCCCTACAAGGCAAACCTCGACCCTGAGAATGAATATCTTGTGGGAGGATATGACGGCAACATCGCTACGGAAAACGGGCTGCAATTCAACATAGACTGGCTAAGGGGACAGAAGACGGGATTCTTTGTGGATCAGAGAGAAAACCGTGCGCTTCTTGAGAAATTTGCAAAAGGACGCAAGGTGCTGAACATGTTCTGCTACACGGGAGGATTCTCAGTGTATGCGATGCGAGGAGGGGCAGAGAGTGTGGTTTCGGTGGATTCCTCTGCCAAGGCAGCGGCATTGACAGACGCCAACATAGAGCTCAACTTTCCCGGTGACCCGCGCCACAAGACATTCGCTGTGGATGCATTCAAATATCTAAACGACATGCCCGACAAAGAGTATGACCTGATAATACTTGACCCGCCGGCATTTGCCAAACACCGGTCGGCACTCAAAAACGGGTTAATAGGATACCGGAAACTGAATTCAAAGGCATTTGAGAAGATAAAGTCGGGAGGTGTGCTTTTCACTTTCTCGTGCTCGCAGGTGGTGACACGCGAAGCATTCCGCCTCGCAGTGTTCAGTGCGGCTGCCAAATCGGGGAGGAAGGTAAGAATATTGCATCAGCTGACACAGCCGGCAGACCATCCTATCGACATATCGCATCCGGAGGGTGAATATCTGAAGGGGCTGGTGCTGTATGTGGAATAATTGAGAATTGGGAATTGAGAATTGAGACAATGATAACAAAATGAGAAAAATAACTACAATTATGGCCGGAGGAGCCATGCTTCTCGGCACAATGACGACAATGGCAAAGGAAAATCCGAATTTCAACTACAAGGTGGATAACTTCGCCGACATTGAGGTGCTTCGCTACGAGGTGCCGGGGTTTGACAACCTTACGCTTCAACAGAAGGAAATGCTCTATTATCTTTCGGAGGCAGCCCAATGGGGGCGTGACATCATCTGGGACCAGAACGGCAAATACAATCTGAAGTTGCGCCGGATTCTGGAGAAGATCTACCAGAAATATGACGGCGACAAAAATTCCGCCGACTGGAAGGCGTTTGAGAAATATATGAAGCAGGTATGGTTTGGCAATGGTCCCCACCACCACTACAGCAACGACAAGTTCACGCCGGAGTTTTCGGAGGCCTTCTTTGACGAACAGGTGGGCAAACTGTGCAAGCACTGTGTGGGAGCCAAGGATGACAACGAACGGGGAGAAATTGTGGAGGTCATCAGGAAATATATCTTCGACCCCACATTCATGCCAAAGAAAGTGAGCCTTGACTCAGCCACCGGAGATGTAGTGTCCAATTCAAGCGTAAACCTCTATGACGGAGGTGTGACCCAGAAAGAAGTGGAGGATTTCTATGCCTCAAAGAAGAAACCCAACGACCCCACCCCCATCTCATACGGACTTAACGCCAAAGTGGTGAAAGACAAGGATGGCAAGATAGTGGAGGAGAAATATTACCTCAACGGCCTTTACGGCGAGGCAATCCGCAACATCATCTATTGGCTTGACAAGGCAAAGAATGTGGCAGAGAATGATGCACAGCGTGCATATATCACCAAACTGATAGACTACTACATCACCGGCGACCTGCGTCTCTTTGACGAATATTCAATTCTCTGGGCTGAGGATACCAATTCAGATGTGGATTTCGTGAACGGATTCATCGAAAGCTACAATGACCCCCTCGGCATGACAGGAAGCTGGGAAAGCTATGTTAATTTCAAGAACAGAGAAAGCACAAAACGCACCAACATCATCTCGAGCAATGCACAGTGGTTTGAGGATAACGCTCCGATCGACCCACAATATCGCAAGCCTCACGTGAAAGGTGTCTCAGCCAAGGCCATCAACGCCGTGATGCTTGCCGGAGACGCATATCCGGCCACGGCCATCGGCATCAATCTTCCCAACGCCGACTGGATCAGGGCAGCGCATGGAAGCAAATCAGTGACCATAGAGAATATCACCGAGGCATACGCCGAGGCAAGCAAGGGAAATGGATTCCGTGAGGAATTCGTGATTGACGAGCCGACACGCAAACTTATGGACCAGTATCTATATCAGACCGACATGCTCCATACAGACCTGCATGAATGTCTCGGACACGCATCAGGCCAGCTTGCACCCGGCACAGACCCGGACGCACTGAAAGAAAACGGTTCGACACTGGAAGAAGCGAGAGCCGACCTGTTTGCACTTTACTATCTTGCCGACCCGAAACTTGTAGAACTTGGGATACTTGACAATCCAGATGCATATAAGGCAGAATACTACCAGCAGATGATGAACGGCATCATGACCCAGCTAAACCGTATTGAACTTGGCAATGACGTGGAGGAAGCGCACATGCGCAACAGACAGCTCATAGCCGCCTGGGTTCTGGACCACGCAAAGAAATCGAAAGCAGCCGAACTCGTGAAAAAGGGAGGGAAGACCTATCTCAAAATCAACGACTACAAGGAACTCCGCAATCTTTTCGGACAACTACTTAAGGAAATACAGAGAATAAAATCGACCGGAGACTATGAGGCCGGAAATGCCTTGGTGCAGAAATACGCGGTGAAAATCGACCCGAAGCTCCACAAGGAAGTGCTGAAGAGATTCTCAACCCTCGACATACCGCCTTACAGAGGATTTGTCAATCCGGTGTATGTTCCGGAGTATGACGCCGAGGGCAACATCACTGACGTGAAGATTACATACACGGAATCTTATCCGGAGCAGATGTTGAGACTGAGCAAGGATTACAATGCGCTAAAATGAATGCACAATGCAAAATGCAAAATGCAAAATTGACCCAACACTTGTAAATTCCATCAGGAAGCAAATTTATGCACTGCGGAACGGGCTGATTGCCGATACGCTTAGAAAGGGCGGGCTGGAGCAGAAGTATATCTTCGGGCTCCAACTACCCCAGATAAAGGAGATTGCCTCACAATTCAAGCCAGAATCAGATGAAGAGGCGATGGAATTGGCAAGGGAGCTGTGGAAAGACCGCGAATGCCGAGAATCACGACTTCTTGCATGCCACATCATGCCACCTTCCAACTTCGGCAAAGAAGAGGCTTTGGAATGGATAGGAGATATCAGATCCCGGGAAGAGGCAGATATTCTCGCTTTCCGACTGCTGAGATATCTTGGCGATGCGCCGGAGATAGCGAAAAAAGCCGACTCTACTGATTCTGAATTACATAAATATATGGCAACAGCAATAAGAAGATTTATTTAATAATTTTGCAGACATGCCAAAAGCCTGTCTCTATCCTACAAACAATATGAATTTGAGACTCAAGAATTTGTCTGTTGTGGCTATAGGAGCGATGCTTCTGATGTCGGGGTCAATACCGACAATAGCAGCCGACAAGACACAGCAGCAGAAAACTTCCGGCAAATTTGAGGCAGGCAAGGGGACTTTCCTGCTTAACGGAGAGCCATTCGTGGTGAAAGCCGCCGAACTCCACTATCCGCGTATCCCAAAGCCCTACTGGGACCAGCGCATAAAGATGTGTAAAGCACTGGGTATGAACACAATCTGTCTCTATACATTCTGGAATGCGCATGAGCCGAAGGAGGGAGAGTTTGATTTCACCGGACAGAACGATTTGCGCGAGTTTGTGAAACTATGCGAAGAGAACGACATGAAGGTGATCCTTCGTCCCGGCCCATACGTATGTGCGGAATGGGAAATGGGTGGTCTTCCGTGGTGGTTGCTGAAGAAGAAAGACATAAAACTCAGGGAAAATGACCCATACTTTCTGGAGCGTGTGGATAAATTCCAGAAGGCAGTGGCCGACCAGGTTGGTGACCTTACGGTATCGGATGGAGGTCCGATAATCATGGTCCAGGTAGAAAACGAGTATGGCTCATACGGCAAAGATAAGCCTTACGTGGCCAACATACGCGATATGCTCCGCAAGAACTTCGGCAACGATGTGACTCTATTCCAATGCGACTGGGCATCCAATTTTGAGAACAATGGACTCGATGACCTTATATGGACCATGAATTTCGGCACCGGAGCAAACATCGACAAGCAGTTTGCCCGACTGAAGGAATTGCGTCCTGACAGTCCGCTCATGTGTTCGGAGTTCTGGAGCGGATGGTTTGACAAGTGGGGAGCCAATCACGAAACACGTCCCGCCGAGGCCATGATAAAGGGAATAGACGAAATGCTGTCGAAGGGTATCTCGTTCAGTCTCTACATGACACATGGAGGCACCAACTGGGGACATTGGGCCGGAGCGAACTCACCGGGATTCGCTCCTGACGTGACATCATACGATTATGATGCTCCAATCAGCGAGAGCGGACAGGTGACACCCAAATATATGGAGCTGCGGGAGATGATGAAGAAATATTACGACGGCAAACAGATGCCGAAGATACCGGCTACAATCAAACCTATTGAAATCAAGGAATTCCGGTTTGAGACAGTGGCTCCTCTCTTCGCTAATCTTCCTGAGGCCAAAAAGACCCACGACATCAAGACAATGGAGGAATTCGACCAGGGGTTTGGCAGCATACTCTATCGCACCACACTTCCGGAACTTCAGGAAGGCGGATTGCTCACCATCAACGAGCCTCACGACTACGTACAGGTGTTTGTCGATGACAAATATATAGGCACCATTGACCGCAGGATGGGCGACAAGACCATCAAATTGCCAAAATGTGAAGCCGATGCTAAACTTGACATTCTTGTTGAGGCAATGGGCCGCATCAATTTCGGACGAGCCATAAAGGACTTCAAGGGAATCACCGACAATGTGACAGTGACGGAGGAGAAAAACGGCTACACCTTTACATGCGACCTGAAAAACTGGGATGTGTATAATCTTGAAGACACTCCGGAATATTATGATTCCATGGAGAATCTGCCTCTTTCAAGCTTCAGCAAGGGAGAGGACGGACGTTTGCCGCGAGGAGTCTATCGCGGCACCTTCAACGTGAACAAGCCGTCTGATACATTCCTTAGTTTCGAGACATGGGGCAAAGGTCTGGTATATGTCAACGGCCATCCACTTGGACGCATTTGGGACATAGGCCCTCAACAGACACTATATATGCCAGGATGCTGGCTAAAAAAAGGCGAAAACGAGATAATGGTATTTGACATCGTAGGTCCTACGGAAGCCGTGTCGAAGGGACTCAAGGAGCCTATGATAGATAACCTGAAGGTGAAAAAGCCAGCCACTCACCGCACCCCCGGAGAGAATCTTGACCTGAGCGGGGAGAAACCGGTCATGACAGGTTCATTTGAAGCGGGCAACGGCTGGCAGGAACGCACCATGACCACACCTGCAGAAGGACGCTATCTATGCCTTGAGGCAGAAAACGCCATAGATGGGAAAGACAACGCAGCGATAGCCGAACTTTACGTGCTTGATGAAAACGGCAAACGTCTTTCGCGAGAGCCGTGGACAGTATATTACGCTGACAGCGAAGACACCAAAAAGACCAATAATGCAGCCGACAAGGTGTTTGATCTTCAGGAATCAACCTACTGGAGCACATCCAAAGGGGTAGCATTCCCTCACCAGATAGTGATAGACCTCGGGAAAAGCCACAAAATATCAGGCATCCAGTATCTGCCGCGCATGGAAAGCGATGTGCCGGGAGCAATAAAGGATTTCAAGGTGTATGTAAGTGAGAAACCATTCAAGAAGTAGAATTGAGCCATGACTCACAGGAATGGCTAATCTGACAAAAGGGGATGCGATGACACGCATCCCTTTTGTGTAGTATGCATTTAATTTGAACAGCTACCTATCATATTATTGTGAAGCGATTGCCGGGAAGACGCTGGATAATGCCATCAAACTCCAACTCTCCGAGCAATGACATCAATTCCCCTACTGGAATGCCGGTACGTTCCCTAAGCACATCCATCGGCAGGGGATCGGAAAAGGACTGAAGACAATCGAAGACAGACTTGGCAATTCCATTCAACTCCGGGAAAAGTTGCTTCTGCGGAGTGACAGCCACATCCAAGGGTTTCCAACCGAGCATAGCTATCATGTCGGCTGCATCCCCGGCCATAAGGGCTTTCTGGCTGCGTATAAGACGATTGCATCCGGCACTCATCTCATCGCCCAATCTACCGGGAAGGGCAAACAGCTCCCGTCCGTAGGAAGAAGCCACAGCAGCAGTTGACATCGCTCCACCTCTGACAGCAGACTCGGCGACAACGACAGCATCGGTGAGAGTAGCAACTATGCGGTTTCTTTCAAGAAATCTACTTTTAAAGGGCGACACACCAAATGGATATTCCGAAATAATTGCGCCACCTGAGCCTACTATCCGGCGTGCAAGGTCTCGGTTTTGAGAAGGGTAAATGATGTTGAGCCCGTGAGCTACAACGGCAACGGTTGGCAAACCGGCATTCAGTGCGGCTGAATGAGCCACTGAGTCTATGCCGAGTGCAAGACCGCTCACGATTGTCAGCTCGGGGAAATAAGGAGCCATCTCCCGGACCAGAGTATCGACATATCTTGCGCCGTAGGCCGTGGCATGACGGGTGCCTACAATACTCATCATCTTTTTTGCATCAAGATTGGCAGAACCAAGTTTATAGAGAGTGACCGGAGCCTTATCGATGTCAGACAGGCGAACAGGATAATCTTCGTCGGTGATAGAGATAGTAGTAATTCCATGTTTTTCCATGAATTCAGCTTCCTTTCTTGCACGGAAGAGGGCATCATCACGAACCATCTTGTCGGTTATGGCAGAATTCTTCAGCGATAATGTTTCGGCAAGTTCCGATTGTGAGGCCTGGAAAAATTCCGGAAGCGTCACATCTTGCTCGAGAATGTGCCTGATAAAACGCGCATCTACACCAGGAAGAAACGACAATGCCACACCAAGAAGACGATTTGAATCCATGAAATTTGAATCTATTAGATCTTTAATCTTATATCCTTAGGATTTAGATATCGGAAGCGGATTAGTTGATGTATTTCTCAAAGACTTTTGCAAGTTCGTCACCACGTGACAATTTGCCGTTTTTCAATACGACAACACTGACAAGAGCCTGACAAACCAGATCACCGCCGGGTCGCATTATGTCCTGATGGAACACAAAGCGAGGGCCTTTGCGTTCAAGCCGGAGACAGGACAGGAAACTTTCATTTCCTCTGAGCGATGAGATATATTCTATCTCGACTTTGCGGACGACAGCATCAAGACCTTGATTGTGCATTTCAACGAATGAAAGTCCGGCATCGCTGCAAAACTTATGCCGGGTGTGCTCCATGTAGTGAAGATAGTTGGCATTATTGACTATTTGTTCGCAATCAAGTTCATAGTCGCGCACCTCCATCTCCATGATGAAGCAATATTTTCTGTTTGTATTTTTTAGTATTCTCATTGCTAATATAAGTATTGAAATTGGAACGGCTACATGCCCCTGGGAATATACAACAATCTGACGGGTGAATCAACGAGGTGAAGAATTGAAAAATCACCTTTATCCTTTCTTCTGACAACATTTGAATCCAAAATTGTCATACTTTGAGATTCAATCCATTCTATTTCATCATTTTGATCATCTTCATCATTCATTTTCTTTCGGAAAATCCTTACCAAATACCCTTCCGGATGCGGTTCCACGGTGTGAGGTAACATATTGGCAACAATATGCGAGTCAAGAATGCAACTATAGAAAATAAAGAAACCTATTGACGGAACAATTGTGAACAGAGCCATCAAACCCATGACGAGGAGACGCCAGTCGATAAAAAAACCACCGACAGACAACAAGCATCCAATCAAAGCCACAAGCCAAAGAATCCATGATTTGGAAACCGAGCCCAGTATATAACCTGCAATTTCAGATTTGCTGACCTTGAAAAAAACTTTATCCTCCATCACCAAGCCATTATTTACGTTTTCTTTCCGGTTTTTGCTTTCTTGCTCTGAAATCATTGTATATTCTCAAGTTATGCGGCACCAGCACCTGAAGAAAGCCGGAGCCTTGCCTATTTCGCAATTGAGACAAGTCTATATATTTATCGCCGTTGTCATATTTTCTTGGAAATACGAGTTCTCTTCTTGCCTTGGCCTCATCGGAAGCCTTGGAATGACCATTGGGCCTGAGACCTCGCAAATCGGGATGAACTCCTTCCGGGCCAGGCGTAACGGGATATATCACCGCACAAGGAGGATAGCCAAGACCGGTCCACATAACATAGTCTGATGCTGAAACGGAGGATGGGTCGCAACCTTCAATCACAATAGTGGCACAAGATTTGTAGCGTGGGATGAAGTCTTGGTCAACAGCCCATCCGGGTTCGAGACCTTCAGCCATATCCTTTTCCCAAAGGTCATGATAGAAGGAGCGTGAGACAGTCTCAGTGAGCAATTCAGGGGTAACGTTGGCATTATCCACAAACGGTCTAAGATGCCTCCAGGCATTCGCTTCTCTAACGTAGCCAAATCCTTCTTCGGGACGACCCTTATGGCTATAGTTTGCACGAACAAGGACATGGTCGGGAGAATCTTCAAGATTGATACGTACGTAGGAATGATTATTGGTTTCAAAAAATGCACCTGCACCCGAGGCATCTATCACGCCGAAATTGGCTTCAACGCCCATGGGACGAGGCAACGAGTCGAGAAGATTTGCAAAATCATCTACACTTCGACATTTCCTGAGAGCAAGGGTCATCACAAGGCCTTCCTTGTCCATTTGCTTCTCAGGGACATCATCATCTTTGATATTGTAGGAAGCGGTGTTCATTATTGCAAAGCCTTCCGAATTGAAACCGGTCCAACATTCACGAAGTGTACTGTCGGCGGCATTGAAGAGGCCAGTATATCCGAAGCCTTCACTTCCAGGTGCCACGTATTCCACTTTATTGTCGATGGATGAAGTGTCGCGGTGCTTCCACAGAAGAGGACGACCATGTGCGGTGCGGTCAGCTCCAATTATAGCACTGGTGCAAGCATAGGCGGAATTAATCAATCCCACGACAAAACAAAATAATATAGCAGTTTGTTTTCCCATTAGTGTTATCACTTGAAAATGCGAAGATAATAAAAAATCTCAATACAGACGAATAAAAACGATAATAAAATCACAAAAAATGGAAATATTACCGAAAGACCCAGTAATGCTGATGAGTTTTGTCAATATGAAAATGCGAGATGAGTACAGAACCCTTGAAGATTTTTGTGCCTCGTACGCACTAAGCCAGGACAAGCTGAAGGCTGAACTTGAGTCAGCCGGGTTCAGCTGGATGCCCGGAATCCGGCAATTTCGATGACAAACGCCAATATAATGTTAAATCGTATTGAAATAGTTTAAATATTCGGTCGGAAGCCAACCATTTGGGTTGGCTTTTTGTTTGACTTATACAAAAAGCAATATGGCGAAGCATTCCGGTTTCGGGAGAAAGTGAGAATGCGGTTTTAAGTTTAGTTAGATATAGTTTATAGTGGAATCGTGAGAGAGGGTCGCTGTGTTAGCGACCCTCTCATTTTTTATATCCATCAAAGTCTCAGCAAAAGGAATCCTATAATAATAAGCACGGTGCATATAGAATAGATAACGATTGGAAACCATTTTGATTCCTGCTGTTCGGAAGGCTGGGGCAGGTTATCCTTTGTGAGTCTAACACCCGATTTTCTGACAAGATGTCTTGCCATAGGCGGCAGCCGGCTGATCAACTCTTCCTGTTCGGCCTGGTAGTCGAGCATTTTCTGCTGTTGGGACATGCCGCCATCATATCCGCAGGAAGGGATGACACCGGCAAGTCTTAGGCGAAAGAAGCGGCATATATCCGGCACTTCAGATGCCTTTTGCCAATCAGGCATTCCCTTGCACCAGACATACGTGTCGGGACGCACACCGGCTTCTGCGACATTTTCAAGTTCCATGGGGCCGACTTGCTGCCCATCGATCATTGCAAATATCTTCATTGTGTCAAAGGCCTAATCCCATAAACGCCTGATAGTTTTTCATCACGATTACATTGCCTATGAGTCCAAGACCAACAAGCACAAACGAGATAATCGTCAAAGTCTTACAATTCGACCAATTGTTTTGGGCCTGTTGTTCGAATCCGGACATCTGTGCATTTTCGGCTTTGTTGGCTTCGAGCACGGCAAAAATTCCGACAATACCACCAATGCAGGAGAAAATGAAACCGGCTACCATAGCTACAATTGCGAGAGTCTTCCAATTGGTCTTAACATGCAATTGGCCTTTGGGATCCGTAGTATCACCAAAGGAATTACCTGAGCCATAGGGTCCTTGACGATTTTTCCATGGTTTTCTAACGCGTGGAGGTTCTTCCGGACAAGCGTATGAACCAAATGCAGACTCATCATTGCCAACATTTCGGGCAATCAGGGACTCAAGTTCCGGGACAGCATCGGCTCTTGCCCAGTCGGACATCCCGGCAGTCCATACGAGAGTGGAAGGCTCAATACATTGTTCACGAAGTTGGTCATACGACAGCGGGCCTACCCTGCTGTCGTTGACCACTATATAATATTCTTTTTCCATCAATTAAAGGTTTTTGCCATGACAATTCTTATATTTTTTTCCGCTTCCGCAAGGACATGGGTCATTACGTCCGACTTTGGGATCGGCTTTCACGGGTTTGCGAACCTGCTGCTGGGGTCTGTTTGCACTTTGGGCAGCCTGACGCTGCATATTCTCACCCTCGTAAGTCTCGCGAGTAGTGGAATAATTTGCGTATGGATTAGATGGATTGGAAGCACCATACTCCCTACGAATTTCCTGGGTGCGGCTATAGGTTGCAGCCTGAACGTTGCGCTGAGCTATAGCAGCCTGCCGCTGGGCTTCCTGAGCGGCCTCATGGGCCTCACGTGCCGCCTTAGCCTCTTCATAGTCAGGGGCAGCAAGTTTTCCGCGCATTAGAGTAGCCACAGCCTTGGAGTTCATCTCCTCGAGCATGTTTTTCCACAAGCCGTAGGCCTCGAGTTTGTAGATTACAAGCGGGTCCTTTTGTTCGTAACTTGCATTCTGCACAGACTTGCGCAGTTCGTCAAGTTCGCGGAGCTGCTCTTGCCAGGCATTATCAATAGACTGCAAAAGCACCGCCTTTTCCCAACCCTTAACGATAGGACGACATTCATTGTCGTAAGCCTCCTGCAGGTCGCAACGGATATTGAAAAAGCGGCGGCCGTCCGTGACAGGGACACCGACCATACCCGAGGCTCCACGATCCTCTACAAACTCCTTAATGTAGGGCATAGCTGAGGAAGCAATCTTGTCGCGATTACGATAGAAAGCGTTCATTGCATCATCGGCAAGTCTGTTTGCTATCTTATCACGGTCTGCCTTGCGATACTCCGCCTCCTCAAACGGGAGATCAATGGCAAGAGTCTTACGGACTTCCATCTTAAGGTCGTTGTAGTCAGGATTGTTTGAGACAAGTGTCTGAGCCACATCGAATATCATGTTGGCGATATCAGTTCCGATACGTTCGCCTTTTAAAGCATTCTGGCGTTTGCCATAAATCGCAGTACGCTGAGCATTCATGACATCATCATATTCAACCAGACGCTTACGAATGCCGAAGTTGTTTTCCTCAACCCTTTTCTGGGCTTTTTCGATTGAATTTGTGAGCATCTTCGACTCGAGCATCTCACCTTCCTGGAAGCCCATCTTGTCGAGCATCTTGAAAATACGCTCTCCTGCAAAAAGGCGCATCAGGTTATCTTCAAAAGAGACAAAGAATACTGAGGAACCCGGGTCGCCCTGACGACCGGCACGACCACGCAGCTGACGATCGACACGACGAGACTCGTGACGTTCGGTGCCAATGATAGCCAGACCACCGGCTTCTTTCACTTCGGGTGTAAGCTTGATGTCAGTACCACGACCGGCCATGTTGGTCGCAATGGTCACCGTGCCGGGTTTGCCGGCTTGTGCCACAATATCCGCTTCTTTTTGATGCAGTTTGGCATTAAGCACCTGATGAGGAATCTTGCGAAGCTGAAGCATACGGCTGAGGAGTTCGGATATCTCGACCGAAGTGGTGCCCACAAGCACCGGGCGACCGATCTTAATCATATCCTCGACTTCCTGAATTACGGCATTATATTTTTCCTTCTTTGTGCGATAGACTCGATCCTTCATATCGTCGCGGATAACCGGACGATTGGTTGGAATTTCCACGACCTCCATCTTGTAGATATCGTAGAACTCTCCGGCCTCAGTCATAGCAGTACCGGTCATACCCGCAAGTTTACGATACATGCGGAAATAGTTCTGCAGCGTTATTGTGGCGTAAGTCTGTGTAGCGGCTTCAACCTTGACCCCTTCCTTGGCTTCGATAGCCTGGTGGAGGCCGTCAGAATATCGGCGACCCTCCATGATACGGCCGGTCTGCTCATCGACAATCTTGATTTTGTTGTCATCAATGACATACTCCACATCCTTGTCAAAGAGAGTGTAGGCCTTAAGAAGTTGGTTGACCGTATGCACACGCTCAGATTTCACACTGTATTCTTGAAGCAGGTCATCCTTTCTCTGGTGCTTTTCATCATCTGTACCCTCCATGTTATCAACTTCGGCGAGTTGCGAAGTAATGTCGGGTAGAACAAAGAAACCGGGGTCCTGAGTGGTATCGGTTAGAACCTGGATACCTTTGTCGGTAAGTTCTATGCTGTGGTTCTTTTCATCCACGACGAAAAAGAGGGGTTCCACGGCGAATGGCATCTCACGGTTGTTGTCCTGCATGTATTTCTCCTCGGTCTTGAGCAAAATAGGCTTTATGCCTTCTTCGCTGAGATAGCGTATAAGCGGGCCATGCTTGGGAAGACTCTTATAGACACGGAAAAGAGCAAGACCGCCATCCTCAAGGAGTTCCTGAGCGGTCAGGGGCTTTGGCCCGTCACCTTTGTCGTATTTCTTGACAAGTTCCGGGTCACCGCTCATTGCGGCTGCAATCTTATCTTTTGCCTCAAGCAAAAGATTCTGAGCAAGTTTACGCTGAGCATTCACAACTTTTTCCACATTTGGCTTGAACTCGTTGAACATCTGGTCATCGCCTTTTGGAATGGGGCCGGATATGATCAGCGGAGTACGAGCATCATCAATAAGCACAGAGTCAGTCTCATCGACAATAGCGTAATAATGGTCGTCGCGTTGCACAAGATCAGAAATCTGGGTGGCCATGTTATCGCGCAGATAGTCGAAACCGAATTCGTTGTTGGTTCCGAAAGTTATATCGCAACGGTATGCCGAACGACGTTCCTGAGAGTTAGGCTCGGTTTTGTCGATACAAGCCACCGTAAGACCATGGAACTGATATAGCGGGCCCATCCATTCGGAGTCACGTTTTGCAAGATAGTCATTGACAGTCACCACATGCACACCCTCACCTGTCAAAGCGTTAAGGAACACGGGTAGGGTAGCCACAAGAGTCTTACCTTCACCGGTGGCCATTTCTGCGATGTTGTTGGATGTCTTGTCACCTTGGAGAACGCCGTGAAGCACCATGCCGCCGATGAGCTGCACGTCATAGTGGACCATGTCCCACTTAATCTCATTTCCACCGGCCACCCATGAATTCTTATAAACGGCTTTGTCGCCATCGATAGAGATAAAGTCTTTTCCCTGCGCGGCAAGTTCGCGGTCGGCATCACTTGCCGTGACCTCAATAGTGTCATTACCGGCAAACCTGCGAGCCGTCTCCTTAATCACAGCAAACACTTCAGGAAGAGCCTCATCAAGTTTATGTGCATACATTTTGAACATGTCTTCCTTTAGCGAGTCGATTTCTTTCCAGTAAGGTTCGCGCTTGTCAAATTCGAGGGTCTCTATCTGAGCCTTGATATCGGCCATCTTATCCTTGTAAGATTTTGCTTCGCTGCGAATATTGTCGCGTATTACGTTTATGCGATCGCGAAGTTGGTCGTTAGAGATTTCGCGTATCTGTTCGGAAATAGGGTTGATTTCCTTCTGAAGGCGATTCCACAGAGGGCGGACAGCGCGCTCGCTCTGATCACCGAAAATTGTTTTAAGTATATTGGAGAATCCCATTGTTGAAATTTTAGTTGGGTTTAAGGTTTAAGGTTTAATTAAAAGGGAATATTCTTAGGCAGATTCGCCTTCGAACTAAACTTTAAACATTAAACCTTAAACATAAAAATTGCGCTGCAATTTATAAAGTGCAAAGATAATGAAAATTATCGGATTTACCAAGAGAGAGGAGTATCGAATGCACCATTGGGACTTCTGATACGCATCACCGCACACACTGTAGGCGCAATAGCAGTGGCATTGACAGGATTAAAAACAGTCTGTACCGGCACACCCGGGCCCATCAGGAAAGCCGGAGTTGCGGGATTACCCTGGCGCACTTGCCATTCATGCACAGGAAGCCGGACATCATCATGCACCGTCCAACCCGGAGCAAACTCCAGTCTGAGGTCACCGGTGGTCTTAGGGTCAATGCTACGGCTGATCCTGCGGAGTTCAGGGGTAGTCTCACCAATTATGTCGGTGAGAGACTTGACGTCCGCCACGCCGCTCATTCTAACGAGGAAATCTCTGGCATCACGCCTGACATCGGCAATGCTCAGGCCATGACGGTCGAGTGTGGTGCGGTCAAGATAAATCATGTTGCGGAAACTACCATCCACATACTGGTCATTTCCATGCTGAGCACTCAAATAAGAATTCAGCAGCGAGACAGCCCGTTTCATTGAGAAGTTTCCGGTAGGAATTTTATATTTTGAGTCATCCACTACGGAATCATCATAATATCCGGTTGAAGCCAGGAAAATAAGAGTATTATCAAGACCCACATATTCTTTGACAGCCGCAAAAAGGCGTTCCAGCTGACGGTCGAGCCGCAGATATGTGTCTTGAAGTTCGAGCCGCAAATCACCATCAGAAGTATCCTTATATGGAGCCGCAGAGTATCCGATGTTGAGCATATCGATGACATCCCCCCTTTGTCCGAGCTGAAGATTCTTAATATAATCGATAGCCAGATCTGTCACCTCAGTATTGACCAAAGCCGACTGCTTGAATTTCACAAATCTGTCGGCAGTCTTCTTGGGGAAAGAATGTCTGAAGGGGAAATACTTTTTCTGTGCCGGAACACCATCGTATGAATCCAACGGAGTGCTTGGAGTCCAGACCATTGTGTCGAGTCTCTCAGCAAGAGAATGCCGATAATTACGCTGTGAGACCACAGGGGGCACCTCCTTATAATAAGTGGTTGTGGCCCACTTGCCGTTGTCATCATTAATCCAGAAAGCACTGCTTCCGGCATGTCCGGCCATTATAATGGCACGCATTGGATCCGGAGCAATGCTGTATATGGAGCCGAGTCCCACACCATCAATCGCAAGTTCGTCGCTAATTGTGGAAAGACGCAAAGCACCCGGGCTGTAGGTCTCATTTGTGAAATTTCCCAAGATCGATGGATCATGTAGCACCGGCAATGGATGGTTGGAAGCAGAATCATATATTTTTTCCGAAGGTATGCCCGATGATGGGGCGAAATTACCGGTGTATATAATCGCCGTGGAATTCACCTGATCAAGATCCTTGACATCGAAATCAAGATTCTTAAGATATAATCCATTATTTATAAGAAGATTGAACCCATCCTTACCAAAGCGGGTCTTGAGAAATTCTATATAATCAGTGCGCAGTTGGTCCACCATTATACCCACCACCAACTTGGGGCGAGACGGATCGGCAAACGCCATAGCGGAAAAACCCACAATGCCGCAAAGCACTGATGTCAAAAGTCTGTTGACTGTCTTATCTTGAATCTTCATCATTTTACATTATCACAATCATCCGTCATCTTAAAGATGGACATAATTTTTCTTTGCCGGGAGAACAGAAGGCGTGCGCAGCGGGAATTTCGTCAGAAGAATTGAAGCCAGCGGAATAAGGCAAAGCGACATGAAAAGGACTGCGGGATTCGCCACCTGACCTGCAAGTGAGAAATATACCGAGAAAGGAATGAAGTAACGGCATACGAACACTGAAAACATATACAGCCCGACAAACCAATCATACACAGCCATCACTGCAACAGGAATTCTCCATCGTCTGAACCACACCCCCACCCCGGGGATAAGTTGAAGAGGATTAAGCCAAAGAATAATCCAGTTGGGAGAAGTGGCTTCATGTTCAGAACAGAATACCAGGAACGTAATGACACATCCCCCTATTCCACATAGCAAAAAGTATGCCGAAATCCAGATTTTTATAATTTTCTCACAAGCCGGATATCTTGACATTACACTTGCACCCAACGAAACAAACATAGACACCATACTTATGAGCAGCATCAACAGGCCTATGGCAGTGGGCGTCTGATACCATGGCGTAGGCGGCAATGTAGCATCCGGATAACCACGGAATATCACATTCTCTTCCCTGACCAAAGGAACTCCACCAATGGAAGCTTCAGAAAGTTTTGCAGCAAGGATTGGAGGAGCAAAAATATCACGGTCTTTGCCAATTGGCCGGTCGATACCATTTCCGAGAGCGAGGTCAATACCAAACTGATACCATGGGTAGTTACGGTGGAAATATCTCATTTCCTTCCGAAACGTGGTGAAGTAAAGAGAGTCGGGCATGACAATTTTGCGAGTCGTTGACTCTTTCACTCTTTCCCAAGGACGTGTGGCACAATTGTCGAGGACATAATTATACCTATAGATTCTGTTTTGCGGCAGAGCCTCTGTCTGTAGCTTTCGTCTCAGGTTTTCAGCCTCCTCCTGAGTCAGATTCAGCACCTGTTCGGTCACAGTTGAGCCGCGACGCATATATGCCGGCATGAAACGGCTGAAATCGTATCCATAGACCATGTAATCCGTCTGCCCCTTACAGAATCTATACACAAAATTAGGGGCCGTGAAGTCAAAAATGCCATAGTTCCATACCGAGTCCATCTTTTCATTGCGGATACGGAGTGCGGCATGACCGCAAAGTTCATAAATGTCAGGACCGGGGGCGCAGGTCAGCATACTGACAATAAGGGGTCCGCCATCCGAATTGGAACAGACAGCAGAATCAGTCCTCTCCTGAGCTTTCACACTGCAGAAGAGGGAAAATATGAATGCGAATATTAGAAGAAATCTTTGCATACACACAAAGGAATGACGGCACGGGGCCGTCACTCCATCCGATATTTTAGAATTCGCAATTGTTGGGATACCTCGGGAAGGGAATTACGTCGCGTATATTCTGCATTCCGGTCACGAAAAGTATAAGGCGTTCGAAACCGAGTCCGAAACCACTGTGAGGCACGGAGCCATACTTGCGGGTGTCAAGATACCAGTCCATACCTTCAAGCCCCTGGTCGGCCATGCGCTGCTTCAACTTATCATAGTCTTCCTCGCGCTGGCTTCCGCCTATGATTTCGCCAATTTTTGGGAAAAGAACGTCCATGGCCCTTACGGTTTTTCCGTCGTCATTAAGTTTCATATAGAAAGCCTTGATTTCCTTAGGATAATCAGTAAGAATCACAGGTTTCTTGAAATGCTCCTCCACTAGATAGCGTTCATGTTCGGAAGCGAGGTCCACACCCCAATACACGGGGAACTCAAACTTCTTGCCACTTTCCTCGAGAATCTTCACACCTTCGGTGTAGGGAAGACGCACAAAGTCATTGTTGATGACAAAATTGAGACGTTCGACAAGATCCTTGTCGAAATGCTCCGCAAGGAACTCAATGTCATCGCGACAATTCTCAAGGGCATAAGAGATGCAGAATTTCACAAATTCTTCGGCAAGGTCCATATTGTCTTCTATCTCATAGAATGCCATTTCGGGTTCAATCATCCAGAACTCAGAAAGATGACGCGGAGTGTTTGAATTTTCAGCCCGGAAAGTAGGGCCGAAAGTATAGATGCAGCCAAGGGCAGTGGCACCAAGTTCACCCTCAAGTTGTCCGCTGACAGTTAGGGAAGCCATCTTTCCAAAGAAGTCCTGAGAATAATCGGGCTTTCCATCTTCACCGAGAGGGAGATTGTCGAGAGGCAGAGTTGTCACCTGAAATTGAGCACCGGCACCTTCGCAATCAGAAGCGGTGATGAGGGGGGTATGGAAATAATAGAAGCCTTTATCGTTGAAAAACTTGTGGATCGCAAATGCCAAAGCATGGCGAATGCGAAGCACAGCACCAAAAGTATTGGTGCGAGGACGCAGATGTGCTATCTCCCGAAGGAACTCGAGAGAATGTCCTTTTTTCTGCAGAGGGTATTCAGCGGGGTCAGCCTTTCCATACACTTCAAGCTCATCAGCTTGAATCTCAATGACCTGACCTTTACCTTGCGAAGCGACCGCCTGACCTTGCACATGAAGAGAAGCACCGGTAGTGACATCTTTCAATGTCTCTTCGGGCAATTTGGCAAAATCCACCACAATCTGAACATTCTTGATTGTGGTGCCGTCATTGAGGGCAATAAAAGCAACGTTTTTATTGCCACGACGAGTACGGACCCAACCTTTGACGTCAACCTCCTTTCCGATATATTTTTCGGGGTCGGCAAGAAGGGCTTTAACTGTTGTTCGTTTAATTTGTTGCATGATGATATAAATATATCTAATTCATGATGAATCGTGTTTAATCTTGATGAATCTTGATGAATCAAGATTAGACATGTCTCATTTTAATATTATTCGAAAGAACCCATGCGAAGGAAATTAACCTCCTCCTGAGTCAGATAGCGCCAACGACCACGCGGAAGGTTCTTCTTGGTGAGTCCGGCAAAATATACACGGTCGAGCTTTGTGACCCTATAACCAAGGTGTTCAAATATTCGGCGTACAATTCTGTTGCGTCCACTGTGGATCTCAATTCCGGCCTGATTTTTATCAGTCTCATTGGCGTATGAAATTGCGTCAGCATGAATTTCGCCATCTTCGAGTTCTATGCCATCGGCAATACGCTGCATATCCTCCTCAGAAATATCCTTGTCGGTCCAGACATGATATATTTTCTTCTTGACAAACTTAGGATGTGTAAGTTTGGAAGCGAGTTCACCATCATTGGTAAGAAGAAGCACGCCAGTTGTATTGCGGTCCAGACGACCCACCGGGTAAATTCTTTCCTGACAGGCCCCCTTTACAACATCAAGCACAGTGAGACGTCCGTTGGGGTCGTCGCTTGTTGTGACGCAATCCTTCGGTTTGTTGAGGAGGACATAACATTTCTTTTCGGGAGTGACTACCTTATCATCGATTTTGACGACATCAGAACGATTTATCTTGGTACCGAGTTCAGTAACTACCACGTCATTGACAGAGACTTGTCCGGCAGCAATTTTCTCATCAGCCTCACGACGGGAACAGATGCCAGAGTTTGCAATGAACTTGTTGAGGCGGATCGGTTCATTAGGATCGAAGTCCTCGAGTTCATAATCTATGCGGCGAGGGCGCGGAGTAAACTTCTGCCCCTGTTTTTGTCCGGGCTTACCGAATTGCTGACGCTTTTGGAATCCACCTTGTTTCTGGTAACCACCCTGCTTCTGATAACCGCCCTGTTGGCTTCCGTATGAATTATTTTTCTGACGGTATCCGCCTTGCTTCTGATAACCGTTCTGCTGCGAGCCATATCCGTTGGAACGTGGACGGAAACCGTCCTGACGCGAATCAGTGCCATCCTGACGGGAATCGTTATTGCGGGAGTTGTAGCCGTTGTAGTTATTATAGCCGTTATAGTTTCGATTATTGTTGCTGCCGTAGGAATTTTGCCGAGGACGATAACCGGTCGGATGATCGGCATCCTGCTGATCGGCATTGCGATTTGCATTGTAGCCATTATAGCTGTTATAGCCGGAGTAACTGTTCTGACGCTGCTGATAAGCAGGACGCTGCTGCGGAGCATAACCGTTTTCCTGCTGATATGGTGTGCGAGGACGCGGAGTGAATCCACGCTGTTGGAAATCGGGGCGTTCGGTGCCTCGATAAGGTCTTGACTGATAAGATTCGTTGCGCGTGTTTTCCGTACTTGTAGGCAAAGCACCGATTCTCGGTCGTTTAGGTTTCTTTTCTTCCATTTTGATGAGTTAAATTAATGGCTTATGGCATCGCTGCCAATTATACAATGCAAAGAATGCACGATTTAAATGCCAGATGAGTTGATTATCGCGATATTGTAAATTTATTGTTTATATTGGGTGCAAAATTAAGCATAATTTTTCACATTCACAATATTATAACGAAAAATAATACAATATGTTTCAAAAAAGGGCGCGAAAAATTCGCGCCCGATATTATTACATGAAACCGTGTCAACGTATGACCACCTTCTCAGCCTTACCACCCTGACGGCGGATGAAGATGCCATTTGAAGGATTGGAGACTTTCACACCGCTAAGGTTGTAGTATTCCACAGGGGCATCAGCATTTTCGACATTAACATTATCCACACCTGTCATTCCGAAATCCTTCACGTCTTCCTTCACACAGTTAAGGACCTCGCCATATTTGTCGAGCACGAATGCCACAATACGGAGTTTGTTCTTGTCGGGAAGAAGAGTAGATTTTATTTTAGAAAGATCCCAAGTTTGGCTATGGCTTGTCCAGGTCTCAGCCTCCAATGCGGATGGGATGCTGTTGCCGACACCGGTATAACCATCTACAGATATTACAACGTCATTATAAACGAGATCCTTTACAGAACGTTTTCCATAAATACCGCCACTGCAGAAATTGTTAAGCTGAGGTATATATTGCTCAGATGGAGAGTAAGAGTTATAATAATTAGTCTGAAGCCAGGAAGAACCAGTTCCGGACAGGCCGTCGCATACAAGGAGATAACCAATCTTGTAATTACCGGATTCAAAACCGAGCACATTTGCAACTTCAACATCAGCGACTACATTGTCATCATCAATCCACTTATGGCTCAACTTGATATCCCAGGGAGTGCTCAGGGCATTCTGAGCCATAATGTCGCCTACCACAGGGAGGATAGAATTGTAAGACTCAGTGCCATAATAGGGATCAATACCAACGAGTGTTCTGTTGAGGGCCGCCGAGGGATTGCCCGGTACCGACACCGGATAGTTGGAAGTTACGGTCATAGGATCAGTACCCTGCATATTGTTGTGGTATGACACACAAATAAATTCAGGATAGTTTTCCTTTATATATTCGAGAGCGGCATATCCGCGTGTGCAATATCCACACTTGGTGCAAGTGAATTCTTCCATCAACGACTGATGCTCAGGCACCCAAGCCACCACACCATATTGCAAAGTGGCCACATTCGACTCAGAGACATTCTCCACACCATTGACTTTGACAACCTTAAGAGTGATATTCTCAAGTAATTTTTCATCAAGCGCCGGAATCTCTACATTTGCACTGAAATTTTCTCCGTATGATGCGGGAACAGCTGTAGGCAAATCATAATGACAAGTATATGAATTGCCGGCCAGTACACATTCAAAATCCAAAGAAGTCACTGATTTATTTGCAGAAGTGTTAAGAGTGACAGGGATAATACCCGGCTTTCCTACAGCAGCAAGAAAAGTGGCGGGAGCGGAGACGAAGGAGACATTGCTTTCCGGAAGATTGACATTTTCCAATGCAACAGTCAAGGCGCTCGACAGTCCGTCAGAAGCATTGACATTGGTCCAATTCGTCAGCGACTTGCTGCCATGAATGAAAAGAGAATTTGAATTACTGCCGGAACAAAGAGCAAACGGATAGGTTGTGCTTTCGTCAAGGGCTGTTACTGTAAAGCTATAGCCCACATAGACACCACTTTGCGTAATTGTATATTCCTGAGGAAGAGAATGATTGATATAGCCCAAAGATCCATCAGATGTAATCTCCACATCGTAGGAAGCAATATCGGCATTATTGCTTCCACCGCTGAGAGCGAGTTTGGACGAGAGCCATACCTTTGGAGAGGCATAGTTGTCAATACCTGAAGCCGCATAGACAGGCACCTTAATTGCAGTCACCTTGCAACCTTCAAACTCATCTCCGGGCAGAAAAATCGCCACATCGTAAGTCTGCGGGGTATCTGACAATCCATAGAAATTCACAGCGTCTTGAGCGTATGAGAAATCCACGGGCTCGGCATTGGCCGAGAAAGCAGCCGCTATCAATGTGGCCAGTAAAAGTTTCTTCATGTTGATTTATTTAATTGTTATTATCATTCAAACAAGACAATATATAATGTTTTAACGAATTTTAATCGCATTTTGTTTCGGTGAAACCCTATTTTAACATTATCCCAAAGATGCGACGGCCGCTTTGACACGAGCCAGAACTTCTGACTTAGGCATAAGTTCAGTGATGTCGAACATGTGCGGGCCACGGCAGGCGCCGACCACAGCAAGACGGAAGGCATTCATCACATTGCCAAGATGGTAGCCTTTGGAGGCAATCCAGTCGAGAACAATCTTCTCAGCGTTGGCCGACGACATATCATCTATGCCCTCAAGCACTCCGCAAAGTTCTTCCATGATGCGCGGGGTATCTTCTTGCCAGCGTTTCTTCACATCCTTTTCAGCGTATGATGTTGGAGCAAGGAAAAAGAAGTCACCCTGAGTCCACAAGTCCTGGACAAACTCTATGCGACCTTTCACCATGCCGACGGCTTTGGCTACATAATCCATTCCGAAATCATCTGCCGACTTACCGACCTCGGCAAGTTTTTCCTTGAGTATGGGCATGAAGAGTTCGGCGAGCGCCATGTCGTCCATACGCATCAGATACTCATGGTTGAACCAAATTCCCTTCTTATAGTCGAACTTTGCGCCGGCTTTCGAGCAATGTTCGAAAGAAAATTTCCTTATAAGCTCATCCATACTCATGATTTCAGAGTCATCGCCGGGATTCCATCCGAGAAGAGCCAGGAAATTCACCACAGCTTCGGGGAGATACCCTTTCTCACGATATCCTGAAGAGACTTCTCCACTTGCAGGGTCATGCCACTCAAGAGGGAAAACCGGGAAACCAAGTTTGTCGCCATCGCGTTTTGAGAGTTTACCATTTCCGACCGGCTTGAGGAGCAACGGGAGATGCACGAACTGAGGCATAGAGTCTTCCCATCCGAGAGCGCGGTAAAGAAGCACGTGAAGAGGAGCCGAAGGGAGCCATTCCTCACCACGAATCACATGGGTCACCTCCATCAGATGATCATCCACAATGTTGGCAAGATGATATGTGGGAAGATCATCGGCACTCTTATAAAGGACTTTATCGTCGAGAATATTAGAATTTATCACGACCTCACCTCGAATGAGGTCATTGACATGCACATCCACATCGGGTTCGATCTTAATACGCACCACATATTGATTACCCTCATCGATGAGACGCTTCACTTCTTCAGCCAGCAGTGTCAGAGAGTTTCGCATATTCATGCGGGTATGTGCATCATATTGGAAATTTGGATGCTCGGCACGCGCTGCCTCCAATTCTTCGGGGGAGTCGAAAGCTATATATGCCTTGCCGTCATCAAGCAACTGCTTGGCGTATTTGCGATAAATGTCGCGGCGCTCGCTTTGCTTGTATGGACCGTATGCGCCACCTTCCCTGACACCTTCATCAATGCCAATACCGAGCCACTTAAGGCTTTCGTTGATGTAATCCTCAGCTCCGGGCACGAAACGCCGGCTGTCGGTGTCTTCGATGCGAAGAATCATGTCGCCGCCATTCTGGCGGGCAAAAAGATAATTGTAGAGAGCGGTGCGGACTCCACCGATGTGGAGAGGACCTGTGGGAGAGGGAGCAAATCTTACACGAGTTCTTTTCATTATTATTGTTTTAATCAGAGTTATCGGGGAAGTCACTATTTAAATTTGAATTTTGAGCCTGTCCAGATTGCCTTTTTCACTGGAATCATAATATCCTTTAGTTTTTCTCTTGTTTCATTGGGCAAAGTGCATAGAATGGTGAGCTCCATCATCAGAGGAGCCTCGCCGGGACCGATGGAATACCCTACAGTCTGAAAAGGCATCCACTCCTTTAGATCATCTTTGGATATGTCTGTCCCCTTAAGATTAAAGAAGGAACTTGGATCCGGAGCCTTCAGGAAATTAGCAAAGGGCAAAGGTTTCAAATCCGCATCGAAGAAATCCACCTTTGAGTCTGCCGCAATACTGTCGCCGCCCACAGTATATATCGTCATGGCTATGTTGCCACCTTTAAATGGCAATACCTTAATCTCGAGTGTTGACACCGGAGAGACCAAAACCTTGATGTAATCATCAGTCACAACCTGAAACTTACTTTCACCGCCCAGAGCATTCTGTACCGTGACGATACTGTCGGCCTGGGTGTAGTAGTCGAGCATATCAAGGCGTACGCTCGGACGCAACATATCAAGCACCTCAAGAGGGGCTTCTGCAAATACCTTGCCAGCTTTCAATGGTTCCGGTGAGCCGGCAGCAAAAGAGGCAAGACAGCAAAAGCACAGGAATATCACATTAAGAATTTTTTTTGAATATATCATAATTGCCGTTGTATTTTGGTTTGGCAGCGCTGCCTTTAATATCTTTTTTCTTCTCCTTTTTGTCTTTTTTATCTTTCTTTTTGGACTTCACGGCTTTCTTACCAAGAGACATTTCATAGTCGGTGCGGGCGTTTTTCTCTTCCTTAAGTTTCTTTTTCTTTTGCCGGTCCTTTGCTTCGCGGGCATAATCGCGGTCAGTGGCAAATTCAGCACGTACTTTTCTGCCAAAGAAGTCGGCATTACGGAGGGCATCCACCACTTTACGGGCATCCTTCTTCCTCACATCGAAAAGTGTATATTCCGGCATGAGGTCGATACGTCCGATTTCCGGTTTCGCACCCACCACGGAGCGGTTGACAAGTTCCATGAGGTTGCCCGGGAAGAATCCCTGTGCCTTGCCTATATTCACCATCAGACGCTCAAATCCATCTTCGGCAGTGCGACGGTCTTTATCGCCATCTGATTGACGTCCTCCAGACGTTTTACGCCCGCCCTTTCCTTCTTTCTCCTTTCTTTCTTTTCGGTCGCCCTTGGAAGAGGCATTCAAGTCTATATCAGGCATATCGCGGTAATATTCAAGCAGACGGTTGAATTCAAGCGACAGCACCCGTTTAAGGAGATCCTCTTCAGACAGCCATTCCAATTTCTTGCGTACACCCGGCAAGAATCGCTGTATCTGCTCGTCATCGACCTCAACCCTTTCAATACGGTCGGCAAGATGATATATCTGCTTTTCAATAATATGATCCGGAGTGGGGACCTTCTTATATTCAAATTCCTTACCGATACGCTTTTCTATCTCACGAAGTTTTCCCTTTTCACGTGAGTGAATGATTGCCACAGATACGCCTGTTTTATTAGCACGTCCAGTTCGGCCCGAACGGTGAGTATAGACAGCGACGTCATCGGGCAAACCATAGTTGATCACATGTGTCAGATCATCGACATCAAGACCGCGCGCAGCCACATCCGTGGCCACAAGCAACTGAGTGACATGGTCGCGGAACTTCTTCATGGCAAGGTCGCGCTGGGCCTGCGAGAGATCACCATGCAGGCAATCGGCATTATAGCCGTCGGCTATCAATTTATCAGCAATCTCCTGAGTCTCGCGTTTGGTGCGACAGAAGATAATACCATAAATGTCAGGATTATTATCAGCCACACGCTTAAGTGCAAGATATTTATCCTGAGCCTTAACCATATAATAGATGTGCTTTACATTCTTGGCACCCTCATTTTTATTTCCTGCCACAAACTCCACCGGATCTCTCATGAAATTACGAGCAATCGCCGCTATCTCTTTCGGCATAGTGGCAGAGAACATCAGCATCTTGCGATTTTCCGGCACATGCGAAAGTATTTCGTTGATGTCATCGATGAAACCCATGTTGAGCATTTCATCAGCCTCATCAAGAATCACAGTATTGACATTGTCGAGTTTTACCACTCCCCTCTTTATCAAATCAATGAGGCGTCCGGGAGTAGCCACAATAACCTGAGTGCCCTTTTTTATGGCGCGTATTTGCGATTCAATGCTGCTACCTCCATATACCGGGATGATCTTAACGTGGTCCATAAACTTGGCGAAATCGGCAAGATCGCCTGCAATCTGAAGGCACAATTCCCTGGTGGGCGCTATCACCAGCGCCTGAGTGGCCTCACTTTCCTCATCTATACGCTGAAGCAACGGCAGACCGAAGGCAGCCGTTTTTCCGGTTCCTGTCTGTGCAAGACCCACAACGTCACCCTCCTTTTGTATCAGATGTGGAATGACCAACTCCTGTATGGGCATAGGATTTTCAAAACCCAATTCCTCTATCGCTTTAAGCAGACGTGGCTCCACGCCCAATTCTTCGAAACTCATGATCTATATTGTACTGATTAAAATGCAAAGTTACAAAAAATAATCGAATCGGAGAGTCTCCGATTCGATTATTATAACGATGACATATTAAATTCAGTTTACAAAGCACTTTTCGCAGACCTCACCCGAACGGATAAGATACAATCCGGCAGGAAGATTTTTCACCTCCGACTTAGTGACAGAAGTCATCACAACAGAGCCATCGACATGATATACATCGACCAAGGCATCTTCGGGAATAGCATTCACACCATGGGAGCCATAATATTCATCTTCGGTGAGCAATTCATATTCATCAACGGCACATTCCTGCTCGTTGCCAAGCAATATATAGGCAGTATTTCTCGGAACGACATCATTGTCAGCCTTCACAAACTTAAGTTTATCGTCAGCTGCCGACATTAGCCTCATTGCGGATTTATCAAATGGAGTATTGTTGACATGTCCCTGCGCCTTATTGTCGAACCAAACAGCCTTCATTAAATTAAAGCCCGTCGCAGCCACATTATCACCTATGCCAATTTTCAGACGATTGTCGGCAGCAAGAGGACTTTCACATTCAAATATCACGGGGACGCCGGGAGCTATGGTGCCGGAAACTTCGCGACGTACCAATTGCTTGTTGGCATCATCGATTTTTACCACTATGTATGTCTTCATGCCACTTGAATATGGCTCGAAGGGGAATCCTGACATGAACGTGTGATAATATTTGTCGTTTGCTTCCATCGACGGAGTGATACCAATATAATTTTCCTCGCTTTGCTCATCTACCGGAGTCAGCCACCACAGACTGTTTGTGTTTTTGCCGCTTGCCACCAAGGTCTCATTACCGGAGGCGATGTCTGAAAGATGTACTTTTGCCCCGGCACGCGTCAGTATGTAGGCATCAAATGCCGGTTTGCCGTCAATCTCGCCAACAGGCAAAAGCTTGATGTTCGTACCCAAAACTGCAGCAGCAGACACATCCTGAGAACTCACCACCCAAATCGGGACATCAGTAGAAGTACGCGCAGAGAATGAGAACACAGAAGCAGGGTCGGAAACCACTTTCCCGGAATCACCGCTCAGACCGAATGCACCGAAATCAAAATTGCCTGACGCATCAGCACCACCCTTGTCGTCGATCATGACCACAGTGCGACCAGTAGCCACATTCTGCATTCTATAATAACCGTCGGGCATCACAGTCCGAAGACTTGCCACATAGGCATCATATTCCTCCGGCGTCATTACAGAGTAACTATCCACCGAAGTCTGGGCATCACCGGAAAGAGCGATATAAGCCTCGTTGCGTGGCACAAACTGCGAAGATGAAACTGAGAACACCAGTTTTCCATCTACAGAAGTCAGACTGCGCATGTTTTTCGCATCGTAAGGCACCCGGTTGGAATGACCATATTCGCTAATGTCGTAATAAACGGCCCGAAGCAAATTACCCGACATGTCGGCATAAGAACCTTGCGCACCAACCACCAAGCGATTGTCGGAAGCCAAAGGATTTGCACATTCCACAATGACCGGCGTACCGGCAGGCACCACACCTTCCACCTGCTTGAGTACCATTACTTCAAGTTCGGGATTTATCTTAGTCACTACATGGAATTTCACACCATCTGAACAAGCGGACACAGGGAAATCCGCCATGAAGGGCTGATAATATTTTCCACCGGCAGTAAGCGTAGGTGCGATACCAAAATAGCTGTCGGAATCTTCCTTGACGCTTTGGAGCCACCAGTCGGAGGCCTCGCCAATCTCACCTACACTAACCTGTCCCTTATTGGCATAAGACACGACATCTCCCAAATATCCATTGCCGGTGAAAATGGTAAACGCCTGCTTGTCATCCACAACCGCAGAGGGTTTCAATTCCGGAGCATTTCCGAATATAGACTGCAAGGAAGAGGCCTGAGCCGACAGATTACGAGTGAACACACCGGATCCGGAAGGCTTCGAGACATAGAACACAGCGGAAGGGTCCGAATTCAGTTTAGTCACATTATAGATGGTCTGAATGGCAGAAGCATCAGAGGCATTGCCCTTATTGTCGAGAAGATATGCATATCTTCCGGTGCGGGCATTCTGCACCCTATAGTATCCATCGGGATTCATACTTGAAAGCTGACTCACGTATGCGTTGAATTCATCCACTGTCATCACTGAATACTGATCCACAGCACGCGAAGCGGCATCGGGAAGCAAAAGATAAGCTTCATTGCGCGGCACGAAATCATAGTCACCCTTGACAAATGTCAGTTTTCCATTTACGGATGAAAGACTCCGCATGGTGTTCTTGTCATAAGCGGTACGATTGTAGTGGGTCTTCATATCGTTGTCGAAATATACACCTCTCAGATAATTGGCCGGCAGACTTGCAACGGAACCGGAAGGTCCGATTGTGAGGCGATTATCAGTGGGAAGAGGATGTTCACATTCCACAATCACAGGAGTACCCGAGGGGACATTGCCGACCAACTCAGAAATCACCACCACACCATATTCAGGTTCAATCCGGGACACGACATAGAACTTCACACCGGATGAATAGGCAGCATAAGGGAATCCCGCATAGAAGGGATAATAATATTTTGAGCCGGCAGTCACAGTGGGCGCAATGCCGAAATAATTCTGATCTCCGGAAACAGAGATGGCATCAATATACCACAGGCGATCATCGCCTTTTGCATCCACCGAGGGATACCCACGCTCCTCACTCATATCCGAGCGAATGTCGCCAAGATATTTGGTGAATCCGCTTTTTGAGGCATACGCATAGTAAGACTGGACATTGTCGATGGATTTACCTTTTATAATCTTCAGATATTCACCAAGAAACCCATAAAGGCTCGTGCCTTGTCCGCTAATATTATAGTTTGAACCCTGTACATTATCGATATAGAATACAGAGGCGGGGTCCGAAGAAGCCTTTACAAAACCTGAATATAGGTGAAGAGCATGCACATCGGCGGAAGTGGTCTGCGCATCAAAAGAGCCTCTGTTGTCGAGAAGATACGCATATCTCTTGGTAATAGCATTCTGCACCCGATAATATCCGTTGCCAGCAAGTTCAGCCATAGCAGAGACCGACATAATGGCAGCGGCAGCAAGAAGTAGAAATTTTTTCATATTTAAAATAAATAACACAATATCTTATATAACGTGATAACATATCGTCATATTATTCAAAGCGGGCATAAAAAAATGTCGGGACAGAAGCCCCGACATTATCATATCATTGAATATTTCGGATTATTCGCAAACGCAGATTGCAACACGGTTGTCAACAGGATCGCTGTAGGGCTGGAATGCCTCTTCGCCCATGCTCTTCACCACCATGCGGTCGGCCGGAATACCGAACTTGTTTTTAAGTGTGTTGGCCACAATCTGAGCACGCTGTTTGCTAAGGCGGAGGTTGATGGCCATTGTTCCGGTGCCCTTGTCGGCATAACCGGTGATCTCAACCTTTGCATTGGGATGACTCTTCAGGAAGTCGGCAACTTCAGTCACCTTGTTCATCTCATCGCTGGAGATAGTAGAGGTGTTGATGCGGAAGAAGATGTCGCGGCGAAGGATCTCAGCCTTCACTTCTTCGAGAGCATTTGTAGGAGCCGGAGCCGGAGCCTCAACCACGCGCTCGATGATGCGCTCTATCACCTTGGGTTCAGCAACGGGAACTTCGATAGTGCGTGTGGTGGCAGTGTATTTCTTTCCAAAAGTGTATTTGATGCCAACGAGACCGTTGAAATACCAGTCAGCGTTGTGAGCCTGCTTAGAGTTGTATCCGTCAGGAAGCACATTTGCCATGAGTTCGAGACCGATAGCCACGTGCTGGCTTACGTTGAAGTCAAGACCAAGACCGAACTGGCCAACGAAGCGAGCCTTAGTGCCGTACCAAAGAAGAGCAAGAGGATCAGCACCCTGGCTCACAAGAGCACTGCTTGCAGCGATGGCATCATCGTTGTTGAATGCGATGTTTGCACCGACACCGGCGAGGAAATTGAAGTCAACCACACGGTTAGGATTGTAGCCACCGATAAGGTTAGTGAGGTTTACAACAGCGTCGAGAGTAGGAGCAACGTAGTTGTATTTCCAGTTGTAGCACTGTGTGGCCGAACCAGCAGCGTATGGAGTGAAATCCAAAGCACCTCTTGACTGCCAACCATTGACAGCAAGACGGAGTCCGAAGCTCGGAGTGAAGTTGTAGCCTACAGTTATCTGAGCATTAGGGTTGAAGAGGTGGCCGAATGATGACTCACCAAGAGTTTCCTGGCCGCCAAACTGACCCTGGATATACCAGTTGGGGTTATATGTGTACTCGGTGACAGTCTCCTGTGCCAACATTGAAGCACTTGCGAAGAGCATAGCGCCAGCGAGCAAAAATTTAGTCATTTTCATAATTTAATTCTTAATTTTGGGTGTTTTAAGATTCAATCGTCCCGGGGTCGGGGTAAGACCCCGGGGTCGATAATCTCAAAACTTATTTAACCTTGATGTAGAATTTCTGAGTTGAAGTAACACCGGAGTAGTCAACAGCCTGGTAAACGAGCTCATAAGTGAGACCAGCCTTCATGTTGGTAGTGTTGACAGCAGCACGGATAGTGTTGCCGGTGAGAACCTTGTTGAACATTGCACTGTTGGCGTTGATAGCCTTCACGTCGGAGCTGTTAGCGCTGAGCACAGAGTTGCCGTTGGCATCATAAACGTTGGTTACAGCCACAAACTTCTTGAATGCCGGAGCCACGATTTCAGCTGAGTAGCTGGAGAGGTAGAATGAGAATGCATTACCACCGGCTTTCACAAGGATAGTAGGATCGTTCTTCACATTAGAGAGAATGCCGACACCGCCATTGTTCTTGTAGAAGATAGCAGGCTGGAGGTAGTGGTTAGGATCTTCAAGGAAGTTGTTGATCTTATCAGCCACGCGGTTGTAGAGATCGATGATCTTGTTGACGCGGTTGAAGATAGGTTCAGTCTTGCTTTCGATGGTATTCATCACATCGTCGATCATATCGCTGATCTGACCATTGATCTGAGATTCGAGATCCTTGAGCATCTTGTTGATCTGGCTCTGGATGTCATCAAGCATATTGTTGACTTGGTCCTGAATACCAGCAATCAGTTTCTCACGAATCTGCTGGTTAATCTGATTGCCAAGGTCATCGCTCATTTCCTTCATTGAATCCTGAATACCCTTTATTATTGCGTCAATCAGTGGTTGCATATTATCGCCGGTTATTTCGGCTTCAACATCCTGTCCAGGAACAACTACATTTCCTGTAACCTTCTGTCCATCTTCGGAGGTAAGTTCCACTGGAATTGTCTGATCTTCAGTCTTTGCAGTAACTACGATTTTGTCATCAAATGTAACCTTAGGCTTAATATCAAAATTAAAGGTAAGATCCTCAAATTTGATAGTGAACTTATCGATTGTGAAAGTAGTGTTGAGTTCGAATTTGAACTTATCCTTGTCAATAAGGTCATCGAAAATATTGTTGAGGTGACCGAACTTGCGGAGACGGTGGTCGATAGACTTGTCATAGAAGAACTTGTAGCTGAGCGGTTTAGCAGTAGCCACAGCGAGTTCATACTTAGAAAGGATAGAATAGCTGCTTCTGTCCATGTAGTACTTGTCGTAGCGCAGGCCGTAAGCTGGAAGCAGACCGTTCATCTGGTCATAGACAGCACGAAGGAGGTTGAAAGCGTTGCGTTTGCTGCGATCTTTCAAGATATCCTTGACAGCAGTCTTCAGACCTTCGTCGATAGTGACGCGAGTAGCAGTGACAGCAGCATCAGTAGCCGGCATAACCACTTCACCCTCATAGAAACCATTGGCAACTGAGCGAGAGTAGCCGAAATACAATTCCTTGTCGCTCGGGGTAACCCTAACCTCGTAAGGAAGAGCCTTACCGGCAGAGGTTTCGAGTGAGAAGTTAGTTGCATCAAAGTTGTGACCAACGGGGTTGACAGTCATATAAACATTACCGAGGCTGAATTCGTCGGCAAGGTAACCGTTGGGGATTCTCACGCTGCTTGCACCAAGGAATGCGAGGTCGGCAGCCGTAAGAGCGGGAGCTTCGCCATCGTAGGAAGACTCCCGGCTTGTGGTCGGGAAGTTGTAGTCGAGACCAAGGTTCTCGCCATACCAGTTGAAGAGCATGTTGCTCTGAACACCGATCGGAAGGCTGAAATTGCCGAATACGGGGCTTTCAGCAGCCTGGATGATAATACCGGTGATAAGGCTGTTGATGCGAAGAGTCAATGCATCATATTTGTCTTCAAGAGTAGCGATAGCATCATGGATGCCGTCAACTTTTGATGCGAGTTCATCAATCTGGTCCTGAAGGAGGTTGCCCCACTGGGTGATGAATTCCTGATTCTGATAAATCATGCCGAAAGCCTCTTCGAGAGCAGAGTTAAGGTCAGCAAGCTGTGCATCGTATTTCTTCTGGAGATCCTTGAAGTCGTTGATAATTCCCTGGATGGTGGAATTGATGTCGCCAAGCTGGAGGTTGATGTTGCTCAAAGTCTCGTTGATTTTGAGAAGCTGAGTATTGATAGCGTCGATTGCCTTTTGCTTGGTGTCAAGCTCAACTTGAATAGCAATTATGTCCTTCTGAACCTGATCAAGAGTTGTGTTAGTGGCATTCAATTGATTCTGAAGGTCGGTAAACTTACCCTGATAGTCAGCGTCGAGTTGGTCGATGCGTGAAGTCACCTTCTGAATCTCAGAGCTAACCAAAGTATTGATTTTTGTCTCAAGAGCAGCAATCTGTTGTTCAAGATTCTTCTTCAAAGCAGCATCCTGAGTGTCAGCATACTGTTTTGCAAGTTCATCCTTCTCGTCGATATATTTCTTGAGGTCGGTAGTCAGTTTTGTCTCAAGAGCATTAAGATCGGCCTTGAGTTGGTCAAGAGTAACGAGATTCTTGATTTGGCCTGCCAATTCAGCGAGATCGGTCTTCAGCTGAGCAATGTCGGTGGTGTTTTTGTCGGCCTGATTCTTAAGATTGTTGATTTTGGTCTGTAGATCAGCAATCTTAGCCTGACATTCAGTTCTGCACTGATCAGCCTGAGCCTTGATGGCATCAATCTGAGCCTGCAAGCCTTTGACTGCCTCATTCAGATTGTAACTCGTCTGAGTCTTGACATCCTCCAAGTCGTCCTTACAGGACTGGAGTGTGCCCATGGATGACACTGCCAAGAGCGCCATGACTGCTCCATAGAGTACTTTTTTCTTCATCTTTGGTAGTTTTAAGTTATTGATTATTTTATATTTTTCTCGATTAGATCTATCATTTATGTGGATTCAAAATTTGTTTCTTCATGCAAGCCAAATACAGCTCTTTCATATATTATTTCTATTAAAATGCAAAATTACTATAATTTTTTTTAAATTTCAAAAATTATAACAATAAAAAACACTCTCACACGAATAATAACACTCCATGAAAAGAATTGTTGACTTTCACTAAAGATTTTTTTCAATAAGAGCAAGCAAAGCAGGTAACGCTTGCTCAGCAGGAATATTTTTTTCTACAAGTTGCTTACCTTTATATATAGACACTCTTCCGGGGCCGGCCCCAACATATCCATAGTCGGCATCGGCCATTTCACCGGGGCCATTTACTATGCATCCCATCACGCCGATCTTGAGCCCCTTGAGGTGAGAGGTAGCGGCCTTGACTTCCGCAAGAGTTTTCTGAAGGTCGAAAAGGGTCCTGCCACAACTCGGGCAAGCGATATACTCGGTCTTGGAAATACGGAGACGAGTGGCCTGGAGTATTCCAAGAGCCACATCCGCCACTTCCTCTTTGGAGAATCTATCGGAAGCAATGATTCCTATTCCCGACGCATATCCATTGAGCAAAACGGGGCCGAAATCCGCAGCAGCCTGAATCTGAAGATCCTCCAGAGCAGCAGCCCTTGCTTCCCGCGACTCGCCGGGATCAGAAGCAGGAAGATACCCCATCATTACAATGACAGGATTCTTAGCACCGAGAGACACGAAGCGGTCGATCCAACTCATTATTGCACCCGGACGATTTTCGCTGGAAGAAGTGAGCACCACAGGGGTGTAGTCATCATACAATTTCGGATCCATTGCAGTGGATGCGTAATGCCAGCTTTCATCAAGAGTGAAGTCAACATCGAGCACTGGGAACTCCTTATAGGGCATTGCGACAGCGTAATCACGCGCATTGCCCGGCAAAACCTTATCAGGCTCAGGGATGGGGTCATGCCCCTCACGCCGGAGGACGTAGTCGCGTAGCTTTATTGCGACGGGAATCTCGCATTCCGGATCCTCGCTCAGTGAAACCCTTATGGTATCGCCTATGCCTTCAGCAAGCAGAGTGCCGATACCGGCGGCACTCTTGATGCGACCATCTTCACCATCGCCGGCTTCTGTGACTCCAAGATGCAGAGGGAACATCATTCCCTCCTTGTCCATCTCCTCCACAAGAAGGCGCACCGTCTGCACCATCACGGTGACATTAGATGCCTTAATGGAGATAACTATATTGAAAAAGTTCACCTCCACAGCTATCCTAAGAAATTCCATGACAGACTCCACCATCCCGGCCGGAGAGTCGCCATATCGACTCATTATGCGATCTGAAAGCGACCCGTGGTTTACTCCGAGACGCACGCATGTGTTGTTGGCCTTGCAGATGTCAATGAAAGGGATAAACTTATCGCGAATCTTCCGGAGTTCGGCTTTATACTCATCATCGGTAAACTCCAGTTTTTTGAACGTGCGCGCAGCATCAACAAAATTTCCGGGGTTGATACGCACTTTGTCGCAAGTCTTGGCGGCTTCGAATGCAGCATTTGGATTGAAATGCACGTCAGCCACAAGAGGCACATCACAGCCGAGGCCAAGGAGTCGGGTCTTGATATTTGCCATATTTGAGGCTTCCCTCACACCCTGGGTGGTGAGACGCACTAACCCTCCGCCGGCATCCGCTATTCGTTTGGCTTGTGCGGCGCTTGCTTCGGTGTCGTTGGTGTTGGTGTTGCACATCGACTGGATGCGTATCGGATTGGTGCCGCCTATTTCGACATTTCCGGCTTTGGCCACGCTGCTTTTGCGCCGCTTATAATTATATCTGCTCATGCTAATTTTGAATTTTGAATTTTGAATCAAGGCAATCTGCCCGTAGTGTTGAGGATACCTCAATTCCAAATTCCAAATTTTGAATTTTGAATCAAGGCAATCTGCCCGAAGTGTTGAGGAT
>JAMPAV010000001.1:387942-405811 GCA_023667055.1 Muribaculum sp. | reverse complement strand
GGATACCTCAATTCAAATTCCAAATTTTGAATTTTGAATCAAGGCAATCTGCCCGAAGTGTTGAGGATACCTCAATTCAAATTCCAAATTTTGAATTTTGAATCAAGGCAATCTGCCCGTAGTGTTGAGGATACCTCAATTCCAAATTCCAAATTTAGAATTTTGAATCAAGGCAATCTGCCCGTAGTGTTGAGGATACCTCAATTCCAAATTCCAAATTTAGAATTTTGAATCAAGGCAATCTGCCCTGACAGTTGAGGATACCTCAATTCTAAATTCCAAATTCCAAATTCCAAATTTATATTAAACTTTCCATTCCACGCCGGTCTTGGTGTCCTTAACGGAGAAACCAAGCTGAGCCAGGCGGTCGCGGATAAAGTCGCTGGTGGCCCAGTCTTTGGCAGCCTTGGCATTCTTACGGATATCCATCAGGAGATCAACAGCTCCCTCCAATGCCTTCGTGCGACCGGAATCTTCCTCACCTGCGGCGGAGTCCACACGGATACCGAGCAATTCCACAAGGAAAGTAGAGAAGAGAGACTTAAGACGGCCGATATCCTCGGTGTCTAAAGATATCTGTCCGTCGGCTGCTTTGTTGATATAGGTGCAGGCATCAAAAAGTTGGGCTATCACCATCGGGGTGTTCAGGTCATCATCGAGCGCCTCGTAGCATTTGGCTGCAAAATCAGGAAGTTCAACCGTGGATTTTTGAGCCGGCACGAGGGATTGCAGACGACGATAACCATCGAGCATTTTGTCAAGAGCCTTTTCCGCAGCCTGAAGTGCCTCGTCGGAGAAATCTACAGTGCTTCTGTATTGAGCCTGCAGGATGAAGAACCGGATTACCATTGGAGAATACGGACGGGTAAGCAGCGGGTGATCGCCCTTGAAGAATTGCTCGAGGGTGATGAAATTGTTGTAACTTTTGCCCATCTTCTTTCCGGCGATGGTTATCATGTTGTTGTGCATCCAATAATGCACAGTCTCATGACCTTGTGCGGCAACACTTTGCGCTATCTCGCATTCGTGGTGCGGAAACATGAGGTCCATGCCGCCGCCGTGGATATCAAACTCCTCGCCGAGATATTTCTCGCCCATGGTGGAACACTCAAGGTGCCATCCGGGGAAACCCTCACTCCATGGGGAAGGCCAATGCATGATATGCTCGGGTGCAGCCTTCTTCCACAGCGCGAAGTCGAGAGGATTGCGCTTTTCCTGCTGACCGTCGAGATCACGGGTTGTAGAGAGGAGATCCTCTATATTTCGTCCGGACAATTTGCCGTAGCGATGGTCACGGTTGTATTTTGCCACATCGAAATAGACTGACCCGCAACTTTCGTAGGCATATCCGGACCCGAGAATGCGCTTCACGTATTCTATCTGCTCTATGATATGACCGGAAGCATGCGGCTCAATGCTTGGGGGAAGCACATTGAGAGCCTCCATATCGTGATGATAGCGATTGAGATAATATTGCACCACTTCCATCGGCTCCAACTGCTCGAGACGTGCTTTTTTCGCTATCTTGTCTTCGCCGGAATCAGCATCATGTTCAAGATGTCCCACATCCGTGATGTTTCTTACATATCTCACCTTGTAGCCAAGATGCTGGAGATAGCGATAAAGGATATCGAAGGTGATGGCAGGGCGAGCATGACCAAGATGTGCGTCGCCATAAACAGTAGGGCCGCAGACATACATGCCCACGCGCCCTTCATGTATAGGCTTGAACGGTTGCTTGGTGCGACTTAGCGTATTATATATGCTTAGCATGATTAATTGTTGCTGAAGCCATTCTGGCCGGGTCGGCGCTGAGTGATCTCGCCAAATTGAGCTTCATACTTCTGAATGTTGTCGTTGAGAGCGAGAAGAAGCTGCTTGGCATTTTCAGGAGTCATTATGACGCGGCTTACCACGGGAGCCTGGGGCATACCCGGAGCAGCGAAAATGAAGTCGATAAGGAACTCGTGAGGGCCATGGCCAATCATAGCGAGGTTTGAGTATTTTCCGTCGGCCACTTCGGGACGGAGCTGAATCTGAAGCTGATTTTTGTTTTCTTGTTGTGCCATAATATATTAAAGTTAATGCACGATGCACAATGCACAATGCATAATGGTTTGAACTGCGAATTTACAAAAAAAGACCGAAATATGCAAATCTGCATTCGGCCTACATCCCACAAAAAAAATGTTAGAATTTCAAAATTTCGCTTTTGAGAATGTTATGGCCGAAACGGCAACGCAGACATTCATGCCTGTCGCAATATTCCTTTCGCAACTGCAGGAGCGCCTGGGAATGAGATGCGTCTTTGGGCTGAAATCCAAATGGCAGCCAGGCACGCACGTATGAATTCCGTTCCGGCGGCAGACATGTGAGCAAATTGAATGCTGCCTCTTTCATATCGTAGTCGCTATGACGGACCGCGTATGCATAAACCAAGGGGGCCACCACATTTATAAGCAAGATGTTGATGCTTGAATCAGACAGCATCGGGGGGCGAACATCCGTCTGATTATCGCCGCCAAATGTCAGCCGCCGGCTCCAATAAGAATCGACATGCCACCTGAATATTGTGCGAAGCCTGTCGATATCGCAGTCGGCAGAAACAATTCTATTGAGCAAATCGGGAGTTTCCGCCATGGCTTTGGCAAGTAAGGCTATGCGGCGATAGGGAAAGTTTTGTGGCCGGGTTTTCGAGAATTTCCAGCTCACCCTTGGGATAGGGTGCATCTCATACTTCCGGGAAAGGAACTGATATTCACGGCACATCAATTGATAGCGCATATCCTCAGGATATAGAGAACAGTCGAGCAACCCGGCCTGACCGAAAAAAATAGCTTCCATCTGAAGAATATTGTCGGAATGCCGGCGCAGATGATTAAGAGAGATGCTTTTTGCCAGCATCTCAAACGGGAGACTGTTGAGTCCGAATCCGAAGCCTCTCGCAAGGGCCATAAAGCAAGTGGCATTCCAGTCACCATGATTAGAGCGCAAGGACTCCTCGATGCGGGCGGCTTTCTGCTGAATACGTTCTACAGCAAGACTTTCCAACCAATCAGCACGCACAATCGAGGGGATATGGTCCAAACGCGAAGCACATCGTATTTCAGGAACGGTGGATGTCAGATATCCAAAAGTGCGGTAAAAGTTTTGCGGCAGGGAGATTGCCATCTGCGGGATTTTGAATCCGGAGGGACGTGATATTTCGGTATCGCTGACCGATACTACATGAAGAATCACATTGTCGTAGGCCGGGTCGGAGTCATGGCCATGCCGATACCAGTCGGATGCCTTAAGATGAATCTCAATGTTTCCCACCCACAGACTGTCGCTGATACGCACTTTCGCATTGAAAAAGTCGGGGCCCGCATCTCGATTGAGTATTCCGGGATCGATGACCCTCACCCTTTCACCACTGACAAGCGTCAGCGGCAATCCGAGCATACGGTGACTCCACAGCAACTGAAATATCTCCTCCATCAAAAACGATAAGAGATGCGGAAATCAATGGTGGGATAGACCACAAGCGCCTTCATCAGATTCATGTAAGAATCAACTTTTCCGCGCAAATTCACGAGGTCGTTGAGCACAGTGCCATCGTGGGTAGTCACCTTTGGACATCCGCCCCAGAATTGCACGCCCGCATCGAATGAAGCCTGCCACTTGCCGTCTTTGCTTATGGCGCCGCCATATCCGAAACCCAAATAGGGACGGAACTTATTGACTTTAGCCTTTGCGCTGACGGTGCCGTCTTCATCGGGCATCATCATATATGGAGTGCCGTCTTTGTGATCGCCAACGTGAATACACAATTCACCAAACGACCTGAATTTATTCTGAATCACTTCCGCTATCTCAGGGTCGAGATATATGTCGTCGATAATGGGATTGTCGATAATGTTTGTGATGAAATCTTCCGACGTAGTCTCATGATAAAGACGGTCGTACATATTCAGGACCAAAAGCGAAGGCATCTCTTCCATCTTGTTGAGGCTTTTGCCGACGGAATTTCCACCTAAAAAGAAACCGGCTGTGACGTGCCAGTGTTTATTGCGAAACGGATATACATCCACGAGCAGGCGAAATGTGGTCATGGTGGGTTTGGATTCCATTTTAACATCCTTGTCAATTGTAAGTCCGGACATTTCATACATTATCTCCCGGATACGGTCAAATTTATTGTTGACATGACCATCCACATAACTGTCGAGATTGAATGTCATGGGAATAACAAATTTCGGCATATAATCGACACCAACCCTGATTTTTGCCCATTCGGTGACCGGCGACGCAAGTTCAAGGCCGAATCCTGTCGTGCCTATATTTCCTGCCAATTCTATAGTATTCAAGACACCATGCCGGTTCATATCGCCGAATAGTTTCTTGAGTCCTGTTTCTTCTTTGACGGCCGGGGTATCCTGATACTGAGCCTGAGCAAATGCAGGAGCTATTGCCATCATAATGGCGAACATTTTAAGTATTTTTTTCATAAACCTTATGTTCTTGATTAAAATTGATGCAAAAGTAGTACAATTTTTTTAAAAAACTACAATTTTTGAATAAAATTAACAAAAATTTTTTAATTTATCTATTTTTCTTTCATATCTCACGAATGCCTTTTTTTTATTACGGTAATGAATAAAAACATGATTAAAAGTGTTAATATATAGAGATGAGAAACAGAAACAACAAAGCCAACTGGCAAGAAGACCGCATAATGCGGCGAGAAAACACAGGTGCGGACACCATCAATCTGATGGAGTTCGCCACATCGATATTACCCGATGCGAAAAGAGGCGACATCAAGAAATGGCTCAAATACGGACATTTCGCCATCAACGGGAAGACAGCGACAGCTTTCGACTCCCCCGTAGGGCCTGGCGACACTGTGCTGCTCAACTTCACGCGTCCTTTCGTGACCTTCTCACACCCTCGACTGAAACTCGTTTACGAGGATGACGACATCATTGTGGTCGATAAGGGATATGGGCTTCTATCTGTGGGCACAGACTCTTCAAAAAAGAGCAACATAGACACCGCCTACAGCATTCTGCGCGACTATGTGAAATCAATACATCCCTCCAACAAGATTTTCATCGTGCACCGTCTTGACCGCGACACGTCGGGACTCATGATATTCGCCAAGAATATGGAAGCCAAGGAGAACCTCCAGCACAACTGGAACAATATGGTGCTTGAGCGCAGATATGTGGCACTTCTTGACGGCGAAATGGAGGAGCAGAGCGGTGTGATCAGGACGAATCTTTCGGAAACCTCCCAACATGAGGTGTATTCCGCAAAGGACGGTGATGGCAAAATAGCCATCACACGCTATCGGGTGCGCAAAAAAGGGAAAGGCCACACACTTGCGGAATTCTCGCTTGACACCGGAAGAAAGAACCAGATACGTGTGCACGCGCGCGACCTCGGACATCCCATCACCGGCGACAAGAAATACGGCAAGGGCTCCGGACCACTCCACCGGCTTGCACTTCATGCCGAGACTTTACGCTTTGCCCATCCGATCACACGGATGGACATGAATTTCATCAGTCCCGTACCTTCTCAATTCTACAAATATGTCTAATCACTTTGACTATATGCCCAAGCCTGAGGGCTGGGTGCCTCCGGTGCCGGAAAACGAACCCGCGCCGTCGATGTCGCAGCCCGTCGATGCCGATGAAGCGGAATTGACTGAGACTGCATCATCAGCAGTCAGCGACAATTTGACTCAGAATCATGACAATTCCGAGAAAAATGAATACGAGGATTCCACTTCCATAGAAAAGGGAGTGACTCTTTGCTCCAACCTGCTTTCTTGGATTTTCGTGCCATTGTTGATGCCGGTGTATGGAATATTATTGATTTTCAACCTTTCCATTCTATCTTTGGCTTCATTTCAGACGAAACTATTCTTCACTCTTGTAGTGTTGGGTGTGAATTTCGTTTTCCCCATGGCAACGGTGCTGATGCTAAAGAAAATGGGGCTTATACAAGACATTGGCCTGAACGGAAGGCGCGAGCGTCTGATTCCATACATCATCACTATAATCTGCCTTGGGGGCACGGCATGGTTCCTATATTATAAAGGAGCTCCACTATGGGTGGCAATGTTTTTCGCCGGGGGCACACTGACAGCCATCATCAACATGACAGTCAATTTCCGGTGGAAAATCAGTGCACACGCAGCCGGAATAGCCGGCATCGTGGCCATGCTGATTCAAATCACCAAAGAGGGATTTCCCATGCCAGGGATGACGTGGTGGATAGTGGGAAGCATATTGCTGGCGGGCATGCTATGTTCGGCACGCGTCTGGCTTGGCCGCCACACTCTCCCACAGGTATTGGCGGGAAGTGCTGTAGGGTTTCTTTGTGTCTGGTCGCTGTCGCTGATATAATTCTGCTGTCAATTCCAACATAACCCTGTAGGCTAATAAAAACGTCAGGTTGATGCCTGACCGGGCTTTTTAGATATCGATATCGTCATCAACGTACCCTCGAGTCCTGATGCGGATACGGCAGGGAGAGTGGAGAAATTTATATCTATGTCTCCGGTGTCGTAGTGATATATGAATTCGTCTTCATTTGAAGGATTTTTATATGCAGATATCAGATCCGCATCGTTGAGATTCAAAGCTCCGAGTATATATATGCGCAAATCATCGTCCATGAGATCACCAATATATCTATTGGATATTTCAGCCTCCTCGTCGCCTACCACTTTGACACGCCACTGCCCGGGTGCACCTTCAAGGTCGGTATAAAGCGGAGTGCCCTGGCCATCGGTCAGAACCCCATCGAAATCATAATCATCCGGCATCAGCGTCTCCCCCACCCTGACGGCATCCACAATGGAACGGACCGTCATTGCTATATCATTGTCGGCATGGAATTGTATTTCTTCCTGAGCGACAGAATCATATCCTACGCTTGTGGTTTTGTTGCCACAGGTGGCGGAAACGAGGACAGCACTTGACGCGTATGCTGCCAACGCAAACTTCTCACTGCTATTTTTCAAATGACTGATGTATCTCATATAATACACTCGACATTGGTGTTCAAAAAACTGCGCAAAATTACAAAAAATTTTCCAATCGCAACACTTTTTAACGAATATTTTAATTAATTTTGTGCTATGGAATGGAAACATCTAATAAGCGACAAACGGCTGGGGCTTGAACAGTATCATGATCCCCAACATCATACGCGCTCCGACTTCCAGCGCGACTACGACCGACTTATTTTCTCCTCGCCCTTCCGTCGCCTTCAGAACAAGACCCAGGTATTTCCTCTGCCGGGTTCAATCTTTGTGCACAACAGACTGACGCATAGTCTTGAAGTGTCATCAGTGGGCAGATCCATGGCCAATGAGGTGATGAATATTCTCATGGAGCGGCACAGAGATCAGCCGTGGGCTGAAAAGCTCCAGAACATGGGAGACATTGTGGCGACAGCATGTCTGGCACACGACCTTGGCAATCCCCCATTCGGACACAACGGAGAGAAGACCATCTCCACCTTTTTCACCGAGGGAGCCGGAATGCCACTAAGAGAAAGGCTTTCAAAGAGGCAATGGTCAGACTTGTCAAACTTTGAGGGAAATGCAAATTCATTCAGATTGCTCACCCACCGTTTTGAAGGACGGAGAACCGGCGGGTTTGCCATGACCTACAGCGCACTGGCGTCGGTGGTGAAATATCCCCACAGCAGTATGCTTGCCGGAGAAAAGGGGAAATTCGGATTTTTTGAGACTGAAGAAGACATTTATCTTAAAGTAGCCAATGAGCTTGGCATTCCGGAAACAGAACATGGCCGATTCGCACGCCATCCACTTGTGTTTCTGATGGAAGCCGCCGATGACATCTGCTATCAGATCATGGACATAGAGGATGCCCACAAGCTCAAAATATTGTCGATAGAGGAAGTGAAACAGCTTTTGCTCGGTTTCTTCGACACCGAAGAGCAAAACCACATAATAGAGTCGATGAAACGTCTCGACGACCCCAACGAACAGGTGGGATACATGAGGTCGAAAGTGATAGGAGTGCTTGTGGGTGCATGTTCACAAGAATTTGCCATCAATGAAAAAGAAATTCTTGCCGGAGACTACGAGGGTGGGTTGATCAGCAATGTGCCGGGACGCATAAGCAATGCCTACAAAATCTGCAGCGACACTGCTTGCGAAAGAATTTACAATGCGCCCCAGGTGATAGACATTGAGATTGCGGGCAACAGGATAATAACATGCCTGATGGAAAATCTTGTTGAGGCTGTGGTGTATCCAACAAAAGCTTATTCCAAATTGTTGTTAGCTAAAGTGCCGCAACAATATGACGTGAGATCACAGCAATTGGGGGTGCGGCTTCAGGGAGTGGTGGACCATGTGTCGGCTATGACAGATGTGTATGCACTTGACCTTTACCGCACGCTCAACGGCCACAGCCTGCCGGCGGTGTGAGCCTCACGAAATCACGAAATCTGATAACTGAAAACAACCCAATATGCCAAAATCAAGAATCATAGCGCTAATATATGTCATAATCGCAATGACCACTACCATTCTGGCCCGCGACTATGAGCCATCAGACATAGTCAATCCCAACATAGCCAACAGATTTGATTATGTAGCCGACCCTGAGCACAGACTCAGTGACGCCACACACAATGCAATCAACCGCAGGCTGCAATCTCTGAGAGACTCTACAAGCGCCGAGGTGGCGGTGGCGGTGGTGCCTTCAATCGGTGACTATACCATAGAAGATTTTTCTGAAAAGGTCTTCACAAAATGGGGACTTGGCAAGAAAGACAAAGATAATGGAGTGCTTCTGCTGATATCTCCCGACAGCCGTGAGGTCAGAATCCAGACCGGATACGGGGCCGAGGGAGTCTTGCCTGACATTACCTGTGGCTATATAATCAGAAATGCGGTGATTCCCAACATGAGGAATGATTGTCTGGATTGTGCTGTGGATGAGGCCACAGCTATGATTTCCGAAATAATGTCAAACCCCGAATATGCTGATGAACTTCGGTCAAAACTTTCCGACAACCACAGCGGCATAGGTGAGGCTCCAATAAGCGGCAGCGACTTTATCTGGTTCTTTATCGCTGTGGCCTGTTGCGTGTGGATATTCACTTTCGGGGCTTATATTTTTGATGTGCGCAAGGCGAAGAATCTTCATGGCACTGGCGAAAAGGCAATGTTATGGAAAAATTCATTGAAGACCTATCTTGTGCTTGGCATCTTGTCTGGACTCACCGGGCTGATTTTCTATGTACTGGCATGGCGACACTACAGAAAGGCAAGATATGGAAGCCATCCATGTCCGAACTGTGGAGGCAAGACGCATCTTCTAAAGAAATCGGAGGCCATGGCTTATCTCACTCCAAGCCAGCAATTCGAGGAGAAGCTTGGATCGATGGAATATGATGTGCATAAGTGCGACAAGTGCGGAAATGCCGAAGTGGTGCCGTTCATCACCGAGAACTCCAACTATACAAGATGCCCACATTGCGGCACAAGGGCATACCACCTTGTGGGGACATCAGAACTGCGACACCCCACATACGCCAATGAGGGTTATGGAGTGAAACGCTACAGGTGTGAATATTGCGGAAACCAGGACGAGCAGGGCTACAGGATTCCGAAGAAAGACATGTCGGGGGCAGTGGCCGCAGCGGCAATATTAGGAGCGGCAAGCAGCCGCGGAAGCCGTGGCGGTGGATTCGGCGGTGGAAGTTTCGGAGGTGGATTCGGCGGCGGCATGACCGGAGGTGGCGGAGCATCGGGACGCTGGTGATCATTGCGGAATGCAATGACTCAGCGTGAGATCATGGTTCTTTGCGGAAACGCAATATAGTGTTCTGATATGGGAATCTCACTGTGATAATCTGAGTGAGCGGATCAAAATCCGCCTGGACATCATGGCGCATGACGCTACCTTCGGCATCGGTCCACTCCACATCGAATATATTGCCAAATGGAGTGGACTTCAGCAGCCCTTTGCGCATTCCCTCTGACCAACAGCCCGGCAGAGTTCTTGCGCCGCTGATATAGATCAAGTCGTAATCACCTTCATTTTCAGTGGGAAGAACTGCGAGTCTATATTGTCCTCCGATTCTTGCATAGCTGTCGTCCTGGTCAAAATCAAACAACGAATACAGACCCGGCAACTCATTCTTTTTGGAGGCGAGTATTTGCAAGATGTCCCGTGGATTTTCTACGACAGTCACTCTGCCTACGGATTCATCAATATCCACACCCATTATCTGACTCTCCACATATCCATCGGAAACTATCTGCGGATACAGCCTACCATAGGCTTTACACTGAAAGCCCAACACCTTATGATATTCACGATTGCCGGCATAAAGGCTCCATGTATCCCCGTCCTTAACCAGTTTCCATGAATTAAATCCCTTATAGGGATCCACTCCATCTTTAAGCACTGAGGATGCCAGCAACATGCCGGAAGGAATGTCTAATACACCGACACCCAATGCATCCTGACGGGTGTCGCGAAATGGTTCGGAAATTGATGTGGGCATGACCTGAAGACGGAATCCCTCACCATAGGCATCCACCATGTCGGCATTCCATCCTTCCATGGATTTATCAGCGACCCTGAAACTTGCCGATTTTGTAGTGGAGGGCATGTGCTCTTCACCATGAGCGTAAATACTTGTGGCTGAAAGAATGCCTACCGCTGCAAAGATCAATATTATGACTCCGACAGAGGTGTTTATGAGTTTCATGGTGCGCTGGTTGAAATGGCACCTGAGTTTATCGACAAAATATGTCACCACCCACCACCATCCCAGTGCTCCTCCAATTATCCCGATGAAGCCGAGCACGTAGTGCCAAAATGTCATGCCCTCGATCACAAAGTTGAATTGAGCAAACAGCCCGATTATCAGAAACAGAATTAGCGGATTGGAAAATGTCAATGCAAATCCTTTCAATATATCCCCTTCCACCGAGGGCATTCCCTGGGCAGGATCGGCATTCACCGTGTCGTCGGGTTTCTTCTTTATGAGCCAGATGCCGAATCCTATAAGCACGGACGAGCCAAGAATCTGGATCGGGCTTCTGTGGCTATTGATGAAGCCCTCGATAAATGAAAGGCAAAAGCCTGTCAGTATGCAATATATAAGATCTGAAACCGCCGCACCGACACCAGTGAAAAAACCTGACTGACGCCCTTTGTCGAGGGTACGCTGGATGCAGAATATTCCCACAGGGCCCATGGGAGCCGACACCACAACTCCTATTATCATACCCCTCAGAATCATATATATCAATTCTTCCAACATAAGGCAGGTTAGTTGTGAATTATATATCCCCCATTTCGCTCAGGACTGCAGACATATCTCCTCAATCCATATTTCGTATCTCCTGTCAGGGCCGGTCCGCCTACCGGACTGCCTCCCGCCATGACCACATCGTAGCGAGAGCCGCATTTCGGACACACCGCCTCAAGATTATCGGCATTGACTGCCACCCTGACTTTGGCATCACGCTCCACCGGACACGCAAGGTCGTAAGCGAGCGGCACATTGGGCTCGGTGGTGAACGGATCAACTCCACCGATAAGCAATACTCCGCCAAATCCGGTGTAAGAATTTGCCGTATATGGGAAACCTGCCGGACTCTGAGTTTTACCGTCGTTGATGAAATTGCGTGATAAGCCAACTCCGGCCACCCCATACGTGTTCCACAATCCGGCTCCGGAGAGGTTTATATATACGGGAAGCGAGGGGATGCGGTCATCGTCGATCTGATTGCATGACACCACTGCCGACAGCATGACCATCAGCGACACGAAGAGACTACCCTTCTTCGCAAAGGATAGAATTTCTATCATCTTCTTATTATCAATTATCAAACGGAATGGAATGTAGCACCTGAGCAAACTGCTCTGTCATTTTCTGCATGGGGCCGGCTATCATCGGACGCAACATGGCCGGAATCTCTATATCTACCTGAGCGGCAGCTCGGCACGATTCCTCATCGATTGGGTATATGTCGAGCTGAAGCGACAGTGGCACGGGGGTGCCCTCGCCCTTTAGCCTTATGCATGTTGGGGGTGTCTTCTCTACGACCCGTAGCCGTATGTTGCCAACCGGACCACCGGGAAGTTCTATGCTGTCGGCTGTCAGTTTTATATTGTCAAACATATCCTTCTTGTCTGAAGGTATCTGATCCCGGGGTATTTTTGTAAGCAAATCGCTCAGCGAATCGAAATTGCTCAGACGGTCGAACACCTGCTGAGCTGAAGCCCTCAACGGGACTTCTTCACTTTTATACTTAGCCATTTCTTAGAATATGTCGTTGGGTTCGGGCATCCACGCGCCGGGGTTTTCACGCCACTCGCGAAGTGTTTCCGATTCTTTCTTGTTGATAAAATGTATCTTCTCTGCGACTTCAAGCATTGAGGTGAAATTGCACAATGCCACTGCATTGACATTAGCCTCGCGGAAGCGCTTGAGAGCGAGAGGGAATTCATAGTTGAAGAGTGCGGCCATACCTATCACCTCGCAACCGGCATTGTTGACTGTCTCGATGGCATGGAGCGATGTTCCTCCGGTGGAGATGAGGTCTTCTATCACCACCACTTTCCAGCCGGGTTTCAGATTGCCTTCTATTGTGTTTTCAAGCCCGTGGTCCTTGGGAGTGTCGCGCACGTATGCGAATGGCAAACCTATTGCATCGGCTGCAAGCAGACCAAACGCTATGGCACCATTGGCCACGGACGCAATGGCCTCCACATCAGGGAAATGTTCCATGATGACCCTTGCAAGTTCTATCTTTATGAAATTGCGCACGTCGGGATACGACAGTGCTTTCCGGTTGTCGTTGTAAATCGGAGAGTTCCAGCCGGAGCTCCATACGAACGGACTGGCCGGCTGCAGTTTTATAGCGCTAATCTGCAGGAGTTTTTCTGCAAGCAATTTATCAGGTGTATTCATATTTTCACCATTTTTTAAGGTAAGAGCCGGAAGCGGACAAAACATTCTTCCGACCATACTGCAAATTTACCACATTATTGGCAATTTTCCAAATTATTTACAAAAAAAATGCATTATCCCTACCAACAGTCACGTAGAAACAGCACATATTAAACTGTGACACAAATCGATAGTAGATAAATCCTACAATCAGGAGATGAGGCCGCGACTGCGGCTGCGAGTGTTCGCATTGTAGCTCCTGTGGTGCAAACGTCGTCCACTATCACAAGTCCTTTTCCATTTAGGAGTTCAGGGCCCTTTACCTCAAATGTATCTGTAAGATTGGCCTGACGTTGTTCAAGGGTCATGGCTGTCTGGGTCTTGTGACTTTTAGATGCTTTCAAGACATCAATTTCCGTAAGTCCGGCACTTGCAGCTATGCCTTTGCTTATATACTCAGCCTGGTTGTATCCGCGTTTGGCCTTCTTTAGCCAGTGCATGGGGACTCCGGCCACATAATCAGCCCCATCGAAAAATCCCGTCATGCGTAACTCCCCACCCACAATCTCTCCAAGACGACGCCCCACTGACGGGAATTGCCGGTATTTCATGTCGTGGATGGCGTTGGCCAGTTCTGAGTTGCGGGAATAGATGAAATGTCCGGTTGCCCTGACAAAGGGCACTACCCCGGCAAACCGACGCTCCATCGGATTATTCTCCATAAGGTGATAGCGCGAGCGGGGAAGAGTCTCGATGCAGCGGACACAAAACGTGTCTTCTGTGTCGTGAAGCATACAGCCACACAAATGGCATGTACGAGGGAGGAAGAAATCGCATATATCACTGAGGAATCCCATCTTTCGAAATGTGTTTTCTTATTTCGGAAATTATCAGCTGCGACTCAAATCCACGTGAAGCAAGATGGCGGTAAAGCTTCTGACGGTCCTTGACTTCTGAAAGGTCAAGAGACTTTGCTTTTGAAACCAACGACTTCTGCAAGGATGACAGGTAATCTTCATCAGAGATGTATGCAACACCTTCATTTATGACTGTCTCAGGCAAACGTTTCGCCTTCAGATGCATCCTGATTTTCATTTTGCCCCAGCCGGAAAACCTAACCTTATCTACTGCGAAGGCACGGGCATAGCGCGAGTCATCTACATATCTGTTTTTTACAAGATAACCAACTATTTTATCCGCCACTTCGGGCGTGAAACCTTTTTTTATCGCCTTTTCCCGGATATCCGCGCTGCATTGCTCCGCATTGGAACACAACCCTGCCATTCGGACCAACATTTCTTCTGCCGTTATTGTTTTTTTCACTTAAATCTATCTTTTATTTTTCAGCACGCAACATTCTCCTCTTGCCGTAGGAGTCAATTCTCGTCTCCACCTCTGTCCATCCCCGGGATTTGAAATAATCAACGACTTCATCGGCATAACGAGGGTTCAACTCCACATACACCTTTCCCCCACCCTTCAATCCAACAGACGCAATTGCCTCTATCCTCTTGTATGGACGTATCTGGTCGTCGGCATCGACATAAAGCGCCAATTCCGGTTCAAAGTCTTTCACTCGGACTTCCATGTCGTCTTTCTCATCAGGTGCTACATAAGGAGGATTGCTGACAACAATATCAAGTGTCGCAGCCCCGGGCATCCACGAATACATGTCGGCTTCTTCAAACTTCACCTTTGCCTTCAGATTGTCTGCATTTTCCTTTGCATACCGAAGAGCCACACTGCTTATGTCGATGGCAATGACATTTGCGAATGGCAAATTAAGGGCAAGACTCACTGCTATGCAGCCTGAGCCGGCACCAATGTCGAGGACATAAAGATCCGGGGCCTTGTTGTCGTCAATGATCCAATCCACGAGTTCAGCGGTCTCCGGTCGGGGAATCAACACCCCCGGACCAACCTTAAAGTCCATACCGAAGAAACGGGCTTTTCCCGAGATGTACTGTATGGGTTCGCCGAGAATCAGCCTATCCACGATACCATCTATTTGTCTACAGCTGAAATCGGACAATTCCTTTCCCTCATTAATGATAAGGTCCACGCGGTGCCATCCCTTGACATAATCAAATATCAAAAGGATCACAGCCTCGCGCTCACGGTTATCGTAGATTCCCGACAACCTTTTCCGCACATCAATCAACTTTTCCCTAACCGTCATATTATTATAAATTAAGGCCTACGAGGCAATGCCATACAAAAGCTGCCAAGAACGACCAAGAACACCCGGAGGTTACCAATTATTACAAAGATTTGTCAAGAGTTTTCAAAACACCTACAAAATTAACAAAACAAATCAACAAAAAAATCCATTTCCTCAAAAAAAATTCAAAAATATTTGCATATCCCAAATAAAAGCATTAACTTTGCAGTCGCAAACGCGAGAAGAACGAATCCTTCCAATGTAGTAATTACCCAATTGCAACAATTTTGGATTCAGAAAATCCGTTAGCGTGTTAGATTTAAAATGCGAAAGCATTGGTCCCATAGCTCAGTTGGTTAGAGCACCTGACTCATAATCAGGGAGTCCTTGGTTCAAGCCCAAGTGGGACCACAACATACGAAAGCAATTCGTGGAAGAATCCTGAAAATCAATGATTTTCAGGATTCGCTGTTTTTAAGGAGGTAGGCAAAATCCCGAAAAATAGGGCATCTCGCGTTGGTCTATCCGTTGGACTTGATTTTTCGCTCAAAAACTCCAACGAAAGCCGGGCAACCGACTGATATTTCTTTCGTTGCACACGATTTTCTTCTCTTGTCAGAAAACATAAGTATAACTAAAAATGTTTATCTGTCATGCAGCAAAGAAGATCGACTTTCAGCATTCTTTTCTTCATAAAGAGAAAGAAGCTACTGAAGAATGGAGATGCGCCTATATATATGCGCGTCACCATCGATGGCCGTTTCCTTGAGGTGTCGTTGAAACGAGGTGTCAACCCCAAAGTTTAGGGATTAGGCATGACGATAATAGAGCGATTGGGAGAATGACTCTGGAGTTCTGCCGACTGTCTCTCGCAAGGGTGACGTGCAGCAAATCTAATTTGATGCTGCATGGTACATACCTTGCCACAGTATATTCATCATAAATTACTGATAAATAGCATTATGAATATAATACTTAGTATAATGTCACTAAATTAAGAACTATAATAGGCTAAATCGCGCGCCGATAATTCTGGACGGTAATGTACTTTCCGAACAGTTTAATAGCTCTGAACTTTCTCACGAGATGCCGATTCGGTCTTATTGGTTCAAAAAATTTGGTCATAAATTTTATTAAATTTAACAATGTTGATTCAGTATCCAACACATAAAACAAGCTTGGCAAAACCTCCTTGAATTTGTGAAGGCTGGCATTTGCATTGAGTCGGTAGGCATATTTATGCTTCCTCGATGCCTTGATACCTTTCTTTTCTTCCTGCTTCAGGCACATAAGAGTGGCTGCGTGCAGACACATATAAAAGATATTATAGGCTATCAATCTTGCATAGAAATCTTGCCTGACCACCTCCGGCCTTCTTCCGGAGAAGATTTCAATCTGGAACAGATTCTTAAGCGAGTCGATGGCTGATTCTGCCTTCCACCTTAATGGATACAGTTTCAGTCCCTGTTCTTTGGTGATTTCAAATGAACAGATCAGCACCACGGGCTCATCTCCATCGTAGGAACGGCAAAGCCACACTTCGACATCCTCACCGAATTCCTCATCGGGATATTTTTTGAGATGCCGTTTTACAGATTGCTTCCTCGGAGATAGTTTGATTTTTCGGACTTCATCTTTTGATGCGAAGAAGTCGTCTGTCTCCTTGGAGAAGTTCCGCTTGGCGCGTATTACAAAGTCGGTATTGGCACGAAGACAGGCATACATTATCCTGAAACCGCAGTACTTACGGTCAAAGATTACAATTGGATGTCTTTCTTTAAGACTTTGGGGCATACGGCTTAGCATCGAGACAGCCATAGAACCTTCGTCTGATGTGAATTTGCCGAATTCCGCATCAATGATTGTCTCAGTCTCGGTGTCACAAAGAATCTCGCTTCTGGACAGTGGAGCTCCAATCCTGTTTCTTGACGGATGGCCACCAAACTCTTCCATAAGTTCCTGTGTCTGTTGCAAGGAAACCATTGTACCGTCAAACGCGATTATGGGCCGACTGTTGATGGATGGGAACTCCTCCGCATAATAGAGGCTTGACATTTTGATGTTGAAGTCCCGGAAGGCCGATGACAAGAGGTCGGTTCTGCGTTCAATGATGTCTTCTTTCGTCACATCAATATCTCTATGGATGAGTTCAAGGAAGACCTGCTTTTCAACCTCCATCGTCTCTGTCCGGGGCTGCATGAGAAACTTGGCAATGTCAGACAAACTCAGTTTGGAATGTCGCAAAGAACCATCTTCAGAGGAAGCATACCTTTTTCGGGCCTCTTCTGTCATGAAGGTCGATATGTTGAAATCTTTGAACATTCCGTTAACCAAATTTATCAAACTTTTGTTATATATGGTAAAATCATCTGGAGTCATAGTCTCAAGTTTGTTGGTGATCTTTCTTATATAACAAACACGGGGTCTATGACTCCCTTTTTATTAACCTGTCGCTTAATTTAGTGACATTAATACTTAGTACTAATATTGTACGATTGGAATAAGGTGGGGATAATGGGAGAAAATGATTTTGGGATTTTTAGCGGTTGTTAAGTTTTTTTATTTGCGGTTGGTTTCGTCTTTTGGATGCTCCCTTGGGTGGTGGATTTAGGGAAAGTTATGATGTTAGCTGGGGAAAAGAAACAGAATTGATGAGGCGATGTGTGCCATTTTTCTTTTGCCCCGCATAACGATTTATGAGTATGGAAATATGAATATAGTTAGGTATGGATGTATATACATAGACCTATACTATACCTT
>JAMPAV010000001.1:250715-387842 GCA_023667055.1 Muribaculum sp. | reverse complement strand
TGAATGAACATCTGAAACGGATCCGATTCCGTAAACGACGAAAACAGAAATAACATATAAATTTAATAATACATAACATTAATCATTAATTATTCATGGATAAGAAATTACTGGTTTCTTTGATGATGACCGCACCAGTCGCGTCCGCATTTGCTTCCGAATGGAATCAAAATGAGGTGCAAATTGGTGACGACACCTATGGAAACAATTTCCTCAAGTATGTGGTAAGTCCGAATGCTACTGCCGGCCAGGATAACTGGACCGTAATTGGCAGCCAGGCCGCCGGTCTTGTAGAGACAACTGATGCTTCCATTAGCATTAAACTCGGCACCGGTTCGCTTTCCCATGTAAACATGGGTATGCTTAAGGGATATTACATATTCAAATATGCAGGATTGAATAACGCCATCCTCAAAGTAAACGACCGCTATCTTGCTGAAACTACAGAAGACGGCACCGCTTATAAGACAAAAAGGACAGTAAAGGTAGATGGAGTGGATACTCAGGTTATTATACCCGTTGCTGATGCTACCGATACCGACGTTCCTGATATGTTCCCTCAAGAAGGTGCCACTTTCGAATACGACGCATACGCAGAAGGTACCACTCTTTCCCTTTATGTTATACCTCAGGCTGCTAATGCACCTTACGGAATCGGTAAAGTGGAAGGCGTGCTCGACTTCAACTTCACAAACTGCTATAACGATCTGACTAGTCAGCTTGATGCTATAAAAACACTACTTGAAGCCACATTAGATTTCACAAAGTCGAGCTCACAGATGAGTTCCGCTTGGACATCTCTTGACACAGAAAAGAAGGGCCTTGAAAAGACTTACAAAGCCCTTTTGGCACGCGTAGCTAAAGTAAATCCAGCACAGGCTGCCCCTGAGGAGGGTACTGTTACGGATGTACTAAAAACTGCTTATACTAATGAGCAACTCGACCTCTACGGCGACAAGGACGAAGAGGGTGAACTGAATACAGACACCAAAGACAAACTGACCACCGATATTGAGGCTCTCAAGACCGGTGCCGATAAGTACAAGGAAAATGTTGATAGCGCTAACAAAGACTGGGAAAATGTTCAAAATAACAATGAACTCCTTACCGGTGCTAAGGATGGCACTGGCAAAGCCGGTTGGAATGCCCAATACAATTCTCTCAAGACTCAGGTAAATGGCCTTGAGGTCGGTGAGGTGCCCGATGATGTTACCGGTGATTTAAAGAGTTATCTTGAGTATGCAATGCAAGCGGGCATTGATAATGCTAAGACTGCTTTGGCGGCTCTCAACACTTCGCTTCAAAATATAAAGAGCAATATGAAGGTTGCCCTCACTGAAGATCAGAAAGAGGCAATCAAAACCCAAATTGCGGAAGTGAAGAATCAGATTGCAAGTGTTGATGTAACAAATGCGACCAATAACTTCGAAGTGTTCACATATTTCCTTGGTGTTAACACTGAGGTTCCGAGTGTATTGCAGGATGTTGAGAATAAAACGAATGTAAAAGCTGTCGAGACTGCTTATCTAAACGACCAGTATAAGATTAACGATGTCGCAACTAAATATACTAAGTTCAACGGTACTGTAGTTTCGAATGTTTATGCCGACTGGGTTACTGATACATCTTCTGAGCTTGGCGTAGCATACGCCGGCAATACCGGCTATGCCATCAGTCAGAAAGATGCATATAATGAAGATGGTAAACTCAACACCTCCAATCCTGCCATTGCTTATGCCACTGTAGATAATTACAAGAAGGCGAATGAGACGATGAACGAACGCATCGCTGCCATGGATGCACTTCCTACCGCTCTCGCAGAAAAAGTAAATCTCCAGAACAAGTATTGGTTCGGAGAAGATGATTTTGAAGGTGCTCTTGAGAAAATCAATAGCTATGCAGATGATGTGCAGGCCATTGTAGCTATGCTTGACAATTCCGCTATCAAAGAAATTGCTAATAATGAATCTCTCATCGCAAAGATCAAAGCTGTCAAGACCGCATACGAAAATCTGCAGACCACATCTGAAGGTCTATTCCTTGATCACACTATTTGTGTTGATAATGCATTCAATTCAGAATACAACGGTACAGATGGAGTGCTTGGTAAGTTCACCAAGGCCCTGGAAGAGTACAATACTGAGGTAGAGAAACCTGCCTTTGCCGGTCCGGTTGCTGCTATCAATGCTTACGAAACAGCTAAAGTTGAAATTGGTAAGCTGATTGCCTCTGACGATTTGTATGGTTCGAAAATCAATGAAAATCTTATCAATCCCGGTCTTGAGTTTATCAAAGAGCAGGTGGATGCTTATGTTAAGGATCCATCTACCAGTGTGTCCGGGAACATTAAGGATGCTTGTACGGAATTGGTAAGTACTTGCGAAGCAGTAGTCAATGCGTTCGCAAATGTTGAGAAGCAGGTTAAGGATGCTACTGATGTAGCCAATAAACTCATCGCTGAATCAACCGCTGCTCAAACCAACCTTGTTGTTGACCCAACTACAGGTAAGGTAGGTTCAGGTGCTCCGACTGATCCATATACTTGGAATGATAAGAATGACAGCAATGTTTCATTGACAGGTGAAATTGTCAAGAACAATGTTGCAAGCGACAATGTTATCCTCGGTAAAATTGCAGAGGCTGAGACTGTCACAATAGCAGGAGTGGAATACGAATGCTCAAACCCGACTTTAGCTATCGAGGCTGCGAAGGCTCTGTCTGATGACATGAATGCCGATGACTATGTTGTCCAGGTAAATAATGCCCGTGCTGAATTGGCCAAAGCTGTTGCAACAGCCAACAAGAATGCCCTCGCACACATGGAGTCCTATCTTGCTCAATACACCGAAGGTGACGGCGCTTTGGCTGCCAACGTCCCCGGAATGGCAAATCTCAATAAACTGATTGAGGAAATTCAGGAACCGGAGAAGGGTGATGGTGTTGAAATAGCAGGTACATCAACTTCTGTAAATGCTCTTATAAATACTGCTTGGACAGCATATAACAATGCAGGAACCAACGGGGCTGTCACTACCCTGCAGACTGCTCTCGCAAAGGTTAATACCAAATGTAAGTCTGTTGCCAATGCATACTCTCAGGTATTCGCAGATCTGATGAAGATTGTTGCCAACAAGACAGCTTACGATGCTGTTAAGAAAAATCTTCAGACTGTTCAAAGTCAAGCTAATGGTGTTGACATATTATCTTTGACTACTCCTGATGCTGCGCCGTTCTATACAGGAAAGCTGAATACTATTAAGAATAATATCAGTAATCAGTTAAAAGAAGACAAGAGCAAGAGCATTCTTTGGAGCAATTATCAGGCGCTTACAGCTGCTACCAACAGAGCAACTCTTGACGCTAAGGTTACAGAACTTTCCAACTCTCTGCAGCAACTTCTCACCGACATCCAGTCAAACAACACTGCATTCCTCGCTATCCAGAGCGAATACAACAGTGTTTCAGCCGATGCAACAAAACTTGAAGCAGACATCAATGCTTATGATCGCGTTGATACTTACAAGGAAACTTATCTTAATGATATAGCAAATATCAAGACTCAACTTGATAGTCTTTTTGCGGATTCAAAGTCAGAGTTTGCTAAAGGAGCATCTGCAGCCGACAAGGATGATGCTATAAGCAAGATGAAGGGTTTGGCTGATCAACTTGCCGATATTAAGAGCGGAGAGCTAAAGGGTTACTATGATCAAGTAATGAAAGCCAACACGAAATATCTTGAAACCGCTCATCTCAATGGAACTACTCTTGATGACGATTACAAGAATGCTGTTGAGACAATATCAAAGTACTATTTTGTTACCAACAAGTCATACTTTGATGCGATGCAAGCTTCTGTTGACTTCGTATCTCATTATGGTGCATTGCAAGCATGCGTGTCAGAAGTAGCCAAATACAAGAATGATTACGATGCATTCCTTGATGACCTCGTACCTGGTTATGTTTCTGAAAATATGACTGCTGAGGAAATTGAAGCTGTAAGAAACAAGTGGATTGTGCTTTCAGATGCAGCGGTTGATGCTTTGGAAGGTGAACTTAAGACTGATTATGATGCACTCGGGTCTGATTATTTAAGTATCGAAAAGACTATCAAGGATGAATCCAAAGATGCTACAAGTGCGGCATACACTGTTGCAACTACATTCTACACTGATAATGTAGAGAATGGTGGTCTCAAGAATTATGATGATATCAAGAGTGGTCTGACGACTGCCGGCCTTGAAGATGATGAAGTAACAGCTGCACTTGTTGGTCAAGAAAATCTAAAGGTTCTTACCAATGCCTACAATTCTATTGTAACAGCATATACCAATGGTGTTAAAGATGAAGATGGCAATTGGGTTGAGGGCAAAAAACCGCTGAAGGATTTCATGCCGGCAGATGGTGCATTGGATTCTGCAGATGCTGATGTTGTAAAAGCTGCCATGGCTTCTATGAATACTTATATTCTTGGTATTGATAACATAGCTGATACAAATGAAATCCTCCTTTCTACTAATGTAGATGATGACATTGACGCAGGTGTAGGCTATCAGTGGACTCAACTTTATGATGAGACAGTTGCAAAACTGAATGAGTACATTGAGAATATTGGTACTCCAACCACTGTAGAAGAGGATAACAACCTAACTACTTTAACCACCGCTAAGACAGAAGCTGCTGGCATCAACACTGAATGGTCTGAGCTCGAAACCAGTGCTTACAGTGATGAATACGCTACTTTCAAGGCAAATCTCAGTTCAAAGACATCCAGCGCTCTTACTCTTGGTGCAAACTTGGCTTCTGCTGAGGCAAAGGCAAAGGCTGAATATGATCTGTATGAAGCTCCCAATAGCCCGATGGCAAGTGCTGAGGCTGCCGCTCTCGGTGTGCTTGAATACTCAAGCTATCGCCCTGATCAGGTTCTTTACTACGATGATCTGTTAGAGCAAGTTGAGCAAATTAAGACTGATAATGCATCCAGCGACATTACAAATAAAGATACTTATGCAGAGGTAGCTAATGATTTTGGTAAACTCGCAACTTCATTGGATGCCATCTCCAACTATTGGAAGATGTACACTCTGGAATGCAACTATGCTAAATACAATCTTCTGGTAGCTGCACAGGCTGCATTCAATAATGCGAATGGAAAAGTAGATACGAAAGTTCTTGACGGTTACAACACTGAAATCAATGATATCAAGACTGCTCTTGAAGAACTCATAGCATTTGAAGAGAGCGCATTCAACGATGGCAACAAGCAATCTCAAATAGAAAAAGTTCGCACTCAGGAAGAAGCTCTCTGCAAGCTTATCGATGCAATTGAGACAGCAGCCAACGTTACCTCTGACCAGCGTCAGCTCTACATTGCTAACGCTGATTACGAAAATGCCCTTGCAGCAGCCAACGCATCTGTTGAGGCTCTCAAGAATATCTACAACTCTGCTGATGAGTATGGTGATTATGGCACTGAGGTTAAGTCAGATTTCAATGATGAGGTAACAGGTCTTGAAGGTCAGGTAACTGCAGTGGAGAATGATGTGAAAGCTCTCGCTTCAACGTCTTACATGATCATGAATCTTGATGAGTACAAATACAAACTCAATCAGGTTGCGGATGATATCAATGTCAATGCAGATGGTGAAGCTCAGAAGGGCGGTGTTGCTGCAGAACTTCAGGCTGCTGTTGATCAGGCTAAGGAATACAAGAGCAGCGACGATATCTACGATGATTGTGTGGAGGTTGTTAATGCTCTTAAGACAGACATCGTTTATGCCAACGGTCTTGCTTCTTCTAATGTTGCTTCCGCCACAGCTGTTACCTATGCATCTTTGATTGGTGATATCAATGGTACTGAGGCTGAAGGTAGTGTTGTAGCAACTCCGGGTATCCTTAAGTCACTTGAGAAAACTAAATCCCTGCATGGATTTACTGGTGATCCTGAAGATGAATCCACTATTGAAAAAGCCATAGATGATGCTTCTTCAATGACCTACACAGAACTTGTCAATAAAGTGAACATGTATGTTCGCAACACTCTTACAAATGTTGCTCTTGAAAAGCGTGATGAGGTAAGTGGCAAGATAGACACTGTCCTTGGGGCAATCAAAGCTCCGGGTGTTTCGGAGGATGGTTGGGATTATACGTTCTTCCAGGCTGATGAAATGATGGCTCAGTTGGTTGCCGATAAGGAAACTCTGAATGATGATTATTCAGATGTTAAGGTTGCTCTGAAAGTATCTTCCGCACCTAAACCTGCTACGGTTCAGGCAGGGAATACAAATCAAAGTAATCCTGCATACGATACCATCACATCAAGTACAACACTTCAATTGGCTACAGCTGCTCAGGCAAAGGCCAATTATGAGGCTCTCGTTCTGGAACTCAATGATATTCTCAATGGCGTAGATAATATTGAGGCTGGTCTCGAAAATGATAAGATTATTGTCGGTGACGTAAACTATGATGGTAATATCAGTGTAGCTGATATTCAGACTCTCATCACTTATGTAGGTGAAGGTGTAGTTCTCGATGACTCTAAGGATAGTGCGGTCAAGGATGTCAATGGCAATAAACTTCTCAATATCGCTGACGTTTCCACCCTGATTAATATATGGCTCAACCATGAAAATGGATCATCGGCTTCTGCCGCAGCACGTCTTGCAAGCTTCTTGCCTGCAGCCAACGGCAATAACTCCTATATGGTTGCTGAAGTTCAGGGCGAGAACGGTCTCCGTCGCTTTGCAGTTAACTTGGCCAATGAGGTTAACTTTGTTGCCGGTCAGCTCGATATCATTCTTCCGAGCCATGCTCGTGTAGCCGGTGTCCATGTAGGTGATCGTGCCAACGCTCTTGATACTTACGTATTCGAGAATGACGGTTACACTCGCGTTCTGATGACTGCTCTTGACAACTCACCGATTGAAGGCAACAACGGTTGTGTACTCTTCATCGATGTTGATGGTAACGCTGAGGTTGAAGTTGAGAATGTAATCTTCTCCGATGCAAATGGTAAGGATTACTTCGTAAGCAACAGCACTGAAAGCGGTGTTGGCATCATGGATGCTGTCAAGGATGGCGTTAAGGCTATCTACAACGCAGCCGGCCAGAAGCTCAATAAGCTCACCAAGGGCGTAAACATCGTTCGCAATGCTGATGGTACTGTTACTAAGAAGATTGGTAAATAACCTATAAGTTAGTGATTAATGAAAGGGAGGGGATTCCCCTCGGAAGCCCCTCCCCTTATCACATTTTAATACATTTTTAATAAATTATCATGAAGAAAAACGTAATTCGCTTGCTGATGTCGCTCGTGGCCATGCTGACCATGGGCAATGTCGCATTTGCGGAAAACAAGCTTTGGATTGAGCAACAAAACGGAGGTGTCATGGCTGTAATGCTTGACAATGATCCTTCTGCAGCTGCTGTTCAATTCCAATTGGCACTTCCGGAGGGGGTCGATGTTGTTCCAACTCTCTACAACGGTTCTCTGTCATGGGTTTATCCTAATGCTGAAAGACTTAGCAATGGCCAGAGATTGTCGGTAAGTGCTAAAGATAAAGATGGCGTTGCTGTAAATGCAGAAAGTCCCGAATATAATCGAGTGGTTACGATGAGATGTATGATTGCGTCTATGAATCGTAATGCATTCGTGGGAACTGAAGGTGCCATTGCTTATTTTAGAATCCAAAGAAGTACAAGCCACCCTGTTGAGATTAAACTTTCACAGGTTGAGGTCTCTACTGCTTCCGGTACTATACTCAGCTCTACTTCTGAAAATTTCAATGGGGTTATAAGTGCTACTGATGTTCAGGTTTATACCGGTGATCTTGACGGACAACCGATGTATGTAAATCCTAACACCACATTCAAATTGCCAATTGAACTTAGAAACTCCAACAAACTGTCAAGTATTCAGATGGATATCCAGCTTCCTGATGGATTCACAATGGATTCCAATTTTGAACCTACTTCTCGTTTGGATGCTTCTACAGGTTTCGGATTTTTCCCTGATATGGCCAACAGTAGTTTGTATAGAATTACACTCTCTAATATTGGTCAGAATATTGTTGTTCCTGAAGTGGGTGATGGTGTGATTTTCTATGCAAATGTCACTGCTCCAGCTACTTTCCCTTCTACCTCTTCTTTGGTTATTAAGAACGTAATAGCCGCTGTTTCTAATGCGGAATTCTCTGATGTCAATGGTAGTGGTTGCACTGTTTCCGTTGTCAATGGTGATGTCGCTTATCAGAGTGCAAAGACTGCTATTGCAACTCTTAATTCTAATTTTGCACCTGTAAAAGAGTCTATTACATCTCTTGAAGAGAAGTATCCTGCTCTTAAGGATGTATTCGCTGAAGATGTACAAGCCATCGAGAATGCGATATCCACACTCGAATCAAATGTTGACTCCAAATATGAGAATCTCACGCTCACTCCGTATGTTGATAGCGGGGACTTCAATACAGATGTTGAGGCTATCCAGACTCTAATTGATACTCTCAAAGGAAAAGTGGAATCTGCTGACTCCGCAGAATCTGCTCGTATTGCAAAAATCAATGAGCAATACAACGCACTTGTTAATACTGAAGGTGAAGGTCTTCTGTTGATCAAGGCTAACTACGAAGACGTTAAGACTTATCTTGAATCTGACGAGATGAAACCTTATGCTGATGCTGAGGCTATCGCTAAGGTAGGTCAGGATATAGAAGATGCCTTCGCAGAAGCTAAGAATCTTTATGATGCGGCTATAGCTACTGCTGACGGTGAATTTGTTTTCCCTGCAGAAACTCTTCAGAACCTTAGCAATGCAGTAAGCGAATTGAAGAATGCTGCTGATGCAAAGAAGGCTGAGGCCGAAGGTGAAGACGCTCGCAAGAAGGCTAATGAAGCTGCCTACAATGCTGTGGTGGCTCAGCTTGATGATCTTCAGGCTGAACTCGATGCCGCTAAGGCTGAGGCTGAAAAGGAATATCCCGGTTTCACTCCTGAAACTGAAATATCCACAGCTCAGGGTCTTATCGATGGTGAGAGAACTCAGGCCAAGGAACTCTATGACGCTGTAGCTGAGGCTGGCGTATATGAGGATGAGGTTGACGAAACTGCCATTAAGGATGCTATCGCACAGATCGTTCCGGCGGCTGCTGCTCTCGCTGAGGGCAACCGCGTTGCCACCAACGCTGCTGCCTACAAGGCTGACCTTGATGCAATCAAGACTCTTGAGGCTAACCTCCGCACCGTTAAGGCTACTCTCCTTGCAGACTATAAGGGTATTGACATGACTGTCGAGACTCTCGCTGTAGAGAACGCCATTAAGGATGCTAAGGATGCCGCCGACAAAGAAAATGAGGAAACCGCTACTGAAGGATTCTATCAGAAGCAGGTTGATCAAAACGCTCTTCAGGATATGATCGACAATCTCCTCGTTGTTGCCAAGGAAAAAGCTGACCAGTCTGCTGCCGACAAGGCAGAGCAGGAACGTCAGGAAGCTAACCTTGCTGCTTACAACAAGGCTATTGCTGACATCGCTGCACTTCAGACCGAACTCAACAATGCTGCTGAGGATGTGAAGGCTTATCCCGCATACGATGCTACTGATGCAATTGCTGCAATCCAGACTACAATCAATGGTCTCACTGCCGCTGCTGATGCTGAAAAGGCTCGCGTTGCTACTGAGGGTACATATAGCTACACAGTAGATCCGCAGCCCGTTCAGACAGCCATTGCAGCAATGCTTGCAGCTGCCAAGGACGCTCAGGACAAGGCTGACGCTGACAAGGACGCTGAGGAAAAACGTCAGGAAGCTAACCTTGCTGCCTACAACAAGGCTATCGCTGACATCGCAGCCCTCCAGACTGAACTCAACAATGCTGCTGAGGACGTGAAGGCTTATCCCGCATACGATGCTACTGATGCAATCGCTGCAATCCAGACTACAATCAATGGTCTCACTGCAGCCGCAGAGGCTGAGAAGACCCGCGTTGCTACTGAGGGCACATATAGTTACACTGTAGATCCGCAGCCCGTTCAGAATGCTATTGCTGCTATGCTTGCAGCAGCCAAGGCCGCTCAGGACAAAGCTGACGCTGATGACCTTGCTAAGGCTAATGAAAATGCCTACAATGCAGTAGTCGCTCAGATTGACGCTCTTCAGACCAAACTTAATGAAGCCAAGGCTACAATAGCTGAAAAGTATCCGGCTTATACCGCCGTTGAAACTGCTGCAGCTGCAATCGAGACTCTCATCAATGCTGAAAGATCCGCTGCCAAGACTACTTACGATGCGGCTCAGGCAAATGGTGTCGCTTTCAGCTACACTGTGAAGGTTGATAACATTGATAACGCTATCGCCCAGATGCTTGCTGATGCAGCTAAAGCTCAGGCTGACGCTGACCAGGCTGCTGCCGACAAAGCAGAGCAGGAGCGTAAGGATAACAACCAGAAACTCTATGATGCAGCTGTAGCAGACATCAACGCTCTCCAGGCAGCTCTTGACAAGGCCGCTGAGGATGTCAAGGCTTACCCGGCTTACGACTCTACCGATGCAGTCGCTGCAATCCAGGCTCAGATCGACGCTCTCAAGGCTGACGCCAAGAATGCTCTCGACACAGCCAACGCTACCGCAGGCGCTACATTCAACTACACTGTTGACGGCACCGCTGTAAACAAGGCTATCGCCGACATGATTGCTGCTGCCAAGGCCGCTCAGGACAAGGCAGACAGTGACAAGGCCGAGCAGGACCGCAAGGACGCCAACAAGGCTGCTTACGACAAGGACATGAACCTCATCGACGAACTCTTCGCCGACTTCCGTAGCGTATGCGCCGAAATCAACAAGGACTACAAGGAATTCGAGGACCTCGGTGCCGAGAACGTTGTGAAACTCGACCTTGAGGCTGCTGAAAAGGCTGTCAAGAATGCTTACGAGAAGGTTGCAAGCGAAGGTACCTACACTACCCCGGCCGCTTTCAACTACGAGGCTCTTAAGGCTGCCATCACTAAACTCCTCACCGACGCTCAGCAGAAGAAGGCTGACAAGGAAGCTGCTGAGGCAGCAGCCGAGCAGCAGCGTGTTGACAACAACAACGCCGCCTACGAGGCTGCCATGACACAGCTCCTTGAGATCCAGAACCACTACAACGCAACAGTCAAGACCATCCAGACCGACTACGCCGACTACGAGGACAAGGCAGCCGAGCAGAACGTTCAGGCTCAGATCGACGCAGCCAAGGCAGCAGCCAAGGCCGCTCTCGACGCTGTCGCCAATGAGGGTACATTCAGCTACACTGTACCGGCTGAGGCCCTGACCAACGCTATCGACGCCCTCCTCAACAAGGCAATCGCCGACAAGAAGGCAGCCGACGACAAGGCAGAGCAGGAACGTCTCGCCCGCGTGCAGGCAGCTTACGAACAGGCTCTCGCTCAGGTCAACGACCTCCAGGACGCTCTCACTGCCATGGTCAATAAGATCACTACCGACCTTCCGGGTTATCTCGACGGTGACGCCGCTACTGAGGTTCAGGAAATGATCAACCAGGCTCAGAACCAGGTTGTGGACGCATACAACAAGGCTATGAACGAGGGTGGTGAATACACATTTGTGGTTCCCGTAAATGCTATCACCGACGCAATCAACGACCTCTACACCCAGGCTGAGGCTGCCAAGAAGGCTGCCGAGGACAAGGCTGAGGCTGACCGCGTTGCTGCCAACAAGGCTGCTTACGACGCTGTCTGCGCCGAGATCGCCAAGGTTCAGGCTCACCTCGACGCTGTGAAGGCTGACATCGCTGCCAACTACAGCGGTTATGAGGACAAGGACGCCATCGCTACTGTTCAGGACGGTATCAACGCCGCTCAGGATGGTGCTGACAACGCTCTCGCTGCTGTCGAGAAGGCCGGCAACTTCGACTATACATTCGACAACCGTCCGCTCGACCAGGCTATCGACGACATCCTCGCTGAGGCTATCGCCGCCAAGGCTGCAGCTGATGACGCTGCCGCTGCCGAGGCTGCCCGTCAGGAAGCCAACAAGGCTGACTACGACGCTGACAAGGCTGCTATCGACGCACTCCTTAAGAAGTATAACGCTACCATCGAGGACATCGAGGCTAACTACGCTGACTACGTTGACGTGAAGGCTGAGGCTAAGGTTCTCTCCGACATCAACGCTGCCAACACTAAGGTTGAGGAGGCTTACGCTGCTGTCAAGGAGGCTGGTCGCTACGCTTCTCCGCTCGACGCTGACGCTCTCGACGCTGAGATCGACGCACTCCTCAAGGACGCACAGGACAAGAAGGCTGCCGCCGACAAGGCTGCCGCTGACGAGGCTGAACGTGTGGCTGCCAACAAGGCTGCATACGAGAAGGCTCTCAACGACATCGCTGCCCTCCAGGCTGAACTCGACAAGGCTGCTGAGGACGTTAAGGCTTACCCGGCTTATGACGCTGCCGCTGCCATCGACGCCATCCAGACCAAGATCAACGCTCTGAAGGCTGCTGCTGACGCTGCTCTCGCTGCTGTTGAGAAAGAAGGTCTCTTCGACTACGCGGTTGACGGTACTGCTGTTAAGGCTGACATCGCCAAGATGCTCGAGGATGCCAAGGCTGCTCAGGACAAGGCTGACGCTGACGCCGCCGAGGCAGCACGCAAGGCTGCCAACGAGGCAGCATACAACGCAGTGCTCGAGGCACTCGCCGAGATCCAGAACCACTACAACGATGTTGTGGCTCAGGTTGAGAGCGAATATCCGGCATACGTTGACGCTGACGCAAACGCTGCCGTACAGGCACAGATCGATGCTGCCAAGGCTGCTGCTGACGCTGCTTACGCTGCTGTGGCTGAGGAAGGCCGCTTCGACTACGAACTCGACGCTGACGCTCTGAACGCTGCAATCAACAAACTGCTCACCGACGCTGAGGCCAAGGCTAAGCATGACCAGGAGGTTGAGGACGCCCGCAAGGCTGCCAATGAGGCCGCCTACAACGCAGTGCTCTCGACACTCGCAGAGGTTCAGGCTTACTTCGATGAGACTGTTGCCGACATCAAGGCTAACCTCGCCATCTTCTCCGATCCGGACGCTAACGCAGCCGTACAGGCTAAGATCGACGCTGTGAAGGCTGCTGCTGACGCTGCTTACGCTGCTGTTGAAAACGAGGGTAACTTCGACTACACTGTTGACGTGGTACCTCTCTACGAGGCAATCGACGCACTCGCCGACAACGCCGAGGCAGCCCGCGTGACATACAACGAGGACAGCTACAACGTGGTGATGACAGTGATCGAGTCACTACAGGCACAGTTCGAGGCTGCCCGTGAGTCCATCATCACTGAATATCCGACATACGACTACTTCGCAGAAGCAACTGAAATCAACAACGCAATCAACGCTGCCAAGGCTGGTGCTGACGCAGCTCTCGAGGCAGTGGCTGAGGCAGGTCTCTTCAAGTACAACTTCGACGCTGACGCAATCCGCAAGATGATCGACGAGATGCTCGCAAACGCTGTGAAGAGCGGCGTATCGATGGTTGAGATCGAGAACGGTGAGGTGATGATCTTCACACTCGACGGCAAGCGCCACTTCAACCTCGTGCAGGGTGAGGTGAACGTGATTGTCCGCAAGAACGGCGAACGCGAGAAGGTCATGGTGAAGTAACCACAGCAACCACATACATACTACTACAATAGGAAGCGCGGCCCCAGCGGGGTCGCGCTTTTATTGTCTGAAAATGATAGGGGGGAGTAAACTCTATAGTGACTACTTTTGTTAATCCAATATATCTAACTAAATACTTTTGCATTTTGGATTCACAAGATAAAAATACCGTCAAAGATGGTATGCAGCCCCCGACTCCCGATAACCCTGCCGGAGCCCCAACAAAACACCACAAATGGTTGCGAAGGATTGGCAAGACAATCCTTTGCATCATCGCCGTCATTATTATCCTCCCAATACTTCTCTATATCCCTCCTGTGCAGGATTTCCTCGTCAGGACAGCTTCCGGTATTGTCGCCGACAAAACCGGCATGAAAATCGGAATTGAAAGATTCCGTCTCAAATTCCCCCTCGACATATCACTGAAGGATGTGGCTATCATCGAGGCCACAGGCGACACCATGGTCCTTGCTAAAGAGGTTATCGCCGATGTCAAACTCCTCCCGCTCCTTCATCTCGACGCTCAGATCAACGAGTTGAAACTCGTCGATGCATACTACCGTATGCTGAGTCCGGACTCTTCCATGCTCATGACCATCAATGCCGGTCTGCTCAGAATCGATGACAAGTCGAGCGCTAACCTCTCCACAAGCACCATCGACCTCAACGACGCTTATCTAAAGGATGGCATCATCTCCCTCGCCATGGACCCCTCAAAGACAGCGGAAAAAGACACTTCCGAAAGTTCCACCCCTTTTCTCTTAAAGGCTAAAAAACTATCCCTCGACAACATAAAGTTTGTCATGTCGATGCCTCCTACCATCGACACCCTCCTCTTCACCTCACGTCAGGTGTCGCTTGCCAACGGCATCATCGACCTCGGCAAGAACCGCATCAGCATCGACTCCATCTCTGCCACCACGGGCCTCGCCCAAATGCTCTCCCCGGATCTGCAGCAGAATGGAGCGGCGGTCTCCGAGCCGCAGCAAGAAGCAAATGGTTCGGAAGCGCGAAGCCGTTCTGTTCCCGAAAGCTCGCTTTCGGGTGAAAATGTTGCTGCCCCGGCAGCTCCCCCAATGATAATTGAAATCGGCAAGGTCTCGCTTGCAGGTTATGAAGCCCGCTACGCGGTGCAGGGTGCACCGGCAGCAGCCGGTTTCAACCCCTCCGACATCCGCGCCTCCAATCTCTCAATCACCCTCGAAAACTTCCGCAATGCCGGCACCGATATCTCCCTCCCCATTTCCACCCTCTCCGGCTCCCTCCTCCTCTCCGAATCCCTACCCAAAAAAAACAATTCAAAATTTAAAATTCAAAATTCAAAATTCTCCCAATTCAAAATTCAAAATTCAAAATTCAAAATTCTCCAACTCTTGCCGGAATCCCACGGTGTCTTCTCAATGGACTCCGCCGGCATGATGCTTAAGGATTTCCTCATCAAGACCCCAAACTCTCGCATCGCCGCCACTGCAGCCATACCAAACGCACTGATGGAGATGTTGCCATCCGCACTTCTCGACGTGGATGTGGATGCCTCAATCGGAGTCAGCGACATCAACGCCTTCATGCCCGACTTAAAGGCCTACACTTCGGTTATTCCCGCATCATCACCCGTCAATGCTAAAATATTGGCTTCAGGAAGCCTTGGCGATGCCGATATAAGCGCATTCGACGTGAAGATCCCCGGAGTCATCTCGCTGCGTGCCAGCGGCAAAGCCAAAAATTTAGTAGCCACAAAAGCGCGAAGCCGTTCTGTTCCCGAAGGCTCGCCTTCGGGCATCAAAGCATCCGCCGGCGTGATCGATCTCAAAAATCTAATCGCAAACCTGAAATTCGAAGGCGAACTCCAGAAGCCTTCCGTCATAAAGAACTTCGTAGAAGCCCCCGGCATCAATATCCCCCAACTGTCGGTCAAGGGCAACGCCTCCGTTTCCGGCGAAAACTATGCCGCCGACTTCACGCTCGCCACCCCTCTCGGAAGTGTGGTGGGCAATGGCAAGGTGGGTATGAACTCCGAACGCTATGAGGCCAACGTCAACGTCAGAAACCTCAATGTCGGCGCATTCATGGGCGACACAATAATGGGTCCGCTCACCGCAACGCTATATGCAACCGGAGCTGGTTTCAACCCCGAGAAGAAGAATGCGCACACCGATATAAAACTCAATCTTGACAATTTCATCTATAATCACCAGTCGCTTAAAAATATCGACCTGGAAGCCACACTCCAAAACGGAGCCTTCACCATCGATGCCAACTCCTTCTCAACCCCGCTTAACTTCAACATAGCGGGTCGCGGCACGATAGGGGAGGACTTTTATCAGGCCGACCTTGTGGCCGACATTCGCAATCTCGACCTCATGGCCTTGGGTTTGTCGCCAACTGCAAGCAACGGAACCGGACGCGTCCGTATCACCGGAAACGCAGCCCCCCGCACCTGGAACTATGACGTGACACTGACAGCCGACAACATCGACTGGCATCTTCCCGACCAGGACCTCATTCTGCCGAGAGGCGCGACACTGCGGCTGAATGCCGATGCCGACCACACACAATGCGACCTTGATGCCCGCGGCACATCTGTAAGTTTCCTCGCCGCATCCGGTCTGCAAAACCTAATCATAGCCTTTTCCGATGTCTCGGCTCAGATTCCAAAGATGATGGATGAAAAACGCGTGGATGTCGCCGGCATAGAGTCGAAACTCCCTCCCTTCACACTGAAAGCCGACGTGGATGGCAAGGGAATCGTCAACGAATTCCTCGGGTCGTCAGGCATGCAGTTTGGCACCTTCAACCTTGACCTGAAGAAGGACTCCCTCTTGCAGGGCAACATGCTCCTGATGTCGCTCCGGTCAGGCACCACCCAACTCGACACAATCACCCTCGGATTGAAATCGCGCGGCCAACTCATCGACTATCAGGTGCACCTTGGCAACCGCCCCGGAGTGATGGACGAGTTCGCCGACGTGAACCTCAGCGGATACCTCGGCGACAACCGTCTCTCGGCATACCTCGTGCAACACAACATAAAGAAGAAAATGGGCTACAGGGTGGGTTTCACGGCCTCTCTCGCCGACTCCATCGTCTCCCTGCGCTTCACCCCCCTCAAGGCCACCATCGCCTATCTCCCCTGGAGATTCAACCTCGACAACTATATCGATGTGGATTTCGAAAAAAAGCGCATCAACGCCAACCTTGAGGCAAGCAGCGACCAAAGCAGCATACTGCTGCGCTCGGAAGACACCGCCGACGGCGGCGAGTCGCTACACCTCAATCTGAAGAACATCCGCGTACAGGACTTCCTGCAGATGTCGCTCAATGCCCCGCCGCTGACCGCCAACGTCAACTCCGACATAAACGTCAGCTACAACGGCAAGGCCCTCATAGGAAAGGGTTCGCTGGATGTCTCCGACCTTGTCTATGACCGCAAGCAGGTGGGAGACCTATCGCTGACCCTCGCCGCAGGCATGGGCAACAAGGGACGCAGCGGCGGCAAAATCGGTTTTCTGGTCAACGAAAAGGAAGCCGCAGCCATACAGTTTCTCCTTGCCCCGGACACCATCAACCCCGGTGGAAGCATGATTGCGGAGCGGCTAACCCTCGAGCTTACAAAGTTCCCACTCTCCATAGCCAACGCCTTCATGCCGACCAACACCATGAGTCTCTCAGGCTCGCTCAACGGCAACATGGCCATGAGCGGCACTTTCACCGCGCCACTCCTCAACGGAAGCATATCGAGCGATTCAATCGGGGTATATGTCAATATGCTCGGCACCACTCTGCGACTTGGCAGCGAACCGATCGTGGTGGCCGACAACGTCCTGAAGTTTGACAACTTCAACATCTCCGCCGTCAACGACAATCCCCTCTACATCAACGGCACAGTGGATGCCTCCAAATTCACCAACATATTGCTCGACCTCAACGCCAATGCGAAGAACATGCAGCTCGTGGGGGGGAAGAAGAGCAAGGGTGACATCACCGGCGATCTCTTTGTGGATCTCAACGCCGACGTGACCGGCCCGATGTCGCGCATGAACATCGACGCCATGCTCGACATTCTGCCCACTACCGACGTCACCTACAACCTGATGATGGGTGGCTCCGATATGCTGTCGGGGCAGTCCGGAACCGATGACGTGGTCCGCTTCGTCAACTTCGCCGACTCCACACTCGTGGCGCAGAAGGATTCCCTTTCCTCATCGCTCTCCATGCGCATCACAGCCAAGGCGACCATATCACAGGGCGCACAGGTGGCGGTCAACATAACCGGCGACATTGTGACCGGCGGCGGAAAGATAGAGTGCAACCCTTCCGGCACACTCAATTATTTCCAAAACTACATGGGCGACATGAGGCTCAACGGCACTCTCTACACCGGAACCGGATATGCCAACTATTCCATACCGGTGGTGGGACGGAAGTCGTTTGAGTTTGACCGCGACAGCCACATCACCTGGAACGGTGATATCCTCAACCCGATGCTCGACATAAAGGCCTCCGACGAGATGAAGACCAACGTGCAGATGAACGGCAACACCAGCCTTGTCAACTTCATAGTCTCGCTCAACATCGGCAACACACTCTCCGCGCCTTCGGTGGTGTTTGACCTCTCCACCAACGACGACATGAGCATCAGCAACGAACTGCAGTCGATGACAGCCGAACAGCGGCAGCAGCAGGCGATGAACCTGCTGATCACAGGCAGCTACACGGGACCCGGTGCGAAGTCGGTGAAGGGCAACATGGTCACCGGTCAGCTTTACAGTTTCCTCACCTCGCGCCTCAATGCCTTTGCCGCCAACAACATCAAGGGTGTGGATATCAATTTCGGCGTGGATCAGTATGAGCAAGGCACTAATGGAAACACCTCCACCACGACATCTTACTCATATCAGGTGTCGAAATCGCTGATAAACAATCGGTTTAAGATACTTGTGGGTGGAAATTACTCCACCGATGCCTCCGCCGACGAGAATTTCCAGCAGAATCTTATCAGCGACATAGCTTTCGAGTACATCCTCAAGCAGACCAACAATATGAGTCTGAATGCGAAACTCTTTCGCCATACCGGTTTTGAGAGCATCTTAGAGGGTGAGATCACGGAGACCGGTGTCGGCCTGAATCTGCGCCGCCGCCTGGCATACTTCACCGAAATCACACACTTCGGGCTCAGCAAGCTTTGGAAGAAGCCGAAGAAGGTGGAAGTCCCGGCCCCCAACGACTCCATCCAAGCCCCTGATGACCTTAAAGACCTTAAAGACTCTAAGGACCCTAATGACCCTAATCCTCAAAATCCTTCCGACGATGACAAATAGATCCAAGCTCCACATACTCATTACTCATTGTTTATTACTTATTGTTTGCGCAGCCGGCATAGCCGGCGGCGCCGCCTGCTCCACCACCAAGCGTCTGGGAGATGGGGAGGTGCTATACACGGGTGTGAAGAATATCAAGGTCAACCCCACCGACGATGAGAAGATCCCGGCGGCGTTGCTCTCCGACCTCAACCAGGCAGTCGCGGTGCGTCCCAACAACGCCACGCCGCTGCTATATCCATACTCAAAGTTCCGATATCCTTTCCCCGTCGGTCTCTGGCTCTACAACAACTGGACTGATTCGGTGAAAGGTGTAAAGAAATGGATCTACAACTGGCTCGGCAGCGAACCGGTGCTTATTTCCGATGTCCGCGCCAACCAAAGGATGAAGATGGTGGAGCAGATCCTCGGTGACAACGGTTATTTCGGGTCCACTGCCTCCTACGAGCTGATACCCGACAAGAAAAACGACAAGAAGGCCTCAATAGCCTACACATTCGACATATCATCACCCTACCGCATCGACAGCATTCAGTATATTAACCGCCCGAACGACTCAATGTCGCATTTCATCGACTCGCTCGCACGGAAAAGCGCATGGTTTCAGAAAGGTGCCATATTCTGTGTAGATTCGCTCTCCTCGCTGCGTGTGAACATCGCCAATCATCTTCGCAACCGTGGCTACTACTATTTCAGGCCAGAATACATCGAGTTTCTTGCCGACACTTTCATGACTCCTCATAAAGTGGCCATGAAGATGGATTTCATCGACAATATGCCGGCTCTCGCCCGCAACAAATATAAGACCAACAACATCGTCACCATCCTGCTGCGCAACGAACGCTACAAGGACGGCACCCCCGACACGTTGCAGACCGACAAGGGGAAGCTGATCATCATGCGTCCGCAGCGCGTACGCAAGTCGATGATTCCGGAGTGCATCACATTCCGCGAGGGACGAGTCTTTTCTGTACGCGACATGGACCGCACGCAGACACGTCTGGCGCGTCTCGGCATCTTCTCCAACATTGAGATTCAGCCGGTGCCTGCCGACACTTCGGCTGCGAATCCGCTCATGGACGTGTATATCACTGCCAGATACGACCGCCCTATGGAGGTCTCGCTTGAACTCAACGCCACCTCCAAGTCCAATTCCTACATTGGGCCGGGACTGGTGGGTACGTTCTCACACAACAATATCTTCGGCGGGGCCGAAAAACTCTCCGTCTCGCTAAATGCCGACTATGAGTGGCAGACGGGCCGCGACCGCTCAAGCGTCTTCAATTCATACGAGTTTGGCATTCAGTCGTCGCTGGCCTTTCCGCGTCTTCTTGCCCCGAAGTTTATCCCTCGTTCACAACGCGACCTCAACTGGACCACTATCTCGCTCGGCGGCTCGGTGCTGAACCGTCCGAAATATTTCAAATTGGCGGAGTTCAACCTTGGCATCACCTACGAGTGGAGGGCCACAAGACATGCCGTCAATTCGTTCACTCCTTTCAAACTGGTATATAACAAGCTTATCCACACCACCCACACCTTTGATTCAATCATGATGCAGAATCCGGCTGTGGCTCTCAGTTTTGAAAGCCGGTTTATCCCGCAGTTGAGTTATACATATACATACGACCGATGGTTTGAGCGCGAGCAAAACAATCAGTTGACTTTCTCCGCAACTTTCACGGAGGCGGGCAATCTCTTTGATGGAATTTACCGCCTCTGCGGAGTGAAGGGGGTGAAGAAACTCTTCGGTACTCCTTTCTCGCAGTTTGTCAAGGGACAGGCGCAGCTCGTATGGAATCATCGTCTCTTCCCGAAGCAGGACCAGTGGCTCGTGATGCGTGCGCTGCTTGGTGCGGAACATGCCTACGGAAACTCCAAGGAAGTGCCCTATTCGGAGCAGTTCTATATCGGTGGCGCCAATTCCATCCGTGCCTTCACGGTGCGCTCCATAGGTCCGGGCAGCTACCGGGCTCCGCGTAATCAGGTCAACGGTTATTTTGACCAGACGGGTACTTTCAAGTTTGAGTTTAATGCGGAGTATCGTTTTCCGATTGCCGGCGACCTGCATGGGGCGGCTTTTATCGACACGGGTAATATATGGCTTCTGAAGGAGGATCCGTTGCGACCGGGCGGTAAGCTTTGCGGACGGACTTTCCTGAAGGATCTTGCGCTCGGCACGGGCGCGGGACTGCGCTACGACCTGGATATGCTGGTATTGCGACTTGACGTGGGTTATGGGCTTCATACGCCATATAGCAATGGCACGGGCCATTACTTCAACGTGGCTTTCCGTGATGCCTTCGCGGTGCACCTCGCCATCGGCTACCCCTTCTGACCATAGACAATATATCAAGTATAAACAAGCGTAAACAAGTGTAAACAAGCGTAAACAGGAGTACCCAAGCGTACCCAAGAAAACACAGCAGTTTCGTAGAAAAGAAAGGGGAGGGCACTGTGGTGTCCTCCCTGATTCTTGAATTTTGCCCTTTGATCTGAAATCTGCTGAAAGGCATCGCGCCTTTGGAGAATTCTGATTGGCATCCATCTTTTTTTATGTTTGTCATCCGATTCCGGACGTCTCCGTCATCGGCTTTCTTGTCTTCTCACCAATACAACACGCTCGCCCCGCTATTGGTTCATTTTCAACATATAAAAACTTACGTAATTTTTACAGCGGCCGGGAAGCCGCCGCTCCTCGCCGCCGCAAATCGTAGCGCTGCAGATGGCTGGATTTTTTATTCACGGAACTGGCACGGAATTGTTTTTCACGGATTTATCACAGAACCTTTTTACCGAGGTCTTTGGTGCGCAAGGCGTTCCGTGACCCTTCTGATCCCGTGAGGGATTAGAGTTCATGCAGCGGTATGGAGCGGCGGCCTCCGAGCCGCTGTGCACTGACAACTGACAACTTCATCTGTGCGAGTTCTGTGACGGCCTCCGGCACGTTCTGTGCTGTTCTGTGATTCCACACCGAAGCATAATACTTTTCCGATTAAAATCTTTTATTCACGGAACCGGCACAGAACTTATTTTCACGGAATTATCACAGAACTCTTACACTTGATGCTCACTTTTTTTTCACAGACCTCTGGTTTCCTCACGGAAACCGGAACCGGCACAGAACGCTGGACGAGTTATTCGGTGAAGTATGAGTTGAGATTATTGGTGTTGAATTTCAGTCGGTGCATAGTCGCCGGGGTCATTGGTGCGCGAGGCGTTCCGTGACCCTTCTGATCCCGTGAGGGATTAGAGTTCATGCAGCGGTATGGAGCGGCGGCCTCCGAGCCGCTGTGCACTGACAACTGACAACTTCATATGTGCGAGTTCTGTGACGGCCTCCGGCCCGTTCTGTGCCGGTTCCGTGATTCTCTCACCGAAGCAGACTGGTGCAGCGGCTGGGAAGCCTCCGCTCCCCGCCGCCGCAATAGGGAACGGCACTGATAGTGGAGTCATATACGGAGGTATAGTCGGTGCCACCATTGAGGTCCACACTCACCTGAAGTTTCAGGTCGGCAGACCAGTCGATTGCAGCGAATGCAAATTCGTCGGCCGAACCGATTTCATACTGCACGAGGCCTTTACAATTAGACATTTCAACTTTTGCAAAATAAAATGTATGAAGGTGAAAATTGGCGGATTTTTTGCTCAGTTAGTTTTTTTTAACTAATTTTGCACTTTCATAAGAAATCAGGTAAGAGATCAACCGGGTTTAAGTCCTCTTTCCGATAAAATAAACGTTAAGCCCTAAACCTTAAACCAAAGAAATGAAAGTAGTACTCTTCGACAATCGCGACGACCACGCCGACCTCCTTCCTTTGTCGTTCACACGTCCCATCTGTGACTTTCGCGTCGGCATAACCACCATCCGCGAAAAATGGAGCACATTCCTTCCTGACGACGAACTCCATGCCCTCCCCGTCGATTTCCTTCGCGCCCGCTTTGGCCAGCCCGACGACGAAACGGAGGAGATGCTCTTCATCTCAGGCACCGTGGTGCCCGACGAGGATATCGCCGCCCGGATTCTCTCCTTAAAAAAAGGTGCGGCTATAGTGTGTGAGGACCGTCCGCTCGCATTCCGTGGTGGTCTCCGCGACCTTGAAGACAGAAATTTCATTGATGTATTTGAGGAAGATATCCGTCATCTCCGCCATGTGTATGACGTTTTCCTCATGAATCCATCTGTGCTTGTCGAAGACTTCAGGAGAATGACAGCCGGCAGAAAATCCCAACCGCTTTCCGACTCCAACAAAGTGTTGGGAAGTCTCGTCGATGCCGAAGGCAACCCGATGATTTTCCTTGAGGAGGGTGCCGAAGTGGAGGGTGCCATCATCAATCTAAAGGATGGCCCTATATATATAGGTAAGGATGCCGCTATAATGGAGGGATGCTGCGTAAGGGGGCCCATCGCTTTCTGCGACCACTCCAAGGCCCGCATGGGAGCGAAACTATATGGCGGCAGCACTTTCGGCCCATACGTGAAGGTGGGAGGCGAGATTGACAATTCGGTGATATTCGGTTACTCCAACAAGGCGCACGACGGATACCTCGGAAATGCTGTGGTAGGGGAGTGGTGCAACATCGGAGCCGGGGTGAATTGCTCCAATCTCAAAAACGATTACTCCAAGATTCGCCTTTGGAACTATAGACTACGCTCATTCGCACGCACCGAACTGCAATTCTGCGGGCCAATAATCGGCGACCACACAAAACTCGGCATAAACGTGATGCTCAACACCGCTACTGTGATTGGTGTCGGTGTCAACATCTACGGCTCAGGTTTCCCCCGTGCTTTCGTGCCCAGTTTCCTGGAGGGTAGCGCTAACGGCGGGTTTGCCGACGTGCCCATGAAGCGGTTTCTGACCATCGCCGAGAGGGTAATGGCACGCCGCAATGTCTCCATCTCCGACCTCGACCGCCTTATCTTCGACCAGATCTTTGAGTATGCTTCGCATCTTAAGAGTTAAGGGTTAAGAGTTAAGGGTTAAGGGTTAAGAGTTAAGAGATAAGAGTTAAGGGGTAAGAGTTAAGGGGTAAGGGTTAAGTTTTTTCATGATTCAACATGATGCATCATGATTCATCATGGTGAACCATGATATATCAAGTTTCTACAGGTTTGGGCATGTCTCGACATGAATCGACATGTCCGTTTATTAAAATTTATTATGAATCTAAATGCATTGGATTTCCACCCGAAGTCGTTTTCGATGTGGAAAGATTACTCCGCGTCAAGGTTCAAGTCCGACCTCATCGCGGGCATTGTAGTGGGCATCGTGGCGTTGCCGCTTGCCATCGCTTTCGCCATCGCTTCGGGCGTGTCACCCTCCGTGGGTCTTGTCACTGCCATCATAGGCGGTTTTCTTGTCTCCGCTTTCGGCGGCAACTCCGTGCAGATCGGCGGTCCCACGGGTGCTTTCATCATCATCGTCTATAACATCATCCAGCAGTTCGGACTCGCCGGACTTGCTGTGGCCACCATTATGGCCGGACTGATTCTTGTGCTGATGGGGGTGTTCCATCTCGGCACGGTAATCAAGTTCATCCCTTATCCAATAGTGGTCGGTTTCACAGCGGGTATCGCGCTTACAATCTTCTCCACGCAGATCAACGATTTCTTCGGCCTGGGACTCACCAATCTCCCCGGTGATTTCATTTCAAAGTGGGGAGTGTATTTCTCGAATTTCTCGCGCATCGACCTGATTACTCTGGCTGTGGGTGTGGTATCTCTCCTTATCATCACCCTCACTCCAAAAATCTCCAAGAAACTGCCGGGTGCGCTCATCGCAATCATTATAATCACTGCCGGGTGCTGGCTGATGGGGTCTTTGGTTGCCGGTTTCCATGTGGAGACCATCGGCGACCGTTTCGGCGACATGAAAGCTGAGATTCCGCTGCCCCATGGTTTCAGCGTCAACATGGCCATGATAAATGCCTTGCTTCCGTCGGCATTCACCATCGCCATGCTCGGCGCTATCGAGTCGCTGCTCTCAGCCACCGTAGCCGACGGTATCACCGGCTCACGCACCAACTCCAACACCGAACTTTTCGGTCAAGGAATCGCCAACATCATCACCCCGCTCTTCGGCGGCATACCGGTGACAGGTGCCATTGCCCGCACCATGACCAACATCACCAACGGTGGCCGCTCACCCCTCGCCGGCATGATTCACGCTGTGGTGCTTCTCCTCATATATCTATTTCTCATGCCGCTCATCAACCTTGTGCCGATGGCATGTCTGGCGGCTGTGCTGATGGTGGTGGCCTACAACATGAGTGGCTGGCGCACTGTGAGGGCTATTTCACACAATCCCAAGGGTGATTTCTCAGTGCTGATTGTCACCATGGTGCTGACCGTGATTTTCGACCTGACGATTGCCATTGAGATTGGATTGCTGCTCGCAATGGTGATGTTCCTGCGTCGTGTCACTGAAAATGCAGAAATCAAGGTCTATAGCCGTCAACTCGACGTGGCCGAGGGCACCGAGGTGCATTCGCATGAGGTGCTTCATGTGGAAAAGGGTGTGTCGGTGTATGAGATCGACGGTCCGTTCTTCTTCGGCATCGCCACAAAGTTTGATGAGCTGATGCGCTCTTCGATGAAGGACAAGCCGCTCGTGAGAATCATACGTATGCGAAAGGTGCCTTTCATCGACTCAACGGGTATCCACAATCTCGAGACCCTCATCAAGTCTTCGCATCAGGAAGGTATAAAGGTTGTCCTTTCGGGAGTGCAGCCGAATGTGTATGAGGTGCTGATGAAATCCAACATTGTGAATCTCATCGGAGAGAAGAATATCTGCGACCACATTTCTAAGGCAGTCTTGCTGGCAAACACCATAGTACGCGACCACAACGCTCTCCCCGAATGGCGTCGACGCGGTCTCGCACCGGTTTAAGAGTTAAGAGTTAAGAGTTAAGAGTTTAGGTTAATGTCACTAAATTAATCACCGAAATCATCGGTTTTCCTCCTGTGTAAGGGGCTTCAAGCCCCTTAATACAATGCTAATTTAGCGACATTAGAGTTTAGGTTTAGGGTTAAGGGTTAGTTTGGCCATAGGTGGATTCTACTGATAAACTAAACCCTAAACTCTAAACCCTAAACTTAGGTTATTTAAAAAAAATTTTGCATTTTTAATGCAAATTATTTGCATATTTGCCCTCATATTTGTAACTTTGGGCAAAATTGTCGCTCACGCTGCAATATCTTGACGCGTGGGCGACTTTTTTACAATTAAAAACTAACTTAAATATGAGACATATCTACAAATCCAGTGCTTTCGCGCTAATCTTCACGCTTTGCCTTATGGCATTTAACTCGCTGTCTGTAAAGGCAGAAACAGTGGATCTTGGCGAGCTTTTACCGGACGAGACATATCAGTTTCCGGAGTATAAGACTGTAATTGCACATTACACCCCCACTGTCACCGGCCCGGTTAAGTTTCTGTGGTCGGCAAGTCCGCTTACTCTTTATTCATCAGCCGCGCACGGGGAAAGCGATATAGTGGAAGGTTCGCATTCATATACCGCCGGTGGTCAGCTTATAAGCTATCAGAAACTTGAGGCAGGCCACACATACTATATTTTCGCAAATATGACAATCATGGCAACAACGCTCGTGATACGTGAGGGCGACACCAAGATTGAACTCGTCGATTCGTCGCCTTCGGTCAATCCCGAATCTCCGTATTATTATAATGGAAAGTTTTCGGCAAGCCGCAGCTATCGCATCGACCTTGATTTCAATTATCCTGTCACTGTGGGCAACTGTTTCCTTATTGCCAATGGAGAAAGGTCGCAATTGGCCCCGGTGGTGAGCAATGCAACCGTTTCATTTGATGTCAACGATGTAGTGATGAATTTCTATCACCAGGGACATCTTAAGGATGGCGACACCATGACCCTCCGCGTTCTGCAGATTAAGGATGCCACAAATCCCGACAACAAACTCGGGGAGAACGGCAGACTTGAGATTGATTTCACTGTGGATGCCAAACCTGCAGAACTTGTCGAGACTCGTGGTTTCTCTCAGAAACTGACCGACAATCCGTTTTATTCCTATTACTTTTCCGGCGATGAGGCTTCAAAGATGCAGTTGGTGTTTGACCGAGACATTGATCCCGAAGCCAAACCTCTGGCACAGGTCACCTACGGAAACCCCGACAACCTTGACCTTGGCCTGTATAACGAAAGTGTGCAGGGTGTGATTGATGGCTCGGTGGTTTCGTTTGATTTTTCCGGCAAATTGCGTCGCCGCATCGACATGCTTCCCGGAGCTGACCCCACACAGTTGCCATACGCGTTTTTCGTGTCATATACCGGTGTCACTACTCCCGACGGGCAGCGTGCATATACCGGTATGATTTCCAACCCTACCGGTTTCTCGACATCCTACACAATAAACGAGCTGCAATATTCAATCGCGGCAGATTTCACTCCGGCCCGAGGCACTGCGCTCAAGCCGGGTCAGGAAATGGAAATATGGGTAATGAACGGATCGAAAATACGTTTCGATGACATCTGCATCGACTATATTGAGAATGGTGTTGCCAAAATGGCATCTGTAGGCAAAGACAATATTGTGGTGACTGTTGACTCCTATTCTGCAAATGGCGATGACATGCTGTTCAACTTCAGCTTGCCTGAATTCACCGCAGATTCCGGTTCTGAAATGATGGTGTATATGAAAGGTCTTGTGTGTGCAGATGGCCTTGACCATGCCAACGACGTCAGGGGAGAATACATAAGCGGTGAATCCGGAGTGGATGGCATCGGTGCTGATGATTCGGCGACGGTGGCAGATGTGTTCGATATCACCGGCAAGTGTGTGCTTCGCTCGGCAACCAGTAGCCGGATATCAACCCTCGATAAGGGTATTTATATTTTCAATGGCAAGAAAATCGTCGTAAGATGATTTTCTCCAAGAAGACAATTCCTAATTTAACAATTAGATATTATGCTTAAATCATTACTTACCTCGTGCGCCATCTTCGCAGCTTCAGTAGCTGCCATGGCCGCTCCCACGGTGACCGTGACAAATCCGGTCCCAGGGTCAACGCTTGACAACAAGCAGTATTTCGACACTTTCAATCTCTCCGCAAGCGGATCCTACACTGTGGCTGACGGTGCGAAGGCTACCCTTGAGTGTCTTGAGACAGGCGACATGCTCAACAGCACAACCTTCAAGGACTTTATGGGAATGGCCATAATTGTCAATTTCGATTCCAACGATATAGTTGACAATGGCGAATATGAATTGGTGATTCCCGCCGGTTCTCTGCTTGTGGATGGCGAACCTTGTGAAAAACTCACAGCCACCTACGTGCTCAACGACCCCGACCTCGCGTCAGGCGGCTCTTTCCCTCAGATCACACTTGTTTCTTCAAATCCGGCCAGCGGCTCCGGTGTGGCAGCAATTGGTGCTGAAGCTCTCAACAAGGTGACTTTCGTCACTTCAGATGATGCCGCCGTGAATTATATCGGCTGGGAACTTTGGGACGTAACAAATCCGGATGCTCCGGAATGGATCTATCAGGGTAGTGAAAACCGCATTGACCCGAACCGCAACGATGGCAAACTTGATGATATGTGGACCAACGGACTTTATATCACAATCGGCGGTCCCGACCAGAAACTCATCAAAGGCCAGAAATATGAGATGAAACTCACCTTCTGCGGAATCGGCTACAATCCTGACACAAACCAATATCCCAACAGCATCTCAATCGAGAAGTCGAAGGAACTCGAGACCTCAATCTTCTTTGAGGGTCTGACCCCCGGCACCGAATACAGCCCATACGTATATGAGTCAGTATCTCCCGATGAGTCAATATATGAGATTGAGACAGTGGAGCAGGCTATGTTCACCGTGACTTATTCCGGTGAGGTTCGTCCATTTTCTTTCATCTACCACAGGGCACAGGGTGACACTCCGGAGGCCGGCCACTTCAATCCTCTCAACGATGAAAATGGCGACGGATATGCCACAATCTGGGAATTTGTGGTGTATCCGAGCATTGCCAAGAATATGACCGGAGAGGCATCCTTCTACATCGTGACAAAAGACATGGATGGTCTTACTCTTAAAGGCAATGGCGGATATCCCACCGATGACTTCACCTACAGAGTGACATACGAGACCACCATCGGTTATCCCGATCTCGTATCAGTGGCTCCCGAAGCCGGCGCCACATTGCAGTCTCTTTCTGAAATCGTGGTTGGCAACTCCGATGATCTCGTGATGGCATACAGCTGGAATGCTACAGAGCCGGCCCGCATTTGCGACATGCATGGTGCGCAGATCCGTACTCTTGGCGTTCCTGAAGCAGTGGGAGGCAACAGCAAGCAGATGAAGTGGACATTCGATCCAATAACCACTTCAGGCAACTACGTGCTTATCATCCCGAAATGGTATTTCGCACTTGGAGAGGAATTTGATGGCTCTACTAACAAGGTGACAACCTTCGCATACATCGTTGACAATGGTGAGGCTCCATCAGGTGCAACCTTCGACTTGGTGCCGGCTTCAGTAACTCCTGCCGATGGCTCTACTGTATCTGAAATCAGCAATGTAGTACTCACATTCAGCGACACCACTTTCTATCCGATGTCGATAGGTGCTCCGGTAGCAACACTCGTCAATACTTCAAGCGTAGCAGAAGTAATCTACACTTCCGAGCCTGCTATTGACAATGATTGGTTCAACCCGACAGAATACACATTCACATTCTCAACTCCGATTAAAGAGAAGGGTACTTATAAGTTCACAGTTGCCAAGGGTGCATTCTGCGATGAAACCTACGATATGGAAATGGGAGAGGCAGGTCATGCAAGCGACGAACTCGTATATACATTCATCATCGGTGAAGGATCAGGTGTGGAATCTGTAGAGGCTGTGGCTGCCAACGGAAATGTATATAGTGTTGACGGCAAGGTAGTGCTCCGCAATGCTTCTGAAGCTGATGTCAATGCTCTCCCGGCAGGCATCTATATCTTCAACGGCAAGAAGCTCGTGGTTAAATAAGGCCATGATTCATCATGTTGCATCTTGAGATATCATGATTCATCATGTTGCATCTTGAGATACGAATATAAGCCGGAAAGCCCTGAACCGCTTTCCGGCTACCAACAATTTTAAATTTTATTTCATCATGAATCGAAATGTGTGTCTATTTTTTGCGACACTGCTGACAAGTGTCTCGATCCAGGCTGCCACAACCCAGCCGGCTCCTGATATCATGGCGGTGTCTGACAATTCCTACGGAGGTTCGCTTGAAAGAATCTCCGACAACGGCCTCTGGGCCGTGGGCTACGGCAAATCGCAGGTTGTGGATGGTGCCTATACATTCCCTCGTCTATACGACGTAACATCCAAGAAGATGACCTATCTCTTCACTGAGGAGGAGGCTGGCTCAATCGCCGTGATGACGGCTAACGATGTCACCAACGACGGCAGCATAGTGGTGGGAAGCTACAACGACCTTCCGGCTATCTGGCGCTCTTCCACGCGGAAGTGGGAGGAGGTTGAAAACAAACATCAGTATAAGGCCGGCACCATAGAGCGCATCACTCCCGATGGCAAATTGGCTATCGGCACCGTTCGCCTTGGCGACGGCATGTTTGCCACCATGCGTGTCTGGGATCTCTCGGGTGAAACTCCCAAGGATATAACTCCCGCCAACCTTCCAAAGCCGATAGGTCCGAATCTTTCTTCTACCACCGGTACGCTCGACAATATGGTGCAGCAGCTCTATGCAGGTGACATATCAACCGACGGCGCATACTTCTCAGGTATGGTCAATTTCTCATACCCCGATGATTGCTGGACTTTCATTTACGACATGAACAATAAGACTTGGTGTGGTGTCGGTATGGAAGTTATTGAGAATGGCAACCAATACACGTTCAACCGTAATGTGGAGGGTGTGCTTTATGCCAATCCCGGCAACTTTGTAGGTGACACCCACCAAATGTGTGGTGAGCTCTATTCAGTCACAGATGAATCGGGTATTTTCTATTACGACTGCGACAACAAGACCTATACGGTAGTGCCGGAATCCACCGGTTACACGTCGGGCATGGCAGACCCTCTTGGCACCATATATGCCTCAAAGTCATACGAAGGCCCGATGCGCGACTGGTATTTCAAGACCGGCAAGTACTGGTATGACTTTGGCGTGGTGGCCCAGCAACTGTGGAATATCGACTGGGAACAGCAGTATGCCCATGACGGCCTTGGCCTTACGGGCACATTCACCAATGTCTCAAATGATGGCCTCACTCTTCTTGCTTCTGACTACTCTGCAAGCCCCTACATGTCTTATCTTATCAAGCTCCCTGTTCCGCTTCCGGAGATTGTGAAGGATTTCAATATGCTTGGCAACTATTACGCCACTCCGGTCAACAATTCTTCGTTTGCCAACCTCCGCGAGGTGAAGGTGACTTTCGACCGCAATATTGATGTGCTTGGCCAGTATAATGCAGTCTCGCTTCTTGACCAGTCTGGCAATGTGGTGGCCAATTCGATATCGCTTGCCAAGGATGCCGGCAATCCGAGAACGGTGACAGCCATATTCCGCAATCGCCGTCTTGAGGAAGGCAAGAATTATACTGTGGTCTTCCCCGCCGGAATAGTCTCGCTTGAGGGTGATTCCGAGTGTAAGAACGATGAAATACGTGTGTCGTACAAAGGTCGCCCGGATGCTCCTGTGGCTCCGGTCACTATATCTCCGGTAAGTGGTTCGGAGGTTTCGCGCATCAATGCCAACTCCAATCCTGTCAGCATAAGATTCAATTCAGATGTGGCAGTGGTGGAAGACAGCAAGAATCCTATGATGCTTTATCTTCTCGACAGTGAAGGCAAGAGAGATCCGATTGCAGTGCTGAGCGGCTCAATCACCGGTGATGTGCTCAGTATCTATCCTCTTCTTGAACAGCGTCTTGCATTTGGTTCGAATTATGAAATTGTCATTCCTGCAGGCACTGTGTCTGATATCTCCGGTGCAGATCCAAATGAAGAAATTCTCATTAAATATGTAGGCAGTTATCTTCCCGAAGGTCCCGGTTTGGATGGCGTGCTGTTTGAGGATGATTTTGACGAGGGCCTGACCAACAAGTGGATGGTCTATGATGGCGAGCCTGAGCAAGAGCCTATCGACCTTGTGGCCGGATGGGGTTTCACTGCAGGTATGCCTTGGCTTCAAGTCATGGAAAATGAAACAGCCATTGGTCAAAGTGTGGCTTCCCACTCCATGTTCAAGAACCCGGGTAAGGCCGATGCATGGTTGGTGACCCCAATACTCAACATTTCTGACGAATCTACATATCTCTCGTTCAAGTCGCAGAGCTATCGCAATGTCGGCGACCATCTCGCTGTGTATGTATATGCAACAGATGATATTTATACCACACTCACAACTTCCATTGTCAATAATTTCCGTCTTTATGGAGAGAAGATTTACGATGAGGAGCAGACCCCGGGTGAAAGCGAGGAACTCCTGACGGGAGATTGGCGTGACAATATATTGTCGCTGTCAAAGTATGCCGGTAAGAATATCTATGTGGCTTTCGTGAATGAAAACCGCAACAAGTCTGCCGTGTTCCTTGATGACGTGAAGATTGCCATGGACATGAAGTTTGCTGTCCTCAATCTGACTCCGACCACTGCTGTGGCCAAATCTGAAATGGAGGTTGCCGGTCAACTTCAGGTGTTGAGCGAGACTGAATCCTACAAGGGTTATACCATCGAGCTTGCGGATGCCGACGGCAACATGGTCTCCACACTCACTGATGCCGATGTCGTAGCATCCAAAGGTTGGAAGCTTGATTTCAAAATGCCCCGTATGTTGCCGCTCACTGTCGGTAAGGAAAATAAATACAAACTCAATGTGACAATGGGCGACGTCACTCAGTCTGTAAGCGGCGCTGTGTCCAATCTTGCCATTGAGACCTCAAAGAAGGTTGTGATTGAGGAATACACCGGTCAGGGCTGCCAGTTCTGTCCGCTGGGACACGCTGCCCTCGAATGGATACAGAAAGACTTCCCCGGACTGGTACTTCCCATAGAACTCCACTCTTATCCCGGTGACAACTTCAACAATGAAAAGGTACAGGCTCTGACCTCAAACCTCGGAATGTCGGCTGCTCCCACAGCGAGAATCAACCGTGGACAGAATATTATTTCCCCAATGTCAACCGATGCTTCCAACAATTATGTATATAAGAATGCGGATGTATGGTATGATCATGTGGTGGCTGAACTCGAGGTGATGGCTCCGGCTGATATCGAGGTGAAGTCGGTGGCTTACGATGGCACATATTGTATCGCTGACATTCAGGTGACTTATGCTCTCGACATGGAAAACGCCAACATTAACATGCTGGTGGAACTTTGCGAGGATGACCTGAGAGGCGTTCAGAGCAACGGTGTGGCCCACGACCAAGCTGTTCTTGGCGAATGGGGTGCCAACGGCATCTACAACCGCAACAATAATCTTTACTATTATCACAACGTGCTTCGCAATTGGGAAGGCAACACTTTCAATGGTACGGGAGGTCTTCTTCCTTCTTCAATCAAGGCCGGCGTGCCATATACAGTGCAGATGAAGGTGCTTGCTCCTCAGTCGATTGCCGATATCGACAAGACTCACGTGACTGCGATGCTCATCGACTCGGAATCGGGCAAGATTCTGAATGCCAACCGTTGCTATACCGGAAAAGACTCCGCTGTAGATGCAATCAATTCAGATTTCTATTCGATGACTGCAGCTAATGGCTATGTCAGTGTGTCATATCCCGGTGATCTCGAAGTGGAGATATATACGCTCGATGGCATGAAGATTGCAACTGCTGCCGGTGTTGACACCGTTTCGCTCGATGTTGACAATAACCATGGCATTGCAATTGTCATTGTGCGCACTGCCGACGGTGTGCGCCATCACAAGATTCTTCTCTGAGACAGCCTGCGGCTATCTCTCAGTCCTACTTTTACTAATCAGGGCACGCAAAATTGCGTGCCCTGATTGCTTGTCGGTGAGTTTTTCTATGGGATATTTGCATATTATTCAGAAAAATGCTATATTTGCAAAAATAAATAAATTTTTGTTCAGCAACAATTATATTATGTTGCTTAATTCATAACGTCATTAGCCTTTCAGTAAATCGCATGAAGCATCTATTTGCCGCAATAGCAATATCAGCAGCCATGTTAGGGGGTACAACTTATTCTCTCCATGCGCAAGATTATAAAAACCCGAATCTCTCGCCGAAACAGCGTGCGGAGTCTCTTCTTAAAGAACTGACCATGGAAGAAAAAATTTCCATGATGATGGATGATTCTCCGGCAATAGAACGCCTTGGCATCAAACGCTACAACTGGTGGAACGAGGCATTGCATGGAATCGGGCGTAATGGTCATGCCACCGTGTTTCCGCAGGCAATCGGATTGGCCGCCACTTTTGATGCACCCCTCTTATATAATGTTTTTGACGCAGTTAGCGATGAGGCTCGCGCAAAGTACAACGTTGTGGGCGACAATGAACATCTTCGCTATCAGGGACTGACTTTCTGGACTCCCAACGTAAATATCTTCCGCGACCCAAGGTGGGGTAGGGGACAGGAAACATACGGTGAAGACCCGTATCTGACATCTGTGCTTGGAAAGGCAGTGGTGGAAGGACTTCAGGGTCCTGCCGATTCCAAATATATGAAAACCATAGCATGCGCAAAGCACTATGCGGTGCACAGCGGTCCGGAATGGAACCGTCACTCCTTCGATGCGAAAGACATTGACCCGCGCGACCTGTGGGACACATATCTGCCATCGTTCAAGACTCTTGTGGATGCCAACGTCGGCCAGGTGATGTGTGCCTACAACCGTGTGGAAGGAGAGCCCTGCTGCAGCAACAAGCGTCTTCTCAACGACATACTACGCAACAAGTGGGGCTACGACAAGATTATAGTGTCCGACTGCTGGGCCATACGTGATTTTTATCGTCCGGATGCCCATGCCACACATCCTTCTCAGGTAGAGGCAAGCGCAGATGCCGTGGTTTCAGGTACAGACCTTGAATGTGGGTCAAGTTATATCGGACTTAAAGAAGCCCTGGAGAAGGGACTGCTTGGCAAAGAGGATATCGACCGGAGCCTGATGCGTCTTCTTGAGACCAGATTCCAGCTTGGAGAAATATTCAATGACCCGGACTGTGAGTATAATTCTCTTGGAGAAAAAGACATCTGCACTCCTGAGCATAAGGCTCTCGCTCTTGATGCCGCGCGCAAGTCGATGACTTTGCTAAAAAACAATGGAGTCCTTCCGCTGCCGGTCAATTCCAAGGTTGTCGTGATGGGACCTAATGCCAACGACACCGTGATGCAATGGGGCAATTACAACGGATTTCCGCTTCACACAATCAGTATTCTTGAAGGTATCCGCGATTTCAATCCGGATGCGCCCTATCTCAAGGGTTGCGATTTTGTGGAGAACAAGAATTTCAGTTCAGTTTTCAGTCAGCTTGAAAGCAAAGGAACGCCCGGGGTGTCTGTCAGATACTGGAACAATCTCAACTATGAAGGTAATCCGGTGGCAACTGAGACTCTCACTTCTCCCATCAACAAGAGCAATGGTGGAGCCACTGTGTTCGCCCCCAATGTGGATCTCGAGAATTTCTCCGCAATCTTCCAGACAGAGTTTACTCCTGACGAGTCTGGCAAATATATCATAGCCATGAATGCCGACCGTGGGTTTAAGGCGTTGAACATAAATGGCGAGAGAGTGATGAAATCATACGGGTCTAATCCTACTCTCGACTATACCTACATACTTGATGCTGAAAAAGGGAAGAAATACGACATTGAGATACAATATTCCCACGACAGGCCATCGGTGGCCACTCTGAAATTTGACTTCGGTCAGGCTCTCGACTACGATACTGATTGCGGTGACGCCGATGTCGTGATTTTCGCCGGAGGGATATCCGCAGCCTTGGAGGGAGAGGAAATGCCCGTGACAGTGGAAGGGTTCAGAGATGGTGACCGGGAGACCATAGAACTCCCGACAGTGCAGCGCAATTTGCTTGCGAAGCTCAAGAAAGAGGGCAAGAAAGTGGTGTTTGTAAATTGTTCAGGAAGTGCTATTGCCCTTGCACCGGAAGACTCCATCTGCGATGCGATTATGCAGGCATGGTATCCGGGTGAGGCCGGGGGCCGCGCAGTGGCCGAGACACTCTACGGAGCGTATAATCCGGCCGGCCGCCTTCCGGTGACGTTCTACCGCAATGATGCTCAGCTTCCCGATTATCAGGACTACAGTATGGAAGGGCGTACATATCGCTTCATGACCGAGAAACCGCTTTATGCCTTCGGACATGGTCTCAGCTACACTGACTTTGAATATTCCAATCCGTCAGCAACCGTAAACAGCACTGACAATTCCGTGTCTTTGACTTTTGATGTTAAGAATTCAGGAGCGATGGATGGCGACGAAGTGGTCCAGGTGTATCTGAAAAACAAGGCTGACAAATCCATCAACAAGACCCTCAAAGGATTCCGACGCATAAATCTCAAGAAGGGTGAGACCCGCAATGTTGAGTTTGCGCTTGACAAGGACGCGTTTTCTTTCTACAACGAAGCAGCGGGTGAAGTGCTTTTCACCCCCGGTGAATATGAAATTTCATTCGGTGGCTCGTCCGACCGCACACAGTCTGTATCCGTTACCTTATGAGAAATCTTGCTGTATTAATAGCAGTCATATTGGTATGCCTCGGCAATTGCGCCAAGGCATCGCAGTTCCACTCCATGAAGGTCATGAAGGAAGACAATTTCATGTCGCCGCCTGTTATACGCCTCGGCAGTGATGAGCGGATCTCAATCAATTTCGACGAATGGACTGAAGACTACTCCGATCTCCAGTATCGTCTTGTTCATTGCGGACCCGACTGGAAACCATCAAGGCTTCTTGAATCTGACTATCTCGACAGCTTCAACATAGCGGATATCGACGACTGGGCCTACAGTAGCAACACTTTTGTGCATTATGTCAATTATCAATTGTTTATTCCCAATGAGCACATCAACCCAAAGGTTTCGGGCAATTATATAGTGGAGATTTTCAATCGTGATGATACAGACACGGTCCTGGGAGAGGCTCGTTTTTCAATCACTGAGCAGGTTGCACAGGTGAGAGGATCCGTCACCACCCGCACCGACAGGGGCACGAATACTGAATGGCAACAACTCGAACTTGAGGTTGTGCCTACTGATGTCAGAATTGACGACCCTTACACAGACATAACAGTTCTTGCCTCCCAAAACAGCGACCCTGCATCCGAACGCAAATTGACCACGCCATCCCGTATGGATGGTAAGGCTTTATGCTACAGTCATCTACCCCAATTGATTTTCAAGGCCGGCAATGAGTTTCGTCGTTTCGAGAGCATACGTGTCAACTACAATGACATGCACGTGGACTCCATGCGATACATGGGAAAGAACTATCATGTATGGCTCACTGCAGACCGGGAACGTGCAGATTCGGAATACAGTTATGACCAGACACAGCAAGGTCGGTTTCTGGTGAGAGAATACAATTCCTCAGACTCCAACCTTGGCGCTGACTACATCACAGTGCACTTCACTCTTGACGCTCCGGATATTCCGGGTGCCGATGTGTATGTAGCCGGAGAATTTACCGGCTATGAATATGGAGACAACAACCGCATGCACTACGACTACTCTTCAGGAACATATCGTCTTGAAATGCCTTTGAAACAGGGCAGCTACAACTACCGCTATGTGGCAATTCCGCGTAAAGGCGAGCCAGCTCCCGATTCATCGGTCATAGAAGGCGACAAATATGAGACCAGAAATGAATATCATATTCAGGTCTGGTACAGGCCAACCGGAGCACGCTATTCGCGACTTATATCCGACTCCCTCCTCACCCCTTAACTCTTAACTCTTAACTCTAATGTCACTAAATTAATCACCGAAATCATCGGTTTTCCTCCTGTGTAAGGGGCTTCAAGCCCCTTAATACAGTGCTAATTTAGCGACATTACTCTTAACTCTTAACTCTTAAAAAACCATTGATACAAATCAGCGATACCCTTGTCTCTCTTGACTTGATAGAGAGTTTTTTTGAATGTGACCTTGACACTTGTCTTGGAGAATGCTGCATAGAGGGCGATGCCGGGGCTCCCCTCACGCTTGAGGAAGCCGACAAACTTAATGACCAGCTTCCAAAACTCGTGCCATTGATGACGCCTGCTGCACGGGCTGTGGCATTGGAACAGGGAGCATCATATATTGATGAGGAAGGCGATCTTGTCACAAGCATTGTAAATGGCAAAGACTGCATTTTCACTTTTTATGCTCCGGGAGGTAAATGCCTGTGTCTTCTTGAAAGTCTGCGACGCGAAGGAAAGACTGAATTTTTCAAGCCAATCAGCTGCAGCCTTTATCCGATAAGGCTCAAAAATGTGGGAGGGATGACCGCAGTAAACTATCATCGCTGGAAAATATGCAAATGTGCTGAAATACTGGGCAGAAAAAAGGGAATCCACGTATATGAATTCCTCCGCGAGCCACTCATTCGCCGTTTCGGCGAAGAATGGTATGACCAGCTCGCCCTCACAGCCACCGAATGGCTAAGGCAGCAACCTCGGCATTAGCCCTTTGTCCACCCATCCCAAAACTGACAACTGACAACTAAAAACTGACAACTGACAACTAAATCACTTATTCCCCTTACGGTATTTGTCGGAATTTCCGGCCAATACCTCTTCAAGTATGCTCATATATGAAGCATATCTTGACTCGGAAATGCGATGATTTTCCACGGCATCACGCACAGCGCAGCCAGGCTCATTAATGTGCCGGCAATCACTGTATTTGCAATTGCGCGACTCCTTGAATATCTCCGGAAAGAAATGTCCGGTGTCTTCCACAGTGAAATCTATCGTGCCAAAACTTCTCACGCCGGGGATATCAATAATCTCCCCTCCGTATGGCAGACTGAGCATTTCCGAAAAAGTGGTGGTGTGTGTGCCCGTACGGTAAAGGTCGGAGATTTCGCCCGTCTTGAGGTTTGCCCCCGGAATCAGGGCATTTATAAGGGTTGATTTCCCAACACCGCTGTTGCCTGCCATAAGGCTTACCTTGTCTTTGGTGGCATCTTGCAAGGAGTCAAGACCTTCGCCGGTGACTGCAGACACTGTCAGAGTGGGATAGCCGATGCTGTCGTACAGATATCTCATGCCCTCGGCAAGTTCCTTGTCCTCTTCATCCCAGAGGTCGCATTTGTTAAGAATAAGGTTGGCCGGAATGCGGTAGGCTTCGGCAGTGGCAAGGAAACGGTCGATGAATGTCAGAGGCACTTCCGGATCCCGAAGTGTCACCACCAGGAAGGCTTTGTCGATGTTGGCGGCAAGTATATGCGACTCCTTAGAGAGGTTGGATGCCCTGCGTATGATGTAGTTTCGCCGTGGCATAATTTCCGTTATATACCATACATCGTCGGTGGCCCTAACTACTTTGACATGATCGCCGACAGCCACAGGGTTTGTGGTGCGGATACCCTTAATTCTGAAGTTACCCTTTATGACAGCCGTCACAAGCTCACCTTCTTCAAGACGAACCTCGTATGCACTGCCTGTGGTTCTCACTACCACTCCTTGATGCGCATCCCCTGTCAATGTCACTTTTTGTCGCTTTTCTTTCTTTGCCATATCTATATAACAAAAATCGGACGATTTTTTTCGTCCGATTTTTATTCTCTTTTGTTGCTTGAGGATTATTTGTCCTTCTTCACGAAGCGCTCTTTGATGCGAGCCTTCTTGCCGGTGAGATTGCGCAGATAATAAAGTTTTGCGCGACGAACCTTACCATGTTTGTTGACAGTGATAGATTCGATAAACGGTGACTCAATCGGGAAGATACGTTCTACACCGATACCATCGGAAATCTTGCGCACTGTGAAGCGCTTCTTTTCCTGATGGCCGGAAATGCGGATTACCACGCCACGATACTGCTGGATACGCTCCTTGTTACCCTCCTTGATACGGTAAGCCACTGTCACTGTGTCGCCGGGACCAAACTGATCGAATTCTTTCTTGGGGGTTGCAAATGCTTCCTCCACTACTTTGATTAAATCCATTGTGTTATAAGGTGTTTAAATTATTTTTGCAACATAACAAGTATCCTTTTTCACGGCACTTCTCTCGCGCCATTCTTGCCAGCGATTGCAAAACCGAGTGCAAAATTACAAAAAATTTCGCTAACCGCCAAATTTTTATTAATTTTGCAATTACTTATTCGCGCCTTATGGTGATTGAATACCATGAACCCAATATCGTCTATAAAATATACCTTATAATGAGAACCCTTAATATACGCGGCCGCCTTTATGAACTTGACACCCCGAAAATAATGGGTATCCTGAACGCTACACCCGATTCTTTCTATGACGGATGTCGCGCACAAGACAATGCGGCAATTGCGGCAAGAGTAAGGCAGATTCGCGATGAAGGTGCCGACATCATAGATATTGGAGCATGCAGCACTCGTCCGGGTTCCAAACCGGTGGATGCACTTTCAGAGTTGCAACGCCTTGAGTCGGCCATTGAAATCACCCGGCGTGAATGGAGGGATGCGATAATATCCATCGACACTTTCCGTGCCAATGTCGGCCGCAAATGTATTGAGGCCGGTGCCGACATTGTCAACGATATTTCCGGTGGTTCAGACCCGGACATGTTCGACACGATAGCCGCCCTGCATGTCCCTTACATCTTAACCCACAATCACCCGTCGGAGCAGCTACCAAATCCGGAATTGACAACCGGCAATTGCGAACGGTCAACAGCGAGTGTCATCACAGAACTTGCATTCCGTATTCGCGAATTGCGACAGCGCGGCGTTTGCGACATAATTGTGGACCCCGGATTCGGTTTTGCGAAAACCACAGAGCAAAATTATCAATTGATGACGGATCTTGAGGAATTTGTGAAAATAGGACTACCGTTATTGGTAGGCGTGTCGCGCAAATCGATGATCTGGCGGCCACTCGGAATAACCCCTGCCGACGCTCTCCCCGGCACAATCGCTCTAAACACGGTGGCTCTTCTCAAAGGTGCCGACATTTTAAGAGTGCATGATGTGGCAGCGGCAAAGCAAGCCCTCACGGTGACAATGCCCTTCCTGCCAACCCCGCAATCAATAGCCGACTACTGAAAACTGACAGCCGACAACTAACAACTAACAACTGACAACTAACAACTAATGATATCCTTCGGCATTAAAGACATTCTCGACATCCTCATAGTAGGCGCACTTCTTTTCTATCTTTATAAGGTGATGAAAAGCAGCGGCACTCTCAGCCTGTTTTATGGTGTGCTTCTCTTCATCCTTGTATGGGTCATTGCAGCAGAAATCCTCGACATGCGTCTCACGGGCACGATTCTCGATAAATTCATGAGCATCGGGCTCATCATACTTGTGATTCTCTTTCAGGACCAGATAAAACGTTTTCTTATCGACATCGGCTCGCGGGGACACATAAAGCAGCTAAAACGTATTTTCTCCCACAACCAGCAAGAAGAGAGAGCCACCTACCATTCCCTCGTAATGGCAGTGGTATATGCCTGCATGTCAATGTCAAAATCAAAAACCGGTGCTTTGATATGTTTCCAAAGGAAAGTTCCTCTTGATGACTATGAGCGTACCGGCGACATCATAGACGCAAGCATCAATACCCGCCTGATTGAAAATATATTCTTCAAGAATTCCCCTCTTCATGATGGGGCCATGATAATAGCGAGAAGACGTATAGTCTCGGTAGGGTGTATTCTCCCTGTTAGCCATGACATGAATCTGCCGAAGCATCTCGGCTTGCGTCACCGAGCTGCGCTTGGCATGAGCCAATCGACCGATGCCCTGTGTATTGTGGTCAGTGAGGAGACAGGCAACATTTCTGTGGCAAAAGATGGAGTGCTGACCACAAAGATCACCAGCACAGACCTTGAAAAGCATCTTTTCTCTGTTTTTGACTGATAATGTCATTACATAATAAGGGCAGGCCAAAAGCCTGCCCTTATTATGTAATGACATTATCAACCGGCTAATTCAGAAACGAAGATTGCGCCAGTTGTCTCCAAGATTCTCAGATGCGTTAGTGCTTGGTGTCTGATTCTTTTTCATCTTCATCTGCGGTGCTGTTGTCGTGACTCCGCTGGTGATTTTATCTGCCAGTCCTCCGAGCGATATCACTCCGTTGGAATCTCTCAGGGATTTCAGAAGATAATATGTGAACAGACCATGTCCTTCTTCAGGATATCCCTGCGCTGTCTCGTTGCCTTGGGCTGCTGAGAATACCACCATGTTGCCATTGGTGAGCGCCGTGTCGTCAACATCTATTTCCACAGCTCTAAGACCCTCGGTCACGCCGTTGTTTTCGCGGTTGACTCCACTGAAACATGCATCGAGGAAAACTGTGGTCTGATTGAAACCAAGATCACCTATTCTGCGATAGAATTCATCAAGCGCAATTCCTCTCTGCGGGCTTGTGCCGCGCACATCTGTTGGAAGCAGATATGCCTTGTTGCCATCTTTTGTGTCAGGCACTCCATGCCCGGCATAATATACTATGAGTGCACTTTGGTCTCTATCCTTTATCTTGCCAACCCAGTCTTCAAGCTCTTCTTCAAGTATCATCTGCTTTGTGGCATCTTCAGTAATGTGCACGTTTGCTGCCGGTATGCCAAGTGTCTTCTTGCAGTAGTCTGCAAATACACGGGCATCATGAATAGCATAGGGCACGTCCGACACAAATCGGTAGTTCTGGTTGCCAATCACAAGCGCGTATGTGTTCTTGCGCGCATAAAACGACATCGGGAGTTCAGAATCTACATGTGATGTCTTGTAGTCGTAATCCACCTCTGTCATATATTTTGAAGTAGCCTTTTCAATTGATGTCGGCGACAAACCAAATTCATTGCAGTTTTCTGCATTGACGTATGCCGGCACCTTGCGTACTTCACCGGTATAAAGTGTGTGGCGTGGCTTGCCGTCTATTTCAGCCTCTCCTGCAAAGACGTAATGACCCAATATCGATGTCGGACTCATTTCGATACTCTTAAGGTTGTCGCACGACACGTATGCCTGGTCTCCAACTCTACATTGGTCGGGAATTGACACCGATGTAAGTGCATCGCAGTTGGCAAAAGCTATGGTCTCGATGTTCTTTACGTTGATAGGCAGTGAAATTGTGCGCAGGTGGTCGCAATTCAAAAATGCTCCCCATCCAATGCGGTTCAGGTCTGTGCCTTCAAATTCCACTTCCTGAAGGTTGGGAAGGTTGGCAAAGGCACAGCTGCCAATTGATGTGACACCGGGCTTTATAGTCACTTTCCTGACATCAAGTTTTTTCTTCTTCCAGGGTGCAATAAGTTTTTTTGTGTCATATTCATTCATTGCCACTGTCAGACCCTTTTTGTTGGTATTGGAGATGGTCAATGTGTAGCCGTCAAACGACCATTTGCAGTCGTCGCCGCAATTTCCCTCCATGGGGGATGTCACTGACTGCGCCATTCCGCTTATAAAGCCGCACGCAATCAAAACCAATGTTATTATGTGATGTTTCATCATATTTTTGCTTTGTATTGTTTGTCAATGTTTGTGATTAACTTGCCGAAGTCAGGTTAGTAACAGAATTGGATATATACTCTGCTGCTGTTGCCTTTGAATTTATAGTCCTTGTCGCCGAAGATGCTCGGTGTCACACTCATGTAAGTCCTTTTGTCCCATCTTGTCTCATATCCCACGCCAATCACTTTCCACGACAAGTTGAACCCGAAACTCTGTGTGAGTCCATGGCTGAAGTTGAGCTTAAGGTTGTCTTGATAATCTGAGACATATTGATTTTCCGACTGTGTGTAAGCCACGTCTGCCTTTTTGTCGTTCTTAATATACATTACGCCCACCTGATAGCCGATGTGGTAATATGCTTTCAGTTTCATGTAGTGAAGTCCGGGTACGCCGCTGAGATAGGTGAAAGGCGCAATTGTTATCGACGGCCCTAAGTTCATTCCGTAATTGAAATCCCATTTCTCAAGAGCCCATGGAATATATTGGCGGGTTTCAGTTCGGCTGTACTGGTTTTCCTTCGGAAGTTCCCAAGTGTTGCTACTGTCGTAGAGTTTGTCTCCTTTCTCTTTTTTGTATTGGACCGCACTTAAGTCGATGAATGTGTAGTCAATGTTGAATTGCACCACATTTGCTATTGGCTTTTTATGGAGGGCGTAGCTGTGGCCGATTTGCAATGCGACTCCCTTGTCAGCCTTGAAGTTGGGTACTATTCCGTTGTTGATTTTGTCATATCCCAAGTCTATTTTTTCGCTTGGGTTGAGCGATGCGCTCATCATATAGGAAAGATTAAGGTATGTCTTTCTTCCCCATACATTTTTTTTGTGGGCGGCATTTGAGTTCTGTGTGGTGACACGCTCTTGGATGTCGATGATGTCAGCTATAGTTGTGACCTGCGTTGTGTCTTCCGCAGCGTCGAGAATCAGTGTCTCATTGCTGACTCTGCCCTGGGCATTCGCGATCATTGCTGATGCGAAAAAAATACATGATAGTAAAGTCTTTTTCATATATGTTGATTATTGTTGTTTACTCCGTACCATTGATTGTCACCCACTTCTTGTTCACCACAAGTTCATTGTCTGCCCGCTGCATCTTCAGAAGCCATTTTGCGAAATCTTTTTGGCTTAGGACGTTGGGCCTTTTGGGATCCTTGCTTGTGTCGGTGCACTTTGTAAATGGATGGGGTGAATAAAGCACTACAAGTTGGTTTGACTCTCTTGGCAATTGGGTGCTGAATCTGTAGTAATCGGCCTTGGGGTTCAGACTCTTGTCAAACAATGCATATTCTTCGCCACCCTTGACTTCAAAACGTCCGCTTGTGTCGCTGCGGTAGGGGAGAAGACATGATGTGTCATCATCTCCTGTGATGAGATACACTGCAAGGTATCCGTCGGCGGGCGATTTGAAGTTTATGTAGAACCGCTCTTTGTTGTCAAATTCATCGGCATCTGTTTTCCTTCCTCCTGCAACCCTTTGTACCGACCATTTCAAGTCTGTCTTTGCCCTTACTATTTCCCTCGCCTTTCCCTTCACTTCAGCTATGAAATGCAAATCTCCGTTCGGATCAAGCATCATCTCAACTTTTGGCTCGGATTCATCGCCAAGCCATTCCCCCTTCACTGAGGTTGAGGTCTCTGCCATATAATAAGAACTGAATTCGTCGTTGGCCCCGACCTCGGTGTTGATGAAGTCGGAAGCCACGAGCATGCCGAATTCATTCTTTATGGCTTCCGATCTTGCCATATCCAATGCCTTTAGTTTGGCCTGCCGGATGGTGACATTGTCGTTCTCTCCGAGCACATAATCATATTTTGCTGATACAGTTGCTGTGCGCTGGGCCCGGGCCTGGCCAATGCCAAACAGTAATATGGATGCGACAGCAAAGCCTATTGGTGCCTTATAGTTAGTCTTTTTTGTCATGAATGGAAAATTTATAATCTGCAAGTCTAATCATTAGACCCCTCTATCTTCTCTTTCAGTCTGCAAAATTAACAAATTTAATTGTAAACTCAAACCAAAATTGTAAAAAGAAAGCAAAATAAACCAAAAAATATAGTGTTTGCATACTTATATTTCTTGTTTTCAAAAATTATTTGTAAATTTGCAAATCGTTAACAAGGCAGATTGCATGCCTTGCCAAGCCAACGCTTGACCATATAAATATAAAGAAACTTTTACTATTACACCATGCGCAATCGGATCACTCTTTTATGTGTTTTATTGGGGGGCCTGGCGGTAAATGCCGAGAGTCCTCTCGCAAGTTTCAATCAGTTCCGGCAGCAGATTTTCAGTGATTATTCCAAGTTCAAGTCTCGTATCCTTGAGCATTACGACGATTTCCTCAACGGAGAATGGCACGAATTCGAGCCTATCATGGAACCGGAAAGCCCATATACTGAGCCAAAACCAAAAGAACTGCCGGAATTTATCGAAATAGAAGCTAATGAAACAAACATGGCCGGGAATTATGATCCCGGGATTCAATTGAACGGATTAAGTCTTCCGGCGGTAAATCCGGTTGCCGCGCCTGGAGGCGTGCCAAAGGCTGATGATAATTTTCCCACACCGGCTTTGTTGAATAAAAAAAGTATTGCGGATGACTTCAACAGCAATTTGTTTTCTTCTGAGTCCGGGCAAAATAAGAGCAATTTCGAAATGTCGGCTTACAACATTCCGGATCCTGAATTTCTGTTCGGCCCTCTGCCCGGACAGAAACCGCTTCCTTTGCCTGGGGAGTGTGGCTTGATTAATTTTGGCGATAGCATTCCTGATTCTCACAACAAATTTTTCTTCGATTTCTACGGAATGAAAGCGTATATACTTGAATATCCGCTTGAAATATTGAAGGAATTTGAAGGCTTTATGCAGACCGGCACCCATTGGAAAATGATGGCGGGTCAGTCAGGCGGTATTGAAACAGCTCGTCAGCTCTTTGGCCTTGCCCGTCAGCATGGCCTGAATGGTTATCTTACCTTTCGTCTTGTCGAGGCTTATGTCAATCAGCGGTTTCAGGATTCTGATCTGAGCGCAAGAATGTCGGCTGTGCATTTCTTGCTTTCCAACATGGGATATGATGTGCGTCTGTTGATGGCAAACGATATTCTCACTGTTATGATGCCATTCGACCAGAAGGTTGTATATTCATCCTTGTCTTTACCTGACGACAACGGCAGGAAATATACAGTCCTTTTTCCTGAAGGCTATCAACGCAAAAAAGGGGAGCCGCTGACATTCCGCACCTGCGCCATGACATCTGAGGCTATAGGAAAGACATCCGACCTTAGGATTGCCGGTCTTGTGCTACCGGTTAAGCCGGTGGAGTTTTCTTTGTCAAATGATTTCCTGACCTTGAAGGGTGTCGTAAATGAAAATCTTAAGGCTATGTTGTATCGTTACCCTCAGATGCCCAATGGCGACTTCGCTTCTTCTTGGCTTGATTTCAATTTGAGGGAAAGCATTACGGCTCAGGTGCGCGATCAGCTTGGGGGGATGAGCCGAAAGGATGCCGTCAACGCTCTCATGTCTCTTTGTCACTACCAGTTCAAATATAAAAGCGACCAGGATTGGCACATTTTCGAGAAACCATACTTCTTTGAGGAAAACTTTCTTTACGAATACAACGACTGTGAGGACAGGGCAATGTTCATGTCCTATCTCATTTGGAATGCTTTCGATCTCCCCTGTCAGTTGATTCAATATCCGGGGCATGAAAGCGTTGCTGTCGCTGTCAATGATCCTGTGACAGGGCGGTATTATAACACAGAAGGTATCAAATTTTATAGTGCAGACCCCACTTATAAAGGTAGCAGAATCGGCTACGTCATGCCACAATACGAGACAACTTCTCCCACTATCGACAAACTCTACAAATAGACGGCTTCCTTGCAGTTTCTTTTTCTCTCACACGAAAAACTGAAAATAATTTGCATAATTCACTGAAATTTTGTAACTTTGCAGTCGAAAAAGGTCAAAATATGCTCGTAAGTAACGCTAATGGATTAATAATTAATCGGTTGGTGCTAATTTTGATAACAATAAAACAGAGAATAGATATTTTTAAATTTTAATCAACTAAAATGCCTACAATTCAGCAATTAGTAAGAAAAGGTCGCGTAGCACTTGTCGATAAGAGCAAGTCTCCCGCCTTGGATTCTTGCCCCCAGCGCCGTGGCGTGTGCGTGCGTGTTTACACCACCACCCCCAAGAAGCCTAACTCGGCTATGCGTAAGGTGGCTCGTGTTCGCCTCACCAATGGTAAGGAAGTGAACTCTTACATCCCGGGCGAAGGTCACAACCTTCAGGAACACTCTATCGTGATGGTGCGCGGCGGTCGTGTCAAAGACCTTCCGGGTGTTCGCTACCACATCGTTCGTGGCACTCTCGACACCGCAGGTGTGCAGGGCCGCACTCAGCGTCGTTCCAAATACGGTGCGAAGCGTCCTAAGGCAGCTAAAAAATAATCCGCTGTCAATCTAAGTAATCATTTATCTTTAACCGGTTTTTGATTCTTTGACAGCTTAATGGTTGAGTAAACGCCCATCCGGCGCTCCGCGAGGAGTTCCCAAAGTGCGTTGAAGTTTTTACCCAAGCAGCCAAAATCAAAACTTAAACATTCAGCAATGAGAAAAGCTAAACCGAAAAAACGTGTGATCCTCCCTGATCCCGTTTTTCACGACGTGAGAGTGACCAAGTTTGTCAATCACCTCATGTACGACGGAAAGAAGAACACCTCTTACACTATCTTCTACACCGCACTCGACATCGTGAAGTCTAAACTCCCCAACGAGGAGAAAAGCGCTCTCGAAATCTGGAAAAAAGCCCTCGAGAACGTTACTCCCCAGGTCGAAGTGAAATCGCGCCGTGTGGGTGGCGCCACTTTCCAGGTCCCCACCGAAATCCGCGCCGACCGCAAGGAGTCAATCTCTATGAAGAATCTTATCATTTATGCCCGCAAACGTGGCGGTAAGACTATGGCCGACAAACTCGCTGCCGAAATAGTTGACGCTTTCAACGACCAGGGCGGCGCCTTCAAGCGCAAGGAAGACATGCACCGTATGGCTGAGGCCAACCGCGCATTCGCACATTTCAGATTCTAATAAGATTTCAAAATGGCTAAACACGATAATCTTCAGTTAACCCGCAATATCGGCATCATGGCTCATATCGATGCCGGTAAGACGACCACTTCCGAACGTATCCTTTTCTATACTGGCCTTACTCACAAAATAGGTGAGGTACACGATGGCGCCGCTACTATGGACTGGATGGAGCAGGAGCAGGAACGCGGTATCACAATCACTTCCGCTGCCACCACTACGTTCTGGAACTATAAAGACAACAAATATAAGATTAACCTCATCGACACTCCGGGACACGTTGACTTCACTGTAGAGGTGGAACGTTCTCTCCGTGTGCTCGATGGCGCTGTCGCTACTTTCTGCGCCGTTGGCGGCGTTGAGCCCCAGTCTGAGACCGTTTGGCGCCAGGCTGACAAATACAACGTGCCCCGTATCGGTTATGTCAACAAAATGGACCGCTCCGGCGCAAACTTCCTTGAGGTTTGCCGTCAGGTGAAGGACGTGCTCGGCGCTAATCCACTTCCTATCCAGCTCCCAATCGGTGCTGAGGAAACCTTCAAGGGAGTAATCGACCTTGTGATAATGAAGGCTATCTTCTGGCACGACGAGAGCATGGGCGCTGAATATTCCGTGGAGGAAATTCCGGCCAACCTGCTCGAGGAGGCTGAACAGTACCGCGACAAGATGCTGGAGACTCTCGCCGAACTTGACGAGGCTCTCATGGAGAAATATTTCGAGGATCCTTCTTCTATCACAGTTGATGAAATCAAGGCAGCTATCCGCAAGGGTACACTTGCCATGGAAATCAACCCGATGATCTGCGGTTCTTCTTTTAAGAACAAGGGTGTTCAGACGCTTCTTGATGCTGTCTGCGCTTATCTTCCTTCTCCCGAAGACAGCGGTGCTGTTGAAGGTCACGCTGTGGATGATCCGGATGAGATCATCACCCGTGATCCTTCTCCTGAGGCTCCGATGTGTGCGCTTGCATTCAAGATTGCCACAGACCCGTATGTAGGTCGCCTTGTGTTCTTCCGTGTTTATTCTGGCAACATTGATGCCGGTAGCTACTGCCTCAACAGCCGAAGCGGCAAGAAGGAACGTATCTCCCGTCTTTTCCAGATGCACTCCAACAAGCAGAACCCGATGGAACGCATCGGTTGCGGCGATATTGGCGCAGGTGTAGGTTTCAAGGATATCCGCACCGGCGACACTCTCTGCGACGAAAATGCTCCTATCGTGCTTGAGGCTATGGAATTCCCCGATCCCGTAATCGGTATCGCTGTAGAACCTAAGACTCAGAAAGACCTCGACAAGCTTGGCGTTGGTCTTCAGAAACTCGCCGAGGAAGACCCGACATTCCGCGTTGAGACTAACGAGGAAACAGGTCAGACCGTCATCAGCGGTATGGGTGAGCTTCACCTCGATATCATTATCGACCGTCTCCGCCGTGAGTTCAAGGTTGAATGTAATCAGGGCCGTCCCCAGGTTACATACAAGGAGGCTATCACCAAGGCATTCGAGGGCCGCGAGGTATTCAAGAAGCAGACCGGTGGCCGTGGTAAATTCGCCGACATCATCTTCCGTATGGAACCAGCCGATGAGGATTTTGTAGGAAGTCTCCAATTTGTGGATGAGGTCAAGGGTGGCAACGTGCCTAAGGAATACATTCCTTCCGTGCAGAAGGGCTTCCAGACTGCTATGAAGAATGGTGTGCTTGCCGGATATCCGGTGGAACGCCTGAAGGTTACCCTTCTCGATGGTTCTTTCCACCCGGTTGACTCCGACCAGCTCTCATTCGAACTTGTGGCTATCCAGGGCTTCAAGCATGGCAGCGAAAAGGCAGGTCCTGTCCTCATGGAGCCTATCATGGCTGTAGAGGTTGTGACTCCGGAAGAGTCTATGGGTGACGTGATCGGTGACCTTAACAAACGCCGTGGTCAGGTTGAGGGCATGGAGACAAGCCGCAGCGGTGCTCGCATCGTGAAGGCAAAGGCTCCTCTCGCTGAGATGTTCGGCTATGTGACAGCTCTGCGTACCATCACTTCCGGCCGTGCCACTTCTACCATGTCTTTCAGCCATTATGCTGAAGTCTCCAACTCAATTGCCAAGGCTGTGCTCACAGAATGCAACGGCCGTGTGGACCTCATCAAGTAATTAAAGTATCTTCAATAATATGAGCCAAAAAATTAGAATCAAACTGAAGAGCTACGATCACAATCTCGTTGACAAGTCAGCTGAGAAGATCGTAAAGACAGTGAAGTCTACCGGCGCTGTAGTCAAGGGCCCAATTCCACTGCCCACTCACAAACGCATCTTCACCGTCAACCGCTCGACTTTCGTCAACAAGAAATCTCGCGAACAGTTCCAGCTCTGCAGCTATCAGCGTCTTATTGACATCGATGGAAGCACCACCAAGACTGTAGATGCCCTTATGAAACTCGAACTCCCTTCCGGAGTTGACGTTAGCATCAAAGTATAATTTCCAGAAGTTCAGTCCGCTGCAGGCGGACTGAACGAAACTTAATAAACAACAAAGAAATGCCAGGATTATTAGGAAAAAAAATCGGAATGACATCCGTTTTCAGTGCCGACGGCAAGAATGTGCCGTGCACTGTTATCGAAGTTGGTCCCTGCGTTGTCACTCAAGTAAAGACCCTTGAGAGCGACGGCTACGAGGCTGTCCAGGTAGGTTTTCAGGAAAAAACTGAAAAGCACACCAACAAGCCGGAAGCCGGTCACTTCAAGAAAGCTGGAGTGGCTCCCCAGAGACACTTGGCCGAGTTCAAGTCTTTTGCAACTCTTCCCGAATTGGGTCAGACTCTCACTGTTGACCTCTTCCAGGAAGGTTCTTTTGTAGATGTTGTCGGTACCTCAAAGGGTAAAGGCTTCCAGGGCGTCGTAAAGCGCCATGGCTTCGGCGGCGTTGGCCAGGCTACCCATGGTCAGCACAACCGTCTTCGTGCCCCCGGTTCTATCGGTGCTTGTTCGTATCCTGCAAAGGTGTTCAAAGGTCTCCGCATGGCGGGCCAAATGGGCAACGAGCGTGTCACTGTTCAGAATCTTCAGGTCATCAAAGTGCTTCCTGAGCACAATCTCTTAGTCATCAAAGGTTCCATCCCCGGAGCTAAAGGTTCAATCGTTATAGTAGAGGAATAATGGAAGTAGCAGTTTTTAATATCAAAGGTGAAGACACCGGACGTAAAGTAGTCCTCAACGACGAAGTGTTTGGTCGCGACCTCACTGCAGGAAACGCTGAACATACTCTCTATCTCGACGTTAAACAGTATCTCGGCAACCAGCGCCAGGGCACCCACAAGTCAAAGGAGCGCAGCGAGGTTTCCGGTTCTACCCGTAAGCTTGGTCGCCAGAAGGGCGGCGGTGGCGCTCGCCGTGGCGACATCAACTCTCCGCTTCTCCGTGGTGGTGGCACAGTTTTCGGTCCGCGTCCCCGTGACTATCGTACAAAACTCAACAAGAAGCAGAAGGCTCTCGCGCGTCGTATAGCTCTAACTTCTCGTCTCAACGACCAGAAGGTGATTGTGGTGGAGAATTTCACTTTCGATGCTCCGAAGACCAAGAGCTACATGAACCTTGCCAAGAGCTTCAAGCTTGAAGACAAGAAGGTGCTTCTCGTTTTCGCTGACAACGATAGAAACGTGCTTCTGTCTGTCCGCAACGTGCCTAATGCACTTATGGCTCAGGCTAAAGACCTTAACGCTTTCACAGTGCTCAACACCGACGCTATCCTTCTCACTGAAGACAGCGTGAATATCTGCAACGAATTTTAAACTTTAGGAGATCGAAGAATGGATATCAATATCAAACCTCTCATGACTGAAAAGGCTACCGCCCTCAGCGAAAAGGAGAATTGCTACGTGTTTGCCGTGTCTCCCGAAGCCAACAAGTTTCAGATCAAAGACCTTGTGGAGCAGCTCTACAATGTCCGCGTGACTAATGTCAGCACTTGTGTTTATGCCGGCAAGCGCAAACAGCGCTACACCCGTGCAGGTATCATCCGTGGCCAGAAACCAGCTTTCAAGAAAGCATACGTCACTGTGGCCGACGGTCAGACTATTGACTACTACAGCAACATCTAAAAGAAATGGCAGTTAAAAAATTCAAGCCCACTACTCCGGGCCAAAGACACAAGATTATCGGTGTGTTCAAGCGCGAAGAATTCCTCGGTTTTGATGCCGATGGAAATAAAATCGTGCGCAAATCCACTGCTAACGCACCGGAAAAATCTCTTACTATCGGTAAACGTTCTACCGGTGGCCGCAACACAAGCGGTGAACTTTCCACTCGCTATCGTGGCGGTGGCCATAAGAGAAAATTGCGTCTCATCGATTTCAAGAGAAACTACGATGGCGTTGAAGCCGTAGTGAAAAGCATTGAGTATGATCCTAACCGTTCAGCACGAGTGGCTCTCCTTTACTACGTTGACGGCTCAAAGGCTTATATCCTCGCACCCAACGGTCTTGAGGTAGGCCAGAAAGTTGTCAGTGGTGAAGACGTGGCCCCCGAGGTAGGCAATGCTCTTCCGCTTGCTAAGATACCCGTAGGTACTCTTATCCATTGTATTGAACTTCGTCCCGGCCAGGGTGCAGCTATGGTTCGCTCTGCCGGTACATTCGCTCAGCTGACTTCTCGTGAAGGAAACTACGCTATCATCAAACTTCCTTCAGGTGAAACTCGCAAGGTGCTTCTCTCTTGCCGCGCTACAGTAGGCGTTGTCGGCAACTCCGACCATGCCCTCGAGCAGTCAGGTAAGGCCGGACGTAGCCGTTGGCTCGGCCGCCGCCCTCACAACCGCGGTGTCGTTATGAACCCTGTGGATCACCCAATGGGTGGTGGTGAAGGCCGTCAGTCAGGTGGTCATCCCCGTAGCCGCACTGGCCTCTACGCTAAGGGTCTTAAGACTCGCAACAAGAAGAAACACTCTTCGAAGTACATCATTGAAAGACGTAAGAAGTAATCTCCTAAATCAAGACATCAACTATGAGTCGTTCATTAAAGAAAGGACCTTTCATTAGCGTTAAGCTCGAAAAGAAAGTGGCTGCTATGGATGAGTCCGGCAAGAAATCGGTCATCAAGACTTGGAGCCGCGCTTCAATGATTTCTCCCGATTTCGTCGGCCACACTTTCGCCGTGCACAACGGCAACAAGTTTATCCCCGTCTATGTCACAGAAAACATGGTCGGCCATAAGCTTGGCGAATTTGCCCTTACCCGTACTTTCCGCGGTCATGCCGGCAACAAAAAGAAATAAGGCCTATCACACCATAAATAGTTTTTAATACAATGGGTTTAAGAAAAAGAGAAGCAGCCGACGCTATAAAGGCTGCACGCAAATCCGAATATTTCGCTAAGCTGCGCAATGTTCCTTCTTCACCCCGCAAAATGCGTCTCGTCGTAGATATGGTGCGTGGTCAGGAAGCCTTCAAAGCGCTTGGCATACTGAAATTTTCAAATAAGGAAGCTGCCCGCAAGGTGGAAAAACTCCTCCGCTCTGCCATTGCTAACTGGGAAGAGAAAAATGGCCGTAAGGCTGAAGCCGGCGAACTCTATGTTAAGACTGTGTTCGTAGATGCAGCTCCCATGCTCAAACGTCTCCGTCCGGCTCCGCAGGGCCGCGGATACAGAATTCGCAAACGCTCTAACCACGTGACTCTGTTCGTGGATACTTTTAACAACGATAAATAATTTGCAAGATGGGACAGAAAGTTAATCCAATCAGCAACCGTCTCGGTGTAATCCGCGGTTGGGACTCAAACTGGTTTGGCGGAAAGAAATACGGTGCTACCCTCCTTGAGGATTCCAAAATCCGTAAATACCTTCGCACTCGTCTTGCTAAGGCAAGCGTTTCAAAAATTATTATCGAACGCACTCTCAAGATGGTCACTGTCACTGTCTGCACTTCCCGCCCCGGTATGATTATCGGTAAGGGTGGTAAGGATGTTGACGCTCTTAAGGAAGAACTTAAGAAGATCACCGACAAGGACGTGCAGATCAATATCTATGAGATCAAGCGTCCGGAACTTGATGCTGAAATCGTGGCTACCAACATCGCCCGCCAGATTGAGGGCAAGGTTGCTTATCGCCGTGCCGTGAAGATGGCCATCGCCTCTACAATGCGCATGGGTGCCGAGGGTATCAAGGTTCAGGTGTCAGGTCGTCTGAATGGCGCTGAAATGGCTCGCTCGGAAATGTTCAAGGAGGGTCGTACTCCTCTTCACACTCTTCGCGCCGACATCGATTATGCCCTTGTTGAGGCTCTCACAAAGGTCGGCATTATCGGTATCAAGGTCTGGATCTGCCGTGGTGAAATCTATGGCAAGAAAGAACTGACTCCTTCCTACGCTGTCGGACAGAAGGAATCAGGTCGCCCGGCCCGCGAGGATCGCCGTCGCGGCGGTTTCCGCAATAAGAAAAACAACAATCGTCAATAAAAGTAGACTCTGAATATGTTACAACCTAAGAAAACCAAATTCCGCCGTTCGCAAAAAGGCAGAATGAAGGGTGAGGCTCAGCGTGGCAATCAGCTCGCATTCGGCTCATTCGGAATCAAGACACTCGAGTCGAAATGGATCACCGGCCGTCAGATTGAGGCTGCACGTATCGCTGTTACTCGCTACATGCAGCGTCAAGGTCAGATCTGGATACGCATTTTCCCTGATAAACCTATCACTAAAAAACCTGCCGAAGTCCGAATGGGTAAAGGTAAAGGTAATCCTGAAGGTTTTGTGGCGCCTGTCACTCCCGGACGTATCCTGATTGAAGTTGAAGGTGTTCCGTTCGATGTAGCTAAAGAAGCTCTTCGCCTCGCAGCCCAGAAACTTCCTGTGACTACTAAGTTTGTGGTTCGCCGCGACTACGATCCCGCCCAGGCTCTCTGATAGCCGGTATGGATGTTGCGGCTTTAGCCGTAACGCCGATAAACTGCTTGATAATTTCTGACACGGCAACTTCGCCGTTGCCGTGTCGAATATATATGAAATACGCCGAATTTCAATTTTTTTTGTGCAAGTAGGCAATATTTCTTAAATCCGGCCGTTTATTATGATTGGATATCACCATTTATGATTATCCTATAAATATTTTATAACACCTATGAAAAAGGAAGAAATCAAGGAATTAAGCATTCAGGAATTGAAAGCCCAGATTGAGGCTTCAGAGAAGGCTTATCGTGAATTGAAAGTAGCGCACGCGATCTCTCCCATCGACAATCCCGCCAAGATCACCAAAGATCGCCGCGATATCGCTCGATTGAAGACAGTGCTGCGCCAGAAGGAAATCGCCGCTGCGGCTGAATCTTCTGCTAAGTAATAATCCCCTTCTAACAACATCCAAAGAAAATGGAAATCAAGAGAAATCTGAGAAAAGAAAGAATTGGGGTTGTTTCCAGCAACAAGTGCGACAAGACTATCACTGTCGAAATCAAGTGGAAGGAAAAGCACCCAATCTATGGTAAGTTTGTCAACAAGACAAAGAAATACCACGCTCACGACGAAAAAAATGAGTGTTCCGTAGGCGATACCGTCCGCCTTATGGAAACTCGTCCTTTGAGCAAAACTAAGAGATGGAGACTTGTTGAAATTATCGAAAAAGTTAAGTAACTATGATACAGACTGAATCACGCCTCACAGTAGCTGACAACAGCGGTGCGAAGGAAGCACTCTGCATCCATGTGCTTGGTGGCACCGGCCGCCGTTATGCTTCGGTAGGTGATATCATCGTGGTGACTGTGAAAAGCACCATCCCATCTTCCGATGTAAAGAAAGGTACAGTTTCTAAAGCTGTCGTTGTGAGAACTAAAAAGGAAATCCGCAGACCCGACGGAAGCTACATCCGCTTCGACGACAATGCCTGCGTGCTCCTCAATAATGCCGGCGAAATCCGTGGTACTCGTATCTTCGGCCCCGTTGCCCGTGAACTCCGTGCAACTAACATGAAGATCGTTTCCCTGGCTCCCGAGGTACTTTAATCAATATAAAAGATTATAATCATGTCAAAACTTCATATAAAGAAAGGTGACACTGTTTTTGTCAATGCCGGCGACGACAAGGGCAAGACAGGACGTGTACTCGAGGTCCTGGTAAAGAAAAACCGCGCTATCGTAGAAGGCGTCAATATCGTGTCAAAGAGCACCAAACCGAGTGCTAAGCATCCTCAGGGCGGTATCGTGAAAATGGAAGCCCCTGTTCACGTTTCCAATCTGAATCTCGTTGACCCCAAAAGTGGCAAACCCACCCGTGTGGCTCACAAGAGAGATGAGAATGGTAAGTTAGTTCGTATTTCCAAAAAATCAGGAGAGGAGATTAAGTGATGAGTGCAACTACATTAGCTAAGGAGTATAAAGAGAGAATCGCTCCCGAACTCACCAAGGAGTTCAATTATACCACACCGATGCAGGTGCCCCGTCTTGAGAAAATCGTCATCAACCAGGGTCTCGGCGCTGCAACGCAAGACAAGAAACTGATTGAGACTGCTCTCAATGAAATCACTGCAATCACTGGCCAGAAGGCTGTGCCTACTCTCTCAAGAAAGGATATCTCTAACTTCAAGCTGCGTAAGAAAATGCCCATCGGCGTGATGGTTACTCTTCGCAGAGAGAAAATGTATGAGTTCCTTGAAAGACTCATCCGCGTGGCTCTTCCACGTATCCGTGACTTCAAGGGTATCAACTCAAAGCTCGATGGCCGTGGCAACTATACCCTCGGCATCACCGAGCAGATCATTTTCCCAGAGATTAATATCGACAATGTCCCCAAACTCCAGGGTATGAACATCACTTTCGTGACATCTGCCAAGACTGACGCCGAAGGTTTTGCTCTTCTCAAGAAGTTCGGACTTCCTTTCAAAACTGATAACAAATAAGAGATATGGCTAAGGAATCAATGAAAGCACGCGAAGTGAAGCGTGCAAAGATGGTTGCCAAATACGCTGAAAAGAAAGCTGCCCTCAAGAAGGCTGCTCTCGCCGATGCTGAAGGCAACATCGACTATGAGGCTCTTACCAAACTTCAGAAACTCCCCAAGAACGCTTCGCGCGTACGTCTGCACAACCGTTGCATGATGACTGGTCGTCCGAAGGGATACATCCGTCAGTTTGGTATTTCCCGTATCCAGTTCCGTGAGATGGCTTCCGCCGGTCTAATTCCCGGTGTGAAGAAGGCAAGCTGGTAATTAAGATTGCTAATTTCATTAATAGATGAAGAGTCAAGCCCTAAAAGGTTTGACTCTTTTTGTTAAATAATATTAAATAATGTTAATTTAGTATCTAATTCACTGAGAATACGCTTCTAATTCTTGTGTATGACGTGATTTTTTACTAATTTTGCATCGGTTTAAGCGCAGATTGTGCAATTGCACAACCTGTGCTTAACTTTGAGAGTATTAAATATTGTTCGGTAAATCTGAATCAATTTAAAACAAAACAACAAATGACTGATCCAATTGCAGATTATTTGACAAGACTGCGCAACGCCATCCATGCGGGTCACCGTGTGGTGGAAGTTCCGTCTTCGAAAATGAAGAAAGAGATCACCAAGATCCTTTTCGAACAGGGCTACATCCTGAACTATAAGTTCATGGAAGGTCCCACTCCATCGGGCACTATCAAGATTGCCCTTAAGTATGATCCGGTCGATAAGGTAAACGCCATCAAGGCTCTGAAACGCGTTTCCCGTCCCGGTCTCCGTCAATACACCGGTTATAAGGACATGCCCCGTGTGCTCAACGGCCTCGGAATCGCAATCCTCTCCACTTCAAAGGGTGTGATGACCAACAAGGCTGCCTCCGAACTTAAGATCGGTGGCGAAGTTTTATGCTACGTTTGCTAATGAAAGGAGGATTTAATTATGTCAAGAATAGGTAAAGCTCCAATCGAACTTCCCGCAAAGGTGGAAGTGACTGTAAAAGACAACGTGGTTACTGTGAAAGGCCCAAAAGGCACTCTTTCTCAAGAAATAAATCCTGATATCAAAGTTGAAGTGGCCGACGGACATATCCATGTGACTCGCCCCGACGACGAACGTGAACACCGTGCTCTTCACGGTCTGTATCGCGCTCTTATCCACAACATGGTGGTAGGCGTATCTGAAGGCTACAAGAAGGAAATGGAACTCGTAGGTGTTGGCTACCGTGCCACTGCCACCGGTCAGGTCCTCGAACTTTCTCTCGGTTATTCTCACGCTATTTTCATCAAACTTCCTCTGGAAATAAAGGTGGAAGCAAAGTCAGAGCGTAACAAGAACCCCCTTATCATTCTCGAATCAAGCGACAAGCAGCTCCTCGGACAGGTTTGCGCCAAGATCCGCTCGCTTCGTAAGCCTGAACCTTACAAGGGCAAGGGTATCAAGTTTGTAGGTGAAATCATCCGCCGCAAGTCCGGCAAGTCTGCCAACGCTAAATAATCCTTAGGAAGTTATGGTAACCAAAATAGATAGAAGAAATAAAATCAAAGCCCGCATACGTGGCAAAATTTCCGGCACCGCTCAGCGCCCAAGAATGAGCGTGTTCCGCTCCAATAAGGCTATTTATGTCCAGGTGATCGACGACCTCGCCGGCGCAACTCTCGTGGCTGCTTCCTCAAAGGGTATCGCTGAAGGCACCAAGACAGAAATCGCCGCTAAGGTTGGCGAGGAAATCGCCAAGAAGGCCCAGGAAAGGGGTATCACTGAAGTAGTTTTTGACCGTAACGGCTATCTCTTCCACGGTCGTGTTAAATCTTTGGCCGACGCAGCACGCAAGGCCGGTCTTAAATTTTAATCGTAAGTCATGGCAAAGAATAATAGAGTTAAATCTACCAATGATCTCGACCTGAAAGACCGCCTGGTTGCAATCAACCGCGTCACTAAGGTCACAAAGGGCGGTCGCGCATTCAGCTTTGCTGCTATCGTAGTTGTAGGCAACGAAAACGGTGTTATCGGCTGGGGCCTCGGCAAGGCTAATGAAGTCCAGGCTGCAATCGCCAAAGGCGTGGAGACTGCCAAAAAGAATCTCATACGTGTTCCGGTACACAATGGCACAATTCCTCACGAGCAGGAAGCTAAATTCGGTGGCAGCCGTATTTTCCTTCGCCCGGCTTCCGAGGGTACCGGTGTGAAGGCAGGTGGCGCTATGCGTGCCGTGCTTGAGTCCGTTGGTATCACCGATGTACTTGCTAAGTCAAAGGGCTCTTCCAACCCTCACAACCTTGTGAAGGCCACAATTGCCGCTCTCGCCGAACTCCGCAGCCCGGCACAGGTGGCACAGAACCGTGGCGTATCTGTTGAAAAAGTGTTTAACGGCAAATAATATCCGACATGGCACAAATAGCAATTAAGCAAATCAAAAGCCGCATCAATTGTCCGGCTGTGCAGAAACGCACTCTTGACGCGCTCGGCCTCAGAAAAATGAACCACACTGTAGTCAAAGAAGACAACCCGGCTATTATGGGTATGGTAAAGGCCGTTCATCACCTTGTAGAAGTAACAAAACTTTAAATTTGATTTTTCCAATGGAACTTCATAATCTCCAACCGGCACCCGGAAGCAACAAGGGTGTGAAAAGAATTGGTCGCGGCCCCGGCTCCGGCTTCGGTGGCACTTCCACCCGTGGCCACAAAGGCGCTAAGTCTCGCTCAGGCTACAAACGCAAAATTGGTTTTGAAGGTGGCCAGATGCCTCTTCAGCGCCGCGTGCCTAAGTTCGGCTTCAACAATATCAACAGAGTCGAATATAAAGCACTCAATATTGATGCTCTCGAAACTTTGGCTGCTGCCAAGAATCTCGAGAAGATTACAGTTGCCGACCTCCGTGAAGCCGGTCTCGTGCCCAAGAACACTCTCGTTAAGATTCTTGGCAAAGGCGAGCTGACCCACAAACTTGAGGTGGAGGCTAACGCCTTCTCCAAAACTGCTGAGGCCGCTATCACCGCCGCCGGTGGATCTGTAATCAAATTATAACTTTCTGTAAAATGGGATTTACTCAAACTGTTAAAGATATCTGGAGCGTAGAAGATCTCCGTAAGAGAATTGGCATCACGCTGCTTCTCGTGATTATCTATCGCTTCGGATGCTATGTGGTTCTTCCGGGTATCGACCCCAACGACCTCATGGCACTCAAAAATTTCACTTCCGACGGCTTGATGCAGCTTCTCGACATGTTCTCGGGTGGCGCTTTCTCTCAGGCTTCGATCTTTGCTCTCGGTATCATGCCCTATATCACTGCGTCGATCGTGATCCAGTTGCTCGGCATGGTGCTCCCTTCATTCCAGAAGATGCAGCGCGAGGGCGAGAGCGGAAGAATGAAATTGAATCAATATACTCGTTATCTCACTGTCCTGATTCTGTTGCTTCAGGGTCCGGCCTATCTGGTCAATCTGAAATATCAGATCCAGGCTGCCGGTGGCATCGTCAATCTTCCCTGGTACACCATGGCGTTCATGACTGTGGTGCTCGCCGCCGGTTCCATGTTTATCATGTGGCTCGGTGAAAGAATCGACCAGAAGGGTGTCGGCAATGGTATTTCATTCATAATTCTGATCGGTATCATTGCTCGTCTGCCACAGGCTTTCTTCGAGGAATTCACAGGTCGTCTGCTTAATTCAGCCGGCGGTGGTCTTGTGCTTTTCCTTGTGGAAATTGTGATCCTTCTCGCTGTTATAGCCGGTGCGGTGCTTCTCGTGCAAGGTGTGCGCAAGGTGCCCGTGCAATACGCCAAGAAAATTGTTGGCAACAGACAGTATGGTGGCGTCCGTCAGTATATCCCGCTCAAAGTGAATGCCGCAGGCGTTATGCCTATTATCTTTGCCCAGGCTATCATGTTCATTCCTATCACACTGGCAGGATTCAGTCCCAACCAGACCGGTTTTGTTGGTGCTCTTACTGACATGTATGGCTGGACATACAATATCATCTACTTCCTGATGATTGTGGCCTTCACTTATTTCTATACCGCAATAACAGTTCGTCCTGCCCAGATGGCGGAGGATATGAAGCGTAATAATGGTTTTATCCCCGGTGTCAAACCCGGCAAACCGACCGTTGATTATCTCGACTCTATAATGTCGCGTATCACTTTGCCCGGTTCCATTTTCCTCGGAATTGTTGCCGTGATGCCTGCTATTGCATACGTGTTAGGTGTTAACCGTAGCTTCGCCTCTTTCTTTGGCGGCACTTCCCTGCTTATCATGGTTGGTGTGATCCTCGACACTCTTCGCATTGTTGAAGGTCATCTGCTCATGCGTCATTACGATGGCTTGATGAAGGGCACAAGAATTCAAGGCCGCGCCGGTGGACCGGGTTATTGATTGCTTTCAAGTGTTATAGATTTCAGAAATGATTTTTATCAAGACAGAAGAAGAAATCGAATTGGTGCGTTTGGCCTCCGACCTTGTGAGTCGCACTCTCGGCGAGGTGGCCAAATGGATAAAACCGGGTGTCACCACCAAGCAACTCGATACTGTGGCAAGGGAGTATATCCTTGACAACGGGGGTAAACCCGCTTGCCTCGGCTATCATGGTTTCCCCGGCACTCTCTGCATTGAGGTCAATGAGACTGTTGTCCATGGTTTCCCCTCTCAGTACGTTCTGAAGGAAGGCGACATTGTCGGCACTGACTGCGTGGCCGAACTAAATGGATTCAACGGCGATTCTTGCTATACCTTTGCAGTGGGTGATATAGATCCGAAGGTTATGGAATTGCTCGTGACGACTAAGGATTCCCTTTACAAGGGGATTGCAGCCGCCAAGGCAGGCAAGCGTGTTGGCGATGTCAGCAATGCAGTCCAGTCCTTCTGCGAGCATCACGGATATTCAGTGGTAAGAGAAATGTGCGGACATGGCATTGGCAAGTCGATGCATGAGGACCCTGAGATTCCAAACTACGGAAGACGCGGCATCGGACCGATGCTGAAGCCGGGAATGTGCATTTGCATTGAGCCGATGATCAACATGGGCTCTAAAAACATTGTCTTTGAAAAAGACGGATGGCAGACACGCACCAAAGACCGTAAACCGTCGGCTCATTTCGAGCATACTATCCTTATCACCGAGGATAAGCCCGAAATACTGACCACCTTCGATTATATTCAAAATTCACTTGGCGACAGGAATTTCTGATTTTTATACGTCAATTATCATTATATGGCAAAACAGGCAGCAATCGAACAGGATGGTGTGATTCTTGAAGCACTGAGCAACGCTATGTTTAAGGTGGAACTTGAGAATGGCCACGAAATCACAGCTCATATCTCAGGCAAGATGAGAATGCACTATATCAAGATTCTTCCGGGCGATAAGGTGAAAGTGGAGATGTCTCCCTACGACCTTTCCAAGGGCAGAATCGCATTCCGTTACAAATAAAAACGAAACATTATATGAAAGTTAGAGCATCAATCAAAAAGCGCACTCCCGACAGCAAGATAGTGCGTCGTAAAGGAAGATTGTACGTAATCAACAAAAAGAACCCTAAACTCAAACAGCGCCAGGGCTAATGCCCCACGCACTAAAAACGTAATAACTCAATTATGGCAGTACGTATAGTCGGCGTTGATTTGCCGCAAAACAAAAGAGGAGATATCGCCCTCACATATATCTATGGCATTGGCCGTAGTGCAGCTTCTACTATCCTTAAAAAGGCAGGTGTAGATGGTATTATAAAGGTTCAGGATTGGACCGATGACCAGGCTGCTGCTGTGCGTGAAGTTATCCAGACCGAATATAAGGTGGAAGGTGACCTCCGTAGTGAAATCCAACTCAACATCAAGCGTCTGATGGATATCGGTTGCTATCGTGGCATCCGCCATCGTCTTGGCCTTCCCGTCAGAGGTCAGAGCACAAAAAACAATGCTCGTACTCGCAAGGGCCGCAAGAAAACTGTTGCTAACAAGAAGAAAGCTACTAAATAATTATAAATTATGGCAAAAAAGACAGTCGCAGCGAAGAAGAGAAATGTCAAGGTTGACGCTATGGGTCAGCTCCACGTACACTCTTCCTTCAACAACATTATCGTGTGCTTAGCCAACTCTGAAGGTCAGGTGATATCTTGGTCTTCAGCAGGTAAGATGGGCTTCCGCGGTAGTAAGAAAAATACTCCCTATGCTGCCCAGATGGCTGCACAGGACTGTGCAAAAGTTGCTTACGACCTCGGCCTCCGCAAGGTGAAGGCCTATGTCAAGGGTCCGGGCAATGGTCGCGAATCAGCAATCCGTACAGTACATGGTGCCGGAATTGAAGTAGTCGAAATTGTCGATGTTACTCCGCTTCCGCACAACGGATGTCGTCCTCCTAAGAGAAGAAGAGTCTAATTATATCAGTTGTGTCGCCTGAATGCGAATGACCCTCACGATTTTCTACCTCTCGAGGGGTCGCGGCTGCGCTAAGGGCGATGCGCCTATCGAATGGATCTTCTGTTTTGACACTCTTTTATTAAAGTCAAATCATCTAAGAATTTAAAAAAATGGCAAGATACACAGGCCCAAAAACTAAAATCGCTCGTAAATTCGGCGAGGCCATCTTCGGTGAAGACAAAGTTCTGACCAAAAAGAATTATCCCCCGGGTCAGCATGGCAACAACCGTCGCCGCAAGACTTCTGAATACGGCACTCAGCTTAAGGAAAAGCAGAAAGCTAAATATACCTATGGCGTGCTTGAACGTCAGTTCCGCAACCTTTTCGAACGTGCCGCTCACACCAAAGGCATCACCGGCGAGGTGCTCCTTCAGTTGCTCGAAAGCCGTCTCGACAACGTGGTATATCGTCTTGGTATTGCTCCTTCACGTCCGGCTGCTCGTCAGATTGTTCTTCACAAACACATCACTGTCAACGGAGATGTTGTCAACATTCCTTCATATCAGGTTAAACCGGGTGATGTGGTAGCTGTTCGCGAAAAATCAAAGTCTCTTGAAGTGATAGCCGATAATCTGGCCGGCTTCAATCACAGCAAATATCCCTGGATTGAATGGGACGAAAGCGTGAAGGGCGGTAAGTTCCTTCACCTCCCCCAGCGTGCGGATATTCCTGAGAACATTAAGGAGCAGCTGATCGTCGAGCTCTATTCTAAATAATAAACTATTGTAACCCATGTCAATATTAGCATTTCAAAAACCCGACAAGGTCCTGATGCTTGAAGCGGACTCAAAATTCGGTAAATTCGAATTCCGTCCTCTCGAACCGGGATATGGCCAAACTATCGGCAACGCACTCCGCAGAATTCTTCTTTCAAGTCTCGGCGGATATGCTATTTGCTCTATTCGTATAGATGGTGTGGCTCATGAACTCGATTCTATCCCTGGTGTTAGGGAAGATGTTACCAATATCATCCTTAACCTGAAGCAGGTGAGATTCAAGCAAACCACTGAAGACCACGACGAGGAAACAGCTACAGTATCCGTTTCCGGTACTGATGTATTGAAAGCAGGAGACTTGGGTAAAGCTCTTTCGGGTTTTGAGGTACTCAACCCCGACTTGGTGATTTGCAATCTTAATCCTTCCACTTCTTTCAACATGGAGTTCTCCATCAATAAAGGTCGTGGTTGGGTTCCCGCCGATGAAAATCGTGAGATGCTTCGCGCGATGGGTGCAGATCCCGCCGTCATAGCCGTCGACTCCATCTACACGCCTATAAAAAACGTGAAATATGCAGTCGAGAATTTCCGCGTAGAGCAGAAAACCGACTACGAGAAACTCATACTCGAAGTGACAACCGATGGCTCCATCCTTCCGAAAGATGCTCTAAAAGAGGCCGCTAAAATTTTGATCCATCACTTCATGCTTTTCAGCGATGAAAAAATCTCTCTTGAGGCTCCCGCTGATGAGGCTCCCGAGGAATTCGATGAGGAAGTGCTTAAGATGCGTCAGCTTCTTAAAAGCAAACTTGTCGATATGGATCTTAGCGTCCGTGCTCTCAACTGCTTGAAGAGCGCTGAGGTTGAAACTCTTGGCGAACTCGTTCAGTTCCAGAAAAACGACCTTCTGAAGTTCCGCAACTTCGGTAAGAAATCTCTTACTGAACTCGATGAACTTCTTGCCAACAACAACCTCTCGTTCGGCATGGATATTTCAAAGTATAAATTAGATAAAGAATAAACACTACGATGAGACATAATAAGAAATTCAACCACCTTAGCCGTAAGAAGGGACATCGCGAGGCGCTTCTCTCTAACCTTGCTATCTCTCTTATCATGCACAAGAGAATCTTTACGACTCTGGCTAAGGCTAAGGCGCTCCGCGTTTATGCTGAGCCTCTTATCACTCGCAGCAAGAAAGATGACATGAGCAATCGTCGTCTTGTCTTCAGTTATCTCCAAAATAAAGAGGCTATCAAGGAACTTTTTGGCGTGGTTGCTGAAAAGGTTGCTGATCGTCCGGGCGGTTACACCCGTATCCTCAAGACCGGTCATCGTCTTGGCGACAACGCCGAGATGGCAATGATTGAGCTCGTTGACTTCAACGAGAATATGCTTGAGGAAAAAGCTGCCAAGGCCACTAAGACCCGTCGCAGCCGCCGTGGTGGCAAGAAAGCTGCTGAGACTGCCCCCGCTGCCGAAACTCCAGCCGCTGAAACTCCTGTAGCTGAGGCTCCTGCAGCTGAAACTCCGGCCGCTGAGTAATAATCCGATTAATGATTGGCTTATGCCATCACATATCTTATTAGGTAAACCTGTATGGTGCCGACTGATTGCCGGTACTATGCAGGTTGCTTGTTTTTTTATGATTCCCTATGTTTCCTTGATAATTCATTCTTCTAAATGTACTTCTGGATTTCTCTTACTCTGACAATAGTGTATTTCGTTGTTATTCTCTCATCCGTAGTCGTGGTGATTTCTGAGAACAAGAACCCTATTCGCGCTATTTCATGGACTCTTGCTTTATTGTTTTTGCCTGTGGTTGGGATAGTATTTTATCTTTTCTTTGGCAGAAGCCTCAAAGGAAAGGCCATGGTCAGCAATAGGGTACGACGCCAATTGCTTAGTAAATCCAGATCTGCCCAGCATGAATTTGCAAGTACGTTGCTCGATGAAAATCAAGTACATCAAATTAAACTTGCCCATAACCTTTGTCATGCCCATCTCGATCCTGATAATTCAGTTGAGATCTTCACCGATGGTAAGCATAAATTTCAAAGCCTTGAAGAAGATATAAGAAAGGCTAAGAAATTCATTTATATTCAATATTATATATATAATGACGATCGGCTTGGCAATAAGTTGCTCAATCTGCTTGCAGAAAAGGTTAATGATGGTGTGAAGGTGAGAATTCTTTATGACCATGTAGGGTCCTTTTCAACGCCAAACAGGTTTTTCCAAAAAATGCGTGAACTCGGCATTGATGCTCACCCATTCTTCAAGGTGACATTCCGAAAGCTCGCAAACCGTATTAATTGGCGTAATCACCGTAAGATTGCGGTTATCGATGGGCAAATTGGATATATTGGGGGAATGAATGTGGCTGATCGCTATGTAGAGGTTGCAAAGGATGGAAGAATTTGGCGAGATACACATCTTCGGGTGAAAGGCCCGATAATTGAGTCGATGCTGTATTCTTTCTATATGGATTGGAATTTCCTCAGACCTACGGATGATCTGAATACTGCAATCCCAGGTGAATTTGAGAAGGAAGGTGATGTGCCGATGCAACTTGTCACGTCAGGCCCTACCGACACATGGAATAATCTCGTGCTTTGTTTTCAAAGTGCAATAGCCTCAGCAAGGAAAAGGATATATATTCAGACTCCATATTTTCTGCCTACAGATGCCCTCTTGAAAGCGATGCAGGGTGCTTCCTTGTCAGGAGTGGATGTCAGGATAATGATACCGGAACATACCGATTCCGTTCTGCTTGGATATGGAAGCCGATCCTATCTTGATGATTGTCTTAAAGCCGGAATAAAGATATACTTCTATCTTCCGGGCATGCTGCATGCAAAGACAATGATAGTGGATGATGATTTTGTCACTACAGGATCTGTCAATTTCGATTTCCGCAGTTTTGAGAATAATTTTGAGGCAAACCTTCTGATCTATTCCGAGTCAGTCAACCGCCGAATGCGCGACATCTTCTTCTGCGATCTCGAATCCTGCAGGAAGATTACCAAATCGGAATGGAAAAAACGCTCCCTTGGCAAGAAGATTCTCGAGTCCCTCGTCCGCCTGTTCTCCCCAATCCTCTAATTCATGAATGAATAATAGAATCACAATATATACCAAATTGCCGTCGCCTCCGCAGGAGGCAGATTTATCAGTAACCGAGTACACCGAAACACAGTGAAGGTGTACCCGGCAATCAATCACAATCACAGGTGTCCGCAGGACACCATTTATTCTTTCGAAGAATGTATAAATAAACTTTGCCAAGTTGTTTTGAAGATTGCTTGCAAAATAATTGTTAAATTTTTAAGATTTTAATGAAATTTTTGCGTATTTGAAAATAAAAACGTAACTTTGCCAAGGATTCTCAGCATCAGATGCCCACGCCGAGTTTCATCAGTTAAGATTTCTAAACTGAAGAAGCGGGTAGTGGGAGGGATAATTGAGAATCACGACATATTATAAAGGCGTTTACTTGACGCTTCATTCTTTACGTATCGGAAATCTAGCAAATTTTAAGATACATTACAGTATGGAATGTGGCAACGGTAGATGTCCATTGGGTGATTATATATGCCTCTTGAACCATGGAAATGTCATTGTTTTATGAAATGATGCATTGTCCATAGTATCCAGTTGGTAAATATATATCTTACCGGCGTGGGCTCTGACGTTGTCTGTTCAACTGTAATAGGCAATGCTAGAGCCTCCGATGCGTGGAACAGACAACAAGTAGGTTCTCCACGCTTTTTTTATGTCGTTTAATCGAAACAATAACAACGCGTGTAAGGAGAACAGCGCATAATTTTACGCTTAACTTCTTAATGAAACGCGCACTATTGCTTTATCTTCTGTCGGTGGTTTTGCTTGCTTCCGGAGTGTCATGCACAAAGGATATCATAGACACCACCGGCAATCTTACGGGCACTGTGACAGATGCGAAAACAAATGAGCCATTGTCAGGCGTATCCATTTCTATTTCTCCTTCCGGTACAACAAGAAGCACCGGCGCTGATGGCAAATTTGAATTCAGAGATTTGGAAACAAAGGAATACACTGTCACAGCAAGTAAAAACGGTTATAAGACCGACAAGAAAAACGTTTTTGTCCAGGCAGGCCAGGATGCCTTTGCTGATTTTCAACTGACTTCTACCACCGGCACACTTCAATGTTCGCCAAATATGCTTGATTTTGATAGCGATAAAACGACTCTTCCTTTTGAAATCAGTAATGTTGGTGTGGCTGAGCTTAAATGGCAATTGACTGAGAATGCTTCCTGGCTCTCATGCAATCCTACATCCGGAGTCACTAATCCGAGTGAAAAGAGTTCGGTTGTGGTGACTGTGGACCGCACCGGACTTGATTCCGGGGAATACACCCAGTCAATAACTGTAACATCAGAAGGCGGCGGAAGCGCTATTGTCAATGTCAAGATGACTGTGCAAGGTGTCAATGTCAGTTTTTCTCCCACAAAACTTGATTTCGGTTCTGTCACAAGTTCCTTGCCGTTGACCCTTACCAACACCGGCACAAGAGACATCACTTACTCTCTTTCCACATCAAACCAGTGGATAAATTTGTCAAAGACTTCAGGAACTTTTTCTAAAACCGACAATGTCATTGTGTCCGTAAATCGTGCCGGTCTTGCCGAAGGCGACCATAACGGCTCTATAGAATTAGCAGTTTCTGACCAGAAAAGTTTAATACCGGTATCCATGAATATCCCTTCACGTGAGAAACCGGTGGTTTCGACCATCATGGTCGAAGATGCCACTTATAATTCAGCCAATTTTCGCGGAAGCATCGTAAGGGTTGGTAGTTCGGAAGTGACAAGCCATGGTTTCTGCTGGGCCACTACCAATGCCCCGACTATTGATGCAGGATTCAAATGCAATCTCGGCGACAGCAAGAATCCGAGGGATTTCTCATACAAGGCATCTAATCTCACTGAACTCACTACCTACTACGTGAGAGCTTATGCTGAAAATCAGGAAGGAATTTCATACGGTGAGGAACTGACGTTCACTACTAAGGGCACTCCAAAACTCGCAACGGTCTCTACCGGCAACGTATCAGGCATCACAGACACAAGTGCTGTGATAGGGGGATCAATCGATAATCTTGGAAATGTTGACAAGGTGATTCAATACGGACATGTATGGAATACTTCCGGGAATCCCACCGTCAATGACCAAAAGACTGAACTCGGATCTGCCGACAAACTCACATCATTCAATTCAAGTCTGACCGGACTTCTGCCCAGTACGGTGTATCATGTCAGGGCATACGCTACAAATTCAGTGGGCACATCCTACGGCGCGGAAATCACCTTCCGCACCCCAAGTTCCAACAGTATTAACATAGAAGGTTATGGCGATGACAACAAATGGATTCCTTAAGTCAACTTTCCGTCTGGCAGCAATGATGATACCGTTGACTATATTCTCCTCATGCGGTAGTGAAAACATTGAGGAAGTTACGCAACAGACAGTTTCGGATGAATGTCGGTTTGTCTTTGACTTATCCCTGAAAAACTTCCAAGGTGATGACACACGTGCTGAAGTCCACAATTGGGAAAATGGCGACCGTATATTTTTGTGCCTTTTCGATGGCGAATCAAATGCTGTCTCAGCCCGCGCTGTATATAATGGTGAAGACAGTGAATGGAAACTTTCTTACGACGGACAGTTCCCGGCGGGGATGTACTCAGGTACTGCAGTCTTTATAGATGGAGCCACACAGGAATGGAGTGATGGCCTGACTTTTGATTCTCACACCGCCATATATCGCGATGAAAATGTAAGTTGTGAGAAAAGCGCATCTGTAATAAAGGTTACTGCTTTGTTATGTCCCATGGTTGGTCGTCTGAGATTTCACAGTTCCGCTCTTACGCGCTTTTCTGTTTCGGGCATCATTCAGAATTATAAAATGAGTTTTCCGTCTCTTGATTTCCTTTCCACCGAAACTCCGGTGGAATGCAGCATAGAAGAAGACGGATATTCCAGATACATTTATGGCTGCCAACCGGATGCAAGTCGCTATATAAACGTTGGCTACGATAATCAGCTCTATTCCGTATCCATGCGTCAAAGAATTCTTGATCCGGGTGTATCCGGTTATCTGGAACTGCCTGCGATCGACAGTCACGACGGCTGGAGCATGACAATCCTTAGTATCCCCGAATTGGGTATGCTTGACGCATACGATATCGGTGTTTCCAATATAACTTTGGCTTCGTCAATCGTCAGCAACGGTAATGGCACTGTCTCAGAATGCGGATTCTGCTATTCAAAATCTGATAATCCAACCGTTAATGATGCTAAGATAAGCTGTGGCAAACCCTCGGGTGGGTCGTTTACGAAGACTATAACCGGACTGGATGAGAACACTTCCTATCATGTAAGGGCATACGCCATCAATGAATCTGGAGTGGCTTATTCTGAGGAGAAAATTGTGAACACACTCGCCATCGAACCGGCTATTTTGTCAGCAACCACAATAAAGGTAGAGGATGGATCGACATCAGCAGTATTTGAAGCACAGATCATGTCGGATGGACATGGAGAGATATCGGAATGCGGGTTCTGCTATTCGACGACGTCTATGCCCGACATCACCGACAATAAAGTTCAGTGTAATGTCTTCCCATCGTTTGGGGCGACAGTCAATTCCCTTACCATCGGCACCCGGTATTATGTCCGTGCATACGCCATCAATCAGAAAGGTGTGGCATACAGTGATCAGGTATCCTTCATCGGTGGTGGTGGAAAACCAAAGGATGATGACATCACCCGCCCCAACATGATCAAACGCAAATAATCTACACAGTTCAAACACAGGAATCAGTCATAATTTGACCAAAATAAATTCCCAATTCATTGATGTAATAATCTGTGTTTTGCAAATTATTGCAAAAATAGTAATATTATAACAATCTATCTATAAAATAAATACACTGAAAATAACAATAATTATGAAACGTATTCTTACTTTTTTCCTATGCTTAGTAGGTATCACTCTCACCAGTTTTGCGGACTCAACAGCAAAATGTCTCCTGCAGCATAAAGGTACATGTACATACTATGATTCAAGTGCTATAGTGACTGCTATATCGAAAGCAGTAGATGGAGATACCATATTCCTCACAGAAGGTCGTTTCCCGGGATTTACAATTAACAAGAAAATAACTGTTCGTGGAACAGGTGAAAATACAAAAGTAGGCGGGGATGTCAACATTTCGATCTCTGGAACGCCAACACTAACTCAAACTATATTGGAAGGTGTATATCTTTATGACAATGTCATTTCTTTAACTACATCCATGACCGGAGTAACAATTAAACAATGTTACATGAAGGAGTTTAATGTAAATGTCAACAATAAAAATATTGTACTTGACAGATGTTACATTAAGGGATATTTTGATTATTCAACTTACATAAAGGATATGACTGTAATAAATTCTTATCTGAAGTCAGGTAGTTCATTCAGTCCTAATTATCAAGACTGGCCTGTGACTTTTGTGAATTGTTATATCTATTCTATATATATAAATTCAGTTAGAGGTAACTTTATTAATTGTATATTGTATGGATCTTCTTCTGCTAATGGAACCTCTCCATATACCTATTGTGACTTTACAAATTGCTTGTTAACTGGGAACTATACAAATATCAACGAAAATACTTGTATTGCCAAAAATTGTTATGAGAATAAGACTTGTGAAACAGATGCGAACACTCTTGAAGAATATGGTTATTTAGGTAATGATGGAACGATTGTTGGTGAATATGGAGGTTTAACGCCTTATTCTCTTGAATTGAATGTACCGAAGGTTAGAGAAAGTAATATTTCACTTGATATGCAAAATAAGGTGTTAAACGTCAGTCTAAAAGTTACTGCTGAATAGATTAATTTCATGAAACCATATAAAATCTTTATATATTCTTTATTTGTGTTGGTTGCCTTTATTCAAGGTAAGGCGGCGCAATTGAGAGGATTTGAATATTGGCTCAATGACAAGATTGCAAATAAGATATCAGTTGACGATTCTAATGAAAGTCAAACATTGTCAATAGACGTACGTTCACTCGAACCTGGATTGAATTTTCTAAATTATCGGGCAATTGATAATAATGGCAACTTTGGCAACTTCGAATCATGGATGTTTAACATACCATCAAATGCCACAACTTTGAATGAACTTTCAGGTTATGAATATTGGATTGACTACAATTATGATGCAAAAACATTCATATCAAGCTCTGAAGAGTCGCAATCATTTGTCGTTGATATAAGTGCATTGAAGCCTGGAATTCATTTTCTTAATTACAGAGCTTTTAACAGCAATAAAAAAGCGGGCAACATCTTTAGTTCTCTATTTGTAGTCCCTAACGGTAATGCTGAAACTGACAATGTTATTATTGGGTATGAATATTCATTCAATGACATTGTAGAGTATGTCACTATAGAACCATGTAAGGAATACGAAATGAATGCGACTGCTATCAGTCTTCCTGATATAAAAGATGTGTCAAGCATCGTATTCAATAATAATTTCGTTGTTTCGGAATCGGAAGTGAGTATGACACAAACTACTAATGTTAAATTCTTGATGAAATTTATTAGTAGCTCAGGCGAATTCAGTATGCCGATATTCAAGGATTATCAGGAGGAATATACTGTTACAAGAGATCCGGTATATCTTGGGTTGCAGAAATCAGTGTTGCTCGGCAAGGTGTCTAAAGGTGATTTCCAAGCAGTAAAATTCGAGATTCCTGCAAATGGAACATATTACCTTCGTTCGACACAATCTTTCGATTTGATGATACTTGATAAGGACGGCAAACTGAAATCCACTCTGAAATCTGACAATTTGCAGAAAACGGCATCTCAAAGTCTTACTGCCGGCACATACTATGGCATAATCTTCAATACAGTTACTGATTCTGAAAATACAGAAAAGCAAGTCGGATTGCGACTTATGACTACCAATAATGCAGTCCCAACACCGGAAATCAAGTATGAAAACGAGGTTGTGACCATGACCTGTCTTCAGGACGATGCTGCAATCTATTACACTCTCGATGGCTCAATGCCAGATGAGACAAGCACCCGCTACACAGCCCCATTTGAGTTGAAGCATAATGCTGAGATAAAGGCAGTGGCAAAGGCTCCTGATTATGCCGACTCATATATCGCCACTCTGAAGATAGACTCTTACAAGGTCGATACTCCCGTGATTCAGTTTGCAAATCTGAAAATCTACATCACCTGTGCCACTCCCGAAAGCCGGATCTACTACACAATCGACGGTTCCAATCCCGAAACCAACGGACAACTCTACAATGATGCTGTTCCGATGCAGTCCAATTGTACGGTCAAGGCCGTGGCCAAACGCGATAACTACAACAACTCCGACATTGCCGAGTTCTATCTCGACATCTCGAATGTGAAGTGTGGCACTCCAACGCTTACCATCAACGGTAATCTCCTCACAATGTCAACCATCACCAGCGGGGCGTCGATATATTACACCACTGATGGTTCTGCACCAACAAGCCGAAGCACACTCTATCGTTCGCCGATTCTTCTTGATCGCAACGCCCGCTATAGGGCTGTGGCTTCAAAAGACGGTGAGATTGACTCCGACATTGCGGAGGTCACAGTGGATTGGTTTAATGCTGATGTTCCGGAATTTTCGTTTGCTGATGGAAAATTGACAATGACATGCAAGACCCCCGGAAGTGTCATCTACTATGAGATTGGTGGTGCTGAGCCGAGTGTGAATTCACAGAGATACACAGCTCCGGTCTCGTTGAGCGACAACCGTATTGTCAAGGCATTTGCCGTGGCCGATGGTTTCAACGATTCTGAAGTGGTGTCCTACTCGCCGTCTTCATTCACCTGCGCCCAACCGACGATAACTTTCGATGGTCATGCAATCACATTGACATCTGCCACTGAGAATGCCGTCATCTATTATACTATAGATGGAAGCAATCCCGGTGTTGGAAGCAATGTCTATGCTAAAAAAGTGGTGCTTCCGGGACTTTGCACGGTGAAGGCAGTGGCTATTGGTGACAACATGAACAACAGTCCTGTCTTAACCTACATCGTGCCTTCATATTATAATGGTGACGAGGTGTATGTTCAGGACCCCGGCGCTTTGTCGAAGGCTTTTGAGTGGTGTGGTGGCTCACCCAACGATGAATCTGTCAAGATTAATGGCAACTTGAATGATTCAGATTTTGGTTGTATAAGGGGATTCAAATCCACCCGTCACCTTGATCTCTGTAGCGTTTCATTGCCGTCGATTCCGGAAAAGGCGTTTGAAAACATGAATCTGCTGACAATAAGGATGCCGGAGGTGCATTTCAATTCTGGGGGTAAACTTATGAGCGGATGTAAGAATCTTGCAGCTATAGTATGGGATTCCAACACGTCAATACCTCTCGACATTCTCGATGGCATGAGTCTGCCCAACATGCTTCTATATGTGAAGTATGCTGCGGTGGCCAACGCTCAGTTTGGCAATATCATTGTTGACAATGTTGCCGACAGAATCAAGCTTACCGACAGTGAGAGTAGCAACTTCTATGCCCCCATTCAGTTCACCGCCCGTCAAATCTCATATACTCACAACTATTCTCAGAAGAGTGGATATGACAGGTGTACCGGTTGGGAAAGCATAGCATTGCCGTTTGCCCCCACATCCATAACTCACGAAAGTCGTGGCGCGATGGCTCCGTTTGCAGCCAATGATCCGGTCAAAAAACCGTTCTGGTTGTGTGAACTTACATCAACCGGTTTTGTCAGTGCTGAATCAATTGAAGCGAACACGCCCTACATCATTGCAATGCCCAACAATGACAATTATTCCGATGAATATATTCTCAGTGGTAATGTCACATTTGGGGGAATAAATGTCAGGGTCGAGGCTTCGGATGAACTCAACACATCAAGCAAGGGCGGCAATATATTTGTACCAAACTTCACAGTGACTCCCAAGGAAAAATGTATGGCATTGAACGTAGGGGAGATTTACAACGGACATGCCGAGGGAAGCCTGTTTGCACTTGGACTTCGCAATGCGCGTCCGTTTGAGGCATACGTCACCAACCCGACAGCAATGTCAGCTTCAGGGATTTTCAGAATCAGTTTCGACAGTTCGGATGTACTGATGCAGACTGATGATTCCAAGATATCGGTTGGTTCAGAAGGTGGCGTTTTAAAAGTGTCCGGTCTCAGAAGTGGTGACATTTTGGATATTGTTTCGATTGATGGAATCCATGTCTGTCATGAAACAGCAACAGACAGTGTCCTACGAATCGACAAACCGGTTCTCGGTCCGGTCATCATCACTGTGCATCGCAACGGTGAATGTATCCACAGAATTAAATTTGTATTATAAACCAATAATTTAAACGATAACTATCATGACAAAGAAAATCTTTAAATTGATGTTGAGCCTTATTTCAATGGTTTTTATATTCGGCTCACACTCATTATACGCTCAAGAGGATGTGTATGGTGACGAAGTTAAACTCACTGAGGCAGAGAAATATGCCTTAAAGGAACCTGGCAAAAGAGCTTCCGGAAAAGGTGTTAGTCAAAGGGAAAATGCTGCCATGTCAAGGGCTCGCGCTGAGGCAAGGGCTGCCTTTGCAGAAGCTATAAGTGCATCTGTGTTATCTGCAATTAAAGCAGGAGGTATTGATATATTGCAAACTGCAGGTGATGAAAACGAGGGACACGAAAGTGTTGATGGCGGTGAAAAACAAAATAATCTTATTAAATCTGTAGCTCAACAGGTTATTGAAGGTTCTCCAGTCGTTAAGACTAATAAGTATTATGATAAAAAGACGAGAAATTTCACAATATTTGTATGTCTTGAATACAACGGAGATGTGTCGAAGCTTGCAAAGGAAGTTGTTCAAGGTCTTAAACAAAAGGTTTCAGACGAGGATAGATTGAAAATAGAGTACAATCTGGATAAATTTGAGAAGGAAATTGAGAAACAACTTAATGGAGAAGGAGAAGATGTCGAAGATTTTGTATAAAAGTCCAAAGTTAAACTTTATAATCCTTTCTTTATGTGTTTTTCTCGGCATGGCTAACGCCAATGCCGAGAAACCAAAGTGGGTCGGTAATCCACCAGTTGAGGGAAACTCTTCCTATAAATTTGTGGAGGTTACATCAAGTGGAGGTTCTGTGTCTGCTGCAAGAGCAAACGCCTTGTCGGTTTTGGCTCAGGATGAACAGTTGGCTCATGCAGTGGAGGCAAGTGTGGAAACCGGTGTATTGACCAATATCAATCAAGAGATTGTTGATGGTGAAACGAAAGAAAAGATAAATGACAATATGACCATCAATGTAAATCTTAAAGGTCAAAACTACAAATTGCAGGCATCAAAGATTGACGAATATATTGCAGGTGAAAAATATGGCGAAATCCAGTTGCATACCTTATACATGGTTGCAATTTCAGATAATCCTAAGTTTGATAGAGCTTACGTTACCAATGATTATGGTGTCGCGCCAGTTTTTATGTCTATAATTCCCGGTGCCGGTCAATGGTATAAGGGAAGTAAGGTTAAGGGTGGTTGTATATTCGCTGCCGAGGCAGTGGCGGTTGCCGGTATAATTGTTTGTGAGAACCAGAGAGCCAGTTATATAAAAAAGTCAAAAGAACATCCCAAATTTGCTGTTCAATATGGCAATAAAGCGGATTCTTGGGATACCGGACGCAATATATGTATAGGTGTGGCTGCGGGCCTTTGGGTTTATAACATAATTGATGCTGCCTTTGTAAAGGGAGCAAAAAGGGTTGTAGTAAAAAGACCTGATGGTAGCGGTTTAGCTGTGGCTCCTTATGCAACGTTTGATGGTGCTTTGGGGTTGTCGCTTGCCTATAAATTCTGACAGCAATATGAAATCTAAATTGGTTCTTTTATTGTTAACTTGTGTTTTGTCGTCTGTAGTTTCGCTTGCACAAAAAAATGACTCATTTGAAAAGTATAAGCAAAATAGGAATACACAATTTAACAATTACAAAAATAAAAGAAACAAGGAGTTTGAGGAGTATCGTCGCAAACGAAATGAGGAGTTTGCTAAGTATATGAGAGAGTCTTGGACAAATATAAAGCCAAGTCCTGTTATTCCAAAGCCAAAAGATGACCCCAAGCCTCCCGTTGTTGTTCCAAAGGACGAACCGGCACCGGTCGCTCCGCCTGCTCCAAAGCCTCTCCCGTTTGATGAAGTGCTTCCGGCTCCGAAACCAACTCCACAACCAAAACCTGTGGATCCCATTGAAGAGATACCGGTTACTCCGGTTACTCCGGCTCCTTCATACGTGTCGTTCTCATTCTTCGGTACTCCCGCAAAGGTTCGTTTCGACAAGAAGAATACAGTGCATCTTGCCGGTTTGAATGAAAACGCCATTGCAGATGCATGGCTGAAACTTTCGGAAGAGGCATATACAAATCTGATTCATGATTGCCTTGAGATAAGAGACAGCCACGACCTTGGCGACTGGGCATATCTGATGATGCTTCAAAGCATGTCTGAGTCAATATATGGCAGAAACAGCAACGACGCCGTGCTTCTGATGGCTTACGTCTATTGTCAGTCGGGCTACAAAATGCGAATGGCCATAGGAGACAATAATCTATATATGATGTTTGCTTCTCTGCATGACATATACAATTGGCATTACTACAAACTCGATGGAGTAAATTATTACACTTTCAACAATAAAACCGGCAATGTCAGAATATGTGATCTGAAGTATCCCAATGAAGCCCCGATGTCTTTGCTTATAAACAAGGAGCAGAAATTTGCCTCGACTCCGACAGTGGCGTCCGAACATCAGTCGTCAAAATATTCCGACATGAAAGTGTCGGCAAAGGCCAACAAAAACCGCCTTGATTTTTACTCATCTTATCCGACCTCCAAGATAGGTGAGAATTTTGTGACACGGTGGTCGATGTATGCCAATACTCCAATGCCTGCGGAGGTGAGGAATGAGGTTTATCCACAACTGAAAAAAGCCATAAGTGGTCTTGACCAGCTTACGGCTGTCAATAAAATCCTAAACTGGGTGCAGACGGGTTTCGTATATGAGTATGACGACAAGGTGTGGGGTGAGGACAGGGCTTTCTTCCCGGAGGAGTCTCTTCATTATCCCTATTGCGACTGCGAGGACCGTTCTATATTGTTCACGAGAATTGTCCGTGATCTCCTTGGTCTGAATTGTATCCTTATCTATTATCCCGGTCATCTCGCAAGTGCTGTGAATTTCACTGACCCTGTCAGCGGTGGCGATTACATTGATCTGAATGGCAAACGCTACCATATCGCCGATCCAACATATATCGGTGCTCCGGTTGGCCTGACTATGCCGGACATGGACAATGCCACCTCAAAAGTCATACTCCTTGACTGAATAAGGTTATACTTTTGTATTGAGTAAGGTTATACTCCTTGATTAATTGAATGATAATGTGCCGGAGGCCTGATTTTATGTCAGAGTCTCCGGCTGTTTGTAATGAAACTTTGATTTGCGTATGTGCGGAAAAATGATTAATTTTGCAGTTTGAAATAACCAATGCCTATTCAGGGCATGATATCCAAACTATGCAAGACATTCGCAATATAGCTATTATCGCTCACGTCGATCACGGTAAAACTACCCTCGTCGATAAAATGCTGCTCGCGGGAAACCTTTTCCGCGAAAACCAAAATGCAGGTGAACTTATTCTCGACAACAATGATCTCGAACGTGAGAGAGGAATCACTATCCTGTCTAAAAACGTATCCATCAACTACAAGGGTACTAAAATCAACATAATCGATACTCCGGGACACGCTGACTTCGGTGGCGAGGTGGAGCGTGTCCTCAACATGGCCGACGGTTGCCTGCTTCTCGTCGATGCATTCGAAGGTCCTATGCCCCAGACCCGCTTTGTGCTTCAAAAGGCAATTCAGATGGGACTGAAACCCGTGGTTGTGGTAAACAAAGTCGATAAGCCAAACTGTCGCCCCGATGAGGTTAACGAGATGGTGTTCGACCTTATGTTTAATCTGAATGCCACAGAAGACCAGCTTGATTTCCCTACCATCTACGGCAGCGCAAAGGAAAACTGGATGAGCATCGACTGGAAAGTCCGTACCGACGACATCACGGCCCTGCTCGATGCCATAATAAAATATATCCCCGCGCCCAAGCAAATCGAAGGCGACCCGCAGATGCTTATCACAAGCCTTGACTATTCAAGTTATGTCGGACGTATTGCCGTGGGGCGCGTTCACCGGGGTACCCTTCGTGAGGGTATGGACATCGCCCTCTGCAAGAAAGACGGAAGCATAAAGAAACAACGCATCAAGGAACTTCATACCTTTGAAGGCATGGGCCGCAAAAAGGTTTCTGAAGTTAGTTCCGGCGATATCTGTGCTGTGGTGGGTCTTGAGGATTTTGAAATAGGAGATACCATTTCCACCATTGAAAATCCCGAGCCTCTTCCCCGTATTGCCATCGACGAGCCAACAATGTCGATGACTTTCACCATCAACAACTCTCCATTCTTCGGAAAAGACGGCAAGTATGTGACCTCTCGCCATATACACGACCGCCTTATGAAGGAACTTGACCGCAACCTTGCACTTCGTGTAAGCAAAGGTGACTCGGAAGACAAATGGATTGTATATGGACGTGGTGTCCTCCACTTGTCTATCCTGATAGAGACCATGCGTCGCGAAGGCTACGAACTTCAGGTGGGGCAACCCCAGGTCATCATCAAGGAAATCGACGGAGTAAAATGTGAACCTGTCGAAGCACTTACCATAAATGTTCCTGAGGAATACAGTTCCAAGGTTGTGGATATGGTGACTCGCCGTAAAGGCGACATTGTCAGCATGGACACCCAAAACGACCGTATCAATATCGAATTCCATATCCCCTCACGTGGCATAATCGGTCTGCGCAACAATGTGCTTACTGCAACTGCCGGTGAGGCCATCATGGCGCATCGCTTCCTTGAGTATCAGCCGTGGAAAGGCGAAATAGAACGCCGCACAAACGGTTCGCTTATTGCCATGGAGGCCGGTACGGCTTACGCATACGCAATCGACAAACTGCAGGATCGCGGACGGTTTTTCATCTTCCCGCAGGAAGAGGTGTATGCAGGGCAGGTGGTTGGAGAGAACGCCAAAGACAAGGATATTGTGGTCAATGTCACAAAGTCGAAGAAACTCACGAATATGCGGGCATCAGGAGCCGACGACAAGGCAAAGATTGTGCCACCGGTTGTGTTCTCCCTCGAGGAATCACTCGAATACATTAAGGAAGACGAATACGTGGAGGTGACTCCCAATCATCTCCGTCTCCGCAAGATTATCCTTGATGAGAATGAGCGCAAACGTGCCAACCGTTCCGAATCCTAACCCTATGACCCCATAACCCTATAACCTTATAACCCTTAATTTCCGCTTTGCGGAAATTAAATCATGAAGCATCCGCTCACATCAAAAGAAAGAAGAGGGCTTGTCGCAGTTGCTACGGCAGCCCTCTTATGCATAGCGTCCGGACCGGTACTCCGCAGTTGCGGACTATTGAACATATCACATTCCGGTTCTGCTGAGGTTGCCGTTGACACAGTAAAGTCTATTGATGCCGATACCATACCGGATAAAGCTGATACCCCGAAAAATCCCCGTAAGTCTAAAGAGAGTAAAAAGAAATCGGGCAAAAAAGCCACAAAAAAGAAAGCTGCGAAGGAATATCCCGTTCGCAGCCCTCTCGATCAGCCGTGTGATATTTAGCAGTGGCTTATAATTCTACTTGTAATGTTTGTCTATCGTTGGTGATGCTGTCTTATAGGCAGGCATTACCATACCGATAGAGCTTCCAAGATATGTCGGATCTGCACTGAAGTATTTCACTCCGTCGGTGGCATAGTAGCTTCCTTTGACAGGTTCTGAAACAGCCACAGTCACACTTTCATGCCCCGGATACTGTATGAGCTGACAGGGAATACCGAGGGCATTCCATACGAGATACGACATGAATATGGCTCTGTCTTCGCAGTCGTTGAATTCATACAGGAAGTTTTCCTCCACAAAGTATGGTTTCTCAAAAATGTGCCATTCTTGGTCGGTCTTGTATTGGAATCCATTGTGGCAAAGTGCCATAAGGGAATTGATGGCGTCTTTCTGCTTCTTGCCGCCAATTTGCTGCCTTATCTGTTCCACAAGACTTTCTCTCAGTCCCTGGTCGATCCATGATGAGGCGAAGTCTCCGTAAGGCATCTGCGGATAGTGGTAGAACATCTTCTGGATATTCTCGTTCACTTCCCCGGTGAGCGTGATGTCTCCGTTGGTCAATGTGAAACTCTTCCCCTTGAATGGAAGGCTCAAACCGGTTACTCGAAGGTCGGATGTCTTGCCTGAGGCATTCAATGGCAGAGCGCATGTCTTGTAAGATAAGCTGTTGCTTTTTGTCGGATCGAATCCTTCAGGGTATAAGATTGTATATTTTCTTCCATTTTCCTGTACTCCGGATGGAAGTCCATAGACTTCTGTCTGGTCAAACGGCATCATCACGGTCAATATTCCCTTATATTCTACCAACCGGATATCGTAGCCCATGTTGGAGATCAGAAAATGTGCGGCAGACATCTTGGCCCCGTTGTCACTGTTTTTGAACCTCTGGTTGAGATAATGCTCAGTGAGTCTGAAAGTCAGATACCCGTTGAGTCCGAGCTGCTGTGCAAGTCCGAAGAGCTGGCGTGCTGTCTCCACTCCTCCTTCTTGTCCGGCCATCTTCTTCCAGTGGGCACCGGTTTCGGAAGGACCTTTCACAGATGGTGAGATTTCAAACTTTATTTCCGGCACAAAAGCCTCCATACCGTAGAAATCAAAACGGAAATTGTTGTCGTTTTCAGGTTGCTTGAAGGTCTCTTCTGTGGCATATCCGCTTCCGGCAAGCATTCGTTTCTTATGTTCGTCGGCTATCTTGCCGCTCATGTCGAGTGCTATGATACCTGATTCACCCGGATTTGGCACAGCAATCTGACCGGGCAGATTGCCGAATGCAAATTCCGGATCGGGCAGACGCATCAGTGACTTGGCATAGTTGCTTTTCCCTTCAAGTTCTCTTTTGATGAAGGCTGCAGTTGTCGGACTGATTGATCCGCCTCCTATCGAAGGCCCTCCCATATTGGGCACATTGATTTTCATCTGTTCAGAACCAATCTTCGACAAGTCGGGTCCTCCCATGGCAAGTCCGCCTCCGATTTCCCCCTTGGTTTTTGGTCCGGAAAGACCTCCCATCTCAGATCCTTTCAGCTTCATCTGTTCGGAACCGATCTTTGAGAGGTCCGGACCTCCCATTGCAAGTTCACCGCCTACTTCTCCTGATGTCTTTGGTCCTGACAATCCACCCATGTCGGCGGGATTGATTTTCATCCTCTCTGAGCCGAGACCTGAAAGGTCAGGTCCGCCCATGGCAAGTGAGTTGTCAAAACCTCCGAATACGTTGGGCCCTGTCAGCCCGTTCAGGCGGGAAATGTCGATCTTGACGTTCTCGAGTCCTATGCGTGACAAGTCCGGTCCGCCCTCTGCGAGGTCTCCGCCCGGTATAGGGGCATTTAACCCAGGAAGACTGTTCGGACTTAATTTCGGCTCAGGAAGCTGAGCCATCGGCTGCTCTTCGGGTTCGATGTTGACATCCACCTCGGGCAGCGTCTGGGGCTTTGGTTCGGTCAGGGGACTTTCTTCAATCAGAGCTTCAAACTCATGCCACTCTCCGTTGAGAAAATCGTCGTAGTGCTCAAGAATTCTCGACTTGAAGTTGGCATAGTCAGATAGAATCTGCTGCCTGAACTGGTTGTATTCTTCAGAAGGGGATTGCGACATGGCGCCAATCCCCCCTAAAATGATACATCCTGATATTAAAGTGATGCATTTACGCATATCATAAGTGTTTTATGGATTGAAAACACTTAGTCTTTCTCTATATATTTTGAAAGCTGGTCTGCGTATGCCTGTGCGAGTTTGCTTTCAAGTGCTGCGTCGCGCAATGCCTTCTGGCGTTTTTCGCGTGCCTTGTCTTTGTCAATGAGCATGAACATGCGGAATTCGTATGAGCCATCGGGAAGTGACTTTTGCACTGTGAATGATTCCTGGAGTTCACCCTTGATCTCATTCTGGGTGAGACGTTCGTATGCAGCATAGAAGCGGTCGAATTCCGGATCGTTTTCTGTATCAACTTGATTGCCGTATGAGTCAGTCACGCTGCGTCCTTTGATTTGGGAAGACACTTTTGCAGAATACTCATTCAAGCAGTTTGACATGCACATCTGTCGGCCGTTGTTTTTTGATTTTGCTCTTCCTGTTCCGATTTGTTCGTCAAAACCAGTCTCAGTGGAAGAGAAATGTTTCACGAGGGCATCCTGCAGAGGCATGCTTCCCATGATGGTGAAGCCTTCCTTTTGCAGTTCCTTTGCTCTGGTCTTGGCCATTTTCTCTACTTTCTTCTGAGCCTTCTTGTCGAGCTGGGCGTTGGCTACAGGTGCCATCAGGCAGAGTGCCATAAGAATCATGATGATTTTCTTCATAGTTCTGTAAGTTGTTAGTGGTTATTATAATGTTAATTTATGCAAATTGAATTGTTCAATTTTTATCATATTGACTGATGAAAACTGTTATGGTTTAAAATTTTCATCAAAAAAGATTAAAAATGCAAAATTTATAATCCGTGAAAAGATTATACTCTGCAAAGTTATGAAAATTAATTGAAATGACAAACTTTTGCAAGAAAAAACTCATTGCTGTCATAAATTTTGGGCTATGCGCCGCCGCGCATAGCCCAAAATTTATGAATTTTAGCGGTGAAGTATCGCTGCAGAGTGGGGGAGGAGTGTTATGGCCCTTCTGTAAGAGCCAAGACCATTTTCGAGATCTATTTTTCCGTCACGTACTGCGGCCTGCCATTCCCCCTTGGGGAGTTTTACGGTTCGGGTTTCGTCACTGCCGTTGAAGATAACCTTAATATCCTTCCATTCGTCGCCGTTGGCGTTGTCCTTTAGTGTATAGGAGATGAGGTTGGGGGTCTTGCTTGAGTCGATCTTGTCAAACACAAGATGTTTGGCAATCTGTTCGGCCGTGGTCATGCGGAATGCCGGATGTGCCTTGCGCAAGGCCACCAGTCCTTTGTAGTATTCAAACTGGTCGTGGTTCTTGTCTTTCAGTGTCCAGTCTATGGCGTTGATTGAGTCGGGGCTCTTGTAGGAGTTGTGCACCCCCTTCTTGTCGCGGAATATTTCCTCCCCGGCAAACATGAACGGAGTGCCTTGTGAAGTGAAGACTATGGTCTGTGCAAGTTTCGCCGCCGCTTTAAGTTCGTCTTCGGTGGCATTGGGCATAGATTTGCGTAGTTTGTCGGTCAGCATGAGATCGTCGTGGCAGCTTACGTAGTTCACTATCATTTCCGGCGACTTTGCGTATGGGAACTTGGAATTGTTGCCCTTGCTGTAATCCACCTGAGGATGAGCGGTGGCTGCTACTATACCGATTTTCACGGTCTCTTCATTGCCCGGTTTCCCGGTCGCAAATCCCCTGTCTTCGGCATTTGAATAGTGACCCTTAACTGCATCTCTGAGGTCGTCGGAGAAGACTGCTATACCATCCATCTTTGATACGTTTTCCTTCAGTGCACGCTGGTCAACCGGCAGTGGTGAGTCGCCGGCTGTCCATCCCTCGCCATAAACGAAGATGGAGGGGTTGATCTTTTTCAGTTCGGCTGCCACCTCGTTCATTGTCTCAGTATCATGGATTGCCATGAGGTCAAACCTGAACCCGTCGATGTGATATTCGTCAGCCCAATATTTCACGGAATTCACAATGTAGTCGCGCATCTGCTGTCGGTCAGACGCTGTCTCATTGCCGCATCCCGATGCATCGGAATATGTGCCGTCGTCCCAATGGCGGTGGTAATATCCAGGGGCGGTCAACTCGAAGTTTGACCCGTCGTTTTCAGCAGTGTGGTTATAGACCACGTCCATCACTACGCCGATTCCGGCATCATGCAGAGCCTTTATCATCTCCTTCATCTCCCTGATTCGGGTCTCCGGGTCGGATGGATTTGTGGAGTAACTTCCTTCCGGAGCGTTATAATTCTGTGGGTCATACCCCCAGTTGTAGGTGTTTTGCTGTAGGTTTGTCTCATCCACAGAATTGTAGTCATAACTTGGCAGAATGTGGACATGGGTCACTCCCAAGTCTTTCAGGTGGTCAATGCCGGTCTTTTCCCCTTCGGGCGATGTTGTCTCCTTTTCCGTCATTGCAAGGAATTTGCCTTTGTTGGCTATGCCTGAGGTGGGAGACATCGACATGTCGCGGTGGTGCATCTCATAGAGAATGACATCGGTGAAGTTATCCACTTTCGGGCCTTTATCCGTTGCCCACCCCTCCGGGTCGGTCTTGTCAAGGTCGATTATGGCGGCACGTTTGCCGTTGGCTCCCACGGCCTTTGCCCATACGCCCGGAGTCTCGGCAAGCCATTTGCCATCCTGCTTCACCTTGAATGTATAGAATTTTCCATACAGCTGTTCCGGTAGAGATGCGGTCCATGTCCCGTTTTCCGGATGAAATGTCATGGGTATAGTCTGGTAAGGAGATCCGTTGAGTCCCTGGTTGTATAGGTTGAGGTTTACCTCCTGGGCCTTTGGACTCCACAGACGGAAGTGTGTGCCGGTGTTATCCACTGTCAGTTCAAGGTCATTGCCGTTGTAGGTAGGATAATTGGCAAACTGCTGGTCATATTTACTTTCAGCGCAAGCTGAAGTATAAAGAGCCGACATGCCGGACATCAGCACGGCAGCGGTGATCATTCTCATAGTCTTGTTCATTTGCATCTGGATTTACGTACAGATTTTTAACAACGCAAATTTACTAAAAGTTTGCTTAAAAACAAAATAATATGATAATAAAAAGAAGGAGTATCCGATTTGGATACTCCCTCTTATTCAATTTGGTGGCTTCTGAGAGCCAGATAGCCGATAGTGTTGAGATTATCGTGTGGCAATGATTTTGCTTACCTTGCCGTTCTGGCGGCGGATTACCACGCTGCCGGGCTGTGGCTGTGCTACGGGCATGCCTTGCATATTGTAATACTGCGTGCCGCTGTTGGTGTCCACGTCAGCGATTTTCTCAACTCCAGTGCCGTCTATGAGTTTGAACGCCGGGTAGAATGTCTGCTGGTTGGAGTTGCCTTCTGATTCCTCCAGGGTGATTCTGACCTGATACCAATCATTGTCTGACTTTGTGTCGATTCCGCTAAGGTCAACGCGATAGAAGTAGCCTGCCGGTGTCTGGAAGTATTCTTCGTCCTCCACAGCCGGAAGTTCGATGAAATCTTCACTGTCGGCCGGTGCGTATTCCACCTTGATATCTACAGGGTCGCAGCTGTAGTTGTTGGCTGCTATATAGCGGTATGTGGTGGCCATGAGGAGAAGCTCGGCGTTCTCTCCTTTTTTGAAGATATTGGAGATTTTGCCTTCCTCATTGCGGAATTGCAGCATTGTCACTACAGGAAGCTCAATCTGCCCTTTGTTTTTGACAACATCAATGATCGTATTGTTGAAACCACGGATATTGTCAACCACTATATTCTGGTCGTTGATAAACTCGATGGAGAAAGGCTTCTGAAGTTTGTTCTCTTCGCAATAAGGTTCGAGGGTATTGTTAAGTTTGCCAAGAGAGCAGTTGATCTCTTCTTCTCCCTCGATGTTGACATAGCAAGTCGATACAGACCAGTCGCCTCCGCGGAATTCACCATAGTTGCCCATATAGACCATTGAGATATCATACTCATAATAATCGAGGTAGCCGTCCCAATCATCGCCTTCAATGGAAATTTCCGACCATGCAGCTGAAGAGCCAAGAGGATATTCCTGATCTTCAATGGCAGATGTGAATGGAGCAAAGCCGGGTACGACTTCCGGATTTTTACCCTCAAGATAAGGCATGCCATACATCAGACCGCCTGCGGCGTTATACTGCAGTTTGCCTGTCTCTGTGTCGATATATACGAGAGGAGTCTTGATGCCGGTAGAAGAACTGCCACTTTCATTTGAATATTCATTCCATGTGAGCTGTACTCCATAGTTTGATGAATATATATCGGTATCGTTTGTCTTTGGAGCAGACAGATATATTTCCGGAATCCAGTCTTTTGCGCTGGAACGAAGAGCCATGTTGGAGAAACCATTGATTGTCACGTATGAAGCAAGTTGATACATCCATCCGTTGTTTCCCAAAGTGTTGTAAAGAGGAGTTCTTGTCACAATGTTGTAGTCAAACTTGACGAATTCCGAATCATTCACTTCTGCCTCCTGCACTTCAGTGCCATTAAGCGAAGATCCTGCATAATATATTCTGCCCTCAAGGTCTTTCGCATAGTTTGCACGAGTGAAATGCCAACGATCACTCACATCGTTGATGGCAATCACAAATTTATGGTCCTGATTTGGGTCGTTGGGACCGCAAGACATTTCGTTGCAACTTGCCACGCCCCATATCCCGACTTCATCTGAAGAAATCATGGTGTAAGCACCCTTCTCCACACAATTGGCATTGCTCCAGTCCCAATCTTCTTCCTCGCAGTCCCAGTAATCAGCCGTAGGCATGGTGGGAAGCATAGGCTTTACACCATTTTCCAACACCATTGGAAAGCTTAGTCTGTTGACGGCCATTTCAGGAGAAACTACAATTTCCATGTCGCCTGAGACTTCAATATCTTCAAGAATAATGTAGTAATTGTCTGGGTTGGCGGAACCGCTTTCAATATTTCTGAAAGGACACGCAAGTGTGTAAACTCCGGCGGGAGCCGGTATTGTGGCGCTTCCATTCATTATGAATCCCGACTTGTAATAATCCTTGTTCATGATGCAAGGAAAACTTGGGAAGAATTTCTCAGCATCATAGTCACATTTCACAGTGACTTGATATTTTGTTTCTGCGGCTTTGAGTTTTGCATCGCTCTTTTTCCCCTTTTCAGCCATTGGATAGACCATAAAGTCATAACGTTCACCCATGCTGATTTCAGGCACGTCTTTTTCACTGAAATAGACCTGAGGGGTCGGCTTGACCGCTGCGCCTGCGCCTAAAACTACGGAGGCTGCAAGAATAGAAGTAAAAATTCCCTTCATAAATTTATTGATTAAAAATTGTTGTTATTGTCCCGGGACAATGAGTCTTGTCCCGGGAATGATGATTGTTAATTTCGTGTCATTACTTTCTCAAAGTTTGTTCCATTGCGGCGAACCACAATTTTGCCACAGATACCATTTGTGGCTGAAGTTGCATCAAGATTGTAAATTGTCTGATCGTCCATGTCGGAGCCGATGGCATTGACTCCATTCCCTTTCAACTCTATTTTATAGAGGCTGCTTATTGTCTCCATATTTCCTTCATCGTCTGCCGCGCGGACTCCTATGGCATATATTTTGCCGGCCTGTTCTTCATTGAGACTGAAATTGATGGAGTAATTTTTAGACTGACCGGGGAATAATGTCAGTTCCTTCGAAGAATAGATTTCTCTTATTGGGTTCCCTTCTTCATCGAAGAGCCAAGCCTGTTCCTCTCCGTCGTAATATCCGGAAGAAAGATATACCCGATAGCTGAAACTTACATTGTCGGAATCCACTTTCACCACGCTGCTTGAGGCTGATTTGCGGTTGATGCGTACATTATCCACTTTCAGTATGGTCTCGGTGTCTTCATTGAGGACAGCCACTTCCAGCGGATCGAATAGCAGAAGCTGTTTGCCGTTTATGATTCCTACATAGTAAGTGCCGGGATTCAAAGTGTTGTCGAATGGTTCGTCCCATACATATTCGTATTCGGTTCCTGCCACTGCATTCACCACCCATGGCTTCATGGAGGCCGCAATCATATAGTCGGATGTGAGGAGTACCGGTGTAAAAGTAGCCCGTTCGTTCAGTTCGTTGGAATATCCTTTCACTTCGATTTTGAAAGGCATGCCGTTTATGCTGATTGGGCTATACACCACAAGTTCTGTCAGTATGAGCTCTTCGCTGTCATTGACTATGTCAATGTGGATGTTTTCTTCGTCAGCGACAATTGTCATTTTGGTGCGAAGTTGTCTTTCCATCGGCGGGTCAATCCATTCATCCGTGTCTTTATATTTGAATGCAGGCGTGGCGATGAATTCGCCTATAGGAAAATCAGTGCTGTTTATCTCCCAGCGGTCGATATAGTCTCCTGTGTTCATCCGTGCATAGCCGGCCACTTCCAGCCATTGGCATTCGCCATCACCATTAGTCGGCGTCAGTTTGACTCCCAAATTAATTTCAACGGTTTCAAGAGAAAGATTGTTGAATCCTCCGCGCATATCGCCGTATGTGCATCCGTAAAGAATGTTGTCGCCACGCTTATAGTCGAACGTGCCGATGCCGAAATAGCCAAACCACGACACGTTCTTGTAGAGAGGCGTATCGGCTGACTCCGCCGAAGCCGGTTTGAGTCCGATTATTGCGGATTGCATGATGTTGAACCCCGAGTCTGACTTTATTGCCCCGAGACCGATTTGTTCGGGATCAAGGGCATTCAGAAGGAAAAAGCCGTCGCTGATGCCGGCCCAGCCCCAGTTGATATGGAAGTAATCTTCACCGTCACGGTTCTGGTAGCCGTCGCATATATATGCGTGTCCACCTGCCGGACTATAACCATAATATGGCACCGGACGTCCTTCCATCAATTCCTGATATACCATGTCGTTCCAGTCATCGATAGTATAGAAATCACGATATATGAGTTCGAGGCTTCGGTCGAATCCAAGATAATCTATAAATGATCTTGCAGCATCAAAATCCGTGGCGCCGGAAAATTCCGTCGAGAATTGCATGTTGGCGGCCACGGCACATGCATACATGAGTTCAGCCACTGCGTTCTGCTCTGTTTCGGTGGAGTCATCGCCGTAAGTGTCGGTCATGTTGGCATAGTCAAAAGGGTGTGATTCGAAATCGTAGGTTATAGTGCTTCGGCCTTCTTCCCACCTGTAGGATACTTCTCCGGTTCCTGCCGTGGGATATTCCCAGTATTTGAGTAGCATTGCCGAGGAAGTGGCGACGCAACCTGTCAGTGTCCTGCCTTCCTTCGTGTCGGGGCAAAGATTGTTGTAAGGTGCGTTTTGAGTCCATTTTGATTTGATCATGGGCTCGATATCCTTTCTTGAAGAAGCAGTTCTGGCCATGACCATTGGTTTCTCGTTGCTCAACTGGAGATCGATTTGCAAAAGCATTGCTTCCAGAGCCGGTGGCAATGAATTTGGATCGAAGGTGGAGGTGTCGCTATATCCGAGCAATGGCGGCATTGAGTCATCACCGGAAGCAATCAAGAATCCTCCTGAATCTTTGCTGAAGACGTAAAGGGCTTTGTTGCTGCTTTCCCATTTCAGCTCGAAAGCATTTGCGGTAGCCTTTATGCGTTGGGCAGCATTTGAAGTGGCCATTGCATTTTTTAAGGCTTGTTCGGCTGTAAGTCGTGCAGCGTTGATTCCATGTGCTGAACTAATCGCTGCTAATGCAAAAAGTAAAACTTTCTTCATCTATTCAGTTTATGGCCGTTGGACTCTCCTCATTGGCGTTGGAATTATGGAAAAAGCGTAAGAGTCGTATCATCTTTTGTTTTGTCTGAGATTGTATGCGTTGTCCGGTTTGCGCGGACTTGCGTAAAGCAATCAGAAGAAAACTGATAACGCTTATTTTATTTATTCAAGGCAGACACGCAGACTGTCGTAAATGTCAAGGAGGACCGGATGGTGGTCATCGCTTGATTTACGATGCAAAATTAACAAATCTTATTAATTTGTGCAATAAAAATAAACTTTTTAACACAAAAATGTCAAATCTCTTAATTTTTGTCACTCTTGATGCCTTCAATCTTTCTACAATTGTTATAATTCCAAATGATTGCAAGACCCACGATGACTAAACTAACCGGGTACTTTCAAACTCACACGACAAACAAGTGTCCGCAGGACATCTATTTACACACATCGGTATAACGAATTCCTATTTGAATCCTCTCCTCCCAACAAGTGATATAATACTCTTGAAAGCAATTTTGGATTTTGAATGCCGAAGCATTGAAGGCCGGAGGCCTTACATTTTGTTAAGCCCGGTGTGCCCCTACACCCGGGCTCCTCCTACCATAGCACCAGCAGCCCCGGAAGGGCTGCACTCATTCAAAGGAAGGAGCAGGCCGTTTCGGTTTGCTTCCGTCTTAATCATGATTTGGAAAAGAGAATGGTTTGAATGAAAAAATAGTGTTATGAATGGGGTATGATTTCAGTTGAAATTGTTTTTTATGAAAAAGGCTCCTGCCGGAGCCTTTCTGGTACACCCATGGGGAGTCGAACCCCAATCGATGGAACCGGAATCCATTATTCTATCCATTGAACTATGGGTGCCTGTTGCGAATGCAAAGTTAATACTTTTTTTGCATTTCTGCAAGAAAAAAATATCACGTTGGAGAAATGTGTCTTTGATGAAACGGACACTTACATAAAGTAAGAGAGGTTGAGTCCCAGCGATGAAGCTGACTTATGAGGTTGGGAGTAGCTTACCCCGATAGAGAAATCCTTGACATTGACCCCGGCACCAAGAGAAATTCCTGAAAAGAAATTACGCTGATATGTTGACATGTCAGTCCTTGTCTTATAGTTGTATCCGGCTGCTATGTAGAATGCATCGGAGGGAGAGTATTGCAATCCGAACGTGAGATGGCGGAAAAAGTTGGAAAAGAATTTGCTGTCAGCTTGATTTATGTTGGTCTCCTGGTCGGTGCTGTCATGTCTGTAGTATGGTATTTTCCAATGCGTCAGATTGTGTGCTGTTATTGCAAGTGAAAAAGGTCCGTCGCCAAGCCCCTGCATGTATCCGAGTTGTATGTCGAAAGGGAGATGATCGTAAGATTCATTGAAACGTTTCACTTGCCCACCGGCATTTTTGATTACAGCTGAAAGCGATAGATTGTGTTCCGGGTCAAAGTAATTGATTCCGAGGTCCGCCGCAAGGGCTACGGCTGAATATTCCTCGTAATTGCTGTATAGTATCTTTACGTTGATTCCACCCCGAAGCCGATCTGTAAAGTCATGTGCGTATGTGCCTTCTATAGACATGTCCTGAGGCTTGAATGTGCCGGTCCAAGTTCCATCCGGGGTATAGCCGTCAAGAGATCCGTAGTCAACATATTTGATGCCGACAGCCCAGGCTCCGCGTTCTCCTGCCGATTGTGCATATCGTGCTGAAGCGAAGTTGCTGCTTCCGAAATATCTCATGTAGCTCAAGGCTGCCACTCTTCCTATTTCTGAGCCTAAAAGACCCGGATTCTGCTCTGCAAGCATCACGTCGGGCGTGGATATGGCTATTCCGTAGCCACCAAGAGCAAGAGCATGAGTGGAGGTGGCTACGTCAAGAAATGAATATGCGTTGGTGCCTAACTGGGCTGAAACCGAAAGTGCAACGGTAGCCGAAAAGGCAACGGTTAGTCTTCGAAGATTTATCATACTATGTTTAAAACGTCGTTGTTGTCATTTTATTGTGACATTATGCTCTCCACGTATGAAAATGTTTTGCTATTGTTTAAATTCGTTAAATATGTTTAATTTGGGGCTGTGGGTGTTGCAAGATTGAATTATTCGGTTTAAATTTGCGTACTGAATTTATCGATTCATAATTATTGTCAACAAATATCGTAATTATAAAAAGTGCCTTAAGAGAGGTTTTATAAATGAACGTCAGAAACAGTCTCCAGTCATCGTCGGGCATGTTGATGCTTATGATGCTTGCTTTTCTATTAATCCCGTCTATTTCCCGGGCGCAGACCTGCCGTGTCAGCGAGGGATTCTCAGCCGACGGAAGCCGTACATTCAAAGAGGTGTTCGAATATGATTTCGTGGATGTGAAGCCACAATATCCCGGAGGCAACGAAGCGCTGATGTCCTTTATCAACAAGACGAGGCAATATCCTGCAGAGGCTTATGAAAAGGGTATAGAAGGAAGGGTGACGTGCAGTTTCGTGGTAAATCCTGATGGAAACATATCTCATCTGAAGGTTATAAAAGGGTCGCATAAATCCCTGAACATTGAGGCCATGAGGATATTGGCGGAGATGCCCAATTGGATTCCGGGGCGGCATGGCGACAAATGTGTCCCTGTGAGAGTGATACATTCAATCCCCTTTAGAAAGTGACTTTTCTTAAGGGGATTGGTTTACGTGAAAATAAGTAATGGGTGTAAAGTGATGAGAGGTGGATGCATGCCAATCATTTGGGGAATTGAGGATTTTTTTGTAAATTTGCATTCTAAAAAATAGCAACGTAAAATTATAACCCGGCGTTTCGCATTGCGAAACCAATATATAGATATGGACAAAAAAGCATTATTGATTATCCTTGACGGATATGGCATCGGCGATCATCAGAAAGATGACGCCATCTACAACACCCCGACTCCTTTCATCGACAGCCTTATAGCTGAATATCCTCATTCGCAGCTTCAGGCTTCGGGCGAAAACGTTGGTCTGCCCGATGGCCAGATGGGCAATTCCGAAGTGGGTCACCTCAATATCGGCGCCGGCCGTGTGGTATATCAGGATCTCGTGAAAATCAACCGCGCAATTGCCGACGGCAGTTTCATGCAGAATCCCGAGATAAAGAGCGCTTTTGATTATGCAAAGCAGCATGGAGTGCCAATCCATTTCATGGGACTCACTTCTGCCGGAGGCGTTCATTCAAGCCTTGGTCATCTTTATGCACTTTGCGACACAGCCAAGGCTTACGGTCTTGAAAAAGTTTTTATCCATGCCTTTATGGATGGTCGTGACACCGACCCGAAATCCGGTGCCGGCTATCTCAGGGAAGTGGAACAGCATTGCGCTCAGAGTGCCGGTAAGATTGCCACGGTGATCGGCCGCTACTATGCCATGGACCGCGATAAAAACTGGGACCGCGTGAAAGAAGCATATAATCTTCTTATTTATGGCACGGGTAAGGAATCTTCCGATGTTGTAAAGACTGTGGAGGAATATTATGCTGAGGGTATCACCGATGAGTTCATGAAACCGATTGTAAACGACACTGTCGATGGTCGTATCGGTGCCGGACATGTGGTGATTTTCTTCAACTACCGCAATGACCGTGCCAAGGAACTTACCACTGTGCTGACACAGCACGCTGAAAGCGGAATGAACACAATCCCCGACCTTCAGTACTACTGCATGACTCCCTACGACAGCAGCTTCACCGGTGTGCATATCCTTTTCCCGAAAGAGGATGTTGCAAACACTCTTGCCGAATATCTTTCAAGCAAGGGCTTGAACCAACTTCATATTGCTGAGACAGAGAAATATGCTCACGTGACATTCTTCTTCAACGGTGGCCGTGAGGCTCCGTTTGATGGTGAAGACCGCACATTGGTTCCGTCTCCTAAAGTGGCAACCTATGATTTGCAGCCTGAAATGTCGGCTCCGGAAGTGACCGATAAACTCGTGGCCGCTATCGACAGCGAGAAATATCAGTTTATTGTGGTGAATTATGCAAACGGCGACATGGTGGGGCACACCGGTGTGTATCCGGCTATCCAGAAGGCTGTTGAGACTCTTGATGAATGTGTGAAGAAGGTCATCACCGCAGCTCTTGCTCATGGCTATGAGAGCATAATAATTGCCGACCACGGCAATGCTGACCATGCCCTCAATGAGGATGGTACACCCAACACAGCCCACTCGCTCAATCCGGTGCCATTCATCTATGTAGGCGACAAGTCTGCAAAAGTTAAGGACGGTCGTCTGGCTGATGTCGCTCCATCTTTGCTGCATATCCTCGGACTTCCGCAGCCAAAGGAGATGACAGGTGAGGACCTGATTAATTCATAATCCATAATTCATAATTCATAATCAAAAAGATTGGAATTATGATGGAAATTTGAACGGAAATGAAGAAAATCATATTATTGATTTCATCCATAATCGCGTCGGCAGCCTTCGGGCTTGCCGCACGCGATTTAGTGATTTTACACACCAACGACACTCATTCGCTGATAGACCCTGACCGCGATGGTGCCGGTGGTGTACTCCAGCGTAAGGCCGTGATTGACTCGGTGAGAAAAGCTGAGAAAAATGTGTTGCTTATAGATGCCGGCGACAAGGTGCAAGGCACTCTCTACTTCAAGTTTTTCAAAGGCGATGTGGATTATCCTTTGCAAAACCTTTTAGGCGTGGATATCAGTATTCTTGGCAACCATGAGTTTGACAATGGCATGGAGTTGCTGGCTAAAAATGAGGCGACACAAAAAGCGGAACTCCTTTCCGCCAACTATGATTTCACGGGGACTCCCGCCGAGGGATTGTTCAAACCATACACTATAAAAAAGATTGATGGTAAGAAAATAGGTTTCATTGGTGTGAATGTCAATCCTGAGTCGCTTATAGCCGAATCCACGCGCGAGGGAGTGAAATATAGCGATGCCATAGAGCAGGCCAACAGATGGGCCGCTTTCCTTAAAGATAAGAAGAAATGTGACCTTGTGGTGGCGGTGACTCATATCGGATACACTGAAGATAAGAAACTTGCCAGGCAATCAAAGGATATCGACATAATAATTGGTGGTCATAGCCACACTCTTGTAGATCCGAAGGCTCCTGATGTGAATCCTCATATATTTGAGAATGCTGAAGGACGTCCTGTATTGGTGGCTCAGTGTGGCAAAAGTGGTAAATACATCGGTCAGATTCGTGTGGATCTTGATAAACTGAAGGAGCAGACTCCGGCTGGTTTTGACTACAGTCTTATTTCGGTAAGCGACAGATTTCCTGAGGATAAACTCGACCCAAAGATTCGAGAATTTCTTGCTCCCTACACTGCGTCGCTCGATTCTGTGAGCAACGATATATTGGGTTATGCCGCTTGTGACATGCTCAATAGTCAGTCGCAGGGTGCGTTCCAAAACTGGATTGCGGATTTTGGCAGGTGGTATGGCAATCTGAAACTTGATTCTCTCAGAGCCTCCAATCCTTCTGTGCCAAGACTTGATTTCTCGATTATGAATGCCGGCGGAATCCGAAATTCAATTCCAAAAGGAAAGGTCTCGAGAGGGCAGATTCTAAGTGCTTTCCCGTTCAACAATAAATTTGTCGTGATGGAGATCTCAGGCAAAGACCTTATTGAGACTTTCAAGATTGCATCCCGTCAGGGCGGTCAGCCTGTCAGCAAGGATGTAAGGGTTGTAATGGATGAAAACCGCAATATGCTCCATGCGCTCGTGGATTTGAAGGAAATAGATCCGGACAAAACTTACACCGTAGGCACTATCGACTATCTTGCCTGGGGAAATGATTATCTCACACCTCTTGCAAATGGCAAATGGATTTTCTCTGATGATGTAGAGGTATGCGCACCGTTGGTAAGATACCTGAAGATGCTGACCGGTCTTGGCCTACCCATGGATGCAAGTCCCAATCCGAGGTTTGTGGTGGATGTGGTGGCTGAGCTGAAATAACCGTTATAATGAGGGGGATAAGATTGGTATTTTTCATTATGATATTCGGCATTCTGGTGTCGGGTTGCCATAAAGCGGCATCCCGGAATCAGGATGCCGATTCTTCATTGGTGGATTACGCTGAATCCATATATTCATTGCATCCCGAAGATGTCAAGGCGTTGCATTGGGCTGACTCTGTAATGTCGGCAATGACCCTTGAGCAGATGGCCGGACAGCTGATATTTCCGGCGGTATATTCCGATGACAGCGATTTGGCTCTCCGTTCGGTGGTGTCATACGTGGCGGATTCACACGTCGGGGGAGTGGTGCTTTTGAAGGGTACTCCCAAGGCGGCTCGAGCCATTGCGGATACTCTCGGTGCCCTTTCGTGTGCTCCTCCCTTTGTGGCTATAGATGCGGAGTGGGGGCTTGCAATGCGGTTGAGTGATACGCCCCGTTTCCCTCGCAATGGAAATATATCTCCGGCTGCTGAAGATTCTATTCTTTATGAATATGGCTTGGAAGTGGCCCGCGAATGCCGCGAGGTTGGCATAAATATGGTTCTCGGACCCGTTCTGGATGTTGTGCCGGGTGGCACACTTAATAAGTCTTTTATCGGCAGCAGGTCTTTTGGCTCCGATCCCATAAGGGTGGCTCTCCTCGGAGTGGCTTATTCACAGGGACTCGAAGAGGGTGGAGTGATGAGTGTGGCTAAACATTTCCCCGGACATGGATCTGCCGATGGTGATTCTCATAAGCACCTTCCTTATGTGGCTAAGAATGTCGATGAGTTGAGAAAGTGTGATTTGTTGCCGTTTGATGAGTATGTGCGAAGAGGCTTGAGTGGAATCATGGTCGGCCATCTTTATGTTCCGGCTCTGGATAGCATACGCCGACCAATATCTGTCTCCAATACTATTTTGAGGGATATGATGCGAGGTGAGATGGAATTTGAGGGATTGATTATTACTGATGCCATGAACATGACCGGTGCTGAAGGTAATGCCGGTGCTGAGGCCATAATGGCTGGGGCGGATATAGTGCTGGCTCCCTCCGACACCCGCAAGGAGGTGCAATTGATTGTGTCGGCGGTCAAGGCCGGGTCGTTTGCTATCGAGGATTTACGCGATAGGGTGAGGCGTGTTTTAATTTATAAATATAGGTTTCGGGCAGAGCCGCGAATGAAGTCGGAAGACAATTCAAAGCATATTCAGAGAGCTCTTTTGAAATAAAAATGAACTTTTTGCAACAAGATTTGTTGTTTAAGTATCGGATGGATGTTTTTTTAACACTTTTTTCGATAACTTAATAACAAAAATAACGGCTGACAAGTCTTTCCGAAGACTAAATCAGCAGAACATTAACAAAAGATGAACATAGAGTCAATCGGAACATGGGCCGGCGAAGTTTATAAGGCCCTCGAAGGAGCCGAAGGTTGCACCCTCGGTCTCAAAGCATTGAAAAAAGCCACAAAACTGAAAAAAGACGAACTCATGGCAGCCTTTGGCTGGTTGGGTCGTGAGGGAAAACTCGATATCTCCATGAATGATGAAGAAATCGTATTGAAACTCATCTGATTTCAGTCGTCACTCACAAAAAAGTCGGGAAATGCACTGCATTTCCCGACTTTTTTCGTTATCTTTGCATTTGATTCAAAATTCAAAATTCAAAATTATAAATAATGTTTTCTCCCGAAACCTACAAAAGCCGCCGTGCCGAACTTAAGAAAAAAGTCGGTAAAGGCGTGATACTTCTATTGGGCAATGACCTCGTAGGATACAACTACCGCGATAATGAATACGAATTCCGTCAGGATTCCACATTCCTTTACTACTTTGGCTTGAATCATGACGGCCTGAATGCAATTATCGACATCGGCAATGACCGTGACATAATATTCGGTGATGAATTGACTATCGATGATATAGTGTGGACCGGCAATATTCCGACGCTTCACGAGCAGGCTGCCGCTGCTGGGGTTGCCGATGTTCGCCCCACAGCCGAACTGAAGCCATATCTCGATAAGGCAAGATGTATGGCCTCGCCCATACATTATATCCCATATTACAGGGCCGAACATGACCTGAAGCTCATGCGATTCCTTGATATTGTGCCCGGCAATGCCCAGCCCTCCATCCCCCTTATAAGGGCGGTTGTGGATATGCGCAATCATAAGTCGGCTGAGGAAATCGCTGAGATTGAACGGGCATGTGAAGTGACGGCCCTTATGCACAAGACTGCCATGGCTTCTGCTCGTCCCGGCATGAAGGAGTTTGAGATGAAGGCCATAGTGGAAAATGTGGCTGCCATGCACAATATGCGCGTCTCTTTCCCGACAATTGCCACTGTGCATGGTGAGATTTTGCACAATCACAGCTACAACAATACACTCGAATCCGGACAGTTGTTCCTCCTTGATGCCGGTGCGGAGACACCGATGGGTTACGCGGGTGACAATTCATCTACAAGTCCGGTTGACATGAAATATACTCCGCGTCAGAAAGTGATATATGATCTTCAGCAAGCTGCCTCCAATGCCGCAATAAAGATGCTTCGTCCCGGTGTTCCGTTCTATGATGTGCATCTTCAGGCTTCTCGTGTCATAGCTGCCGGATTGAAAGATCTCGGCATAATGAAGGGAGACGTTGAGGAAGCAGTCCATGCCGGTGCTCATGCCATGTTCTTCCCCACGGGTCTTGGGCACATGATGGGACTCGATGTGCACGATATGGAAAATCTCGGTGAGGTTTGGGTCGGTTATGATGGCAAACCCAAGTCAACCGTCTTCGGATTCAAGTCACTGCGCCTTGCACGCCCTCTTGAAGAAGGATATGTGTTCACTATAGAACCCGGCATATATTTTATGCCGGAACTTACTGCTCTTTGGAAAAGCGAGGGGCGCCATAAGGACTTCATCAATTATTCCGAAGCTGAAAAATGGCTCGGTTTTGGAGGTGTCCGAAATGAACAGGACTATCTGGTTACTGCTGACGGACACCGATTGCTTGGCCCGGGTTTTCCTATGACTACCGATGCAGTGGAGAATTTGAAAGCAAACGGAGTAAACTGATATGGCGCAAGAGGACAACAGATATCAGAACAGAAACAGAAGACCGGCGGCTCCAATGACAGATGCCGCCGGCAAACTACCACCGCGCGACACAGATCTCGAGGAGGCCGTGCTCGGTGCTATCATGATTGAGAAGGATGCCTACATGAATGTATGCGACATCCTTACCCCTGATTCATTTTATGACCCGGCTCACCAGAAAATTTTCAATGCCATATCCCAGCTTGGTCTCTCCCAGCGACCTATCGACATGCTCACTGTGGTGGAGCAGCTCCGTGTCAATGGCGATTTGGAGGAGATTGGCGGTCCGATAAAAATAACTCGGCTCACTTCCAATGTCTATTCTGCTGCCAATGTGGAGTATCATGCAAAGATTGTAGCGCAGAAATTTTTGGCACGTCGCCTTATTTCGTATGCCACCAATATCGAGACCAAGGCTTTTGATGAGGGCAATGACATCGATGATCTCCTTCAGGAGGCTGAGGCTCTTCTCTTCGACATATCACAAAATCAGATAAAACGTGAGGTGACGCAGATTGACCCTGTCATAAACCTCGCGATTGAGCAAATTCAGAATGCCGCCAACTCATCATCCGGTCTTTCAGGTCTTGCCACTGGATATACCGAACTTGACCGCATGACTTCCGGATGGCAGAATTCCGACCTCATCATTATTGCCGCGCGTCCTGCCATGGGTAAGACTGCATTCGTGTTGTCTATGGCGAAAAACATGACGGTCAATCACTCAACTCCGGTGGCGATTTTCACCCTTGAGATGGCTAATGTGCAGCTCGTGAAACGTTTGCTTTCAAACGTGGCAAGTCTGGAGGGTGAGAAAATCAAGAGTGGACAACTTTCCAATGAAGAATGGGATCGACTGAATGCTTCCCTTAAGAATCTTTATTCGGCTCCCCTTTATCTTGACGAGACTCCGGGGCTTAGTATAACGGAACTCCGCACCAAGGCGCGTCGTCTTGTTAGAGAACATGGTGTGAAGATGATCATGATCGACTATCTTCAGCTTATGAACGCCGGAGGTCTTAAGCTCGGAAGCCGCGAGCAGGAGGTCTCCACTATATCCCGGTCGCTGAAGGCTTTGGCAAAGGAACTCAACATCCCGATTATTGCTCTGTCCCAGCTAAACCGTAGTACTGAAACACGTGAAGACAAACGGCCGGTGCTTTCCGACCTTCGCGAGTCTGGAGCAATCGAACAGGATGCGGATATCGTTTGTTTCATTCATCGTCCGGAATACTACACCAAGAGTGGGGAGGATGCCCAGGGCAACGATATCCGTGGACTTGCCGAATTGATAGTGGCAAAGCACCGTAGTGGTGCCGTGGGTGACGTTAAGTTGAGGTTTGTTTCAAAATATGCCAAGTTTGAAAACTGGCAGGAAGGATATAATGCGGTGCAGGCGGCCATTGGTGGTGCACCCGGTGAAGGAAAGAAGATGGAGTTCCAGTCCAAGATGAATGGTGGAGGTGGCAGTTCGGAATCTGTGGCCTCGAAGTTCTCGCAGGGTGGTGGCACTAATTTCAGTTTTGCTGCTGATCCGCTCCCCGGCGGAAATCCCGATATCGATTTGCTTCCGGACTCTCCCGGCGACTCAGTTCCGTTTTGATTGCTTGGTGTCATCGGTGTCCTCCAATATCTCCAATATCTCTGATATCTCCAATATCTCTGATACCTCTGATTCTTTCAATAAAATTTGAACCAAACGCCCCTTCGGGGCGTTTCTTTTATAAAAATAAAGAAACCTTAAAAAGCGTGAATTATGGATACTAATGAAAACAAACAGAAAATAGAAGATAAGGCTTTCGAGGAGATGCGTGAAGAAGGCAAACTCCGTGAAGAAGGCCGTATCCGCAAGGAAGAGGGGAGCAGAAACAGCAACCGCCTCTGGATTTGGCTCGGAGCATTAGTGCTGATTTTCATCATCATCTATTGGCTCTTCGCGATTGGAACATTCGGTGACCTCCAAAACTGGTTTAATGGATGACATAACTCTACTTCTCTATAAAAAAAGGCACGTCTCCGCGTGCCTTTTATAATTTCCCATATCTCCTTATTGCTCACTGACTCCTCTGTTGCTTAGCATCCATCTGGCCATTTGAAAGGCAGCCATGTCGTCAGGTGTGTCTTCTGCATGGTGCGCGCCGCTATACAGCAGGTCGATATATCGTTTGTCGTAGAGTGACCACAGACCCTTTTCTTGGAAAGAGTTGTTGATATACTTGAAGATATTGTGATGAATATCGTCTATGAAGATTATTTTTCTGTCGCGATAGTCATCATCTGCCAAAAGAAGCAGGCTGGCGATGTCATTTTCCGCAACGTATGGTTGTGTTTGATATAGCGGTGTGTCTTTAAGGTTGAAGGCTTTGAAGATACATTCATAAAATAACTCCGGATTTTCTACCTCAAAAATATAATTGCCGGATATTTTCTCAGTCCTTATCCAGTAGCGAAAATCCTGCTCATGTTTTTCCGAGTCCGATGTGGTATATGTCAAAGCCATTTGCCCGTTGTATCCGATTTCTATCTTAAACGAAGTTAGATTCTTGGCTAATTCAGTATTGATGATTCTGCTTATGAATTCGCAGCTGTCTCGTTGGCCTTCTATGTCAACTTTCGCCATGGGATATGTGCCAGCTTCGCGGATATATCTGAAACCACTGTCTCCATTGAAATCAATGTAGTAAGTCCTATGTATATTTTGAATGGGTACATTATATTCAATGTCGATTTTCACGGATGATTTTGCAGTGGCTGTAATATCGTGACTGGCCGGTTTGTAGATACCGTTGACTTTCAAATCGCGTGTATATTTCGTAAGTTGTTTACCCTCGAATACTATGTCGCCCTTGTCATTTTCGGTTGTGGCTACTTTCATCTCTATGATTTCGGTCGGGTGTACTCCTGACAATTTCAAACATACGGAGTCACTGCCAGGGACAGCGGCAAACTCGGCTGTGGCTCCTTCCAGATATTCTTTGTTGAGCGTAATCGATCCCTGAACCTCATCCCAATTCGCATCAGCCAACTGAGGCATCGAAATCTCATCAGAGTTCTGACAGCTACTCAGGGCAAAAGCACACAATATCCATGCCATCATCTTTGCCATTTTGTTATTCCGGCGGGTGCTATTTAAAATTGCATTCATAATGGAATCTGTTAATACGTTGATAACTCTGCCGCAAATTTAATAAATATATTCTATATTGCAAATTATTAAGATGAAAAAAGCTGGTCAGAAAGTGATTTTTTTGTCCGGACTGTTGTGGAGTCAGAGACGGCCTTCGTCGGAGTAGGAGTAGTAGCCGCCTACGGTGACAATGACATGATCTACCATCCGGATCTCCATCGAGCGGCAGGCTTCCTGAAGTTTTCGGGTGATCTGGTCATCCTGCGGCGATGAAATGAGGTTGCCCGAGGGGTGGTTGTGACACATTGCCAATGCCGTGGCATTTTCCAGGAGTGCCCGCTTGATGATCATCTTGCTGTCGAAAATTGACGCAACTGCACTGCCGCTTGTCACCTTGAACTCCTTGATGATATCATTCTTGTTGTTGAGGAGAATCACCCAAATCTCCTCGTGGTCAAGGTTGGCGATGCGGTTGCGCATCCTTTCATGTATGTCTTTTGATGAAGTGATTCGTTTGGTTTTCCTTGATGCATAATCCACCGTTTCCCTCTGGTAGCGGCGCATTATTTCCATAATGGCCTCCACCTGCAGTGCCTTTGTCTTTCCTATACCTTTTGTGAGCATCAGTTCCTCGCGCGTACGCCTTTCCAATCTCAGAAGAGAATTCTCGTTGTCTTTCATCAATTGTCGGCATAGGTCGGTGATGGGCATTCCCGGTTGTCCTACTCTTAGAATCAGCGCAAGAAGTTCAGCTGTGGTAAGAGAATGTATTCCGTATGTGAGAGCGCGTTCTTGCGGACGTTCCTCTTCACTCATATCTTTGATGGTGAGAGTCTTGCCTGAAGTGGCTGTTCCTTCAGGTTCATGAGCCTCAAGGCCAAAATCTTCTCGTGTCATTTCCCCTTGCGCATTTTAATTTCCTGCTCCTCGTCTCTGCCATGGCGCAGTAGTATTTTCCATACGTATGCACGGATAAATCCGGTGCCATATCCAAACAACTGAACCATTGATGCTCCCAAAGCCATGGTGCCTACCTTAAGGCTTTTGGTGGATGCTATTGCGGAAATCCATAAGGCAATAATATATACTCCTAATGGGAGAAGACACCATGGAGATATGAAGATTGCTCCAAGTATCATGGCAATCACTCCCATCACGAAAACCGCAGGTGCCCAGTGCACAAGTTTCATGCTGCCCGGGTAAAGCAGTTGTAAGGTTATGCGCGACATGCCGAACACGTGCACCTGGCGCCAGAACTTGGCAAGACTGCCACGGCGTTTGTGAAACACCTTGACATCTCTGATCAGCTGAGGCGAGTATCCTGCAAGCCGGATGCGTGTTGACATATCAATGTCCTCGCTGAACATTTCCCTGAAGCCCCCCACTCTCTCATACACTTCTCGCGAAAAACCCATGTTGAAAGTTCTCGGCACAAATTTTTCCATCTGCACCTTGCCTCCGCGTATTCCTCCGGTGGTAAGGAAAGAGGTCATGGCGAAATTTATTGCCTTTTGGGTATCGGTGAAACTGGAATGGGCATCGTCGGGACCGCCGAAGCAATCTGCCCAATGTGCCGACAGTGCTTTGCGGAGACTCTCTATGTAGTTTTCAGGTAGAATGCAGTCGGAATCCACAAATATGAAGTAGTCGCCCCGGGCATGATCCATTCCATAGTTGCGTGCTGGCGACCTTCCTTCATTGTCTTTATAAAAATACTGCAAGGCGACTTGTGGAGAATATTGCTCCGCTTCCGCCTTGCAGTTTATCGTACTTCCGTCTTCCACAATCACCACCTCGAAGCCATGGTCGGTCTGGCGGGCAAGGCTCGCCATAAGCTCGCTGACTTCATCCGGCCTGTTATAGACCGGGACTATGATTGAAAAAAGACCCTCGTATTTCATTATGTTTCGGATTATAACCCTTTAATCTTATAACCTTATAACCCTCAAAATCCGGCATCGCCGGATTTTTGAATTTACGCTTTCACTCGGCCCACATAGCTGCCGTCGCGGGTGTCGATTTCCACGATTTCTCCTTCATTGATGAAAAGGGGCACGCGGATTTCTGCTCCAGTTTCCACAGTGGCGGGTTTCAGTGTATTGGTTGCAGTGTCGCCCTTAAGACCCGGCTCGGTATATGTGATCTTGAGTTTTGTCTTGATTGGCATTTCTGCGAAAAGCACTGTGTCGGTGGATGCGTCACGTACCACTTCCACTGTGTCGCCTTCTTTCATGAAGTCGGCTCCTGTCACGAGGTCTTTCTTGATGGGCACCTGGTCGTAGGTCTCGTTGTCCATGAAGATGTCGTCGGCTCCATCCTGATAGAGATATTGGTAGGGGCGGCGTTCCACACGTACGTCCTCAAGTTTCTCACCGATGTTGAAGCGGCGTTCGAGTACGCGGCCGTCAACCACATTCTTCAGCTTTGTGCGCATGAAGGTGTTGCCCTTGCCGGGTTTCACATGAAGGAATTCAATCACGAAGTAGAGCTGGCCATCCATGCGGATGCATGTGCCGTTCTTGATGTCTTGAGCGTTCATCATATCTTTTGAAGTTTTATATTTTTGCTTTGAGACTACAAAATTACAAAAAAAAACCTATTTTTAAGGTATATAAAGCGGTAAAAGATATTTTTTAATGATGAATTTGTGAAAAATCTTGGATTTTTTTGCCTATTTCAAATAGATTTTATAATTTTGCACTCTGAAAGGGAATATTAGCGGCTGGCAAATTCTATCGGCTGCTAAAATTACGTGAAATAATTTAAACAGCAAAAAAGATATGAAAAGAACATTCCAGCCTTCCAACCGCAGAAGAATCAACAAGCACGGCTTCCGTGAAAGAATGGCTACTGCCGACGGCCGCAAGGTTTTGGCTCGTCGCCGTGCCAAAGGTCGCTACTCTCTGACTGTATCCGACCACATTGCAAGCAAATAAATCACTGTTGATATATTGCCGCAAAAAAGACATAAAAAAGGATAAGACCATGGTCTTATCCTTTTTTATGTCTTTTTTTAGCGCGATACTGCTGTCAGAATAGCATCTGATATAGATTGTGTAGCACACAGTTGGGATTGTGTTCCGCTATCATCTGGTTATGATTGGCCGCTACGCACACTATGGTCCATATCACTGCGGTGAGCAACTGCTGCGATGTGTATTTCAAAATCTTGTTGAGCTTCTTACCCTCATGTTTGTAAAGGGCCAATATAAGCGGAATATACCATATCGCTATGCCGATGTATCCTATTATGTTCCACCAGGGAAGTGCTTCGTGGAAGGCATACCAGATAAGTGTTAACCCTGCCACGCAGCATAGGATATATGCAATTCTCATGAATCCTGTACCGAATATTACGGCTTTGGTTCGTTTTCCCACCTTGCGGTCATCCTTGACATCGCGGATATTGTTGACCGTTAATACATTGTCGCCGAGAAGTCCGACGCCTACAGATGCGATGAGGGCCATCTTCCACATTTCGCCCGTGACACTTGCCATGGTGCCGCCGGTCCAGTCGCCGCATTGGACGTATGCGGTAAGTGTGACGGGTATGACTCCATAGAAAATCACCACAAGTTCGTCTCCAAGCCCATGATGGGAAAGGGGCCATGGTCCGGCACTATAGGCAAAGGCGGCAATCACTATGAAAATCCCCACTGCTATCAGCCAAAATCCTCCCCAATGTATAAGAGTGCAGCCAAGCAGACAGTCAAGTGCCATGAGGATATACATAAACCGCTTCATCGACGCCGGCTTTATGTCGCCCTCTGTCACTCCTCGGCGAAATCCTTCGCGCCCTTTCTTGTCAATGCCGTTTTTGTAATCATAGTATTCGTTGGCAAGATTGCTGACAATCTGGGCCAAAACGGCGAATACAAGGCAGATGAGTGCCGGTAGCCATTCAAGATTGCCGTAGGCCATAGCCACGGCACATCCGGCAAGAACTCCGGCTATACTCACCGGAAGTGTCCTCAGTCGTAATGCCTCTATCCACGGTTTTATATGCATATTCTTTACTTGTTTGTTTTCTTAGGGTGCAAATTTAACAAAACATTTCGGATATATGAAATTAATTTGTAAAAATTTTGTAATATTTTTGAAATATCACAAAATATTATGTCCGTTGAGCCTCCGCAGGAGGCTGATTCAGTAGTAAAATTTCAGTGAAGTCTATCGCGTTGCGCCTCCGCAGGAGGCCGATTTAGTATTAACCGGGTACACCGGAACGTAGTGGATGTGTGCCCGGAGAATCAATAAAGACAAAAGGTGTCCGTAGGACACCGATTTACAAACCTTGCCGTTTCTTCTTGAAGAAAGATGTCATAATTTCTGAGCACTCATCGGCAAGAACCCCTGTACTAACCTGTGTCTTAGGGTGAAGCGGACTTTTGCCGGCATAGAAGGAATGGAATCCTTTCTTGTGGTCATCAGCGCCCCACACCACTTTCCCAAGGCGAGCCCAACCGATTGCTCCGGCACACATGTAGCATGGTTCCACGGTGACATACAGTGTGCATTCCGGTAATACCCTGCCACCAAGATTCGATTGGGCCGCTGTGATGGCAAGCATCTCGGCGTGTGCTGTCATATCCACCAGACGCTCGGTCTGGTTGTGTCCCCGTCCGATTATCCTATTGTTGCATACCACTACAGCCCCGACCGGAATCTCATCTTCGCAAAATGCCAGTTCGGCCTCTTTCAGTGCCTCCCGCATCCAATACTCATCATTATACACCATCTGTTGCCACCAAATTAAAGATTACCACAAAGCATTAATTCTCAATTCTCAATTCTCAATTCTCAATTATTTCACACGCCTCCGCCACTCTCTGCATCAGCCATCGCGGGGTGGATGTGGCTCCGCAGATTCCGATGCTCTCTGCTCCTTCTATCCATTGGGGATTGAGTTCTGTCTCATCGGTTATCAGGTAGGTCTTGCGATTCACTTCGCGGCATTGTGCATAAAGCACCTTGCCATTGCTGCTTTTGGCTCCGCTCACGAAGAGTATCACGTCATGACTCGCTGCAAACTCACGCATCTTAGGCATTCTATTGGCGACCTGACGGCATATAGTGTCAAACCACTGGAAACTGCCTCCTGTCTTCCTCCTTTTTATTTCAGCCACGATCTCCTGAAATCCCTCAATGGATTTGGTGGTCTGTGAATATAGCCAGATGTCTCTTGATAGGTCGAGATTGTCGAGATCGGACTTGTCCTGTATCACTACAGCACTTCCTTCCGTCTGGCCTACAAGTCCATTGACTTCGGCATGGCCTGGCTTGCCGTAGATGATGATAAGTGGTTTCTTGTCATTATCACTCTTTGAATCAAGCGATTTGGAGTGGGCATCCTTGATTCTCTTCTGTAGTTGAAGCACTACCGGACAAGTGGCATCTATTATCTCTATGTTGTTGCGCTTGGCTGTCTCGTAAGTGGAAGGAGGCTCCCCGTGGGCTCTCAGAAGAACCTTGACATTATGAAGTTTGGCAAATTCATCATGATCCACAGTGATGAGACCCTTCTTTCGTAGTCTCTCCACTTCTCCCGCATTGTGCACAATGTCGCCCAAGCAATACAACACACCTGAGCGTTCAAGTTCCTCTTCTGCCTTGCTGATAGCTGTGGTGACGCCAAAGCAAAATCCGCTTCCGCTGTCTATCTCAATCTTCGCCATCTGATTTCATCCACTTATTACTTACTGTTTATTACTTCTTACTTATTACTTGTTTAGAAAAATCTTTTCAAAGAAAAGATTTTTCAAAACCTCCATCTGTTGCTCGCGCGTCAGATTGTCGTTGTCCAGCACAAAAGCATCGTCAGCTTTGCGCAGAGGTGATTCTTTGCGTGTGGTGTCGATATGGTCCCGTTCTTTTATATTGGCGAGCACTTCTTCATAGTCGGCCGGAGTCCCTTTTTCTTTCAGTTCTTCATATCGGCGTTGCGCTCTGACTTCGGGACTCGCGTTGACAAACACCTTCATCTCCGCATCCGGAAAGACTGTGGTCCCGATATCACGTCCATCCATCACTATACCCTTGTCTTTGCCATATTGCTGTTGCAATTCCACAAGATAATGGCGCACTTCAGGTATGACAGCCACCGGACTGACCCATCCGCTGACTTCCATGCCACGAATTTCCTTTTCCACATCCTCTCCATTGAGCATTGTATGTTGTGTGCCGTCAGGTTGAAGATTGAATGAAATGTGAATCTCGGGGAGTGACTTGACCAAGGCCTCCTCATTCACTTTTTTTGTATCGCTGTCGGTCATGCCATGTCTGATGGCAAATAGGGTAGTGGCGCGATACATCGCGCCACTATCCACATACACATATCCGATTTCTTTGGCGAGCTGCTTGGCCATTGTGCTTTTGCCGCTCGAACTGTATCCATCAATCGCTATCGTTATCTTTCCCATGTCTTAATATTCGAAATGATTCCTTTGGCGCGAAGCTGTTCCGTTACCCGGAGCTTGCTCCGGGTCATTACTTGCTCTTCTTCCTCGTCCTAACCATTTTCAGCACCTGTGCTGTCCTTGCCGGCAGATACATCTTAAGCCAGCCCTTGCCGGCAGGGGTGTAGAGGGGATCGGGTGTCGTGAAGTGATGCACGCTGTCGTCAACAAGTCCGAAGCCGCCGAATTCCTTTGAATCGGAATCAAGCACCACCTCATATTCTCCGGCCGGTGCAAGGAATCCGTATCCGTCAAACGATTTGTTCGGACTCCAGTTGAATACAAATATAAGGTCGCCGCGCTTGAATGCAAGCACCTGGTCATCATCTTTCTCCCAAAGTTTCTCCACCGGTTTTGCCTGGAAATTGTATTGCTTATCGACAATGCCAATCATGCCGTTGTCGAAGGCATTCAGGAATTTATATTTCAGATCCTCTCTGTCAACAAGATCCCATTGGCGACGGGCATATTTATGACTCCATCCGTTGCCCTCTCTTGGGAAATCTATCCATTCTGGATGTCCAAACTCATTACCCATGAAGTTGAGGTACCCGCCATTGATTGTGGCAAGTGTCACAAGGCGTATCATCTTGTGGAGTGCCATACCGCGTTCCACCGTATAGTTGTCATCCCCCACCATCATGTGCCAGTACATCTCCTTGTCGATAAGGCGGAAGATGATGGTCTTGTCGCCTACGAGTGCCTGGTCGTGGCTCTCGCAGTAAGAGATTGTCTTTTCGTCGGCCCTGCGGTTGGTGAGTTCCCAGAATATTGATGTCGGGTGCCAGTCCTCGTCTTTCTTTTCCTTTATCATCTTTATCCAATAGTCTGGAATACCCATGGCCATACGGTAGTCGAAGCCTATGCCGCCCGACTCAAATTTCACTGCCAGTCCCGGCATGCCGCTCATTTCTTCGGCAATAGTGATGGCATGTTTGTTGACCTCATGTATCAGGAGATTGGCAAGCGTGAGATATACTATTGCATCTTTGTCCTGACCACCGTCGTAGTAATCCTGATAACTGCCGAATGCCTTGCCCAAGCCATGGTCATAGTAGAGCATGGAGGTCACTCCATCAAATCGGAATCCGTCAAATTGATATTCCTCCTGCCAGAATTTGCAGTTGCTCAGCAGGAAGTGAAGCACTTCATTCTTGCCATAGTCGAACAGCAGTGAGTCCCAAGCGGGATGTTCGCGGCGGTCTCCTTTGTTGAAATAAAGGTCATAACTGCCGTCGAGTCTTCCAAGACCTTCCACTTCATTCTTGACAGCGTGGCTGTGGACTATATCCATTATCACCGCGATACCCATCTCATGGGCGTCGTCAATGAGGCGTTTAAGGTCATCGGGAGTGCCGAAGCGGCTCGAAGCTGCATAGAAACTGCTTACATGGTATCCGAAAGAACCATAATAGGGATGTTCCTGTATTGCCATTATCTGTATGGCATTGTAGCCGTCGGCTGCTATGCGCGGAAGCACTTTTGTACGGAATTCATCGTATGTGCCCACCTTCTCTTCCTGTTGTGCCATTCCGATATGGCATTCATATATGAGCAGCGGTTTGGTGTCGGGCACAAAATCCTTCACCTTAAACTTATATGGTCTTTTCGGCGCATACACCTGTGCGCTGAATATCTTTGTCTTGTCATCCTGCACCACCCTTGTGGCGTAGGCCGGAATGCGTTCTCCTTCTCCTCCTTCCCATCTCACGAGCATCTTAAATAGGTCCCCGTCATGGAGCTGGTCGGCCTCAAGGTGTATCTCCCATGTGCCGTTGTCTATTTTCTTTAGGTCGTATTCGGGGCTGGGTGTCCAACCGTTGAATGTGCCGATTAGTGTGATGCCGGTCGCATTTGGGGCATATTCACGGAATACCCATCCCTTTTTTTCTTTGTGCAAGCCAAAATATTTGTAAGCGTTGGCAAAATCTGTAAGGCTGCCGTTGGTGCCTGATGTGATGTCCTCAAGTTTCTTTTTCACATCTTCGTGCCTTCCGACTATGGCTGCCTCAAAGGGTTCAAGCCATGGGTCGTTGCGGAGAATTTCAAGTTTTTTCTTGCGAGCCATTATACATTAGTATTTAAAATTAAATATCAAAAATTAAAAATTCCAACGAGTCTGCTTCCGAGTCTTAGCATGGAATCGGTGGCTTTAGCCACCGTATTTTTTCAGGCAAAGAGTTTCCTTATCTCTTCTCTAAGTCTTTCGGATTTTTCATCGCCATGTTTAAGCGCCGATACCACCCCGTTGATGTAGTCGTCTGAGTTCGAGAATCCAAGTAACTTCGGAGCGCAGCTCCCGGTTAATATCGGTTTGTGGTTGAATACTCTCAGCACTCCTTCGTAGTCTCCTCCCTTCACCATCTTTCGGAATTCTGCACGCAAATGGTCGAATACATCGCGTGGCCGTAGTTTCTTGATCAGACTTTTGATGTGGAGCTCAAGTGCTGTGATACATGTGAAACGGGCGTCTATTTTCCTCTCGACATCACGCTTCATCCGGTGACGTGTGTGCTGAAGAGCCTGGTCATCGAGCATCTGCTCAAACTTGTGCATCACTTCCTGACGCACAGCCTTGAGCACTTTCTTACTGTTTTTTCCGCGTATCTCTGCCATTGTCTCCACAACGCCCGGAGACAGGAAAATGTTTTCCACTTCTGCCACTTCTGGCACCAGAATGTGCTTGGCCCTGAGATATCCCACCTCCTCATCGCTTCGTCGGTCTCTATCCACAAGTCCGTAGCTTTCTATGTGGTGCATGGTGCGGAGTGAGAGCATGGTGCGGGTTGACTCAATCACTTTGTCACAACTCCCGAGTGGCTTGACGGTAAATTCCGGAAACACCATGCTGTAGAGCCGGATGTCTATGCTGTGGGCTGTGTCACCTTCCGTGAAGAGCACCGGTCGCCGGCTTCCCATCATCTCAAGGAAAATCTCGTCGGGAAGGTCTCCGTTGGTAATCACCTGATACTGCCATGAGTGGCTTGCAGCGTCATAATCTTTTATCCAGATGGCGGTACTTCGGTTTTGGCGGGCCACGAAGTTGGTGTCGTTAGTGTCATATACAAAGCGGCAGTCGCGTCTTACACGCTCGATGCGGTCCCAGAGTGGTCCCACAGCCGTGGGATGCAGAAACAGACTTGGCGAATCCACTAAAATCAGGGCATCCTTTGGCGCCAATAGGGAGGCGGCTATATAGTATAAGGCGGATTTTTCCCCTCGGCTCAATGTCATAAGTGATATTGAGTCTTTGCCAGAGCGGTTGGTGATCCGAATCTTTCCGTCGGTCACTTTGATTCGGTTGCCGGGAAATGTCTCTTCCCAGATGGTCTTGAGGGTTTCAAATGGGGATTGCTCTTCATCGGTGGCAATCTCGGTCATCAGATGTCTGAGCGAGGCCGTGACGCGACCCGGAATACCACCTGTCACTGCGGAAATGGCATGCACATTGTCATTGTTGAGTAGGCGTATTTCGTTCATGAATAATGATTTGCCACTACCGTTGCCTCCAAGAAGCACGAATAGTCTGCCTTGCCGCCGGCTTCTCGCCGTCGGCAAATTACTGGTCACACATTCTGGTAATGTTATCGCTTTCATTAACTTTCGTTATCGCAGTTGTCATTTTGGTGAGTATGATGCAATCGGCAAATTATTCAAAATTCAAAATTCCCCATTCAAAATTATTTTGAAAGATTGCTTATCCTTGCTATGTATTTGCCTATGATGTCAAATTCAAGATTGACTTTGGTCCCCTTTTCTATCCGGCAGAAATTGGTGTGGTCGTGGGTATAGGGTATGATGGCCACGCGGAAATTGTCTGCCTCCGAATCGCACACTGTGAGTGATACTCCATTGACCGTGATTGAACCCTTTTCCACAGTGACATATCCTTTCTCTGCGAGTTCCGGCTTGAAGTCATATTTGAATGAATAATACCAGCTTCCTTCGAGTGGCTCCACTCCGGTGCATACCGCGGTGGTATCCACATGTCCCTGCACAATATGTCCGTCAAGCCTGCCGTCCATTTTCATGGAGCGTTCAAGGTTCACCAGCGAACCGGGTTTCAAGTCTCCGAGATTAGAGCGGTCAAGGGTTTCCTGCACTGCGGTCACGGTATAAGTGCCGTCATCGCTTATTTTCACCACAGTGAGGCAAACTCCATTGTGGGCTACAGACTGGTCTATTTTCAGTTCATCCACGAATGAGCACTTAATTGTCAGATGCACATTTGTGCCTTCTCTCTCGATGCGGACCACTTCCGCCGCCTCTTCTACAATACCTGAAAACATATCTATCTCTGAAATTTATTTTATATAATTGTTTTTCCTGCCAAAGCGCGAAGCTGTTCTGTTACCAAGGGCTCACCTTTGGTCATCGGAGTCTCATTCCGGTAGCGCGAAGCTGTTCCGTTACCAAGGGCTTGCCCTTGGTCATCGGTGCCTCATTCCGGTAGAGCGAAGCCGTTCCGTTACCAAGGGCTCTCCCTTGGTAATCGGTTCTTATTTTTTGAAAAGTCCTTTCAGTGCGTCAAGACCGGTGCTTTGTGCGTCGGTTTCGCTCTTGGTGTCGGTTGTGCCTGAGGCATTGCCGGTTTTGGTCATCTTGAAGCCCATGCAGATACCATCATATTGCTGCAGCAGTTTGTCGGCTGTAGATGCAAGCTTACTCCCACTGAGGGTGGCCGCAAATGATATGATGCTCTTTATTTTATCTGCATCAAACATAAGATTAAGGTTGTTGCCGGTTTTCTCCACGTATGCGTCCATGCTTCCGAGGCTCATTGTGCCGAAAGCTGTAAACTTCAGTGTGAACACACCCTTCTCCTTGACTGAGATGGTACCCTTGAGTGAGATTTTCTTAAATGCAAGGCTGAAAGTGCTGTCGTTGTTGACCGTGAACACCAAATTGTTGAGCCCATATTTCTTATAGTATTCGTCAAGTTTCGACTCCACGGCTCCGGCTGCTGCAATGCCGCCTGCCTTTTTCAGCATGTTGTCCGACTTGAATGTCACGGCGCTCCCGTTGGCTGTCCATTGTCCGGCTATATCAGCCACCGTGAGGTCGCTTTTTGCAAAAATGCCTTCCACGATGTTGCCTATCGCGCCTCCGGCGCCTCCGAGGATGCTTTTAAGGTCTGGTGAGGACGATTGGCTCGCGTAGGAACTGCACGATGTGCTGAGTATGGCTGCAAGTGCGAATATTTTCAATAAGTTCATTCTTTTCATTTTTGTGAGTTTTTATAGTTACTTCTACTTTAACACCCAAAGTTAATGAAAAATCCTCACACCGCCAAATTTTTTTCACCTTAATAGTCGTAATCCAACGATAGCTGGTCCACATACAGCACCGAAGAATTTGATCCGGTGAAATAGTCACCATATTTCGACGACGCACAGGTAATCATTATATAGCTTGGCTGTATGGATGTGCTCCGGTATTCGAGCGTTATCTCAAAATCCTCGTATCCGCTCATTGAAGAACCACGCTCAAGTTGCCCGTAGCCAATTACATAACTTGCGTTCTTGTCGAAGAGCTGGCGGTTGTTGGGATTCGTGCGGATCTCGTATGGTGCTGTCCAGTCAGTCACAGCAATGTAGATGGAGCAAGTGTCGGGTCGTCCCTTGAGATATTCCATCTCCTTGTTGCTGTAGTTGATGTCGCCTGTGGTGTATTGATAATATCCGCGCAACTTTGTTGGGCGCACTGTCCATGGCCGTCCGAAATCAAGTATTCCGTTGGTGCCGTCGGTTTTCACGTATTTGCCTGTATATATAGACCCGGCTGCAAGTTTTCCGATGCTGCCGATACCCTTGAACTCTGTCTTTAGTTCAGCCGATTTCCCACTTAGTCCGGCAGGGACATAATCTGATGGCGACACATTGGCTTCTCCGAGTGTGGTGGCTCCCTTGTTGCCGGTATCCCAGAATTGTGTGCCGTTTTCATCCCAGGGGCACCACATCTTTCCATCTTTCCACCACTGTTCGAAGTCTCCGTCAGGAAGGACCTCTGTGGCCTGAGTCGTCACGGTCATCTCATTGCCTATGTTTTCTCCGCTTCGGCTGCGCACCACGTATGTGGTGAGTGGTTTCAGATGCTTTATGCAGCAGCTGAAAGCTCCTTCTTTTTTTGTGATGTCGGCTCTCGATACTTCTGTCCAGCCTGCGGCTCCGCTCTCTTTGTATTCAAAATAATTGTCAGCCTCAGCCGGTCCCTGTCCGTATGCCCACACCACCATGCTCCATGGGTCAACAGCCGTGGTGGATACCACCTGTGCTGTGCGTTGGGCATAAATGGTCCAGTCTTCCGTGCGCCCCCATGCCGTCACCTCAATGCGTTTGGGCGACGACAGGTTGATGACACTGCCTGCACGGTAGTAAGGGTCGAGTGTGGTTATACCTGCCGGACCAAGTTTGATGGAGGTTATCTCAAGCGATGACAGATTGGCACTTTCCGGCACGTTGACAATGATGCGCCGGCCCACGGCATCCAATATCGTTTCGCCGATTTGTCCGGCTATGGTGAAATACCTGTCGATTTCCTGTTCTGCAGATATCATCCACTGGTAACTTTGGAATCGCGACAGTTCCACTGTGATTGGGACGGAAAGATCCCAGGTGCCGTCAAGCAGATCCTTGTCGCATATCGCATCGGTTGAATATTTGAATTCGGTGAATTGCACGGCTTGGATATCCGTTTGCTCATCCAGGAAAATGGTGGCGGTCAGGTTGGTGGAGTCTATCCGGGCAGGACGCAATTCCCCGCCTGCCTCAAGCACAAGTATGTTTTGCTGCAGATGCGGATACGGAATGTCATTCTCAATGCATCCTCCCAGGCCCATCATCAGGCTCGCCAAAAGTAGATAATACTGTATATTTATTATGTATGATATATGCCTTGCCATGTCTTATGTCCTATATCAATCTCTGCAAATTAAACCTTGTCGATAAATTAAACTTAATTTCACTAAATTAATCACCGAAATCATCGGTTTTCCTCCTGTGTAAGGGGCTTCCAGCCCCTTTCCCGATGTTAATTTATCTTTATTCCTCCTAAACTTTATATGTCAGATACCGATAAATTAAACCCTAAACCCTAAACCTTAAACACTATATTATGATCGACACTCCAAAGTTGATGTTGAAGATGTTGAAGCGGAAATTGATGCCACTCGTGAAGCGGTTGCCGCTTTCCTCTCCGTTCTCCCACTGCTTCTCATTCTGGAGGTGGAAACCGAATATGCCAAACGACAGGTTGAATGCAGCATTTTTCATCACCATGATGCTCACACCGGGAGAGTAGTTTATGTTGAAACTGTTGGTCTTTGTGCGAGTGTCTCTCATCTCCCCGTCGAAAGGACGTATGAAATGCTTGCTTCCCATGCCGTAGGCAAGTTCAACTTCATTATATACTGAGAATCTGCCGCGTCGGCTCAGCCCGAAATGCTGCTGAAGGAATATGGCGGCGGCATAGCTGTCGCTGCTATACTTCACATCGTGGAGATTGAAGTTGATGTCTTCATCCACATCCACCTTGAAGTTGTCGATGCCAAGTTCACCTCTTGTAAAGGCAAGGCGTATGCCGGCGCATATATTATGCTTGAAGAAGTAGCTCACCGAAGGCTTGATGCTATAGATCTTTCCTCCTATGTCTATGTCTTTAAGCAGAGATAGTATTTCGGAGTCATCGGTGGTTAGTTCCCCGTAGTTGGCTGATAGGCTTATGTGCCATTGGCCTTTGGGATAGATGAGCCAGTTGTAGAGTTTGCGGTCATACCTGCCGAATCGTTTTGAGGGAATTGCAAGCGGAATGGAGTCGCCATGCCAATATGTCAGTTCCTTGAGATCCGGCTCACCGCTGTTTTCTTTTGTCATGGGGATGTAGGTCTGGCCATCGGGCACCCATACATAATGTCCCCCCTCTGCACCCTCTGGCTGGAGATCCCAAAGAGATTTCATTCGGTCGGCCTTTGATGTGGCGGTATCCTCTGCGTGGTTTTCCTCAGTGAAGGTGTCCTCACTCTCGCTTATGAATACGTGTGGGGTCGTTGTGTGGTCACCTTCGAAGATGGTTGTCTGCGGTGTCTCTTCGATATAAGGTTCTGTTTCATCACTTATGAATACACGTGGGCCGGTGTAAACCTCTTCTTCAATTTCATCAGAGTAAACCTCCTCCTCCGGATCGTTTTCTATATAAACCTTTCTTATAGTCTCATTCTTTATTCTGTCTGGTCGTCCGGTGTTTTGTTTGTTTCTCCTTCCGTATGGGTCATCCGGTTGCTTTGTTTGCTTCCTCCTCCTTTGTTGGGTGGATTCCTCTCTGCGGTTGTCTATTTCCTCCTGTGCCTGCAGGAGTTTCAATGCTGTCTCGGAAAGCTTTGAAGCCGTGCGGCTGAGTTCTCCGAATGTCTCTATCACGCTTTTAGTGGCTCCGCTTATCACCGTGTCGTTTGGTTCTTCGGTGGGGTGGGGGAGAGGTTCCGGCTTCGGCATCTCTGAGGCATGAATGTCGGAAGCCACTGGCAGTGTGGATAATGCCACTGCTATACATGTTGATATTATGCTCCTTATTTTCATGACTTATAGATAGAATGCTACGCCGAAATTTATTGAAAACAGATTGATGCGGAAGATGGCGCTTTTTGTCTTTATATGCGCATCATATATCTGGTCGGTGAGTGTCGTGATGTGATTGTATTCAAACCCTAACACTCCCACGTTTACCTCAAGGGCGGTGAAATTGTTGAGAAACACTGCCATGCCCGGGGCAAGACCAATCCCTACATTGAAACTTTTCTCATAGCTGCCTGAAAGGTCTTCTCCGAGACCTGTCATTATTTTTGCCTGGCCTCCGCCTACCTCAAACTGGGTTTCGGTGAAGATGCCAAATCGTTTCGATTTCCCGAGCGAGAAATAGTTGCGCATCACTGCCATGCCATAGTAGTTGTGGGCAAGACGGTAGAGATGGTCCACATTGTAGTTTGTCTCAGGATCAAATACTATGTCGGCGTTCTCCAGTTTTGTAAGACTGCGGTTGTAGCCAAATTTGCCGCCTGCCGCAAGGTCGTTCTTGAATGTGAAAAGCAGCATGGGCGATACCTTCAGGCTATAAGTGTCACCGGTTATATCTTCCAGCACTAAAAACTGGTAGTTGTTTTGTGTCGATTGGCTGTAGGATACGCTCACTCCGGTGATCCATTGCCCCTTGGGCACAAAGCATACCGACTCGAAGTCCGGCTCAAACTCCTCGGCCCGGACTGTTAGTATTCCCACCAGCGTGAAAAGCGTTGTTAGCAATATGGTTAGTTTCTTCATTCTTATCTTATAATCCCAATTCTGAAATCAATGATTTAATCACATTTACTTCAATTGTAGAATAATCGGATTTATCATAAATATCAAGAAGATATACTCTGCCATTCAATTCAGATACAAATACTGTATATGTTATAATTCTCGCCCCTCCAGATTTCCCTTTTCCTTTTGATGTTATCGCCATTCTGATTTTTCTAATGCCCGGACTTAGTTCTGTGCCTTGAAAAGGATTTTCCTGCAGCGATTCTCTAAGGGATATTAGATCATCTTTTATTGAACGATATTTTTTTGATAGTGCCTTGATCTCTTTGTCGAAGTGAGGTATGGTAAGCGTTTCAAAGTTCATCTATGAGTTCTTGCAAAGTTTTTCGTGGCAAGTTGCCTTCTTCTATCATTTTTACTTCTTTCAATCCTTTACATATACGTGAAGTTAGCGAGTCCTCATTTTGTATGGGAACTAACTGGAAATTGCCATATTTGGATCTTAGCATGACCGGATGTCCATTTTTTGCAGCGGTAAGGTATTTACCCTGGTTGCTCCGGAATTCACGTGCTGACACTGTTTGCATATTAATTATTTTAATATTAATACAAATTTTACTATGTATTGGTTTGTACCGTATTTGTGGTTAGAATGCAAAGATAGCAAAATTTTAAGAAATGATAAAATTTTACATCAGGAAAATAGGCTGGAAAATAAGTGGAATCGAAAGAATTTTACTTTGAGTAATGTGTCTTTCCGTGGAAAGGGGACGCGCCGTGGTCGCGGTGCGTCCCCTTTGTACTATTCTGTAGTGTTTTCACAATGTGATTGTGCATTTGTCATTGCAGCCCGGAGGGCTGGTTTGTGTGAAAACCCCGGACTTCAAGTCCGGGGAATGCCATACAGAAGCACCGTAGTCCCGGAGGGACGCCTTGTGAAAAATGCACAAATATTTCTTGCGTTACCTATATCAATATACAAGTTCGAAGTCATCAAGATATAGCGTTGATCCTTCTCCTCCACAGAAGTAGTCACCAAACTTTGAGGCTGAACATACTATTACTATGTAAGCTGGCTTATTGCCTTTTTCCTTAGCTTTGTCATAGTAATTAAACGGAATCACAAGTTCTTTCAATTGTCCGTCAGGGCCATAGCTTTCCTTATTGAATGTATATTCGCCGTATGCCAATACTTCCGGATCATCAGGATTAAACAATTTTCTTGTTGCTTTTTTTGTGAATATTTCTATTGGATCAGTTGTCAGTGCTATATATATCTGGCCAATGTCAAGATCTCCTTTTACAATTAATGGAGCTTCTGAGGCAGTTTTGTTCACTGTACCCGGACGATAGTTGGCCATAACCCTAAGTGCCTGAGGATGACTTCCATTGTATGGACGACCGAACGTAAGATGTCCGTCTGTCCCTTGAGTCTCTAAGTATGTTCCGGCAAAAAGGTTTCCCGCAGCAAACTTGCCTACAGATCCGCCTAATCCGACAAATTGGGATCTAAGCTTGGCACTTTGCTGACCGGATGTGAACATATCCGAACTTGCCTGAGTCAATGTTACATTCATAGTCATTGACCCCGGATTCCCGTTTCCCCAGAATTCATCTGCCGATGTTCCGGGCAATGTGCAATCATTTGTACCTGCAATTTTAAATGAATTCCAGGTTTCCATATTCGCATAGGGTATGATGAATTTATCCTCGGTAGTGAGTGTCATGATATCCTCGCTGTGGAAATCGCCGCAACATGCGCGATACTGATATGTGGTGCCGGTTTCAAGTCCTGTAATTGTTACGCTGTTAACTGATGGTGCTTTTCGTAGTGTCCGTCGGGGTGCGTTTGAGCTGGAATTGGCCGCCACAAAAGTCCATGATGTATCAGTGTCTCCTTCCTTGCGGTATTCCACTCCGGGTGTCCCTTCATAGTCATCTCCAAGTGTGAAGGTAAGGGTGGCTGTGGTGCCTGTCACACTCATCGGGTTGGACTCCGTGTCAACCGGTTGCACCACGATTGGGTCATCATAATGGATAGCATTCCCGCTGCGGGCTATGCGGATGGGTTTGATGGTGGTACGGTTGGCGGCATCTGTAACCCTGATGTTTATCACATGCTCATCGTCTCTTGCCGACAGATTGCGAATGAAATCCTGGGAGAATTTCAGATAGGCGGTGGTGATGTCGGTGGTGCTGTTGTATTTTGCTGCCACCCAAGAGATGCCTGCATGGTTGTAGTTGTCGATATTCTCTCCTCCGGTCTGAAGCATGTTGATGTTCAGCTCAAGGTTCTTCTGATAGTAGGATGCCGACTCCCCGAAGGCAAAATCGGAATTGCTGTCTATCTTCAGTTCATTGAGGCCGTTGCCGAATCCGCACACTTTCACTGCAAGTTCATTGGGGATTTCTTCCTCTCCGGTATATACAAGCTGTTTCTCGATGTCATACTCAACTCCGGTCACTGTGGGTGCTGATGGCACGGATACGTTGCCGGTGGTCAGGTCTTCATCCTTGATTTTTATTTCAAACATCACATATCCTGAGCCGCCACCACCTGCGGTGATGTTGTCGTAGGTGAAGTTGAGGATATATTGGTGGGCACTTTCCACATTTTCGATGCTGCCGCTCACGGGTACTGTCTCTCCATCCTTGCGTGTCACTTCTATGGTGTAGTCAAGTTTGTTATCCTTGTTGGGCATCATGAAATATCCTCGGTCGGTGACTGCATTTGCAGGGGTGAACTCAAGACTGCCACGCGTGTTCTTAACAATCACTTTGTAGTCTTTGATAAGTTCGCTGTTGATGGTCTCTGTATTTATGGAAACCACCACATTTCTGATTTTGCAATCCACCACCACGTTGCTTTCGCTTCCCTTTGTCACATCAAACGGTTGGTAACCTCTGAAGAACATCTTGTCGAAAGAAGCTGTCACGGAGTCGCCCGACCATGCCTCGGCCACGTAATGGCCTGTTTTGAGAGATATGGCGGGTTTCACATTGTCAAGCCCCACTTCTTTATATACAAGACCGTTCTCATCGGATATATACACAACGCATTTGTCGCGGAGGTATTGCTCGCGGTCGTTGGTGTTGGTTTCATCTTCGGCACGTGTAGTGATAGTGTTTACCACTGTGCGAAGATGCACAGTCCCGACTCCATCGTTGTCGAAGGGAGTTTCGGCGGAGCAGCTCCAAAGTCCCGCTGTCAACGTGACTCCCACAACTCCTGTCAGTATATTTGAAATTTGTCTTTTCATTTTAATTTTACGTTTTTAGAGTTGTGATAGTATCAATTTTCAAGCCAGATAGTTCCATGGGTTGTCCCACTTTGATCAGATATTGTTAGATTGAATTTGTGCGAACCGGATCCTAAAATATTGAGCAATGGAATGAACCCGCTTATATCAAAAGATACAGAAGTTTGACCCTTGACATCATCTTTCACAGGAAATTGAAGATCTATAAGTCCTTCTTCAAATTCACCCGGCTCAATCAGATTAAGGTTGGCTGACAAATTTGCTCCTTCAAGTTCATCGGGTGTCAAAGTTGTTGAATCGATGTTAATTAGGAATTCGGTTATTCCTGTTTCACTTGTCACGGTAAATGCAACTACGCTTGTAGCATCTACATGCCATGGCTTACCTAAATCTTGACCTTCTGGAAGTATAATCTGTGGTCCCTTGACTGCGGGTGCGGGATCATCGCCTCCGGGATTCTCTGTGTTACCGGGTTCTGTTGTGCCTCCCTGATTCGGATTGTCGTTTCCGGGATTGTTCGGAAGCGGCTCTTCCACAGGGCGCATGTCATCTTTTATTTCTCCGTCATTGTTGCTGTCGTCGGGATCTATGACAATATTCTCATCCTTGATGGAGATTGTGGCATCCACAAAAATACCGCTGTTGTTGTCATCGCCAATCTGTATGCCGCCCGGTTCTATCTCATCCGGTTTGGTGATGGTGAAGTTGATTACGTAGGAATTACCTCCGGCGGCATTGTCGTATGCACGCGTGATACCATCCACATACACTCCATCCACAGTGCCGGAGAATGTCGCGGTTATGGAATGGCTGTCGGTGATGTATCTAAAGAATCCTGACCTGTTGTTGGTGCTTTTGTCGTAGGTCAGGCTTCCCTGATTACCGACTTTTACCACTACCTTGGCATCATCGCCGACAATTCCGAGTCCGAGGTCATCAATATTGACACGGATACGGATATTGCTGAGTTCACATTCCACAGGGTCTATGTTTTCGGTGATTTTGCCCGGTGTGATACTGAATGTGGAGTTGCCCTTGTAGTAGGGCGAATCCCATTGGGCAATAGGATTGTCGCCATATACGGCCTCTGCCCGGTAGTCGCCCTTCGGGAGAGTCACCATCTCCGGCATGTCGGCATATTTATATGTCTTTACAGTGTCGCCGGTCTCTGTCTTGATGAAATATACATCGAAGTCTCCCAAGTTGACGTTGTCGGCACGTGTCTGTCGGCCGCTGTTGATATAGTCAACGTTCAGCGAACGGCAGTCGAGTTGACCTTCTTCCTGCGAAGGGTTGAAGATACTCTCTTTCTCGCAGCCCGACAAACCGATGATTGCCGATGTGGCTGCCAATATTGAATAGAATATATTGTGTTTCATGGTTTATTTTCTCTTAGTGGTGGCTTTACGTTTTGGTGCTTTGGCTGTGTTAGCAATTGGCAGCGTATAGTTGGCCTTCACATTGTCAATGGTCAGCACAGACCCGGTCGCAACCGCCTTGTACGTGTTCGTAGCAATAGTCTTGCTACTATCACTTCGTATATTTTTAACATCTTCGTCCAGCTCGCTTCCTGTAGGAATATAAATTGGGGGAGTGGTCTGATTCGAACTCTTGAATCCAATCTTCAGGAATGCTGCGCTGCCACCAAATTTATTGTAGGTTATGTTTATTGTTTTTTGTGTAATGCTGCTCGTTTCCGGTATGGCGAATGGTTCTGCTGAGCCAATCTTGTTGCCGGAAGCATCGCATACTTCAACGTAAGCATAACCATTGTCGCTTTTGCCAGCCTTTAATTCGTATGTGTATTCGAATGAAATGCTTGATGGTCTGCTTGCAAAGCCAATTCCGTCTGTGCGCGTTGCTGAGCCATTGAAAGAATATGATCCTAAGAATATCTCACCGGCAGCTTTTTCCAACTGGCTGTCAGATGGAGAATTTTCACAATAATATTCTCTATTCATATTCCCTCCTGTCCTTGCCGGAGCTGTCCCATTGTGGTTGTATCCAACGTTACGCATTACGGCTTGTCCGTTACTATCTACCCATGACGATGGAACCTCAAACCAAGTATTTCGGTTATTGCTATTTGTATAATAAGTGGTCAAGGCATTGACGGTTGCCCATCCGGATGGTAAAGTATATGAATAAGATGACCAGTTTTGATAGTCATCTGTTATTCCTAACACTGAGACTCGATATTCTCCACCGGTATCTATTTTGCCACTTTCTATGGTCTCTCCCGGTGTGGAGAATTCTCCATTCGGTACATCCAACATTGTTTCTGTCTTGAATGTGGTCCTTTTGCCGTATGAGAAGTCGCCTGCAAATATTGAATACTGCGGTGAGTATTCTCTTCCCGGCTGAAGTTCTGTGGGCTTGCCGTCGTTGCCTAATGGTCCGGTTACGGTCAATATGCCGTTGGCTGTGTCGCGTGAGTAGATGAAGAGATTGTTGTTGTCAAGGCGTATATTCTCAGTGATGATTGGAAGAATTGAAACTTCGGCATCCACTTTCATGTAGGCAAACTTGCTGAAGGCATCCACTTGCGTGATGCTGTAGTTCGGTGTCGAAGTCAGTGAAATCTTGCCGGTGCCAAGTTGCTTGTCGTTGTTCTTGTTGTAAGCTTTCACTGTCACTTCCTTGCCGGTCATTGGTGTGGGAAGTGTAAGATGATATGTATATGTCTTGGCTTCAAATGCTCTTGTGGAGTTTGCTTCGCTGTAGCTTTCCACTCTCACTTCTGCATCGTTGCCGTTCTTGTCGGGGGCAGTAAACCTGATGTCGGCCGGATTCAAACCATTGTAGTCAAGATTGAGGGTGGCTGATGTGGATGCATAATTTGCTGTTCCGGCGGCATTCGCAAACCTCATCTGCTCGAAGTCGAAGATCACCTTCGCAGGCTCACTGATGTTGTCGTTCTTGTCGGTAATCTGGAGTGATACGGTGTATGTGCCGTGGCTCAGGCTCTTGCCATATTGGGTCAGGTCGAGAGAAGCGGCGTTTTCAGGATTCTTGAAGAAACTGGTGGCCTTTATACCGGCGTTTTCTATCTGTTCCTGTTGCTCTGGTGTTGCCTTTATCAGGTCTATCTCTCTTCCCCATTCAGGTGCTGTGCCGTTGGTGCTGATGGTCATGATAGCCGACTTGATACCGGCTTCTGCCACTACATCCATACTGATGGTGCTCTGGCTTTCAGTCCCTTCGAGAAGGTTGATTGTAGCACCGTTGTCAAAACCGTTGCAAGTCACTACCGGTGCCTGCACCATATCCTTGAAGCAATCGGAAAGGTCGATGAAGACATTTTCTGTCTCCAGTGTATCATTGAAAAGTACGCCGAGACTTGTTTTGCCATCCACAGTCCTCACATCGAGCGTAAGGTTGTGGAGTGTCTTGGCAAGTGCCACGAATTGACCAATGTTTTTTGCGTTGGTCACTCCCGTGTCTCTTGTGGTGAAATGCACGGTGAGATTTGTGCTTTCGGGCTGAACAAATACCGGACGCGGTTCATTTTTCTGATATTTGAACTCATCGGTCTGTCCTTCGCTGCGGATTCCGACATAATAGTCCGACATATAGTTCTTGAAGTCGTCGGTGAAGTTTATCTTCACCATCGAGTTTGAGAGCCCGGCGTTAAGGTCGAGTTTGTGGGTCTCGTTGGCGAGTACGGTGAAGGTCTCGCTTGTCTCGAAATAAGGGTTGTTGAAAGCTATTTGATTCTTCTCGCCATAAAAAGCCGTGAGTGTGTAGGTGCCGGCTACAAACTGGTTTTCGGCATCACGTTTGAATGCTGCGAGCGAGTTCCAAGTCTGGTTAAACGAACCGTCGTTTTTCTCAAGCTTTATTTTGAAATCATCGGCTGTCGGCACACTCACGTATGTGCTGAGGTCATTGGGGTCGCCGGTGGCACGTGTCTCGTCATCGCCTACAAAAACCGGCGTGGCGGATTTGATGTCGCTGTTGGTGATCAGTGACAGGTCGATTGTGCCTTTCTCGTTTGAGGAGTTGCCCCAGGGCGATTCGTCGGCGCAGCCGACAAGACCCGCTGCCACGGCAGCGGCTCCCATTAAGGGCAGTCCAAATCTAAGTTTACTCATGTTGGGCATATAAGTTGTATTGTTGTTTATTCTCTGTATAATTTCCCTTTCATCCTTCCAGTCGAAGCATTGCATTATCTCCTTCCGAAGCGCGAAGCCGTTCTTACGCTATCGTATGTATCACCGCTGGATAGAGATGGTGGCTGTAGATGACTCGCTGTTATTGTCAATGGCGGTTATATCTATTTTGTGGACAGATCCCATTGATAGCCCTTTGATTAATTCCTTGTCGAAGAACACAAAGGCGGTGCATATCTTTGTGGTTTCATCATATATGGGTTCTTCCCAAATGATGCCGGTATTTTTTGCTACTGATTTGTCATTTGGCAAGTTGTAAGATGATTCTCCATGGCCATCAATCTTGATGTTGACGGTTTTTAAGCTATTGCCATTGGCGTTTATCATCGCAATCAGTTGATTGGGAATATTCTTTTCGTCTGAGAAATCCAATGATGTTGTATAGTCATAGTCAATCAGGGTGATTATTGGTTTGGATGAAGCGTTGACATCCACATCCACGGGATCAGCCATGTTCGTACCCTTGTCAATATTAATTGTAATGGAAGAGACACCTCCAACTTCATTGCTGTCGTTTGATCCGGGGTTATAACTGAATTTCAGTTTGTAATGATAGGAGGGGACTACATTCTCAAGTTTGCCGGTCTTGGTAAACATATCATCATCATCTTTTGCATCTGCACGATGTCCCCTTATTGTATAAGTGAGATAATCCTCTCCTTCAGGCATCATGAAATAAGCGATGGCATATTCGGCATTTTCCTTGTTGAATGTCAGTGTTTTTTTTGTAGTGCCTATTGTTATTTCATAGTCATCCTTCATGTAGTCAAGTAGGTTTGCCGCTGTTTCGGTTTCTCCGGATTGCGTCCAGATGCTTTTGGTGTCGATGGAGACTGCCACATTCTGAATCTTACAATCTAATGTCACTGTCTGGTTGTCTCCTTGACGAGTTATTTGAAAATTCTCAGTTGCGAGGAAATAACGATATTCATCATTAAGGTCGGAGCTTGCAAACGTTGCATATTTATAGATTCCGGTCCAGGCCTCTGCGCGATAGTTCCCTTTGGCTAATCTTAAGGATTCAGCCAAGTTATTGAGACCCTTCACCTGATAGATGAGTCCTTCCTTCTCTTCTCCTCCGTCGGTGCGGTAAAGACTTACTACGCAGTTCTCTGCAAGATTGTCTTGGACTGTGGATTCATCTGCCCTTGTGATGATGCTGTTGATTGTAGTGCGTAGATATACTGTGCCCATTTCCTCGCCATCGTAGGGAGTCTCAGAAGTGCAAGCTGCCAAACCGCAAACCGATGCTATACCCACAACTCCTGTCAGCAAATAAGAAATATTTGTTTTCATGATTTAAAATTCTTTGAGTTGTGTTTATTGATTATCGGTTGTGTTGTCTTGCTCTTCGGTTTCTCCTGTCGGTTGCGGATACATGTCTTTAATGATATCTTCCACTGGTTTGTCAGGATCAACCACCTCAGTCTGGTCTGAGATGGTGATGGTGGCATCGACTGTAAACCCATTATTGCCATCATCATTGCCGATTGTGATGTTGCCGTCATTGTTGATGACGGGATTGTTGACTTTGAAGTTTATAGTATAAGCATTCCCGGCTTGTACCTTATCAAATGTTTGTGTGGCGGTTAATTGCTTTTCCATTCCATCTGCACCGGTTACTGTTCCGCTGAATGTGGCGGATATCGTCGAACTGTTGCCAACCTTGAAATATCCGATTTTGCCTTCGGCTTGAGTTTCCGGTGTATAGTTAAGACTTGCATTGTCTTTTGCTTCTCCTGCAACCACCTTTACTTGTGGATTTTTCACATCGGTTAGATTGTCGAAATTCACAGCAACTCGTATGTTGCTGAGTTTGCAGGAAATGATTTGAGCGTGTTTTTTTATTTTTTGTGACTCGATTGTAATCTTCTCGGATTTTCCATGGAAGAAGGGTGAATCCCATTCGGCTATCACATCGTTTCCATACTCGGCATGAATCGTGTATTCTCCTACGGGAAGTGAAACTACTGTTGGCAGTTTCGTATATCCGTATTTGGATATGGTATCGTTGCTTGAATTCACAAATTTGATCATAAATTTATCTACGGTGACATTATCTTCGGCACTACGCACTTGGCGTCCTCCGTTGATGTATTCCACTGTCATGGATTCGCAATCGAGCATTCCCTCGCCCTCATTCAGTGCGAATGCCGATTCCTTTTCGCAGCTTGCCAGCCCTGTCATGACGATAGCCGCCGATATTATAATTGTATATATATTGTGTTTCATATTTTTTTCTTATTGGTATTCCTTTTAGGTATTGATTTACCGGATACTATTTATTATATCCTAAAGATACGTCATCAATAGTTAATACAGAACCTACTGCAACGGCATTATAGGTATTGGCATCAAGAGTTTCGTTTTTTTCATGGACACCATCTTTTTCTTTTAATGCACTGCCGGTAGGAATGTTTATGTAAGGCAAAGTGGCTGTAGAGGATTTGAATTTTGCTTTGATTATTGCTGCCTTAACACCGAATTTTGAATAACCGTTGAATTGTAGAGTCTTGGACGTTTCTTCAGAAGCTGCATCAAGTTTATCTGTAGCTTTTGCAATTTCATTCCCTGAAGCGTCGCATACAATGAATTCAGCACTTGCATTTTCATTATTCAGAGGTTCGTATTTATAACTGAACGTGACGGATACCGGGCGGCTGTTGAATTCAATCCCTTCAGTCCGATGCTCGGAGCCATCAAATTTGTAGGACCCAAGAAATAATTCACCTGCAATTTGCTTGCCCTCGCCAAAAGATGGAGCTTTGTTGTTATAGTAAACAAGTGTCTTATTGTAATTGTCAGGTGTAGTGCCATTATGGTCATATCCTACACTTCTGATAATGACTTTTCCGTTTTCAGCATAAGTAGAAGGCACACAAAACCATGTGTTTATGTTTGAGGCTCCAGTATAACATGTTTTAGCGTTAATTGTAGCCCATCCATCAGGCGTATCCCTCACAATACTTGAAGACCAATGATATGCGGGCCTACTAAGTGCAGTGCCGGTATATGTCCCACCAACTTGTACACCGGTCATGTTTATTGTTTGAGTCACAGCAGAAAAATCACCATTCGGAATTGCTTCCTCTTTTTCGGTGGTAAAGGTAATAGTTGTCTTGGTATCTGTAGTGATGGCGGATTGCAATGTATAGTCTGTTCCGTTTTCTGGAGATGAAGAAAGTCCGGTAATTAAGAAAACATTGTTATACCCGGATACTGTTTGAGGAGTGATAGGATTATTGTTTAATGTGTATGTAATGTTTTTTAATATTGTGTTTAGGTCATCATTTGAGTCTGGAACTATTTTTATATAAGCATAGTGCGCAAATGCATCATATTCAAGTTTGTATCCCGGAACTTTGACATTGAAGTCAAAAGTTTTGGATCCGCCGGGGTAGTACGCTTTGATTGTGATTGAGGATTTTTTTGCCGCTTCGGGGAGTGTCAGGGTGCAGCGATAGCGATGGTTGCTGTAAGCTCTTGTGGCAGGTTTCCCGGCTACTATAACTTCTTCGATTTTAACGTTGTTGATGGATACCTCATTATTCCCATCTACATACTTGAAATTTATATCATCATTACTCTCTCCATTGTAGTCCAGCATAAGAACTACTTCGTCTGATTCGTAATCAATTGTCTGCTGCTCAGTCCCGGCTGCCGGACTAAGCTGAATGTCATTCGAATCTAATGAGAGCGAGATTTCATCGGATTTCCCGGTGTTGTCTTTGACTGTTAATAACACCTTATATATTCCTTTCGCAAAACTTCCGCTGGCCAGTTTCTGGCAGAAAGAGGTCAAGTCGAGTTCCGCAATGGTGTTTGTGGATTCAAGGATTCCGAAGAACGTGGTGGCGTCTATGCCGGCATAGGAAAGGGCAGTCTTCTGTGTATCAGATGCACCAACAAGATTGATCTCATTACTCCATGTCGAGAGAGGTGACTCTGGTCCCGTTATGGTAAGACTGGCTGATTCCAATCCTCCTTGTGCGAAGACGGTCATTTTTAATGTCATGTTTGACGCTTCGGTATAGTCAAGCACATTAATGGATTCTCCATCCGTGAAGCCCTCAGGGGTGATTTCAGGTGCTGCAGAGGTTAGTAATTCCTCTGTCAGGTCGATATATCGGTCTTCTTCGGTCATGCTTTCATCGAAGCTGACTACAAGTTGAGCGGTTCCGGTCTCTCGTTCTGTGACATCAAGTGTGATGCGATATAAGGTCTTTGCTACTGGTGGAAATTTTCCTAATGAATAGGAGGGTACTGTGATGCCTGTGTTTTTTGTGGTGAATCCTATGAAGATTTCTGCTTCATTTGGCTCGATAAAGGCAATTTCACTTATCTTATTTTCGGTTGCATCTGCATTCGTTGTCCCGGAAGATGATGTTTTTGACGGGAATTCAATCATGTCGGTAAGTCCTTCCGTGCGGAGAGATACAGCATAGTCCGACATGTAATTCTGAAATTCCTTGGTATAGATTATCTGCACCATCGAATTTTTGAGTTCTGCTGATAGATCCACATTTGAAGTGCGTCCCGGCAGGATTGTTACGGAGGTTTTGGCTTCAAAATATGGTACATTAAATCCTTGTTTGCCTTTTGTGCCATAATGAGCGGTTAAGTCGTAAGCGCCTGCAGCAACTTTTTGCTCTTTGTCGGTCCAAGTTATAGGGTCTTCTTCGCTTCCCGATTTCTGAAGGGTGAAGGTGAATTTGTCTTGGGTTGGCACTGTAATGAAATTGCCAAGATTATTGGTGTTTGTTTCTTCTCCGCTGCGGAATAGCGGTTTGGCTGTGTCGAATGAAAGGTCTGTCGTAAGCGTAAGTGATATGCTCCCTTTCTCTCCGGAGCTTGAGCCCCATGGGGATTCGTCGGCGCAACTCGCCAGCCCTGCCACAACTGCGACAGCCCCCAATAGGTATGTTCCAAATCTAAGTTTGTTCATTTCGGGTTATTGTTGTCTGATTTTGCAAAATTTTATGCAAAATTAATAAATTATTCCAAATTTTTGACACAAAAGGGTGTCTTTTATTTCTTTCATATCCCAATCTGACCAAAAATTAGCGTCAGATTCCAATCTTAAATTTAGATATGTCTTTTGGTATTAATAAAACCTACAAGGAAATTCTTAACATCCCAGTTGTTATTATTTTAGTAGCAGCCTTTCAAAAGCCTCAATCTCTTGCCGAAGCGCGAAGCTGTTCCGTTACCAAGGGCTCGCCCTTGGTCATCGAAGAATGCCATCCCCTTAAAGCACCATAAATATACGAAAAGTTATGACCAAAGATTTCCCGATTGAATTGTTTCGTCCTCTTATTCCATACGGTTGTCGTCGTGCCCCTTGGCATGATTATACAAGTAGGTGCATTTATATGATCACAATAAATGCGGCTCCGCATATTCCGATATTTTCGGTGTTGTCCGGTTCTCCGTATTCGCATGATTTCCCGCCGGTGGCAGTCAGGTCAGAAATTGGAGAGGTAATCAATTCCGGAATTTCCGCGATAAAGAAAGATTATCCATTTGTAAGCATATTAAGGAGGTCTATCATGCCTGAGCATATTCATTTTGTCATTTTTGTGGAAGAAGGTGGTAGATGTAATCTTGGTGAGATTATTGGCAAATTAAAAATATCTATAGGGAAAAGATGTGTTGAACTCAAATTGATACCACCTGGAATATCGATATTCGAAGAGGGGTATCACGACCGAATCCTTATGAAGGAGGGACAACTTAAGAAAATGCTTGATTATGTCGGTGACAATCCTCGCCGCAGACTGCAAAGAATCCTTAACCGTGGTTTTCATTCAAGATACAGGATTATACACGAGAATGGAAAAGAATACGAAGCGTATGGCAATATACATTTATTGATGGATATGGATCTGGAGGCAGTTAAAATTAGCCGTTCTTATACTGATAGGGAATTGAGGGAAAAGAAGATGACATGGAAGAGAACTGTTGAAAACTGTGGTGTGTTGGTATCCCCATTTATATCTGCTGCAGAAAAGAAGGTTAGGGATTGGTGTGCTGATGAGGGAGGCAGGATTATTTTAATTGAGAAGGATGGCTTCGGAGAAAGGTATTCTCCCAAGGGGCGCTGGCATGATATGTGCTGTCAGGGCAGATTGCTGCTTATCGCTCCATTGGAACATTCCAAGGCTAAGGTGGGATTAAGCAAGGATTTTTGTGAGCAATTGAATCGGCTTGCTATGGACGTGTCAAAGCGTATGTTGAGGATAAAATAGCAACGCCTTCAAAATTTTTCGATGACCGAGAGCAAGCTCTCGGTAACAGAACAGCTTCGCGCTTCGGATCTTTCTCTTTATCCTCCTCTTTCTGAAGCGCGAAGCTGTTCCGTTACCAAGGGCTCGCCCTTGGTCATCGAAGCATTGCAGTCTATCCTTCCGAAGCGCGAAGCTGTTCCGTTACCAAGGGCTCGCCCTTGGTCATCGAAGCATTGCAGTCTATCCTTCCGAAGCGCGAAGCCGTTCTGTTACCAAGGGCTCGCCCTTGGTCATCGAAGCATTGCAGTCTATCCTTGCCGAAGCGAGAAACCGTCCCGTCACCAAGGGCTCGCCCTTGGTCATCGAAGCAAATAATTCTCTTCAGTGTGTTTATTGGTCAGATTGGGATATTGTTTGGTGAAAATAAGAATGATTCTTGCATTATATTGGTCTAATTTGTAATTTTGCGGCAGTTAAACGAAGGATATGCGCTAATGTATATGCCCAATTCTTAAATAGACTTTAATCATGAGAAGATTCTACTTTTTGGCAGCTGCCTCTGCCATGACTATGTCTGCCTTGGCCCAGCAACCCGCCAATGGCGATTTCGAAACCGGCTGGACCGATTGCATCCCCTGGACTTTCTTTCAGTCGGAAGGCAGTTTTGGTCAGCAATCCACTATAGTGACCGGTACCAATCCATCTGGTTGGGTGATCTCAAATGTCAGTGGTATGGCTTCCCTTTATGAGGGACAGGCCACAGGACTCGGTGCAACCATAGTGGGTGAACCCGCCAATGGCTTTGAGTCTGACAATGCGGTCAAACTTTCCAATACCCCCAATCCATTTATGGCTACACAGATTGTGCCGGCTTATCTCACACTCGGCACCACATGGTCCACCGCCAATCCCGGTTTGGATTCATCCTGGAACTTCGCCATAAACAATGCCGACGGCGGCACTTTTGGCGGCGTGGAATTCAGCGGACGTCCTTCCGGAATCGAATTCATGTACAAACGCACTCCGGGTGAAAGCAATCCCGATGACAAGTCAACCGTGGTGGCATATCTCTGGAAGGGCCATTGGACTCAGAAGGATGTGCCTGCCATCATATATATGGGCGGTGAACCTTACACCACCGACATGACCGACCGCGACCGATGTGTGCTCGGCATGGATATGACCGGACTTCAAGGCGGTGAGGTGACAAAGACCGATGATGCCGAACTCATTGCCCTACTCAACGCTCAGATCAGCGAGGTTTCGGATGAATGGATGAAGTTTACGGGCAAGTTCGACTATAAGAGCGACGCAACCCCCGAATATCTAAACATCATCCTTTCTGCCGGCGACTATTTTGCCTCTTCCGATAAGGTGGTGGAGAATAGTTCCCTGACTGTGGATAATGTGAAACTCATTTATGATGACCAACCCACTGTGGATACTTATCCCGGTCAACTTACAATTGAGATGGGCGGCGCTCCGCTGACTCCGGTCCCGGTTGATGCCGAAATCAACTTTGAGTATTTCGACAACTGGACCTGCACTCTTACTCTCCCCAACTTTTCGCTCGACTTAGGAGCCGGCGCTATGCCACTCGGCGATATTGTGGTGCCGAATGTGAGTTATACAGTAGCCGACAACGTCACTGTTTATGAGGGTGAGGTTTCCGGTATGCAGCTCATGGGCGGTGCCATTGTGGCTGATGTCAATGTAATCGGCTCCATCAATTCTATTGGCGAGGCTTCCTTTATTATTAATGTGTTGTGGGAAGGTATTCCCATCGTGGTTAATTTCTCCGGCAATGGAAAGCCCGGTCAGGGTACTTCGGCTGTTTCCGTCAACGTGGCAGGCGATTCAGCTACAGAGTACTTCAATCTTAACGGAATGCGTGTCATAAATCCCTCCAACGGAATTTTCATCAGGCGCCAAGGCAACAAAGTGTCAAAGGTATTTGTTAAATAATCTAAGGGATATTCCGATATTTTTCGCGCTCTTCCCTCACGGGAGGGGCGCTAATTTATTATGAAATATGAAGAAGATTTTTTATCTCCTGGTTAATTTGATGCTGGTTGTCTCTCTGGCATCTTGCATCAAGGATGAGGCTCCGAATGCCGAATGTGATATCACCGGTGTCTCTTTTGGCAGTCCCGATATCCTTAACCGTGCTCCGGTCATCTCAAACGACCGGGTGCTGATAATGGTCAATGCCAATGTCAACGTCACGGCTCTTGCTCCGATCTTTACACTGACGCCGGGTGCCACGATTCAACCCGAGAATGGCACTGTGCGAAATTTTACGACTCCTCAGGAATATGTGGTGACTTCCGAAGATGGCGAGTGGCACAAAACTTACGTAGTGGATGTGCAACGCCCGGGTTCCATCAATCTGAAATATGACTTTGAGCATGTGCGGCAGGTTTCAGCCCTTTCGGGTGCCGCTTCCTACGATGTGTTCTATGAAGTCGGCAGTGATGGCAAGGAGTCTCTGACATGGGCGAGCGCCAATGCCGCTTTTGCCCTGACGCTGCAGGGCTCGACTCCCAACACGTTCCCTACATATCAGGCCATCGACAGCGAACGCGGTAAGTGTCTCGCTCTTACCACGCGCTCTACCGGCACTTTCGGTCAGACTGTCAAAAAACCTCTTGCCGCCGGTAATCTTTTCCTTGGCGAGTTTGCAATGGCAAATGCTCTGGCGAAACCTCTTGAGGCAACTCATTTCGGGACCACCTTCCTTTCTGTGCCTCTCGCCATAAGCGGCTTATATAAATATTTCCCCGGTGAGGAGTACTGCAAGATGGGTAGTGATGGAAAACTTACTCCCGTGGATGGCGTCACCGACAAGTTCAATATATATGCTGTGTTCTTTGAGGTCACCGCCGACATGCAATGGCTTGACGGCACTAACGTTCTTGCTGCCGACAATCCAAATATCATCGCTGTGGCTGAGATTGAAAATGCGGATCCGGCAACTGTATGGACGGAATTCAACATTCCTTTTATCTTTAGGGATGGCAAGGAAGTGGATCCGGAGTTGCTTGCCGCCGGACGGTGTAGCATATCAATTGTGATGACATCGAGTAGGGAGGGCGACTATTTCGAGGGGGCTATAGGGAGCTCTCTGTTTGTGGATGATTTGGTTCTCCTCTGCGAATAATTCCAAAAATGATGAGTATGAAAAAGCATATATATTTAGCACTTATATTAATTGCCTGTCTAAGTGTGTCGGTCAAAGCTGATGATGGCAAATCTAAATTCTTCAGTAAGGAATTAATCGATGTCGAGGCCGTGGCCGGTGTCAATATCGGTGGGGCAGCCCCCATTCCTTTGCCGGAAGAAATCCGTGGCATCGAATCCTATAGCCCCAACCTCAATCTGCAGCTTGGTGTCAATTTCACAAAGTGGTTCAGACCTGACCATAAATGGGGTGTCCTCGTCGGACTTAATTTGCAGACGAAAGGTATGCAGACCAAGGCAAGGGTGAAGAATTATGGCATGGAGATAATCCAGGATGGAAAGTCGCTGTCAGGAAGGTGGACCGGGAAGGTGAGCACAAAATATCATTCCCAGCAGCTTGCAATTCCTATACTGGCCGTTTGGTCGTGTAGTAAAAAGGTGAAGCTCAACTTCGGCCCGTATCTTGCATACGCCTTTAAAAATGAGTTTGAGGGTTATGTCACTGATGGATACCTCCGCGAAGGTAATCCAACAGGAGATAAAGTGGTGTTTGATTCCGATTCGCGTGCCACGTATGATTTTGGATCGGACTTGCGCGATTTCCACTGGGGATTGCAGGCAGGTGTTGACTGGAGCGTTATATCTCATTTCAGTGTCCATGCCAATTTGATGTGGGGGTGCAACAGCATTTTCAATAGCGACTTCAAGACCGTTACCTTTAAGATGTATCCCATCTATCTCAACCTCGGTTTCGGTTACCATTTCTGATTAAGGCCCGACTCTAAAAGCCTCTTCGCGCTCCGATCGCCTCTATACTTGAGAGGTGGCCGGAGCGCGAAGAGGCTTTCATTTCCTGAGGTCGCATCTAAGAAAAAACGCACCGGTTCCCGAAAAGGTTCATTTCTCAATCGGTGAATTAACAAAACGAAAGAAAATTTAACATTTGTTGATTCGTCTGATAACAAAACGCTTATGCCCCATATCCATGTAACATTTCAAAAAAGTTTCGG
>JAMPAV010000001.1:159560-250615 GCA_023667055.1 Muribaculum sp. | reverse complement strand
GTTCACCCTCGGAAATCAGAAGGTGAAGGCCACCTGCACCGCCACCAAGACATGGAAGACACCCACCTTCGTTAATATACCATTACTTAGGTTTCGGATTTGGTAATTTATCAGCAAGATACATTGGTTTCTTACAAACCGGTAAAATCGCGCAAGGGCGCAGAGGTGTTGACAATCAATATTTTGAATATTGAATAAAGCAGAGACTCGCAAGCGAGTTGCAAAGGACGCCAAGTCTGACTGCGGTGGCTTTGCTTTACGTTCTTGTCCAACTCCAGCGAGTATCATGAGCGTGCGTACGGAAAAACATCCAATTTTCAGCCTCTCTGCAACTCTGCGCGATGATATTTTATTGATATTTAAGAGAATGCTAAATCCAAAACTTGAATACCTTTACAATATATATAATATGGTCTGTATCTGATACAGACCATATTATATATATTGTAATAATCTAATAACTTATATTCAGTGATTGATTTTTGATATTTTTTGATAGCTTTTTGACAATTAATTTGCATCATCTACATATTTTTACTAATTTTGCGATATTACTACCGGAATTTCACAATATTTGAAATATGTAATCCTAATTTTTAATAATTGAGAGACTCCTTGAGTAAACATTTTTAACAACCAAAATTATGCAACGGTTATTTCCTTATTAATATATTAAACCCTAATAACGGCTTTATATATGATGACAATTCAATGAAATCGACATCTAACGATTTCAGTTTTAAACAAAATTTTAAATATGCATTATTCTCCAAAGATTAGCATTAACTAAACTGATATATATAATTCGTGGGAATATTATGAGTACACACAAAATTATCTTAAACCTATTTGCCGTATTTTTGATTTCCTTAGGAGCATGTTCCAATGGATCAGATTCCGATTTTCAAAAAACTATAACTGAAATAGATTCTAAAGAGAAATCTGATTCTGAAGAGACATTTGACAAAATGTCAGCAATCGAGATTCCGGTCTTGGAAAAGTTTAATTTGGCAGGAAGTGAAGCAAGCGCAAACGAAGGAATAAATAAATTCAGTCTTTCCTTTTTCAATATAGCAGTTGCGTCGGAAGCTTTATTCAACAGTGACAATAAAAAAATTAATCAAAGCGGGAATATTGCAATCTCCCCACTAAGTGTGGCCATAGCATTATCAATGACAGCAAATTCTTGTGACGATTCCACAGAAAATACCATATTAGAGATATTGGGGTGTGATGACCTATATACCCTGTCATCAGTAGTAAATCAACTGATGAGATATCTTTCATCATCTAACAATGGAATCATTTTAGAACTTGCAAATTCCGCTTATTATAAAAACGAATTGACACCATTTAAAGAATGGGAAACAATATTAAGCAGCAAATTGTATTCGTCCGTTCTTCCTTTAGATTTTGATAATCCATCAAGTATAGATATCATCAATGATTGGTGTTCTTTAAACACCCATGGGAAGATTCTTAATTTTCTAAATTCACTGGATAGCAGTTCTGTTGTATTGCTTCTAAACACATTATATTTTTATGGATCTTGGAACTCCCCGTTTAATCAAAAATCAACAGTAAACAAGAAATTCCATAGCAAGGATTATGGAATCCAGCATGTGGATATGATGACAAAAACGTCAGAGTTCGGTTATTTCGAATCCGACAAATATCAATTTCTTTCAATACCATTCAGAAGTGGCATTACAGAGATGGAAATTTTATTGCCAAAAGAAGAGATAACCGCCATGGACTTAGCGAAAACATTGTCTTATGATGACATTTCCTATGCAATAACTAATAAACAAGTCAAAAATATAGCCCTTACTTTACCTAAATTTAACATCTCGACTTCAGCAGACATAACACCATTGCTTAACAAATTAGGTTTACCGAAATCAATAAATCTTGACAAAATGGGCATCCTGACTCTTTCTGATGAAAAACCAATTAAAGTGATGCAAAAGACTGAAACCCTCATTGACGAGAAAGGGGCTGAATTGGCAACTGCGACGGAGGTGGAAATATTTGATACCTCAACAGGGACAGCTGTGAATAAAACGGAAACCATAATCTTTGACAAGCCCTTCCTCTGTTTCTTCATAAATAAAAACACCGGTACAATCTTGATGGCAAGCGTGATAAATAACATTCAAGAAAAATAAATGTCAGAAATACATACATTGTTTTAAAATTGAGACAAATGATTAGCGTAGATAGCGGGTGACGCCTACGTTGCGGAAAAGGGTCTGCATCTTGCGTGAGGGATTGACCAGGATTGTCAGGAACGGGAATACCGAGGCCGTAGGCAAATCATCGTAATGATCAGTGAGGAAAGATTCCAGACGGAGTCTTTCCTTTTCCATTAACGCCTCTATGCCGTCTCTCTTCTCTGAGCCGCGCATCTCCACATAATCTGACCTATCATCGGCGAATTGAGTGGCCACCACACCATCATATCCAAGCATACGGCTTAGAGGGATGACATATTCCTCCATGGCTGCGGTGGCTATATATTTCCGGCATTTCACGCGTGCCGGTGCATCCATATAGTCCCTGACAATCGGATTTACATTTTCGAGCATCCTCTCCGCCATCGCTTCCCAGTCTTCTTCGAGCAGGTGACGGAGGGCAATGCGGCTGAGATGCCACTTCATGTTTTTATGACTGACAATACGCAATGCGCGAAGACCCATCCACAATATGGATGCCACTGCAGCTCCAAAGGCACTTCGCCTCAGCAACACTCCGGGCAGTCGTCCCATGAAAATCTTCATGGAATTGCCTTTCAGCAACGTCCCATCCAAATCCACAAATGCTGCCCCTGTATTAGTCATTTCTTGAAGTCGTTCGACCATGGGAATCTAATCAAAGTTCGGTTGTTGTAAATATAATAGTCGGGAACCATCCGGGGGGATTTTGTAGTGACGGTGATCACCGCCACTTTCACCTCTACAGATGGATTCACTTTCTTTAACGTCTGAACCACGGCATATAGTGTGTCGCCGCTGTCGATGGCATCGTCAATGACAAGGATTCCGGGATTCTTCAGAGTCTTCAGCAACCGCTTCAGTACCTCCGGTATCTCCACTGGCGACGGATGATAATTTGAAAAGCGATGTCTGAATGAAAGTACTTCCGACTCCACTATCCGCATGAGATCCAGCATCCAATAAGGCAATCTCTTGAGAATGGCGCTGACTCTGCCCCCTTTTCGTTTGGTGGAGCTTCGTTGCTTCCGGACATCAGTCCTCAATCCATACCTTGACGAGGGGAAATGTCTGCAAAAGGCATCGCAAACCACCGACCCACCTCTCTTCACCCCCACTATGGCATCGAAGCATAGCCCGTCGGCAGCCACAGCGTCAGCCAACAGCTCAGAATGCATTTCAAACTTTTTATTGTCAAAGGTGATTACTCTCATTTTATACACAAGATATATGATAATAGAGCTCCAAGCTTGTTTTTCAGACGCACATTCGGATCTGCGAGTTCCGCGTGGCGCTGCTCCTTGATGACATTTATACATCTGCGTTTTTGGACCGGATTGTCGATGCCAAACCTGCGCATGGTCAGAAGCATGTTGAAATGGGCGCTGAATCGGCGGTCACGGGCTGCCCGCAAAAGATCGGGATCCCCGTGTCTGAAATGCTCCACCATCCTGTCGGTGACATCAAGCACATCCAGCCGTGAGTCAGACCAAGTGTTGATGAAACTGCCGGGGACATCACGATAGAAATAAATGTACTTGTCAAGCACACACACCCTATCCACTTTCTCAAATGCCCGATAAAAAAGGTCGAGATCCTCATAGCGGCATCTGCGGAAACGTAATGGTTCATTTCCACCGAACACAGTCCTGTGGAAAAGGACTCCCCATGGATTATTGAGGATTCGCTTCTGATAGAGGCCAATCCGGATGGCCTCATCGCTATTCATCACTTTTAAGACCTTATCATCATGACATTTTTGCATTTTGACAACCTGACAACCTGACAACCTGACACTTTTTCCCCGCTTATAGCCGCCGACTACTATTCCGGCATCACTTTCTTTCGCTGACTTAAGCAGCACCTCGATGGCATCCGGCATCATCAGGTCGTCGGCATCCATGAATGCAATCCACTCCCCTCTTGCAGAGTCGATGCCGGCATTGCGGGCGGCTGAGACACCGGCATTTGGCTGATCTATCAGACGAAAGCGGGCATCAGCATCGCAAAACTCACGGCATATATCCGGAGAGTTGTCGGTGGATCCGTCATTGACAAGGACAGCCTCGAAATGGGCATGCGTCTGCACGCGGAGCGATTCCAACGCCTCACGCAGAAACTCCGCCGCATTCCACACCGGCACAATCACCGTGACCAATTTTGAATTTTGAATTTTGAATTTTGAATTCTTCCGCTCCATAAGATTGCCGGCATACAAAATTATGATGCAAAATTAACAAATTTTCTTGGAGAGTCACGATTTTTTTTATTATTTTGCACATTCTCTTAGCTCAAAATTCAAAATTCAAAATTCAAAATTAGCACAAATGGATAAATATCAGCAGGCAATCGCAGCGTCGAAGGTGACGGGCGATGACGAAATCGTAAAAGCGGAAGTGAAGAAAATAGTGGATGAAAGCGGCAAATATGCCTCCAAGGAAACCTACGAGTTCCTCCTCCACTCAATCGATCTCACCACCCTTGCCACAGAAGACAGCGTACGCAGCGTGCAGGCTTTCACCGAGAAGGTGAACAGTTTCGACAGCGACTACCCACAGTATAAGAACGTGGCAGCCATCTGCGTATATTCCAATTTCGCAGAGGTAGTGCGCAACACTTTGGATGTGCCCGGAGTGGATATCGCAGTTGTAGCCGGATGTTTTCCGAGCGCCCAGACTTTCCTTGAAGTGAAGGTGGCAGACGTGGCAATGGCAGTGTTAGGTGGCGCAGATGAAGTGGATATCGTCTTCCCGGTGGGAATGTACAAAGATAGCGACTATGAAGGCCTAAGCGACGAGATCATAGAGATGAAACGCGCAGCCCGCGATGCCACACTGAAAGTGATTCTTGAGACAGGACTTCTCAAGACAGCCGAGGACATCAAGCGTGCATCCATACTCTCGCTCTACAGCGAAGCTGATTTCCTGAAGACCTCAACAGGCAAGATCTATCCGGGCGCAAGCCTGGAGGCGGCATGGGTGATGTGCCAGTGCATCAAGGAGTATTACCAGGCCACAGGCCGCAAGGTCGGTTTCAAATGCTCCGGCGGTGTGCGCACCACAGAGGAGGCGCTCAAATACTTCGCAATCGTGAAGGAAGTGCTTGGCGACGAATGGCTCTGCCACGACCTCTTCCGTATCGGTGCAAGCTCACTTGCCAACGCAGTCCTGTCAAGTCTCGAAGGAAACGAAGTGAAATATTTCTAAATCATTAAAGCATGTCGAATCATGTCGAAGCATGCCGAAGCATGTCAACTCATGATAGGACATGATTCGACACGATTCGACATGCTTCGACATGACTATAATATACCTATCTTATGAAAAGATTTTTCTCTTTGTCACTTGCAGTCCTCTCCCTCTCGCTTGCCAATGCCGACTACAAGCCGGGCTATTACGATGACATGGACGGCACCGCCAGAGAGCGCCTCAAGGAGGCAGCCAAAAGATGTGTGGAGACACATACAAAACTGAATTATTCCGACCTTCCCAACTATTGGATTGTATCTGACATTTACCCTGATCTTTACGATGGCGAACGCCGTTTCTGGGACATGTATAGCGATAACGTCTATCTTATCCACGACAACCAGACCGGCAAACAGGCATTTTCAGCCAACAAGATGCAACGCGAGCACTCGGTGCCGAAGTCATGGTGGAAGAAGAACAATGATGTGGAATACACCCCCTGCTACAGCGACATGTGGAACCTCTTCCCCTCCGATGGATCCGCCAACAACGCCAAAAGCAACTATCCTTTCGGCATCGTGGCAACTGCAAGTTTCGACAACGGCGTGACAAAAGTTGGCACTCCGTCTGCTGAGACAGGCGGCGACGCCTACAAGGTGTTTGAGCCCGCTGATGAATACAAGGGGGACTTCGCGCGCTCCATCTTCTATGTGGCTACGGTGTATGACGGTCTGGAGTGGGGTCCCGGTTATGACAACACCGGTAAACCTTGCAACACGATGTTTGTGAAGGCCACATATCCTACGCTGACCGAATGGGCGATAGAGATGCTTCTGGAATGGTCGCGCAAGGATCCCATCAGTGAAAAGGAAATAGCACGCAACGATGCGGTGGAAACCTGTCAGGGCAACCGCAATCCATTCGTTGACTTCCCTAAGCTTGCCGAATATGTGTGGGGCAACCTCAGCAGCGACATCTTCTTCATCGATGACCAGAACGGCGTGAATGCCATAGATGCCGATGAAAGCCCAGTATATAAAATCGAGGGGGGAGAAATCCAAATCTTGCGCGACTCAAACCGTCCGCTTACCGTAATGGACATTTCCGGGCGCATATTGCTCATGTTGGCACAGCCACGATCAGGAGACGTCGTCACGATTCCGGCAACCGGACTTGTAATAGTTCACTGCGGGGCGCATTCGCAGAAGACATTAATCTTTTAAATTAAGTTTCGCAAGTTCAATTTAAGAGTTTAAAAGTTTAAAGCTTAAGTGAGCTTGCGAAACCTGATTTTTGATACCGGTTATAAAATTCAAGGAAAAAAGCCTCATGATTTGGGATTTTTGTAAAAAAAGAATAATTTACCGACTAATCACATTAGGATTAGGAATCATAGTTCTATGCTTTTCATCAAGTTGCAATCCAAAAACAGATACTCGTCTATTATATGCAGACAGCATCATGGAAGAGCATCCTGACTCGGCACTTATTCTTTTGGAACGTCTAAATTCAATTAACAAGTTATCAGGATACAACAGGGCACTTTTCAACATGCTGATAACACACGCACGGTACAAAAACTTCATTGATGATGGCAATGACAGCATAATAAGCAACGCTGTTGACTTCTTCATGAAAAACAACAACAAAGAAGAAGCTTCCAGATCCTTATTTTTAAAAGGAATGATACAATTGAATGATGGGAAACTTGGAGAGGCAGCCGTTTCATTCTCAAAAGGGGCTGAGATAGCTCATTATAATGGATTCTATCTATGGGAAGGACAATGCAACAGAGGACTATTTTTGCTTTATAAACAATTGATGGATGGATCATCTCAACTTAAATACGCAAAAGAATCATACAAGGCATTTTCCAAGACAGGACATACAGACTGGATAAATTATTCTAAATACGACATTGCTTGTGCATACCATAACAATGGTCAATATAACAAATCTGTAAGCATTGCAAATAAATTAAGAAGACTTGCATCCCAAATAAAAGACTCTCTACTGATAGAAGAATCAACCTATTTAATTGCATTATCTTCATATTGTCAGAGGAATTTCTCGGAGTCCATTCATTATTATACACTCACATACAATCTCAACAAGGATTTAATCAATGATAGCGACATCGATAATATTGTAACAGCTCTTTCATTACTTAATGAAGAAAAAATAACAAAACAAGATAAAAAATTAATATCAGATCTTGAGAATGCAAATAAAATCAAACCAAATTTCTACACTTTTGCGAAAGAGGGGAAATATGAGGACGCATATAGATTACTAAATCTATATAAAAATGAACAAGACAGTGTTCTGGCAGTAATTCTTCATAATAATGTTTCAGAATCCATAAAACATTATCAAGAGTCTAAGAAAGAATTGGATAGTCTAAGAAATAAAAATAAACTTTTAATATATGTTTTTCTTTCTTTTGTAATTTTAACATTGGCAATCCTTATAATTATAAAATTAAAGATACGTATTCGGAGTATTGAAATCGAAAACGAAAGACTGATTGAAAACATAAGTTGCATCAAAAATGATATTAAATTACAAATAGAGAAAACGTCCAAGTCTTCCGACACAAATGATGCAAAAGATGACCCATTTGAAATCATTCTGACTGAAAAATATTCTGAAATAAACGCGCTATGTGATGACTATTATCAAGACTCTGGATCGTCTAAGTTGGCAAATAAAGATAAATATAAAAAGGTAAAGCAGCTTATACAATTTTTTACTGACAGAGAGTGTATCTGTAAATTAGAAGAACATGTGGATAGGAAATCCAACAATCTATACTCTTCTTTTAAAAGAGAAGTCCATAATCTTAGCGAAGACGACAAAAGTCTTTTTTTATATCTGTATCTTGAATTTAGTACCAGAACAATTGCAGTATTTTACGGTATACAGACAAGTGCAGTATATAATCGCAAATCCCGGCTCAAAGCCCGGATCAAAGAAAGTGATTCAATCAGATTAAACGATTATTTGAGAATATTTGGATAGCAACTTATAGGCCTATATCAACAATGCGCTTCAACATTTCTACCGTTTAACAAGTTAACAACAACATTTATCAAACTCCATATTAAACCATATATCAACATATTAACAACAAGATAGAAATTGGATAGGTCTCGTGATAGATTTATGATAGATTAATTTTAACGTTATATTTGACTTTTTGTTTACGATTATATAACTTTGCACTCAAAATATCAACTATCATGAAACCAGAATTTATCAAAAAAATTTTCTTGTTGATGTTTTGCATTACAACATCAATCCAATTATGCACTGCGGACAGCAATAGTGCTCAAAACAACCCGAAACCAGTCTCGGAAAACGGAATCCTTAGAACCACTCACAACAAATCCGACCGTAAAAGATCTCCCTCAAGAGAGCAACTTGAAATATCTTATGATGGAGAGGCTATTTTTTTAGAATCGGAAACAGTAGAAGGAGTATTTACCCTGCATTTCGCGTCTATTGAACTGGAGAATGCGAAACAATCCAATCAATATCCGTCAATAGTTCATCACCTATAATACTTAACCCCGGAATATATAATGTATCCGCCATATCATTAGTTGGCAAAGAATTTCGTGGCGATTTGTTAATAAATTAATATTTAACACTTTACACCAATGTACAAATTTAATTTATAATATACATATAATACATTATGAAAATCAAGTTTCCTATATTATTTATCATCATCATGTTTCTATCAACAGGATGTTCTCAAGAAATATTATATGAGTCGGAAGAGACTGTCGAATCATATGATAACAATAAAATTTCCAAAATCATTTATGAGTATTATAACAAACTCCACAACGACACGCGTTCAAATGGCAATCATTTAATCATAAAAAAAATCACAAGCGAAACATATCAAATCCCTGATTCCCTTAGAACCGGGACAAGATCATCAAATGAAGATACTTTCGACATTCACACCGTCACTGTAGATTTCGGTGAAAGTACAGGGTATGTTATCCTTTCGAATACACCTGGAATCGAGCAGGTGTTTTGCTATACAGAAAGCGGATGTGTATCAGACACCGCTTTAATACCACCACTAAAAGACTTTATTGAGGCAACACCCTCTGTAGCTGTTTCTATCTTGAAGGATAAACTTAACCAACCGAAGCAAGCCACGAGAACAACCGAATACTATGATATAGGACCTTTGGTACCGTTTGAGTGGCACCAAGAGGTACCGTTTAATAATTCTGCCGAATACTGTACATGTGACAGTTGTAAAAAAAGAGGAAACCACAGGCTTGTAGGGTGTTGTGCAATCGCAGCCGGAGAGTTTATGGCAACAATGAAAAGATTTAACGGCACTTTTTATGGAAACAGGAATATTGATTTTGACAGACTACTGAAGTACAGTCATAATTCATATGGAGATAGAGTTTATACTGATGCAGAAGCTTGCCAAGCTGCACAATATCTTCAAGAAGTTGGTTTGACCTGTCAAACCAAATATGGATGCAAAGGCAGTTCCTCAACTGCCAAATCGGTTGCAAACTGCCTTATTGACAATGGGTACTCTGTTGATGTAGTTGATGGATTCCTGGATAAGGCAAGATATATCGCCAATCTCAAAAATGGCATTCCACATATCGTGTCAGGACATAGCAATAACGGTGCTCACATGTGGATTATTGATGGGATACAGACTGTAGATGAAGAAAACCTTATTCATTGCAACTGGGGATGGGGTAAAATTGGAAGCAATGGGTGGTACTCAAGCTACTACTTCTATTTTGTGCCTCGTCCCGACCCAACAACAGGGAAAATCACGTATGGAGAAGGTGAAGCTTATAATAAGTCTCAACAACAACTTTATATCAAACTGTGATCAGTAAAAGAAATTAATCAACAAAACGTTAGAATTACACACTTCTATAACGAACGCAAAGGAATTTTCACTTGATACAAATAAATATTACCCATCATGATTTTAGACATAGGAAAAAGAATTAAAGGCATTGTCGCCGTCATATCAACAATAGTGCTGTCAGTGTTTCTTTATAGTTGTTCGACCGATAGTGAACATTTGGATATATTCGATAACAATTGCGAATCAGTATTCACGCAACAGATCAAATATAAAGGTGCATTATATACATCTGAGGTTAGGATTGACAAAGATGGCAATTTCACTTATCTCAACAAGGAATTTGAACGAGTAATGGCAGAAATTGATTCCAACCCTTCCGCTCAAATGTTAATATTAGATGACACAACATTATATTATTACGATGAAACTGATGTCTTAGAGAATAATATTTATGATGACATTATCTCTATGAATGACGAAAATGTCAATGAAAATTCTACAAGAGCCTCCGGATTTGAGAATATGAAAGACGAGTATCTTGGATTTGGAGCTTTGTATGACAATGACAATTTCAAAGGGACAAAGATTGAACATGGACTGACCGATTATCTTTTTTCATACAATATTCCAAATCTCAAACATTACGGATTAAACGACAAAGTTACCTCCATTGCTGTATGTTATAACGGTCCGGACCCAATTATATGCACGGTACTGACAATTTGGGAAGATTCATACTATAACAATGGTGATGACAACCGTTCCAAGCATCGTATAAGTATAATTGCATCGAAGAGTAATCCTCGTGTAACCTGCCCTGACCTTAAAAAGATAAAGAAAATCGGTTCATCAAAATCATGGAATGACTGCATAACTTCGTTTTCATTGCATTTTGGATATATTGACCGGTTTTTAAAAGATTATTGAACAATATACCCAATACAAGACACGTTATTTCCGAAAACTAATATTTGTAAAAAAACATTTAGACATGAGACGAAATTTTTTGAAGTATGTAGCCGGGATCATGCTGGTCTCAGGCATGGGATTTGCTGCAGGATGCTCGGAAACTGATTATACCCCTATACCGGAACAGCATCCTTTTTATCGTGATGTGCGTTTCACAGACAATGGGACTTTAGAAGAATTTGATCCGGAAATTATCAATGTGGATGCCTCTCAACAGACAGTGGAACTGAGTGTGAAAGAATCTGAACTGCCATTGATTGAGATTTTAGGGTATTTTGTAGGAGAATGGGATGAGCAAAGGAATACATGGCGCTATGTGAATAAGTCTTCCGATACCGGCTATGTATATTCCGGAGACTTCTACAAAGCCTATCTGACTAAAACGGGAGAACAGAAGACCATCAAGGTGCATCTTGACACCAATGACACCGGCACAGACCGTCATCTGATGTTTGACATACGTCTCGAACAATATCGAATCGGACTGGTGGAGATTGTCCAGGCGGGAGCAAAAGAGATTTGAGGATTTGAAAATAGACGAAAGATGATTAAAACCCCTGTCATTAACATTTTTTGTAGGGGTCTAAGGGGTCATTCGGAGGATTCGCAGAGGCTGAAGATCAGGAAGGTTTTTGTCCAGGTGATGTCGTAGGTGTATCTCTTCCCCTCCTTCCAATCCACAGGTTCAGATATGAAATAGGTTTGAGGTGAGTCCGCGTGTGACTCACCTTTTTTCGTCATTCGCGCAGTGACCTTGAAATAAGAGCCCTTGTCTGAGGATCGTCCGGAACGTGCATCCACACTCTGGGGAATCATCATCAGACTGCCCGGGACAGCGACACCACTTCCTGCCACGCCACAAGCACCCAAACTCAATTTAATATCACTCAATAAGTATGACCTATCTTGCGAATCATCAGCAAAAGACCATTTCCCCTCTACAGCCATATTCTGCAAACTGATGACCGATGCACCCGGTGAAGATATTTTAGGGAAGCAATAATTCCCCTCACCTCTAATGCCACCCACCTCGATGGAAATAATCTCAATGTCGGCATATTCCGGATTCTGGTTTCTTGCAGTAAAAGAAATTTCACTCAGAGCATTGCGGAAATTTAGATTTACAATGCCATCATCTGCATTCACATCCACATCGCGCGTCACTGCATACATAAGACCATGCTGCATCTCCACTTTATCAGGCACTTTAAATTCTCTAATTTCCGGTGTGTCACCATCCATATTCATCCGTCCATTTCCATATTGCGAACAGGCATAAAATGTCAGACCTTTCCAATCAGCAGGACGATTGTCGGGCCAATATCTGCGATGGTCGGAAGTCCAGGTCATGCCATTGTCGCGGCTTGACACCAAATCGGCATTTCCTCCATAGTAATTGTCAACTCCATCATAGGCCGTGATACTGAAACTTTCCGTCTTGCAGCAATCATTGGAGCGTGCATCACCGTCTGTCTGCACCCTGAAACCTATTTCCACTTCAGAGATATTATTGCGCGGTTTCTCCTCATTCCGACATTGCGGCGCGTCAAGGTCGCTGAAATCTTCATCGACACTGCAAGATGTGGCAACCGCAATTGTCAACACAGTCAGAGCAACACATTTTATCAAACCCTTTATCATGGCCTTTAAAGTTTAGTTGCTGCAAAATTATCGCTTGTCAAGCCGACATCCAAATTGTTACATTTGATTTAATCAATAGTTTACAGCCTTGTATCAAAATGACGTGAAAAGAAATAATTTTGCAACACTAAAGCGACATGACACTTCATGCAATAATAATACTCCAAATATTCATTTTCAAAAATTTCCCCTTATTGTTTTTGTAATCTTGAAAATAGTGACTATCTTTGCAGTCCCAATCTTTATCAAGACATGGATTAGGAATAAAGTAAATGAACTGACTTTAAACAACTATATATGACGCCTAATACAAATGTCATCACGAAAGAAAGCGTGGTGGTGAGATTCTCAGGTGATTCCGGCGACGGCATGCAGCTCGCCGGCAATATCTTCTCCAACGTAAGTGCAGGAGAGGGAAACAGCATATCGACTTTCCCCGACTATCCTGCCGAAATCCGTGCCCCGCAAGGCACTCTGAGCGGTGTCAGCGGTTTCCAGGTTCACATCGGCAAAGGTGTGCATACTCCCGGAGACTCCGCCGACGTGCTGGTAGCCATGAATCCGGCGGCACTGAAGACCAACCTCCGCTACCTGAAGAAAGGTGGCATCATCATTTGCGACAGCGACTCCTTCCGCCCCGCCGACTTGAAAAAGGCCGAATATGCCACCGATGACCCAATCACGGAACTCGGTATTGATCCGGAGCACATCATGCTCGTGCCGATGACTACCATACTTAAGGCCACCCTCGCAGACTCCGGAATGGACCAAAAAGCCATGATGAAGTGCAAGAACATGCTTGCGCTCGGCATCATCTGCTGGCTCTTCGACAGGGATGTAGATAGCGTGCTGAGAAAGATACAGGCAAAGTTTGCAAAGAAACCGGCGATATACGAGGCCAACGCAAAGGTGATACAGGCCGGCTGGGACTATGGACACAACACCCATGCCAGCATGCCCACCTACAGAATCGAGACAGAGCCGGCGCGTCCCGGCATATATACCGATGTCAATGGCAACACCGCAACGGCATGGGGACTCATCATGGCATCAGAGAAGAGTGGACTCCCCCTCTTCCTCGGCAGCTACCCCATAACTCCGGCCACCGACATACTCCATGAACTCGCAAAGCGCAAAGATCTCGGAGTGAAGGCATGCCAGATGGAAGATGAGATTGCGGGCGTATGCTCCGCCATAGGAGCCTCCTACGCCGGCAACCTTGCAGTGACCTCCACTTCCGGCCCCGGACTCGCACTTAAGAGCGAGGGTATCGGTCTTGCTGTGATGGCGGAACTGCCGCTCGTGGTCATCGACGTGCAGCGCGGTGGCCCTTCCACAGGTCTTCCCACAAAAACCGAACAGACCGACCTGATGCAGGCTCTCTACGGACGCAACGGCGAGTCCCCACTATGCGTGGTGGCTGCCACAAGCCCCACAGATTGCTTCACCATGGCATTTGAGGCGGCAAGAATCGCCCTCGAACACACCACCCCTGTGATCCTCCTCACTGACGCATTCATCGCCAACGGCTCAAGCGCATGGCGAGTACCGGAAGAGGCGGATTTTCCGGAAATCAAGCCTCATTTCGTCACGAAAGAGATGGTTGACGCCGGCTGGACCGCATACATGCGTGATGAGGAGACACTCTCACGCTATTGGGCAATCCCGGGTATGGAAGGTGCGATGCACCGAGTGGGAGGTCTGGAAAAAGACACCAAGACAGGTGTAATATCCACCGACGGAGCCAATCATGAGAAAATGGTGATGTTGCGCCGTCAGAAAGTGGCAAACATTGCCAACGGCATACCTTTGCTGACAGTGGAAGGAGCAGCCGGCTCCGACACAATCCTCGTGGGATGGGGAGGCACTTACGGCCATCTGCAGACAGCGTGTGAGGAACTCGCCAAAGCCGGCACTCCGGTGGCTTTGGCTCAGTTCAAATACATCAACCCGCTTCCGGCCAATGCCCTCGATGAATTGAAGAAATACAAGAACGTCATCGTGGCAGAACTCAACACAGGAATGTTTGCCGACTATCTTCAGCAGAAACTCCCCTACGTGGATATCAAGCGCATCAACAAAATCGAAGGTCAACCTTTTATGGTGTCAGAAATCGTTGACGGCGTGATCAAACACATCAACAACAAATAAAATCCGGAACAGACAATGGAAAACAACAACTGTATTTTCGCCCCCGGCGATTACAAGAATGGAGCAAACGTCCGCTGGTGTCCCGGATGTGGCGACCACGCTATCCTGAACACCCTTCACAAGGCAATGGCTCGCGTGGGTGTGGCACCCAAGGACATAGTGGTGGTGAGCGGCATCGGATGCTCCTCACGTCTCCCCTACTACATGAACACCTACGGCATGCACACCATCCACGGACGTGCAGCTGCCGTAGCAACCGGTGTCAAGACAGCCCGTCCGGAACTCACCGTCTGGCAGATATCGGGTGATGGCGACGGCCTTGCAATAGGTGGCAACCATTTCATTCATGCCGTGCGCCGCAATGTGAATATCAACATGATGCTCCTCAACAATAAGATATATGGACTTACCAAAGGTCAGTACAGCCCCACTTCGGCCCGCGGCACCGTCTCCAAATCCAGCCCCTACGGCACTACGGAAGACCCATTCATCCCGGCTGAGCTATGCTTCGGCGCACGCGGCACATTCTTCGCACGCTCATTCGACGTGGGTCTTGACATAAGCGTGGAGGTGATGGAGGCAGCTGCCCGCCACAAGGGCGCATCTGTGGTGGAGATACTCCAGAACTGTGTGATTTTCAATAATGGCATACATGCCAATATAGTTGATAAAGAAGTTCGTGATGACCATACCATTCATCTGAGACATGGCGAGAAGATGCTTTTCGGCACAGATCTCCACAAGGGTCTCGTTCAGGATGGTTTCAATGTGAAGGCTGTCACCATCGGGGAAGACGGCTACACCATCGATGACGTATTGGTGCACGATGCTCACTGCGAAAGCAATTTCCTTCATCAGCAACTTGCAATGATGGATGGCATTACCCTTCCGCTTGCACTCGGAGTGATCCGCGACTATGATGCCCCGACCTACGAGACGGAGGTGGCAAAGCAGGTGGAGGACGTGAAAGGGAAGAAAAACTTCACATCGTTGCGCGACATGGTGCTTCGCACCGCCGACACCTGGGAAGTGAAATGACCCCGCGTCATAATAACACTATTATATTCCCCGAAGGATAAGGCCCCGACTCAAAAAAATGGCAGTGGCTGGAGTCGCTGCCATTTTTTGAGTCGGGGCTTCATATGGCACAGTGCCATCTTATCCTTAATTTTTTATGATATGGGACCTAAGGGAAGAGAATATAGGGAAAAGAGAGGGTAGATGCAAAAATATTTAGGAATTATGGCGTGAAATCCGCAGTTATGTATTAACTTTGCATATTGGAAGGATAGGACTTTATGTGACATTTATCTGAATTATGATTGAGCCTATCATAAAACCGGTTGAGAGACAACTGATAATAAACGAATTGACCCAAGAAAGATTTCTTCGCCACACCAACAAAGGCGACAATCATCTCTATGTGGTCGATGCCTTTTGTGCGCCCAACACCATGCGCGAGATAGGTCGGCTGCGCGAGGAGGCATTCCGCCTGGCCGGCGGAGGCACCGGCAAAGCATGCGACATCGACGAATTTGACACGATGAAGGAACCTTGCAGGCAGCTTATAGTATGGGACCCGGCGGCCCAAGAGATACTGGGTGGCTACCGCTTTATCACCGGCGACAAAATAGACCTGACCGGTGGTGCGCCACACATAGCGACAGCGCATATCTTTGACTTCTCCGAGAAGTTCCTTAAGGATTATCTCCCCCATACCCTGGAATTGGGGCGCTCGTTTGTATCAGTGCAATATCAGAATATCAGACCGGGATCAAAAGGTCTTTATGCACTCGACAACCTATGGGACGGCTTGGGTGCACTGACAGTGGTGTATCCGCATATCAGGTATCTTTTCGGCAAAGTGACCATGTATCCGGCTTTCGGCAGGGACGACCTTGACCTGATACTCGGATTCCTGAACAAACATTTCCCGGATCCCGACAAACTCGTATGGCCCAAGAACCCCATCAGCACGAAGGCGATGTCGGCAGAAATACAAGACAAACTTTGCGGCAAAGACTACCGTGAAGACTACAAGATACTCAACCATCTGATAAGGGAAAAAGGACACAACATCCCGCCTCTGGTGAATGCCTACATGTCGCTTTCTCCAACCATGAGGATACTCGGCACAGCAGTCAACGACGATTTCGGCAATGTGGAGGAAAGTGGAATACTCCTCACCATATCTGAAATTCTTGAAGAAAAAAAAGAACGCCATATAGAAACCTACAAAGAGGAAATAGGAAATGAATAAGGTACTCGTCACCGGAGCCGACGGATTCATAGGGTCGCATCTCACAGAGGCATTGCTTGCCGAGGGATACGAGGTCAGGGCACTTGCACAATACAATTCCTTCAACAACTGGGGCTGGCTTGAAGAGATATCCGATCCAAGGCTTGAGGTAGTCACCGGAGATGTGCGCGACCCCAATTTCTGCCGACACATCGTGAAGGGAATTGACACAGTGTTTCACCTGGCCGCCCTCATAGCCATACCATACAGTTATGTGGCACCGGACTCATACATCGACACCAATGTCAAAGGCACACTTAACATCTGTCAGGCAGTCAGGGATGAAGGCGTGGGACGACTTCTTGTCACCTCTACATCGGAAGTCTATGGCACAGCCAGATATGTACCCATAGATGAGAAACATCCCAAACAGCCGCAATCTCCATATTCAGCCTCCAAGATAGGTGCCGATGCGATTGCTCTCAGTTTTCACAACGCCTTTGAGACACCGGTGACCATAGTGCGCCCGTTTAACACCTTCGGCCCGCGACAATCCGCAAGAGCCATCATACCGACAATAATTACGCAAATCGCGTCCGGGACACGCGAAATAAAGGTTGGCGACCTAACGCCGACACGCGACTTCAACTTCGTGGAAGACACAGCCGCCGGATTCATCGCCCTCGCCAAGTGTGAAGAGTCCATTGGGCGCGAGGTGAACATAGCGACCGGCATTGAGATCAGCATGGCCGACACCCTCAAGACCATTGCAAGATTGATGAATGCTGATGTGAAATGGATCACGGACCCGCAGCGCCTTCGTCCGGGTGGAAGCGAGGTGTTCCGACTGCTTGGCGACAACACGCTGATCACATCGCTAACCGACTGGCGCCCGAGGCACACCCTCGAGCAAGGACTCGCAAAAACCATCGATTGGTTCTCAAAATCCGAAAATCTCAAAAAATATAAATCAGGGATATATAACGTATGAAAAAAATAAACATTATGATGCTCGGCGGAGCACGCCGGGTGTCGATGGCGGAACTTTTCAAGCGCAGTGGCGAGCGGATCGGCCGTGAAGTCAACATTGTCAGCTACGAACTGATGGAACAAGTGCCCATAGCTTTGGTGGCGAAAGTGGTGGTGGGTCTGAGATGGAGCGATCCCAACGTGGTGGCCGACATCGTAAGGGTTGCCAACGAGTATGAGATTGACATCATACTTCCCTTTGTGGATGGTGCCATTGAGATTGCCTCCAAAGTGAAGCAGCATCTTCCCGACGTGTTTGTGCCCGTGGGCGAGTTTGAGACCAACCGCACAATGTTTGACAAGGTTTCTGCCGCCAAAGCATTCGAGGCAGCCGGCATTCCAATCCCACGCACATATACCGCCATCAATGCCAAGATGCCTGCCATAGCCAAACCCCGCAAGGGATCAGCATCAAGGGGGATAAAGATTTTTCATACGCTCGACGAACTGATGCAACTTGAAAACCTGAGCGACTATCTCGTGCAGGAATTTCTTGAGAACAAAGATGAATACACGGTGGATTGCTACGTGTCGCAGCAGGGAGAGATACTGACCATTGTGCCTCGAGTACGTCTTGAGGTTATGGGAGGAGAAGTGACCCGCACCATTACATGCCGCAATGCCACACTCGACCGGCTGAGCCGCGAGGTTATCGAAAAATTCCGGCTGCGAGGCCCTGTCACACTTCAATTCCTTCACGATCTGGACCGCAACCGCTATCTTCTGATGGAAGTCAATCCACGACTCGGCGGAGGAGTGGTGTGCTCGATATATGCAGGAGCACCGATCACCGACTACATAATAGATGAGTCTCGCGGCATCACCCTAAAGCCTTGCGACGACTGGGCATACAACACCCTCATGGCACGCTATCAGAAGGAGGCAATTTTCTATGAGTCGTAATTAAGAGTTAAGAGTTAAGAGTTGAGGGGTAAGTTTTTAGCGGGGATTAGACTGGACCACTGCCGGAATGACCTCATAACCTTATCACCCTTAAATTTTGCCTTTCGGCAAAATTTAAATGCAAAAAAGTTGCAAAATTAACGTTAAATGTGTAACTTTGGCATAAATATACCCACTTTTACGTCAAGACGGGAGTCTGGACATATCTAACATATTGATAATCCAAAATTTATACAATTTTATTACATGATCATGAAAAAGACATTAGTTTATCTGTCAATTGGCGCAGTGGCCCTGACATTGGGTTCCTGCTCCAAGAAGGTAAGTGACTTCGCATCGGAGTACTTCACCACCAACCCAACACCACTGGAGACCGTGGGAGAGACTGTGCCTGCTACAATTTCCGGCACCGTACCCGCCAAATTCATGCCGAAAAACGCTGTGGTGACAGTGACCCCCGTGCTTGTATGGGATGGCGGCGAGGCTTCCAGCTCGCAGGTGACTTTCCAGGGAGAGAACGCACGTGCCAACGGTCAGGTGATTTCCTACAAAGAGGGAGGTCCGGTGACAATCCCCTTCAATGTGAAGTATCAGCCCGAGATGGCCAACAGCGACCTTTACCTTGACTTCAAGGTGAACCAGGGCGGCAACGACTACGTGCTTCCCCGCGTAAAAGTTGGCTATGGTGTGATTGCAACCTCTACCCTTACCGACGCTGCCGTACTTACACCGGCATCTTCCGTCAGCAACTTCGAGCGCGTGATTCAAGAGAAATACAGCGCTGAAATCAAGTTCCTCATCAACCAGGCCAACATCCGAGCCAATCAGGTTGATGCTCCAGACTACATCAGCCTCAACGAGCAACTTCTCAACGCAAACAGCGCACCCAACAAAGAAATTGCCGGCGTGACAGTGAACTCTTACGCTTCTCCCGACGGCACACTCGAATTCAACACCCAGCTTGCTGAAAAACGTGAGACCAACACTGTGTCATACGTAGAAAAGCAACTTCAGAAAGATAAAATCACAGAGTTTGGCGAACTCACATCCTCGTTCACTCCGGAAGACTGGGAAGGTTTCCAGCAGCTCGTGGAGAAGAGCAACATCCAGGACAAGGACCTTATTCTGAGCGTGCTTAAGATGTATAAGGACCCCGAGCAACGTGAAAAGGAGATCCGCAACCTCTCAGCAGTGTTTGATGAACTTGCCGACCAGATTCTTCCCCAGCTCCGCTACTCAAAAATCATCGCCACTGTCAACGTAATCGGCAAGAGCGATGCTGAAATGGAACAGGAATTCAACACCGATCCTTCCAAGCTCAGCCTTGAGGAAATCCTTTACCTCGGCACTCTCACAAAAGACAACGCCCGCAAACAGGCTATCTATGCAGCAGCAACAAAACTGTATCCGAACGATTACCGCACTTGGAACAACCTCGGCGCAACAGAGTTCGAACTTGGCAACTATGACGCTGCATCAAAGGCTCTTGCTCAAGCTGCAAAACTTGCACCCGGCAACAAGTCTGTAGAACTCAACCAGGGTCTTCTCGCCCTTGCCAACGACAACACAAGCAAGGCCAAGGATCTTATCGGAGGTGCAGCCGGCGTACCTGAGGCTGCCGCCGCTCTCGGAGTCCTTTATCTTGAAGAAGGTCAGGTGACAAACGCTCTCAACAGCTTCGGCTCTGAAAAGAACAACAATGCAGCTCTTGCACAAATCCTCAACAAGGACTACAGCGCAGCAAAGTCAACTCTCGCAGCTGTGAAGAACCCCAACGCCACAACTTACTATCTCGCAGCTGTGGTAGGCGCACGCACAAACAACGAGAACATGGTGCTCACCAACCTACGCGAGGCTGTGAAGCTTGACCCGGACATGAAGGCCAAGGCTCAGAAAGACCTTGAATTTGCAAGCTACAACCTTTCAAGCCTCTAATTCGTAGCTTCCAGTACGCACCGCGTATTGAATAAAACCTTAAGGGCGCGGACCGTGAAACGTCCGCGCCTTACCAATAATTCAGATTTTGCTTTGCAAAATCTGAAGTTTAAAAGTTTATGAGTTTAAAAGTTTAGTTCGACTGTGTGAGCCATAAGGCAATACACCGACCAACTAAACCTTAAACCCTAAACCCTAATCAAAAAGGCAATGACATACAAATACGATTATCTGGTGATAGGCTCAGGCGTGGCCGGCATGAGCTTCGCCCTGAAAGTGGCATCACCCGATCACAGGGTGGCAGTGATATGCAAGACCACTCTTGATGAGGCCAATACTTTTTTTGCCCAGGGTGGTGTGGCAAGTGTCACCAACCTTGAAGTCGATGATTTCGACAAGCATATCCACGACACCATGGTGGCGGGCGACTGGCTTTCCGACAGAAGTGCCGTGGAGAAAGTGGTCAGAAACGCTCCCTCGCAGATACAGGAATTGCTGAAGTGGGGCGTCGATTTCGACAAGAAGGAGGATGGATCTTTCGATCTTCACCGCGAGGGAGGACATTCCGAATTCCGAATCCTCCACCATGCAGACAACACAGGAGCGGAAATACAGACATCACTCGTGGAGCGCGTAAAGGCCAATCCGGATATTGATGTATTTGAAAATCATTTTGCAGTGGAAATAATCACCCCGCATCACCTTGGCAAGATAGTCACCAGACGCACACCCGACATCACTTGCTACGGAGCATACGTACTCGACGAGGCGACTGAGAAAGTGGATACTTTCCTTGCAAAAATCACAGTTATGGCCACCGGAGGCGTCGGTGCTTGCTACACCACCACCACCAATCCGCTCATTGCCACCGGCGACGGCATAGCAATGGTGTATCGTGCCAAAGGCACAGTGCAGGACATGGAGTTTATCCAGTTTCACCCTACTGCCCTATATCATCCCGGCGATCGCCCAAGTTTCCTTATCACTGAGGCAATGCGCGGTTACGGCGCCGTGCTGAAAAATCTCGACGGCAAAGAGTTCATGCACAAATATGACCCCCGCCTATCGCTCGCACCACGCGACATTGTGGCACGCGCCATTGACTCCGAAATGAAACTCAACGGCACCGACCATGTATATCTCGATGTGACCCACAAAGACCCGGAGGAAACGAAGAAACACTTCCCGAACATCTATGAGAAATGTCTCTCGCTTGGCATAGACATCACCAAAGACATGATTCCGGTGGCACCGGCAGCCCATTACCTATGCGGCGGTATAAAGGTGGATCTCAACGCGCATTCCAGCATCGACCGTCTGTATGCTGTGGGTGAGTGTTCATGCACCGGTCTGCACGGAGGCAACCGCCTCGCCTCGAATTCACTGATAGAGGCTGTGGTCTATGCCGATGCCGCAGCGAAGGATGCTTCAGCAAGAGTGGATGGAATTGACTTCCGCAACGACGTGCCGGAATGGAACGACGAAGGCACCACTCATCCGGAGGAGATGGTGCTCATCACTCAGTCGGAAAAGGAGGTGAACCAAATCATGGGTTATTATGTTGGTATTGTGAGAAGCAACCTGCGACTTGACCGCGCGTGGAACCGTCTTGACATACTATATCAGGAGACGGAGAAACTCTTCCGGACAAGCAAGCCGACGAGGGCATTGTGTGAGCTCCGCAATATTATCAATATCGGGTATCTCATTATGCGTCAGGCTCGCGAACGCAAGGAAAGCCGGGGTTTGCACTATACCATAGACTATCCACACCCCGAACACTCTGAAAAATGAAAAAACTCTCACTGACACTCGCCATATTTGCCGTGGCCACTATAGGAATCTGCGCTAAAAAGAGCCACGACATGTCGCTGCAGCGCAATCTCAAGACTTTTAACTCAATGGTTAAGATTCTTGAGCAAAACTATGTGGATTCGATCCGTATCGATGAGGCCTTCAACGCTGCTTCCCGGGCAATGCTCAACACGGTGGATCCCTACACTGAATATTACAACATGGACGAGCGTGACGCCCTAATGAAGATGACAACCGGCGAATTTGCCGGCATCGGAAGCTACATCACCGAATATGACGGCTATGTGTGCATCTCGCAACCCATGGAGGGAAGTCCCGCTGCAAAGGCCGGACTCATGCCCGGCGACCGAATCGTCAAGGTGGATTCCGTAGATACCAAGGGGAAGAAGAGCGGCGATGTGTCAAAACTGCTTAAGGGTGTGCCCGGAACAGACGTTTACGTTGAAGTCAATCGTCCATATACCAACGACTCAATAAAATCTTTTGTCATCACCAGAGAAAAGGTTACGGAAAACTCTGTGCCATATTTCGGCATGGTTTCTCCAACCACCGGATATATCCGCCTTAACCAATACATAACGAACTCACCGAAAGAGATTGGCAATGCACTCGATTCGTTGAGTGCTAACGGCGGTTTCTCCAACCTGATTCTCGACTTACGTGGCAATGGCGGTGGCCTGGTGGAGAGTGCAATAGAGATTCTTGGAAATTTCCTTCCGAAAGGCACCGCTGTGCTCCGCACAAAGGGAAAGGATAGCGAAAAGGTGTATAAGACCACTGTGAATCCCGGATTCAAGGACATGCCACTTGCCGTCTTGATTGACGGCGGCACGGCTTCGGCCTCGGAAATCACCGCCGGAGCTCTGCAGGATCTTGACCGGGCTGTGCTTGTGGGCAACAGGAGTTTCGGCAAGGGTCTTGTCCAGACCACATTCCCCCTTCCGCATGATGCGCTTCTGAAGGTGACTGTGTCGAAATATTACATACCCTCAGGACGTCTGATACAGGCTCTTGACTATTCCCACCGCAATGAGGACGGCAGCGTGGCTCGCACACCCGACTCTCTCACCAATGTATTCCACACTTCAAGAGGCCGCGAAGTCCGCGACGGCGGTGGCCTGCAGCCGGATTCTGTGGTTAAAGGCATATCCTATTCCGATGTGCTCTACAACCTTGTCACCAAAAACAAATTCTTCGACTATGCCAACCGCTACCGTGCCGAACACCCCGTTGCGGGTCCGTTGTCGGAATTCGCACTCAGCGATGACGACTACACGGCATTCTCCGAATATGTGACAGGGAGCGGCATGAAATACGACTCTTCCTTTGACGCTCTTATCAAGGAACTTCGCAAGCAGACCGACGATCAGGGATACATGACGGCTGAAAATGACTCCATACTAAAGATGGTGGAGAAATCTTTGGGTAGCGACCTGAGCCGGGATCTCGCGATGAAGAAGGATGAGATAAAGGTCTATCTTGAGGAGGAGATCGCCACTCGCTATTATGGCGACAAAGGGCGGGTCGCAGTGGAAATAAAAACGGACCCGGCTGTGGCCAAGGCTGTGGAGATTCTCGAGTCTCCGCTGTATGAAGCCATTCTTAAAGGAAATAAGAAATGAGCCTTTCCATCGAAGCCGCGGGCGCACTTTTCGCCACTGACACCAAAGTAAAGGCACTCGCCAAATTAACCGACAACAAGAAGATATCACGTGCATCGCTCGTCGGCCTCAAGGGGTCGGCGGCGGCTGTCTTATTGGGACGTCTCGCTTCCTCAGACCGCAGGATGATCGTGGTGGCTGATGACGCCGACACAGCGGGATATCTATATCATGACCTGTCGAGAGTGGCCGCCGAGCGTGAAATTGCCTTCTTCCCTTCCGGCTACCGCCGGCATATCAAATATGGCCGGGCCGACACCCCGCAACAGATTCTCCGTGCGGAGACCCTCGATGGATGGATGAGCGGCAGAGTCTCGGCTGTGGTGACATATCCGGCGGCGCTCGCCGAGCGTGTGCCGATGAAGGACGACCTGAAAAAGAACACGCTTTCGCTCTCGACAAGAACGACCATGGATATCGAGGAAATCGAGCAAAAACTGTGGGATCTCGGGTTCAAGAAAGTGGATTATGTATATGAACCCGGTCAATTTGCCCGCAGAGGCTCCATTTTAGACGTTTTCTCCTTCTCCAACGAACTTCCCTACCGCATGGATTTTTTCGACGATGAGATCGACTCCATACGGACTTTCAATGTCGAGACGCAGCTTTCGGAGCAACGCCTGCAGTCGATGACAGTGGTGCCGCAGATTGCTTCGGAAGGCGACAATGTGCGTGGCGTGTCGTTTTTGGAATTTGTCGGTAATGATGTGGTGGTGTTTGCATCCTCGGAGCAGATACTCCTGTCGGCAGTGAAGGAAATAGCATCGGAATCCTATTCCGAATCTGCCAGCATAGCGGGCGACGGCGACCTGCACTCCATGGAGAGGGTGGTGGATGCCTATGACTTTGCCGGAAGACTCGGGGAGATGCGCGTGGTGGAGTTTGGCGACACTGCCTCCGGGGCGGGTGCTGAGGCCTCGATGGAATTCCACACATCCCCCCAGGCTCTCTATCATAAAAATTTTGACCTCATTTCCGAGTCGTTCACAAAACTTCTTTCCGACGGCTACCGACTGCTTTTACTTTCCGATTCGGCTTATCAGGCCGACCGGCTCAAGGATATATTTGCCGATAGGGGCGACAACATCCGCTTTACTCCCGTAGATAAGACTCTCCACGCCGGATTTGTGGACCACGACTCCAAAACATGTTTCTTTACCGACCATCAGATATTTGACCGGTTCCACAAATACAATCTCAAATCCGACAAGGCAAGAAGCGGAAAACTCGCACTGTCGCTCAAGGAACTCAACCAGATAGAGGTGGGCGACTTCATAGTGCATATCGACCATGGCATTGGCAAGTTTGCCGGACTTGTAAAAACAGACACCAATGGTCATCCGCAGGAGATGATAAAGCTTCTCTACCAGAATGATGACCTGATTCTCGTATCTATCCATGCCCTGCATAAGCTTTCCAAATATCGCGGCAAGGAAGGTGTGCCTCCCAAAATAAGCAAACTCGGCAGCGGAGCATGGAACCGCATGAAGGAGCGCACAAAGAGCAAGATGAAGGATATCGCCCGCGATCTCATAAAACTGTATGCGGCGCGACGCGAGGAACAGGGATTTGCTTTCTCTCCCGATTCCTACCTCCAGCATGAGCTCGAGGCAAGCTTCATATATGAGGACACCCCCGACCAGCTTAAAGCCACACAGGCCATCAAGGCCGACATGGAAAGTCCGCGTCCCATGGACCGTCTGATATGCGGCGATGTGGGTTTCGGCAAGACGGAACTGGCCATACGAGCCGCCTTCAAGGCTGCGGCCGACTCAAAGCAGACGGCTGTGCTGGTACCCACCACTGTCCTTGCCATGCAGCATTTCCGCACTTTCAAGCAGCGACTGAAGGATCTCCCCGTGCGCGTGGAATTTCTGTCGAGAGCCAAGAAACCAAAGGAAATCAAGGAAATACTTGCCGACCTTGAAGCCGGAAAGATCGATATTCTCATCGGGACACACAAGCTCGTGGGCAAATCAGTAAAATTCAAGGATCTCGGGCTTCTCATCGTGGATGAGGAGCAGAAATTCGGTGTTGCCGTCAAGGAGAAACTGAAGCAACTGAAGGTCAATGTCGATACCCTCACCATGTCGGCTACACCGATACCGCGCACACTGCAGTTCTCATTGATGGGGGCAAGAGACCTGAGCAGCCTTAATACCCCTCCTGCCAATCGTCATCCGGTGGTGACCACAGTGGCTACTCTTGATGACGATATAGTAAGAGAGGCTGTCAATTTCGAACTGTCACGCAATGGTCAGTTGTTTGTCATTTCCAACCGCATTGAGAATCTGAACGCTCTGGAGAATATGCTTCGCAGGCTTGTGCCGGATGCACGGATTGTGGTGGCGCACGGCCAGATGCCTCCTGAGAAACTCGAGAAGGCCATTCTCGATTTTGCCGCCCACGACTACGACATATTGCTATCTACCACAATTGTGGAGAATGGCGTGGATATGCCCAATGTCAACACCATCATAGTCAACAACGCCCAGAATTTCGGACTTTCCGAACTGCATCAGTTGCGCGGACGCGTGGGCCGCAGCGACCGCAAGGCGTTCTGCTACTTCATGGTGCCTCCCGGTGTGCCATTGACTCCGATTGCACGGCGCCGGCTTCAGGCCATCGAGAGTTTTTCCGACCTTGGCAGCGGAATACACATCGCCATGCAGGATCTTGACATCCGCGGTGCCGGCAATCTTCTCGGGGCGGAGCAATCGGGATTCATAGCCGACCTTGGCTATGAAACCTATCAGAAGATACTTAAAGAGTCTGTCATCGAACTGAAAACAGAGGAATTCGGCGACACATTTGCCGACACAAATGCCGGGAAAGAGGAGGAATTTGTGGCCGATTGCACCATAGAGAGCGATCTGGAGCTGCGACTCCCTCCGATGTATGTGCCTCAGGAAAGCGAACGAATCAGCCTATATCAGCAACTCGACAACATGGAGAGCCCTGAGCAGATTGAGGAATTCCGTGCGGCTCTCAAAGACCGCTTCGGTGAGATTCCCGCCACCACGGAGGAGCTGATCAAGATCGTGCCGCTCCGTATTGCCGCCAAAAAGCTCGGTATAGAGCGTTTGATTCTCAAGGGTGGCAAGATGTATCTCTACTTCGTCAGCGACGAAAACAAAGCCTATTACGAGTCTCCTGCTTTCGGAAGAATTCTGGCATGGCTTCAGCTCGACCCCGTGCGCACGAAGCTGCGTGAGGTCAACGGCAAGCGTAGTTTCCTTGTCGATTCAGTCCCAACCGTAACCGAGGCCCTCTCCATCCTCACCTCAATCCAGACCCTCAATCCCCTCTGAATAAGATTCGGGGTTCCCCTCCCCCCCCTGCTCCCTCCATTTTTCCTTGTTTTGGCAGAGGGGGGTTGTGTGTGGGCGGAAGTCCAAGAAAAAAGGGGCTGCCAATGTCGGCAGCCCCTTTTTCTATCGGAATTGGGAGTGGGATTATTCCTTGCACTTGGCGGCGATGAAGTGGCGGTTCATGCGGCCGATGTTGTAGAGCTTGATGTTCTTCGGGCATTCAGCGGAGCAAGCACCGGTGTTGGTGCAGTTGCCGAAGCCGAGTTCGTCCATCTTTGCCACCATGGCGCGCACTCTGCGGTCCTTCTCCACGGCACCCTGCGGAAGCAGTGCGAGCTGGCTCACCTTGGCGCTGACGAAGAGCATAGCGGAGCCGTTCTTGCAGGCTGCCACACATGCACCGCAACCTATGCAGCTTGCGGAGTCCATGGCCTCGTCGGCGTTCACCTTCGAGATGGGGAGACTGTTGGCATCCTGAGCGCCACCGCAGTTGAAGCTTACATAGCCGCCTGCCTGCTGGATCTTGTCGAAGGCATTGCGGTCCACCATGAGGTCCTTGATAACGGGGAATGCAGCCGAACGCCAGGGCTCCACAGTGATGGTCTCGCCGTCTTTGAAACGACGCATGTAGAGCTGGCAGGTGGTAGCGCCTGTGGCGGGACCATGGGGATGTCCGTTGATATAGAGCGAGCACATGCCGCAGATACCCTCACGGCAGTCGTGGTCGAACACGATGGGCTCCTGTCCTTCTTCGATGAGAGTCTCGTTAAGGATGTCGAGGGTCTCAAGGAAAGATGTGTCGGGAGTGGTCTCGACATTATTGTAAGTCACGAATCCACCCTTGGCCTTAGCATTAGCCTGACGCCAAACGCGGAGGTTGACTTTCATTACATTTTCTTCCATTGTCTGATTTCAGTATTTATGTGGTGGATTATGACTTGTAGTTACGGGTCTGAACTTTGATGGCCTCATAATGGAGGGGCTCGATGATCTGCTCGGGGGCCTTGTTGTCGTTGCCCTGGTAGTCCCAGCAGCTCACGTAGAAGTAGTGCTCGTCGTCGCGCTTAGCCTCGCCTTCCTCAGTCTGGTATTCCTCGCGGAAGTGGCCGCCGCAAGATTCGTTGCGGTTGAGGGCATCGTAGGCAATGAGCTCACCCATGGTGATGAAGTCGTTGAGACGGAAAGCCTTGTCGAGTTCGATGTTCATGCCTTCTTCAGCGCCAGGCACGAAAAGATCGGTCTCGAAAGTCTTGCGCAATTCCTTCAGTTTGTCGAGCGCTATCTTAAGACCCTCGGCAGTACGTGCCATGCCTACATATTCCCACATGATGTGGCCGAGTTCCTTATGGATTGAATCCACACTGCGCTTGCCCTTGATGTTGAGGAGTTTCTCCTGCTTCTCACGGCAGTTCTTCTCAGCCTCTTCAAATTCGGGAAGATCGGTTGAGAAGTGAGGCACTGTGATCTGGTCGCTCAGATAGTTCTGTATGGTATAGGGAAGCACGAAGTATCCATCGGCAAGACCCTGCATCAGAGCGGAAGCACCGAGACGGTTGGCACCATGGTCGGAGAAGTTGCACTCGCCGATGGCGAAGAGACCCTTCACAGAAGTCTGAAGCTCATAGTCAACCCAGATACCGCCCATTGTGTAGTGGATGGCCGGGAAGATCATCATCGGGTTGTAGTATTTCACTCCGTCTTTTTCATTTGCGAGTTCGCCCGGGTTTACGTCGGTGATTTCCTCATACATGTCGAAGAGGTTGCCATAGCGCTGGCGCACCACGTCGATGCCAAGACGGTTGATAGCCTCGGAGAAGTCAAGGAACACAGCGAGACCGGTGTTGTTGACACCATAGCCCTTGTCGCATCTTTCCTTGGCAGCACGTGAAGCCACGTCGCGCGGAACGAGATTGCCGAATGCCGGATAGCGGCGTTCGAGATAGTAGTCGCGGTTTTCCTCAGGAATATCGCTACCCTTGATTTCGCCTCTCTGGAGTTTCTTTGCATCCTCGATGTCTTTCGGCACCCAGATGCGGCCGTCGTTGCGCAGAGATTCCGACATAAGGGTCAGTTTCGACTGCTTGTCGCCGTGCACCGGGATACATGTCGGGTGGATCTGCACGTAAGCCGGGTTTGCGAAGTATGCGCCCTTGCGGTAGCAAGCCATTGCAGCGGAGCAGTTGCAACCCATAGCGTTGGTGGAAAGGAAGTAGGTGTTGCCGTAGCCGCCGGTGGCGATAACGACAGCGTGGGCTGCGAAACGCTCGAATTCACCTGTCACAAGGTTCTTGGCAATGATGCCGCGTGCGCGTTCCACTCCGTCCTTGTCTTTCACGAGAACCACGTCGTGCATTTCATAGCGGTTGTAGCTCTTCACCTTGCCGAGATGAATCTGGCGGTTGAGCGAGCTGTAAGCGCCGAGAAGGAGCTGCTGGCCGGTCTGGCCCTTGGCATAGAATGTACGAGACACCTGAGCACCACCGAAAGAACGGTTGGCGAGCAGGCCGCCGTATTCGCGTGCGAAAGGCACACCCTGAGCCACACACTGGTCGATGATATTGTTGGAGACTTCCGCAAGACGATATACGTTTGCCTCGCGGGCACGGTAGTCGCCGCCCTTCACTGTGTCGTAGAAGAGACGATATACGGAGTCGCCGTCGTTCTGATAATTCTTTGCTGCGTTGATACCGCCCTGGGCCGCGATGGAGTGAGCGCGGCGGGGTGAGTCCTGGATGCAGAAGTTGAGCACGTTGAAGCCCATTTCTGCAAGAGTGGAGGCAGCGGAAGCGCCTGCAAGACCTGTGCCTACGACGATGATGTCGAGTTTACGCTTGTTGGCGGGGTTCACGAGTTTCTGGTGAGCCTTGTAGTTGGTCCATTTCTCAGCGATAGGACCCTCCGGGATTTTGGAATCCGCGGCATTCATGATTTTTGCATTTTCTGTAGCCATATCGCCTGAAATTATTGAGGTTGATTCATCATTTGCATGGGATCTTCAGCTGCGTTCTTGTCATCGCCTTCCTCAAGATAGTCGAAGAGGGCCACGGAAGCCTTGAGAGTCTCCACCTGGCTTTCGAACTTGGGGTTGTTGGCGTTGTACATGCGAGCCTGCTCTGAGTCAAAGTTAGTGGCCATCTGGCGGAGCTGAGCTGTGATTTGCTCGTAGGGGCCCATTGCCACAGCCTGTGCTGCATCGGGGCCGAAGCTGTCTTCAAACATCGGTGCGAGCATCGACTTATACTGTGCGCGGAGTTCGGGGTTGCTCTTGTAGTAGCCTTCATGAGCCTTGATGCCGAACACTATGGCCTGGCAAACGAAGAGTGCAATCACGATTGACACCCAGCAGTTGCCGATTTTCTTCAGACGGGGAATCCAGATTGTGTTGTCCCATCCGATTGACTGGAACATCGACCAGAAACCGTGCTGGAGGTGGAACCAGAGAGCACAGAATGCGATGAGGTAAACCACGATAGTCCACCACTGTGCGAATGCCTCCTGGATGAAGAGGGTGCCTGCGGCGGGAGGAATTGCGCCTTCATGGCCGGTGATTTCTGCGAGCTGCATCTTGGCCCAGAACTGCACGAGGTGCACCACGAGGAAAGCGAGTACGACGATGCCGAGCACGAGCATGTTTTGTGAACTCCATTCCACTGATGCGGGGCGATGTTCGATAGAGTAGCGAATCTCGCCGCGGGCCTTGCGGTTCTGGAGGGTTAGCCACAGGGCGTAGCAGATGTGCAGGATGAAGAGCACGGCCAGCCCAACGGATGCGATGAGTGCATACCAGTTAGCACCGAGGAAGAGGCAGATCTGATTGTAGGCTGCCGGCCAACAGATGCAAACGGCATTCATCACGCAGTGGAATGTTAAAAAGAGGACGAGGCATGCACCGGTGAGGGCCATGATGAACTTACGTCCTACAGATGAGCATGTTAACCACATAACGTTAGTTGTAATTTAGTTTATTGTTTAATTGTTGATATTGTTTTCTCAAGTGTTCTCGTTATCGCGAGCGCATATATTATGCAAAATTAGAATATTTTAACCATATTTCAAAGCAAAAATTCAATTTTTGGTGAAAAAAGAAGTATCTATTTGAATATTTTTATTAATTTTGTGCAAATTTCAAGTACAACTTTAAATTTGCAATATGGAATATATCGACAGGCAACTTACCGATAAGGTCATTGAGGCGCACAAACACTTTCCTGTAATTTTAATCACCGGGCCACGCCAGTCAGGTAAAACGACATTGTGCAAACATTTATACCCGGATTATAACTTTGTCAATCTGGAAATGATATCATATCGAAACAGAGCCACTGAGGACCCGGAAGGTTTCATAAAATCATTAGGCGGCAGGGCCATAATAGACGAAGCCCATAATGCGCCGGATATTTTGTCTGTGATTCAGGCAAAAGTTGACGAAGATCGATCTTTAAGATATATTCTCACCGGAAGCTCTAATTTCGCCCTGATGCAGAATGTCAGCCAATCTTTGGCCGGACGGGTTGCTGTTTTTACTCTTCTCCCACTATCCATCTCAGAATTAAAGAGAGAATATATAGACCAGCAGACGGAAGTGTTGGAATACAATGGTTTTTATCCCGGGATAATCTGCAATCAGATGCCTGTGGATCTTTTTTATGAAAGTTATTTCTCAACATACATTCAGAGAGACATACGCGATTTGCTAAAGGTGAAAAATATTGATAAGTTCGACAGATTCATGCGTCTTTGCGCCGGACGCGTTTCATCGGAACTAAACGCATCCTCCCTCGCTGTCGAGGTCGGGGTGAGTTCCACGACCATCGCGGAGTGGCTTAGCATTACCGGTGCATCATATATCACTTTTAGCCTCTATCCCTATTACTCTAATTTGGGGAAGCGCCTCACAAAAACTCCAAAACTATATTTTTACGATACGGGGCTGATGGTTCATCTGTTCGGTATTCAAAACTCTTCCCAACTTGAGAATCACCCCTTGAAAGGTGCGATATTTGAGAATCTGATTGTTGGAGAGATGATCAAAAAATGGTATAACATTGGCAAACGACCTCAGCTATATTTTTATCGTGAAAACTCCGGTAAAGAAGTTGACATGGTTGAAGAAAACCACTCAGGGCTATCATTGTATGAAATCAAAGCATCCATGACCTATCGTAAGGATTTTATGAAGAATATGGAATATCTTGCATCTCTATTACATTCCAAGGTTGGCAACCAGATCCTGATTTATGATGGCGTGAGCATGACCCCTTCGATTTTTAATTTCCGAGACTATTTTGGAAACACGACCGTTAATTCCATATAAAATTCACGCAAATTTCAAGTTGTACTTGAAATTTGCGTGAATTTGTTTGGTTTCACCTAATGGGAATTCTTAATCAGTCTTTCATCTTGTCGGCGAGGTCGGAGACCTTGTCAGCTCCGGCATGAAGCAGGTCGGCGGTCTTGTCCTTTACCTTATCGAAAAAACTCGAAGCCTTTTCCTTGACCTGACCCGCAGCATCTGCTGCCTGGTCCTTCAAATCTGCTGCCTTTTGGGCGGCCTGGTCTTTCAGGTCAGCTGCTTTCTCTTTCATATCGGCCACCTTCTCTGCCGTCTGCTCTTTCAGGTCAGCGGCCTTCTCGGCTGCTTGCTCTTTGAATGCGGCGGCTTTCTCTGCGGCCTGATCCTTCATGGCGGCGGCTTTGTCGGCCACCTGGTCCTTTACTTCCGCTGCCTTCTGGGCAGCTGCTTCTTTATAATCGGAGGCTGCCATCTTTGCCTCGGCGGCACTCGCGTGGGCCTCCACATTAGCTCTTGCTTTTAATTCTTCTGTGCTCATAGTATTTTTTATTTAAGTTTCGTAAACTCACTTAAAGGTTTAAGGTTTATAGTTTAAGGTTTAATTTATCTGAGGTATTAGCATTTTTGATTCAATGCCTCACTAAAATTTTAAGATTTTGGACTTATAAAAGCCCTTACAGATAAATTAAACCATAAACCTTAAACTTTTAAACCTCAACTTTTGCAAGCGAAAGTTGAATTATCAAGTCTCATCCTCTATAACGACTATAAGCCCCCAAAGGTTTGAGTAATGTATCTCTATTATTCCCGAGGGAACAATAGAGACAGGATTTTGATTTGATTGGATTCTTCCAATCTGGAAAACATATTGCGGTCAAAAAGTTCAAATAATTCCATGTTTGGACGGATGAATCGGCGACGGTTATTGCCATCGATGTTGACTGAAAGCATATAGTGACCCTTGCTGTTGACATTTATCCTGACATCGCTGAATTTGCGCCCCATTGAGTCTATCAACTCAAGAGTGTCGCTGTGGAGATTTTCATATCCAAACTCAGAGAGATTCTTTTCGAGGGTGTCTGTAATGATGGATGCACATCTTGTGGGAATGTGGTATTTTTCCGCAAGTCCGGCGAATAACTTCAGAGCTTCCGCTGTTTGGTCGAGAACTCTTTCCGGACTGGGAATGCCATTTTCTCGTCCAAATTCCAATAAATCATCCTTTGTAATGTCTCTGATCTTACCATTGATACTTAAGCATCTCTCCTCTTGGGCTCCTGTGCCAAACCTATTGAAGATAAATGTCATGTCGTAGGCAGGCGCAAGACGCCAACGCCCGTACTTTTCCAAAAGAAATGAAAGATTCTTGTTATGGTCATCTGTGTTGTTGGCCATAACATTGAAAACAAGTCGCCTATAGACTTCCTCGAGTTCTGCATCTGTAAGCCCAAGATGACGGCATGTGGCAAGCAAATCCTCGTATGATTCACATTCCGGATTGATGGCTGCCAAGGTCTGCATGTGGATCTTCTCGTCATTCTTTCGGTCAAATCTTCTTGTAAGAAAATGATTTTGACCTTCCACATTAATGAGTCTGCACTCTTCCATCTTGATGCCGGCAGCGCTTGCAATCTCGTAAAATGCAATCTCTATCTCCGATGTAGGAAGGTCATCAGCCTCGAATTTTAGCAAATAATAATCAAACCCGTCAAGTCCATCTACCTGTCCTGACCGAATTTCACCAGTATCAGAATTAATTGCAAGTATAGCCTTTATCTGACGACCACCGGCTGAAGTACCGACTGAGACAAGGGTTTGCATTGTCAGTTGCTCATCTTGAGTAATCTCACTTTCCTGACGCTCATTAAGAATTTTCAGCGAAAGATCATGAAGGGCTTTGATATCAATTTTGCCGGGATGCTCTAAATCCTTTGCAGCCGGCTCAAATTCAAGCGCTCCCATACCTCTTTTTCCTATAAACATGAGTTTATAGAGAGGGGTGACATCTTTGGATGTGAGCTTACTCTTTTTCACCCATTTGTCAAAGAGGGTGTTTCCCCAGGAATCTGGCAGTGAATCGGCTATAAAGGGAGGAAGATTTTGATATATTCTTCTTTCATCACCAAAAGCGATTTGATGGTTTTGCCAATTTTTCAGGGGGAGAAGGAGTGGCGACACGTCAGGCCGGTCCGCTTTCAATCCCGGATTGAAAGTGAAGTTGCATTGTCTGGAAGATGGATTACAACTCAGTCTTCCAAGTTCCATACCCCATATAAAAACTCTCAGAAATCTCATTTCTTCGGATGCCGTATGCGTTGTTTTTTTGTGAAGTCATCTTTGTAGAGGTAGGGAGATTCGGGAAGTTCCGGTAGCAGTTTGTCCCAGTTGCCGTATTGCCCCACCACCCTCAGCAGTTTGAGCATGGTGCCCATCGACAGGTCGGTGAGATGGCCTGTCTCCAGCTTGTAGAGCGTGGTCATGCTCAGTCCGGTGCTTTCCGCCACTTCCTTTCTTGTGAAGTTTAGCCTCATCCGGTAGTCACGGAAACGAGCACCGAGTGTCCTTACTATTTCGCCTTGTGACATCGACTCTTTCGTAAATATCATTATCTCTATAATTAAGCAATAATTTCGCCTATAATAATAACTATAATTATAATTAATTATTGCATTTGCTCCATGTATTTTGTTATGCCATCCACAATTAATGCCGTTCAGTTGCGGAGCCAGGTGGAGAAGAAGATGTCGTAGAGGTAATATTTGTTGCCGCTCCTTGTGGCTATGCCGGCCTTTTCAAGGCCTTTATAGGCAGCCTGCATGGAGGCTGATGTCCTGAATCCGCTGTCGGCAAGCGATTCGGCCGAAAGCAGGTTTTCGACCACCCCCTTTCGTCCCAGATAATGGGCAAGATTTCGCTGCATCGGCGACAGCCTTGCCATCAGTTCCCTGTAGCCATATTCCTGAACCCCGATGATGTTTTGTTCTGCGACAGCAATGTCTTCCTCTCTCAATTTACCGCCCGGCAGCGTGATGGCAAACAGTTCATTGAGCATCATCTGCACAAACCACGTGATAGACATCATTTTATTATAGACGTGTCGAATCACTTTCTCGTCTCCCGTCTTGCCGTATTGCTCAAACTTGGCCATGGCAAACTCCACGTATTTGTCTTCAGGGATGGGTGGGAGATGCATGACGGTGCAACTTTGATAGAAAGGTCGCTTTATATCGCCAAACATTGCCGTCATCATCGTTTGCTCACTTCCGGCATAAATAAACTTAGTGTTGGGCGAACGCTGGATGTAACTTCTCAGCAAGGCCTCGGCCTTTCCATCTCCATATCTGCTTATTTCCTGAAACTCATCAATTGCCACTATCACACGCCGTGGTGCATTCTCAAGATATTCAAAGATCTCCGAAAGTGTTAATTCAGGAGCGGTAACGTTGGCTGACGAGAGCGACAGCGAGGGAATTCCTGTGTGTTCATCAAACGTCACCATAGGGCGAAGACTTTTGATTGACTCCACAAACCGCTGCCAGGGAGAATCCTTTTCCTTCCTTATGGCACGGAATACGCCTTGACCCAGAAGAACAGCCAACTCTGAGATGGATGATGTCGCATAGACATCTATGAAAATGGTGATGAACTCATCCTTGATGTGTTTCTGCGCGAAGAAATTCTCAATTAGTCCTGATTTACCCATGCGGCGAGGGGATATGATGGCCACATCCCTGCCGTTGATTACAGATTTTTCAAGAAATGAAAGTTGCTCTTCCCGATCGCAGAAATATTCAGGGCCGGAATACCGGCCTATCACAAAGGGATTTGCGAGTTTGGGATACTTGTCGGTGCGGCTCATCTTTATCAATTATTGTTATTATGATTATAATAATTACAAAGATAATAATTATTTTTCTAATAACACCAATAAAACCTCAATTATTTTCGAAGTTTCGGTAGTAAGTAACTGTTCAAATTAAATGCAGACTATCTGCGGGGATTTTTGAGGCATTTCCTTCACTCGAAGAAGGAGTAATGCGGGCATTACGACTGATGAGAGAGGGGAGGAAATGGCCAAAAAGACCAAGCATAGAGTATGCAAGATAATCATAATTTTCAGTTTTTGATTGTATCGTTTTAATTTGAACAGCTACTTAATTACAAAAGGGCTTCCCTTTTCAGGGAAGCCCTTTTTAATATTATTGTTATATCATCAGAGTTTTTTTATAAACTTAGAATCCGACATCACATTCGTAACCATGTTCTTTAGATTTAAAATATACACACCGGGAGAAAGTGTAGAAATATCTATTCTCCCTGTTGTTGTCGTTCCGGATAGAATAAGTTGGCTATTTTTAGGAGAAGCCGAATATATACTATAAGAATACTTAACACCCACTCCCGAAGCAAAAAATATTGCGTCTGATGTTATCAGAACTTTTCCAGAATCTTGCAATTGTAGGGATGGATTAATTGTAATAGGAATACCTCTTGAATAACCATTATCGTTGTATCCAACCGCTGTAAAAGTCGTTGTTTGATCAATTGTTGTATCGTAATATCCCTTTTTGAAATCTGAAATTTCTATTTTACTGGGGACACTTAATCCAAGTTTTAAACGTTCCAATACAACTCGGTTTATGCCTTCCAGATCAGAAAAATACACTCTGACAGGTGTTTCAGTACCATCAGCATTAACGCTGCATACATCAGATTCGTAAGTGGAACCCACGGAGTACCTATATTTCAATTTAATCTTTTGCGGGAGATAATCAATAACAAAATATCGATTATCTATTTCCAAGTATCCGTTATTTCTTTTTGCAAATGTAATTTTGGCTCTTAGGTATCCATCTGCAGTTCTTGCATATTCTTCCTCTCCATAATGCAAGTCCAGATCACTCATGCTGAAAGTTGGACATTCTTCATAACCTCTGGATGCCACACAATCCCAACATCCATCCTTCTTTAGGATAGAAACGCATATTCCCTCTTGTTTAATATTCCCAATATATGGAAATGATGGATGAAATTGATTAATATAACTACATAACGAATCATTATCCTGATAATCTCTTACACTCTGAGATTCCAACTTATTAATTGACTCTGTATTAGAAACAACGTTTGCCTGTGTTCCCCAATTAAATTCCATAGAACCATTATATGGCATTTTTATCGCCGTACTACCATAATTTGAACATGTAGCCTGGTCATTGCCTACAACGTAATTTGCTTTCCATCCCAATAATTCCCGGAAAACAAAATCTTTATAATCATCGTTAAGCGAACGATATACCGTCCCCTTACCAAAATTATAAGATAATATGTTAGAAATATCACAGTCCTCCTGAGGTATGAAGGAATTTAGAGAGACACCTTTTTCCCATTCATGAGGAGCATACAACTTAAGACTTTTTGAAATATCATAACTTAAAATGACACTTCCACTTGTGGCCTTTATTAGTCTTGTAGAAGAATCACTTTTCCCTAAAGACTTGTCAATTAAATTTTCAAAAGGAGTCATCTCCTGGGCTGGATTCAACAATTCATTAGAAGAAGGATTGTATCTGAAACTACTAGAAAGTCCAAGACCTATAAATATATCACGTATTGCCAGTGACACGAAATCATATTTATCACCAGGATCTGATTCAATCGAAAAAGACAGCTCACCCAATTTTTGCTCATTGTATGTAATTTCTATATCAGGGTATGTATTAAGAAATTCAACATCGGGAATATAATCCAGATATGTCACAGACGACCCATGTGATAATTCTGACAAGATCACCCCCTTTATCATACTCATTGGTGAGTTTTTATAATACAAATTATCCCCGAAATTCTCCTTACTCCGAGATAACACCTTAGACATCGGTTCCTTCGATGAACCATTGACCCTTCCACATGATACCTTAATTGTTAGAGGAAGACAAGGAGGTATATATTCTTCCACTATCTTACATGCATAATTGAAGGGTCCCTTCATTTCTTCGGGACAAGAATCATCAAAGGAAGTCAATATCACAGTCCCTCCATTTATTTGTCTTATCAACTGAATATCAGAGACAGAATTGATATAGTCATCTGACAATAAGCCATAAGATTCAATATAGTCCTCCCCTCGTAAAAGCAAAATGTTAAATGCATAGAATACAAAAAGCACGAATCGTTTCATTTGCATATCAATTTTTTTGTTATAATTTTGTTATTCAACTGATAATTAACTATTGATATTGGCGAACTGACAGGGATTTCAATTATGCCAAAAACATAACCGGAATAAATTGTCTTTCCATCAATTCCAGTTACATTGAAAAAAGTTTTTTCGTTAGATTCTATTATGATTGTCTTGTTTATGGCCTTTATAATAACCGGCATAACAAAAACTTCGTCAATATCATTTTGAGACCTAAAAATAGCTAAATCTTCATCTTCTATATAGTCGTCTACACAATATATTGGAGTGAACAACCGATCTCCATCGGGGAACACAACACTTGCCTTAAAATATGTCCCCCATGAAATGTTTTCTTTTATAATCTTGAATGAGGTTCCGGCATCCTCATACATGGAGGCAGCACTTGCACCAAACTCACTGGAATCATTCAAGTGTTGGCCTGATCTATCAAATCTGACATAGGCGTATTCTGAGGGAACGTTCACAGTCATGCTAAGCGTACCAATACAGTCTATGAATCCAGAATCTTCATCAACATCATAATCATATTTGATATCCTCAACAACAATGAATTTTTGAATATCCTCTGCATTTAGACTCATATTTGAAAGCAAGATGAAAGCAGTCAAAATAACAGATATTTTATTTTTCATGGCAAAATTACTTTATTGGTTAATATCTCGTTGTTATCATCCAAATATTCTTTTTTTACAAAAATTCCATGTAATACTCCATAATCAATTAAAGACTCTATTCCATCGTAAGCCACAGTGCCATCCAATCTCAATAATTGAATTCTATGATCTTTGGAATTCAATTTGGGTAAACCGCTTACTTCTTCTGATTTCTTAGATCGATAATATGGATTTGCAGGCTCGTATTCTAAAGTTTTATAAGTGCTACCATATCTATTCGTAACAATAATCGTCACCCAGCTATAATCCATTGATGAAATTTTCCCAGTTGAGACGTGAGCAATGAACGGCTCATCAAACCTATAGGATCTAAGTGTGGTATTATATTCTTCTTCCACCTCAACCGTAACAAAATCAGCACCTAAATAATTAACATTCAGACTCAATGTAAAATCTAAATTTTCTTGAATTTTAGAAATATTATCCACCGATATTATTATAGGCTTTAATTCCAAGGAGACATAGAACGGATTTGCCTCACACTTCTCCCCATTAACCGAATATATACATTCAATCTTTCCCTCTAAATCACCATTAATATTAATAAAATAGTCTGATGAATTTTCTATTTTTCCTATCTTGAATATTGCTTCCTTCCCATCTATTACATGTTCGAAGTTTCCACTTTTATTTTTAAGAAGAAAACTCCAATTGTAATCTTCTATACTCTCATTATTTTTTGCCAAAAAAAACGTATGCTCAGAAAACGATGAACCTATTCCATCATCTGAAATATCATCACATTTTATTTCAAGTCCATTCATTGGCATATTCCATCCTATAGTGTTAAGAATGTCTAATGTGGAATTATCTATACTTAGCCATGAATTTCCAATTCCCAAATTTTGGGACATTAAAGACCCATCCTGTTTAAGATAGCACAACGAATGTTCTTCCTGATAAATTTTAGGAGCATAAATATCGTATGATGAGGATGACGTTTTAAAGTAAACGTCATCAGATGTAACAAATGAAGTCATTGACATACTTCCTTCTTGCAAATCTGATAGTCTTGAATCATGCGAGAATAAACCTTTATCAAAATAAGTAGGCCATCCGAAGTAATATTTAAAAGTTCCAATCCCTTTCCTGCATATACTTGAACCAAAACCAAGACATCTTGCAATTCCGCGTAAGGCCATAGTGGTTAGATTGTAATTTTCTGATGATATATCTGTAAAACTACAATTCCAGTTTAATTTTGAATTGAAATAGACAAAACCATCGGGAGATTCCATTGAGCCACTTGGTTTATTGGTCAACTGAGACCTTAATGCACTCGGACAACCAACGGGGCTTTCCCAATAAATTACATCAGAAGCAATGGCAACTTCCTTTTCCATTGATCTGAACACCATCTGAATAAATATTGGCTGTTTATTATTAATTTTATTTTCCCAGAGTTGTCTCGCAATCTCAAATGCAGTTTTTATTGAATCAGGAATGTTTTCATCATATATCAATATGATATTACCTTTGTCACAAGATACCCGTTGGGTCTTAGCCGGAATCTTCTGATTGATAAAGTTGGTATCATTACTTGTAACTTCATCAATATACCTAATGGTTGTTTTTTGAAGAGAGTGTGTATATTGGGCAAAAGATGGCAAAACTATGATTGATAGTGCCATTATCCACATAACAAAATATTTCATATTCTCGATAAATTAGCAATGATATTATGAGAACTAAAATATCAAAATCTCTCCAGTAAATACAAAGTCATCTGAAACTTCTGACGTCACATTATATAGTCCAGAATCCAGATTAACTTTTACACTCCCTCCTATGAATGCCTCAAGAAACATTTCTTCCTCAGAAGATTCACATTTGGTTAACAGGACTGTGATCTCTCCCTGACAAGAGTTAGACTGAATCGTCAGTGCATTATGTTCATAGGTCAATTCTATGAACATATTTGAAGGAGATCTTTTAACCTTGGATCCCTTTCTTTCAAGCCTTAAAATGCAACTTCCACTTTTATCAGAAGTAGTAGGAGTAGATGTATCGGCAAAACCGAAAATTGAGGCGAAACATAACGCCACAACAGTGAGAATTTTTTTTGTAGTCATATTTAATTTTGGTTGATGACTACAAATTTACAAATTTTATATTACAAAACAACTATCATAAGCATTAATATTTCTATCTTCAAATTTAGCAATAATATTATTTTACAACAATTTAGCAATATCAGAAATCTTATTTATATATCAATAACCTATTAGGTATTATATCAATCCCGACTATGAGAAAAATTCCTGCGTTTTTAATTTTAAAAACCACCTATATACCTAAGATATTCATCACGAATAGGTGTCGTATGAGCTTGAATCTTTTTCTTAAGTCGTGATTTTCTATTGTAAATTACAGAGATTTCAAGATCCATTATAACCGAAATTGTCCGGGAACTAAAGTTTAATACCAAAAACATATATAGTTTTATATCGTCACTCTTCAAATCAGGAAAATCTCTTTTGAAAGAGGAAAATAAACCTTTAGTATAACTATCTACATCTTTTTCGATTTGCGAAATATAATCTTTTTTATAAAACATCTTTTTTATCTTTTTTATCATAGACTCAAGTTCGTTTTTCTTATCAAGAGAGTATTGCTTCTCATAATACTCGTCACATAACGAGTTTATTTGTACATATTTATCTAAAATCGATTGAATCAATGAATCTGACAGAAATTTATTCTTATTCAGCAAATCGGCAAAATCGTTTTTCAAACTCTCCAAATTGTCTAACGAATTCTGTAATATCATTTCTCTTCGACTAAGTTTAATTCTAAATATCAAGATGATGACACCCATCATTAAAACTAATGATAAAAGTGACACAATCCATAAAAGACGTTCATTAACACGTTGCTTTTGATTGATTAATTCAGTAGCCTTCTCATAGTTATCTAAGGACTCAGAAACATTATTATATATTATATCAGAAAGCACACTATCCTGCTCGTTTTTATATCTTACCAAATCCCAATAAGCACCCTCAAAATCTCCGCTCTCAGCCAATACACTAAAGGATAAGTTCTTTCCTGAACAATTAAAGATGTCTTCTGCAACTGAAAATAAATCTTTACTAATACGCGATGAATCAACTTCCGCAACTACCATTGACAAAAGAGCCTTATCATTATAATCCAAATCACCTTTGAATTTGTATGATTTTATATAATTAGTTACTGCCTTGTCTGACAATCCAAGTGAATATTGGGCAACTGCCAGTTGTGCATAGGCTTCTCCCAGTAATAGTGAATCGGTTTCGCTATTCAGATTCTCAATCAATCTATCAGTTGTTTCAACAGATTTTTCATATTGACCATTATTAGAAAGAGCCGCTCCAATGTCAAGTATGCTCCAATTAATCCAGTCTTTATGATTTGCTTTTGAAAAAGCCTTATGTTCCCTCTCGGCAAATATCAATTGTGCAGAACTATCATGTAATATGCCATATAGCAAGAACAACCCCCTTGCACATTGACCTTCCCAAAAGGGTAAAACATGTTTGGATGCAGTATCAAGTCCTCTTTTGAAAGACACAACGGCATCACCATATTTTTTTTCATCCAATTGTGTCATTCCCAAAATGAAAGAAGACATTGCGACTCTGTCAGGCGTACCATTCTTTATGAAATAATCTGTCGTTTCTTTCAGTAAACTATCATTCGTTAGTTCTATAAATTTTTTATATTTTGCATAAGAAAGCAACAAGTTATAAAGCGCAACTTCCTCATGCGATAAATCATTCTTAATCTCATACACTTCGATCAAATGCAAAGCTGAATCAGGATTTTCCTCTATTATCTGTTCTATTACTTCTAGTTGTTTATTGGTGTGAAAACTACAAGAAGCAAAAACGATAATTAAAGAATATATTAAAATTTTTGTCAATGTATCTGATTTGAGTCTGAGCATAATAATTTTAGATAACTATGAAAAAATATAAGGCCATCCACGCAGAACTTACGCGAATGGCCTGTGAGTAATCGCAAGAAGTAGTTATTCCTTGTATTTCTTGATGATGAGCGCAGCGTTGTGGCCTCCGAAACCAAATGTGTTGGAAAGGGCGGCGTTTATTTCACGCTCCTGAGCCTTGTTGAAGGTCCAGTTCATGTCATAGTCAATTTCGGGATCGTTGTCACCATCCTCATGGTTGATGGTAGGAGGAACGATATTGTCAGTGACAGCCTTCACTGTGAAGATAGCCTCAAGTGCACCTGCGGCACCGAGGAGATGACCTGTCATAGACTTGGTGGAGCTTAGGTTGAGTTTGTAGGCGTGGTCGCCAAATACCTTCTTTATGGCCTTGGCCTCGCTGAGGTCGCCCACGGGGGTGGAAGTGCCATGAAGGTTGATGTAATCAATGTCTTCCGGTTTCATGCCGGCATCCTTAAGTGCATTTTCCATCACGAGGGTCGCTCCGAGTCCTTCGGGATGAGTGGCAGTGATGTGGTAGGCATCGGCGCTCAGACCGCCGCCGGCCACTTCTGCATAAATTTTGGCGCCACGTGCCTTGGCGTGCTCGAGTTCCTCAAGGACGAGAGCAGCGGCACCTTCGCCGATTACGAAACCATCACGGCTGCCGCTCATGGGGCGGGAAGCCTTAGCCGGTTCGTCGTTGCGGGTGGAAAGGGCTTTCATCGAATTGAAGCCACCTACACCAGCGGGATAGACAGCTGCTTCAGCACCACCTGCCACGATGGCATCGGCCATGCCGAGACGGATGTAGTTGAAAGCGTCGATAAGTGCATTGTTGGAAGAAGCGCAAGCCGACACTGTAGCGAAGTTAGGACCTCTGAAGCCATGGTCGATGGAAATCTGCCCGGCTGCGATGTCCGCTATCATTTTAGGAATAAAGAAAGGATTGTATTTCGGACCGTTGTCCTTGTTCATCGCATAGTAGCCGGCTTCCTCTTCGAAAGTGTGAAGGCCACCGATACCGGCAGCGAATATTACACCCACACGGTTTTTATCGACTCCTTCGTTTTCCAGACCGGAATCTGCGATAGCCTCGTTTGCGGCAGTGAGAGCATACATGGCATACAGATCCAACTGACGGGCTTTCTTGCGGTCGAAGTGAGCGGAAGGGTCAAAGTCCTTCACTTCACAGGCAAACTGAGTTTTGAAGAGGGATGCGTCAAAATGTGTGATGGGGCCGGCTCCGCTGACACCCTTCTTGGCGTTTTCCCAAGCGGTCTCAACGTCGTTGCCGATGGGAGTGAGGGCTCCGAGGCCCGTGATTACAACTCTTTTTAATTCCATGATTGATGCTTAATGAGATTATCTCAAGATGTGGTTTCCCACTCCGGTGAGTTGGAAACCATTGATCTTGAGGATAATTTTCGTATGTCGAAATTATACGTGTTCTTCGATGTACTTGATGGCGTCGCCTACAGTAGTGATCTTCTCGGCGTCCTCGTCGGGGATGGTGATGCCGAACTGTTTTTCGAACTCCATGATGAGCTCTACGGTGTCGAGAGAATCAGCGCCGAGGTCAGTGCTGAAGCCTGCTTCGGGTGTTACTTCGTTTTCGTCAACTGTAAGTTTTTCGACGATGATTGCTTTTACTCTGTTTTCGATATCAGACATAATCTTGATAGTTTTGAGTTAGATAAATTGATGTTTGTTTTACTTTCGGGACTGCAAAACTACACAAAAAAATTCACATAGAGAAATTTTTCGGCAAAAATTGCACATTTTTTTCTCCATTGTGCATATTTTCCCGTTTTTTTGCACACAATTGGCATTTTTATGCCATTTTCAGGCTCCGCGGCCTAATTTTTCGAGGCATCAAAGTGTGCTGCGAGGAGCGAGGCCTTGGCGGGGCCCACAATCTTGGCAATCTCATCGAGCGGGGCTTCCTTGAGACGCTTCAGGCTTTTGAAATGCTTTATCAGGGCCGTGCGCGATGCGGGCCCGATGCCCTTGATGGAATCAAGCTCGCTCGCGGTCTGACCTTTTGAACGGCGGTCGCGGTGATGCGTGATGCCGAAGCGGTGAGCCTCATCGCGGAGCGCCTGGATCACGCGAAGACTCGGGCTCGTCTTGTCTATATATAGAGGCAGGGTATCACCGGGAAAATAAATTTCCTCAAGACGCTTCGCAATACCCACAAGAGCCACCTCACCCCGGATTCCCATCTCGTCGAAAGCCTCCACGGCAGCACTCAACTGTCCCTTGCCACCATCCACCACCACCATATCGGGCAGTTTCTCTCCCTCAGCCATCATGCGCGTGTAGCGACGGTGGAGCACCTCCTTCATCGACGCGAAGTCGTCGGCGCCCACCACCGTCTTTATTATGAAATGCCGATAGTCCTTCTTGGACGGTTTGCCGTTTTTGAACACGACACAACTTGCCACGGGGTTTGTGCCCTGGATATTTGAGTTGTCGAAGCATTCGATATGGCGGGGCTGCACACTGAGCCTGAAATCCTTTTTCATCGTCTCCATCAGTTTCTCGACACCGCGTTCGGGGTCGAGGGCCTCCGCCTGTTTCTCGCGGTCCTTCAGATATTGCGTGGCATTCTTTGTGGCCACATCGAGTACCTTCTTGAGGTCGCCTCGTTGCGGGACAGTGAACTTCACATTCTCAAACTCCACATCCGGGATGAACGGCACAACAATGTCGGCAAAAATCCTATCAAATCTTTTCCCCACCTCCGCAATCGCCATGGAGAGCAATTCCTCGCGGCTCTCGCCCATGCACCGGCGATATTCGAGATTGATGCTTTGGGTGACGGCACCATTATGAAGATGCATGAAATTGACCACGGCGATATCGCCGATTTCATTGGCCACGTATGAGAAGATGTCACGGTCGGTGGTGTCGGTACGCGCAATCACGCTTTTTGCATTATAACTCTTTACAGCCTCGTATTTCTCCTTCACCTCCTGGGCCTGCTCGAATTTCCAATCCTCGCTGAGACGCTGCATCTCATCGAGCAAATGCTGTTCGAGTTCGAGGGTGTCACCTCGGAGTATGGTGTTGACCCTCGCCACATATTCCCCATACTGCTCCTTGTTGATGAAACCACGGCATGGGCCTCCGCATTTCTTGATGTGATAGTCGAGGCAAAGGGAATATTTGCCCTTTGCGATTCCCTTCTCGTCGAGGGCATGGCGGCAACTACGGAGCGGGAAAATGTCGCGGATGAGCTGGAGTACGACCCTTGCCGATTGCTCCTTGGAGTATGGGCCATAGTATTTGGCGTTGAGACCCTTTTCGCGGGTCATGAAAACTCGGGGAAAATCCTCCTTTGTCACCACAATCCAGGGATAGGATTTGTCGTCCTTAAGCAACACGTTGTATCTCGGCTGATATTCCTTGATCATTGCATTCTCAAGGTGGAGGGCATCCTCCTCGGTATGCACCACGATGAAACGCATATCAACGATGCTGCGGACAAGAAGGTTTGTGCGCCGGATGTCGTGGATGCGGTTGAAATATGACGTGACCCTCCGCTTGAGATTTTTTGCCTTACCTACATAGATCACCGTGCCGGTCTTATCGAGGTACATATACACGCCGGGGGAGTCCGGAAGGGAAAGGATCTTCTTCCGGAGTTGCTCGCCGGGACGGTTGTTGCGGATGTCGTCGGGCGTGCGGTCAGACTTTATCTCGAGGTTAAAACCTCCGATTTCATCGATGTCTCTGCCGGTGGCGGACAAGGGGTTGTTTAATTCATCATTCATAATTCATAATAGGCTTCGCGCTTCGGCAACAATTCTCAATTCTCAATTCTCAATTCCCAACTCCTAATTAAAACAAAAGTCCGATGAAAAGAGTTTCATCGGACTTCTATCAAGAATCTATCATCAATATTTCAACAGGGACGTGACTTCAATATCCTTTGGAAGCACTTCCCGACCCTGAAGATCGGTAAGCTCAACAATGAAGTTTACGTAGATTTTCTTCGGATTCATCGTCTTTACGAGCTGGCAACAGGCATTCATCGTACCCCCCGTTGCAAGCAAATCGTCGTGGATGACCACAACGTCATCGGGGGTGATGGCATCGCTGTGGAGCTCGATGGTATCTACACCGTATTCTTTCGCGTATGAAGCCTTGATGGTGAATGATGGCAATTTGCCTGGTTTGCGGGCCGGGACAAAACCTGCACCGAGCCTGTCGGCAAGTATAGATCCTCCGATGAAACCGCGAGATTCTATACCTATGACTTTGGTCACACCCTTGTCTTTGTAGAGGGCTTCGAGGGCATCCCCGACAGTATGGAGGGCCTCGCCATTCTTGATCATTGTGGTAAGGTCACGAAAGATGATTCCCTTCGAGGGGAAATCAGGCACATCACGGATGATGGATTTCAATTCTTCCAATTGCATTTTTTGAATTTTGAATTTTGAATTTTGAATTTTGAATTATATTGCTATGTGAAGTAATTTTTCGATTAAATGGGAATTTTTCAAACAAATTACATGGATAAGGGGTATGTTTCACGTGGAACATTTTAAGGGTAATGCAACACATCTCAAAAGATTATGAACAGACAATCCATGACGCAAATCAGTTTCTGAGGAGAACAAGAAGCACATTGACATCCGCGGGGGAGACACCCGGAATACGCGAGGCCTGTCCAATCGTGACAGGACGGATACGCGACAACTTCTGGCGTCCTTCGGTAGAAATAGCAGTGATACCGGAATAGTCCATAGAATCCGGGATACGCACCTTCTCAAGACGTCTCATCCTGTCGGCCGACTCGCGTTCGCGGTCGATGTAGCCCTTATACTTGATAAGAATCTCAGCAGACTCGATAATCTCGTCACGCCTATCCGCATCTATCTCATCGCATCTTTTCGCGAGAGACGGAATCAAAGGAATCAGGGATGCGAAGTTCAACTGTGGACGTCGAAGAAGATCCGCAACCTTGACCGACCCGGAAAGCCGACCGGTTCCGACAGTGTCGAGATATTCCTGCAACTCCTCCGCAGGACGTGCGGAATGATTCTCGCACCACTCCACGAGAGAATCCCGCTCCGTGTATTTCCCACGCATTGCATTATACCGGTATTCATCGGCAAGTCCTATTTCAAACCCGATGGGTGTGAGACGCAGATCCGCGTCGTCCTGACGCAACAGTATCCGGTATTCGGCCCGGCTTGTGAACATGCGATAGGGTTCATCGACACCCTTTGTGACAAGATCATCAATAAGCACACCTATGTACGCCTCGTCACGCCCGAGGATTACCGGAGGAAGATTCATGACAGAACGCGCTGCATTGATGCCCGCCATCAGCCCCTGGGCCGCAGCCTCCTCATAGCCGGTGGTGCCATTGACCTGTCCCGCCAAATAAAGATTCCCCACAATTTTCGATTCCAACGAATGCTCAAGCTGGGTGGGATCGAAGAAATCATACTCTATTGCATAACCGGGGCGATAGAACTGGACATTGCGCAAAGCTGGTATCTTCTCCAAGGCCTCGACCTGAACCTTCCACGGGAGAGAACTTGAGAATCCATTGATGTAAAACTCATGCGTGAATACACCTTCCGGTTCGAGAAACAACTGGTGGCTTTCCTTGTCGGCGAAAGTAACAATCTTAGTTTCGATAGAGGGACAATAGCGCGGACCGATGCTCTGGATCTGTCCATTGTAGAGAGGAGAATCCGCCAGATTGTCGCGGAGGGTCTTATGCACCTCCGGACTTGTATGCACAATATAGCAGTCGCGCGGAGGCAACGAGCGATGCACATCGGGGAGATATGAGAATTTATGGAAATCGCGCAATACGCTCCCGTCGTCAAGAACAGCATCATCACCACATTGCGCAATAGTCTGAGAGTAGTCGATGGTGGAACCATCGATACGCGCAGGCGTGCCGGTTTTCATGCGTCCCACCTTTATTCCCCTTTTCCTTAACTGATCAGAAAGGCCTTCGGAGGAAGACTCGGAAATTCGGCCACCGGGAATTTGAGTGCGACCAAAGTGCATGAGGCCACCAAGGAAAGTCCCCGCAGTGAGCACAACTTTCTTTGCCTTAAATTCAAACCCAAGAGCCGTCACAACGCCACACACTTTTGCAGATTCCGGGCAATCTGTATCCGGATTCCCTTCAAAAAGAAGGCTGACCACCATATCCTGGAATAGATACAGATTATCGACGGAATCGAGCGTTCTGCGCCATTCATCTATGAAACGTGTGCGGTCGGACTGAACGCGCGGAGACCAGACTGCAGGACCCTTGCTGCGATTTAGCATACGGAACTGGATGGCCGTGCGGTCGGCGATGATACCCATCATACCGCCGAGAGCATCGATCTCTCGAACTATCTGCCCCTTCGCTATTCCTCCAACAGCAGGGTTGCACGACATCTGTGCGATCTTGTTCATGTCGGCCGTTATCAGAAGCGTGCTGCATCCGAGCCTGGCTGAAGCAACCGCTGCCTCACATCCCGCATGTCCCGCTCCCACCACTATCACATCATATTCAAAAAGCATTTCCGGTCAATTATGAATTATGGATTATGAATTATGAATTAACAATTCCAACGCCGCATCCTCGTTAGCCTCCATTATCTCGCGCTCACCGGGACCTTTATCGTTGATGCCGCAAAGATGAAGAACGCCATGGATTATGACACGCATCAGTTCGCGTGTATAGGGTACTCCGAATTTCACTGCGTTGGAAGCGACAGTATCAAGCGAGATCATGATGTCGCCCCCTATTCTTTTACCATGTGTATAGTCGAAGGTGATGATGTCGGTAAAATAGTCATGACCGACAAACTGTCGGTTTGCGACCAATATGTCCTCATCCCCCACGAAGAGATAATTGAGGTTACCCACTGTGTATCCGTGCGAGGCTGCCACCTCACGAATCCACTCCGATGTCTTCTCGATGTCAATCTCAGGCATCTCCACACCCTGTGCTGAAAATTCTATCATCTTCTCGTAATAAGTTTTGTTTTATAATGCAAAAATAACAAATTATTACGAAATAGCCACAAAATTTGTCCGAAAACTAAAATCGGTCGCTTCCAATGTTTTCAGACATCAAAAACGACCTATTTAAAAAATTATTTTAATATTTTAATTATCAGTATATTATCTTGAACAAGTAATATTTTTAAGGCTCTGAGAAGTTAAAAATATGAATTTCTCCATTTAGCCATCAAGAATATAACTCTGAAAACGTATTATCGACTGAAACAATCATCAATTCTCTTCTCTGATATTGGTCGTGACTTCTACAACGATATCACCGGTCATCGATTTTGGAATCAGGTAAGCTTGATTCCAATTACAGAATTGTGTTGTGAGAAGGCACTCGATATTTACACACACAAGTATTTTGTCTGAAGACGCAACACACTTCGATTGTATCTCTGCAATCCCATTCGGAGTTTTTCCCTCTACATATAAAAGGTTATATGATTTGAAATCGATATTGCCAATCTTCGGTGCATTTTCCTTGAATATATCCTTCAGTGATTTATCGGAACTAATCAAGACATAATCCGATGAATCTAAATTCACCTCTATCCTATCGGATATTTCATACTTCTCAATCGACAATGTATTGTCACTGTCAGAATCGCAACTGCATAACAACAAAATTGACAACGTAAAAAGCGCCATGCAAAAATGATAAACTTTGGACATCATTTTAATAATTAATATGTTTAATCATTGAATTAATGTAGCATTAGCTATTTTAACGGCTGATGCAGCATCAACTAATATTACCGAGTTTGGTTTATATTCACAAAATTATATAAAAAATTTTAAAATAGCAAGAAATTTTTAGAAAAACTCAAAATCTTGGAAAAACGGCATAATCGGGCAAAATAGGGTTGGAAAAACGGCAAAATTAAAGAAAAAAAGGTTGGAAAAACGGCAAAAAATTTATATCTTTGCAAACAAATTAGTATATATCAAATTTTTAAAGATTATGCAACTGTTCAGACAACTCACATCTTATATAGAAGAATATTATGCTACTCAGAAGTCAGCACTTATGCTGACCGGTGCACGTCAGACAGGCAAGACATACGCAATACGTCAATACGGAAAAAAATTCAAATCTTTTATAGAGATAAATTTCATAGAGCTGCCGGAAGCCACAGACCTGTTCAAAAAAGTATATTCGGCAGATGAAATTCTCATGCGCCTGTCGGCCTTAGTGGAAACGCCATTAATAAAAAGAGAGACATTAATATTCTTTGATGAAGTGCAGGAATGTGAAGACATTGTCACCGCAATTAAATTTCTTGTTGACGAAGGAAGCTACAGATACGCACTCAGCGGTTCGCTGCTTGGGGTGGAACTGAAAAACCTGAGATCCGTACCGGTTGGATATCTTGGAGTAAAGGAAGTGTATCCACTCGACTTTGAAGAATTTATAACAAACGTGGGGATTGGAGACCGGGTGATTGAGCATGTGAAAGACTGCTGGAAAAAAATCAAACCCGTTGATGACCTGATTCACAGAAGACTTATGGACTTATACCGTCTATACACAATAGTCGGAGGAATGCCCGAAGCTGTGGAAAGATACGTCTCAACCAACGACCTCAACATTGTGAGTCAGACCCAACGAAACATAATTACCCAATATAAGAAAGACATATCCAAATATGCAGAAAAGGACAAGCTTAAGATTATGGAAATCTACGACCTCATACCGTCGGAACTTGATGCCAAAAACAAGCGGTTCATTCTGAAACGTCTTAACGAGCATGCCAAATACGACAGGTACGAGAATGATTTTCTCTGGCTGAAGAATGCAGGTGTCGCAATTCCGATCTATAATGTAGAGGCCCCCGTAATGCCCTTGAAATTAGCAGAAACCCGAAACCTATTCAAATTGTTCAGTAATGACGTGGGACTGCTCGCAGCCCAATATGCCAACGGCATACAGGTAAAAATTTTGTCGGGAGAGATCAACATTAATTTTGGTGCCATATATGAAAATGTTGTTGCACAGGAATTGAAATGCCATGAATTCGACCCCTATTATTACAACAGTAAAAAAATGGGAGAACTTGACTTTGTCATTGCCGATACAGATGGAGTGATCCCTATAGAGGTAAAATCAGGTAAAGACTATGACCGGCACAATGCCCTGAGCAACGTCATGGAATGCAAAGAGTTTGGCATCAAGAAGGCCTACGTCTTATGTATGGACAACATGAGACAGAAAGAGACCATTATTTACTGCCCTATATATATGACAATGTGTATAAAGCGTCGAGAAAACAATATAGGTGTTTATCGGGTCGATCTCACAGGATTGCGGTAGAAAGCGAGGTAATGACTGGAGTAACGGATAACCTATAGGGGAGGCCTTCTACAAGGGGGACATTGCGGTCGGTGTGGCCGACAGGGAAATTGAAGGCCACAGGGCAGGATATGCCCCACTCCATGAAACGGTCGCGGATCATGGAATACATGTCGGTGTAGTTGCGGTCGGGACGATATTCCGTGAATTGCCCGACAAGGATTCCCTTTGCCCTGTGAAGCACACCCTGAAGATGCAGACGATAAAGCATCCGCTCTACGGCATAAATGGGTTCGCAGACATCCTCAATGAACAGTATGCAGTCACGAAGACAGCACTCCCCCATCAGGTCGTATGACGTGGCCGCAAGCCCATTGAGAACCGCGAGATTCCCTCCGACCAGAGTCCCTGATGCCTCGCCATGGATATTCATCGGGTGGGAAGAAACCTGATAATTGAGTCGGGGAGTGGCCGATTCAAGAAGCGACTTAAACATTTTGCGATATGACCCGAATCCGCTGTCAGTGTTTTCCACCAGTTGTTTTGCCATGCCGCCGTGGATTGACACGATGCCTGATTTGAAAAGCAGTGCGTGCAGGGCCGAGACATCGGAGAAACCGACAAGCCACTTGGGATGGGCGGAAATGAAATCCTCTGACAGATGGTCGAGCAAATGGACACAACCGTAGCCCCCGCGTGCACATAGCACCAGATCCACGTCTTCCCTACTCCATGCATCTCGAAAGTCAGCCACGCGTTGCTCAAGTGAGGCTGCGTATGACCCGCACGCATTGACATCAAGCGCTGACGGATAAACGAGCAATCGGCCTCCGGGAAACTCTTCAGGACGCTCCTGATATAGCCGTATGATAGATTGCACTATCTCAGGTTTGATGCGTGATGCGGGGCCAATCAGAGCCACTTTGGAGGACTTGCGGACGGGGGATGGAGTGGTCATATTAATTTTTACTTTTACTTGACGACATGCCAAAGGCATATCCCTACGCGAATACTTAGGAGGACGCATCGTAGCGCCTGCCTGTCAGTTGACTTGGACGGGGATGCCGGTGGCCGAGGCGATGCGCTCCCCTAATGATTTCAATTCTTCGATTGGGACCTTGACAAGTTTCTCTTCGGGAGTGGAACGGTCAAGGCTATATAGCATGATTTCACGAGGACGAATCCTTTTGTAGGCTGCTGTCAGAGCTTCCACTTCTCTATCCGTGGTGTTGTCAATATGTATGCCATTGTGTTCTCCACGAAGCATCATGGTCTGGATTATGCCCGTGTCCTCAAACTGACAGAGAGCCTCCACTACCCTATCCACGGTGAAATCCTTTGAATTGGGCCGGTCTATCGCACGCATTGTCTCCTCAATAGCAGAATCAAGTTTGAGGATATTGTTATCCACTTTCTTCAGAGCCCCGGCCACCCGGGGCTCAAAAATCCGAGTGGAGTTGGTCAGCACAGAGACCTTGGCATTTGGATAATATTTGTCTCGAAGGACGATGGTGTCGTCAATGATTCCCGGGAAATCCGGGGCAAGGGTGGGTTCGCCATTACCGGAAAACGTGATGACATCGAGAGGGTCGCCGGCAGCGTGCATAGAGCTTAGTTTCGCTTCGAGCTGGCGATATACTTCCTCACGGGTTGAGATTCCCGTGGTGCCTGGACCCTGCGCGTTGTAGCCGGCCTCACAGTAGAGGCAATCGAATGAACACACTTTGCCATCGTTGGGCATAAGGTTTATGCCTAACGACACACCGAGTCTTCGGCTATGAATCGGGCCGAAGACAGTAGAATGAAACAATACAGTCTGATCTTTTCCCATATATCATTGTTTGAGTCTATAAATAGAACAACGTAAAAGACCCGGTTGTTTTGAATGAGTTGATGAACAAAACCAAAAACTATGAGGTTATCTTTTCAAAAGCTTAATACTATGGATACACACAATACCACGAACACACAAACTACAGACACTCTTCCCGGAGGGCATGGATATTATATTTTCTTAGTGGGATACCTGGTGCTGTTGAGCGCCTTTGGATCGTTTGTCAACGACATGTATTTGCCTACTCTGCCGGAGATGCGGAGGTTTTTCCACTGCTCCGTGTCAGAGGTGCAGCTTGGGTTGACCATGGGCATGGTGGGACTTGCCATAGGACAGATAATCCTTGGTCCGCTTAGCGACCGCTATGGCCGCAAACCGATTCTGTTGGTTTCGATGGCGGTATTTATCTTCGGGTCGCTGATATCGGTACATTCCCATTCTATTCATGAATTCCTTGTGTGGCGTACGGTGCAGGGTATCGGGGCATCTGGCGGCTATTTTTTGGCACGCACCGTGCCTGCCGACATCTATGGCGGCAGACCTCTTGCAAAACTGATGGCCTTAGTGGGGGCTATCAACGGATTTGCACCGGCAAGTGCACCTGTTTTGGGCGGTTTTCTTGCCGACACTATCCATTGGCAGGGTATTTTCATAGTGCTTGCGATTTTTGCCGGAGTGCTGATACTGGTAAGTTTCGGATTCAAGGAGTCACTGCCGCCTGCAAGGCGTGAGAAAGGAAATCTGCTTGGAGCCTTCAAGGAATTCATCCCGCTCCTTGGCAACCGGGCTTTCATGACGCACGTCTTGCTTAAGGGGTCTGCGCTCGGACTGCTGTTTGCATACACATCGTCAGCCCCTTTCATCATTCAGGAGCATTACCATTATTCCGCATTTGACTTTGGACTCTTCATGGGATTCAATGCGCTTTTTGCGGCTGTCGGGTCGATGTTTGCATTGAAATTCAAGGTGCTGAAAGACGCTGCATGGATTGGGGGATGGGTGCTAATGATCTCGGCGGCGGTGAATGCCGGGGCATTACTCTTCATCCATGACTTCTGGGCATACGAGGCCACGCTTCTTCCGATGATATTCTCCATGGGTATGATATTCACCGTAGGCAACACCCTGGCAATGAACGAGGGACGTTCGGATGCCGGAGCGGCATCAGCGATCTTGGGAGTAGGAGGATATGTGTTCGGAGCGATAGTGGCTCCGTTGGTTGGTCTTGGCAACATCATGCACTCTACGGCCATCGTCTTCCTCGTCATGGCCGCCCTGACGCTCTTCTTCAGCTACGGTTCCCGTCTGCTCCCCGCTGACCTCAACAAGTAAGAGATTAAGACCCCGTCTCTTATAATTTACAACACATCGCCTCTTTCATAAAAATTATGGAAGGGGTGTTATTTTTTGCTGATTTTTGTTGCAAAATTTGGAGGGGAGCGTATTGTAAGTGTATGAAGAGAGATTTTTTGACAACGGCTTTCGAGCGTATCCGCGGCAGAATGACGCGGATGGGCAGTGACGATGATTTTTCCGACGACCTTCAGGATGCTTTCTGCCGACTTTGGTCGCGACGGGACTCAATCGCCGACACCGGTCAGGCAGAGGGTCTGCTGGCAGTGACCGCCCGCAACATACACATCGACAATCTACGACACCGTAGCAGATACCCATCGGTCAACATGGAAGATGCCGGCCCGATCCCGGATACGGAGACGGAAACCGATAATGTCGCAGAACTCTTCAATGAAATAGACAGGATAATGGCGGAGCATATTTCCGAACGTGACAGAAAGATCCTTCACCTCAGAGACCACAACGGATGGGAGTTTGAAGAAATAGCAGAGCATCTCAGCCTGACCGAAAGCAACGTCAGAATGATTCTCTCAAGGGCAAGAAAAACAGTAAGGGAAATATACAGAAACAAGAAAAAATGAACACAAAACATACACACACACTGATTGAAAGATATTTCGAGGGGGAAACTACAATCAGCGAAGAACGCTGGCTCAGAGAGAATCTTCCAAACATGATGGGAGAAAGCAAGGAGATCAATGAAGCCCTTGCAGTTATGGGGTATGCGGCGATTCCCGACAAGGATAGGAGCAAGAGAAGGATTCCGGCATCTCTCCGCCGGATTGCGGCAGCTGCATCCATAGCATTGATATTGACAGCCGGAGGAATATATACACATCATCTACATAAATCACAAGAATCTACTTTCATGGCATATTCGGGAGGTGTAAGGATAGAGAGGGATGAGGCCATGCAACTGATAGCAATCCAGATGGAAGAAATGTCGGAGGCTTCACAAGGGGTACGTACAGATGTGGAGGATGACCTCTCAGATTTCAGAAATATTTTAGACTTATGAAAAAGATATTGATAATTTTGCTAACGGCGCTCGCCGGCATATTGCAGTCGGTGGCGGAAGAAAAGCTCAACATCGACCAGTTTTTCTCCACCAAATATGCCTCCAATCCAAAGGTAACGGTGATTGATGTCACCAACAGTAACCCTACCGACAACATAGTTGTCTATCGGAGCATATCGGTGACAGATGACCGCGAACTTGCAGACAAGATAGCTGCGGCAGTGGCAAAAGATGGCAGCCGGGCCAAGTCGAAAGAGGTTTCATATAAGGAGGGTATGCTCTATTATGGTTTCTATTCAATGGGAGGCATCATGGAGAACCGAAGATATATCCTCTATCTCAACCGGCGACCTACAGGGAAGGAAAAGACCACGCTTGTATTCATAAAAGCAGATATGGATGAGAAGGCTGTAAAGAAACTAATCAACAAATGAAATATATCCATACTATGAACTATAGAATTCTTACTATTGCGATTGCGCTGACCACGGGAATCTCGGTCAGCCATGCACAGGAAGTGGCCGACACGGTGAAGGTGATTGAAAATGCCAGCAGCGTCCTTGTGGTGGCAAAAGACGGCAAGACCTTACTTGATGCGGAATTTCCCGGCAAACACAACAATGAAACGCTCCATTATCAATACGAAGTGAACATCACCAATGAGACGGACACTTTGAGGATAGCAGAATTTTCCGACAACTGGGGAATGGACCTGCCTTTTGTCAAAGACAAGCCAATCAAAGCCAACGACAACAAGGTGAGGAGATACTTTGCAGCCGTGAGACGCGCTTACTGGGGATGGAGATTTAATTATGAGGGAAAGGGAAATGTGAAGAATGGCTGGGAATTGAGTATTCCCGATTTTATAGCCGTTGCCTGGAAAAGACGAGGTGCCGAATTTGAGATTGGGGCAGGGTTCGGAATGAGCCGATATTCTTCCATGGATGGATACTTTTATGAAAAAACCGGCGACCGGTTGATTCTGTCGCCCGTACCTGAGGGGGTGAAGAAAAAGGAATCAGACCTGGAAATAAGTTCCTTTCATGTGCCGGTGTTATACAACCAATATATAAGCAAGAATTTCATGTTTTCGCTCGGAGCCATCATGAATTTAAACACATACGCTAAAGCCACCACCAGACTGATTACATCCGATAGTCAATATCAAACGACTACTTACAAGGGTTTGCAACAGAATCTCTTCACCGTGGATGCATACGCGAGTGTCGATTTGTGGGGTATTGGTTTCTTTGCAAAATGGAGTCCCATGACACTTTTCAATCAAAAATTTGGGCCGGGTTCCAAAGGTTTCACCATCGGGGTACAAGTTTCACTAATGAATTTCTAAATTTACGGCCATGAAATCAGCAAGACTATATATTTTACTCGTCGCCTCATTCATTCTTATTGTCGGGACACATACCAATTCATCAGCACAGGAGATGCCCGACACATTGCTAAAAACAGACAGGCCATCGAGATTGGTGGTGACGGAAAGTCCGGAGGGAAGTGTGATCAGTGTCACGGGCATTGACGGCGACGAGCCTTTCCAAGCCACTGTGAAGACTGAATATCCGAAGAATTCCTCGGTCTGTTCAAGCCAGTCGGTAAAACGCACTAATCACATAGAAATTCCGTGGACATACGATAATGGCAAGGGATGGAAATGCTATGTGGATGGCATGACGATAGGACTCACAAAGCCCTGTGGGCTGGGAGCCAACGGAGGACTGCAATGGTCAAAATCAATAGAGATAGGCTGGCTTGATTGCCTCGCAGTGGGTTATTCCTGGGGTAATACGGCTGTTAGCCTCGGCCTTGGCTTCGACTGGCGTAATTACAAGATCACAACCTGCGACCGGTATCTGATTTCTACTCCTTCCAATGGTATTGAATGGGCAGACGCCTCCCGACTACCAGAGGGAAGCATACTGAAGAATTCACGTCTCAAGGTGTTCAGCCTGCAATTGCCACTTCTTTTCAGGGCCAAGATACCCAACAGTTGTCTGAGACTTAAATTAGGTCCGATATTCAACTTCAACACGCATGCTTCTATCCTGACCCGCTATACAGACAGCAATGGCAATGACAATGAGCTTTTCACCGAAGACTTAAGTCAACGCCGATTTACAGTGGATTTCTTTGGATGTTTATCAATCAACAGCTTTGTCGGGGTGTTTGTGCGCTATTCGCCCATGAAGGTGATGGACGACCCGGAAGGCATCAACTTCCGCCCCCTTACCATCGGGATATCGCTCGGCATCTGACATCCCCAAAAGACAATAAACTTCAACGACACGGCTAAAAGTGGATTTTTTCATCCCCTTTTAGCCGCATTCCAATTTTTTATCCGAACTAATGCACATTGAAATTTGGAAAAGAGAGGATAAATGGCTAAATTTGCATAGTGAAAGGCTGCAATGGAAACCATGCCGACAGAATAGTTTTGTCAGCCAGCCATATCTTATTTATATTTTCTTATGCACAAATACAATCTTGGATTCATATCAGATGCTGCCATCTATGAGCATGTCAAGACGACGGTAAAAGCCTACCGCCGCGAGATAACATTAGATCAATTCAACGAAAACATAATAGATCCAATAAAAATGACATTTGATGCCAAGGTATATAATAAGACCATCCGACAAGCCATAGAGGATGAATGTTTTCGGCAGATAGATAAATCCAATACAAATCTTATAGGCTATTTTCACCAGAATCTATTTAAATCTGCTGGCAATGGTTGGAAAGTGCCCACATCGGGGTTTGATGTGGAAAATGACGATCTCCATATCTATGTGGAGATGAAAAACAAACATAACACCATGAATTCCGCATCATCACAGAAAACCTACATGAAGATGCAAGGGAAACTTCTCGATGATGACCAAGCAACATGTTATCTGGTTGAAGTCTTGTCTAAACGTTCTAGAAACGATGCTTGGAGGATTTCACTTGACGGCAAATCAAGGGAACATAAGATGATCAGAAGGATGTCAATTGACAAATTTTATGAGCTTGTTTTTGGAGACTCTAAAGCCTTTTTCAAATTGTGTATGGCTCTTCCACAAATAATAGAAGATGTAGTTAATGATAATCCAGGACTTTCACTTAAAAACTCCGTGTATGAGGAATTGATAAAAGAACATTCAGATATTCTAACAAGTCTTTATCTTTTGGCATTTTCAACATACGAAGGTTTCCAAGATATAAAAAATTCAACCAATGACTGAGGATACAAAAATATCAATTAATAATTTTGCAGATATATGTGGAGTGTCAAGAGCCACTGTTGACAAATGGATTGCAAATGGGAAATGTCATCTTCATTCGAAGGATGGCAAAACTTTCTTGTTGGCTAAAGAACTTTCTTCATTCCCATTGATTGACGAAATGATAAATTCTGAATGGGATAAAGAAATGATAATAAGTGAACCAATCCGCCCATTTACTACAATTGAATTGTTTGCCGGCGGTGGTGGATTAGCTTTAGGGATGCATAAGGCGGGATTCAAACATTTATTGCTGAATGAATTTGATCATAATGCGTGTGCGACACTTCAACACAATATGCCAAAATGGAATGTTGTTGAAGGGGATATTCATGATATAGATTTTACTCCGTACTACGGAAAGGTAGATCTATTGACCGGAGGATTTCCTTGTCAAGCCTTTTCATACGCTGGCAAACGTCTGGGATTTGAAGAAACAAGAGGTACATTGTTTTTTGAATTGGCGAGGGCTGTCAAGGAGATTAAACCCAAAGTCTTTATGGCCGAAAATGTAAAAGGGCTTCTCGAACATGATAAAGGTCGAACTATAGACACCATAAAGAACGTAATAAAAGAATTAGGTTACACATTGGTCCAACCGAAAGTTTTAAGGGCTATATTATATAATGTCCCTCAAAAAAGAGAACGTCTGATACTGGTTGCAATCCGCAATGATCTCGCCCCGTTTGTGGAATTTGAGTGGCCATCTGTTTGTGGGAGTATAAGAACTTTAAGGGATGCATTCTTTAAGGGTGATCTCTATTCGACCGATGTTCCTGAAAGCGAAGGCCAAATCTATCCGGAATCCAAGAAAAAAGTAATGGATTTGGTGCCAGAAGGTGGAGACTGGCGTGACCTTCCTGAAAATATAGCAGAAAATTATATGAAGGGAAGTTATCATCTTGGAGGAGGAAAGACTGGAATGGCTCGACGTCTTTCCATGGATGAGGCGAGCCTTACACTCACTTGTGCACCAGCACAAAAGCAAACGGAAAGATGTCATCCTGTAGAAACTCGTCCATTGACAGTTAGAGAGTATGCACGAATACAAACTTTTCCAGACGAATGGATATTTTGTGGGAATATGTCCGCAAAATATAAACAAATTGGAAATGCTGTACCTGTAAATATGGCTTGGGCTATAGGAAGGTCGTTAATCAGATTGTTGAACAAGATTGAAATTGCTTTCCCACAGAATAATCATCCTGATAGTTATGAATATATGCCAGTTAATAAATTACACGGATTATTTGAAGGAATGGCATGTGACAGAGTAGAGGAATATGGAATTAAGTAAAGCTTTTGAATATATTCGCAATTCAATTGCATGCTTTCAACTCCTAAAATATCATTTGATGCATCGGAATTTGAAACCACTGAATTGTTGACTCTTTAAGAATGAAAATACTATCTCTTTTTTGCGGATGCGGAGGAATAAAGGCGTATCCGTCGGCATCTGACATCTGTCAAAAGGATATGAAATGTAGTATAAATAAAACTTAAATCATGAGAACGAACAAAATACTTGTGGGGTGCGGAGCTGCGAGCCTTGTCCTGACAGCAAACGCCCGGGAAAAGGCAACAGAAACAGCAACCGGTTTCGACCGCTCCCCCAACATCATCTATATTCTTGCCGATGACCTTGGAATCGGTGACATTTCGCCATACGGCCAGAAACTGATAAAGACACCAAACCTCGACCGGATGGCCAGCGAAGGCATGCGATTCTCGCAATGCTATGCCGGGACAGCAGTCTCCGCCCCCTCCCGGGCATCGCTGATGACAGGTCTCCACACCGGGCATACACATATCAGGGGTAACCTCCGCGTGGATCCCGAAGGGCAGGTGGCGATGCCGGAAGGGACCTATACTATGGCCCAAATGTTTAAGAACTCCGGGTATGCCACCGGCTGCTTCGGCAAATGGGGACTCGGGTATCCGGGTTCGGAGTCTGACCCGACAAAGGTTGGTTTCGACAATTTCTTCGGCTACAACTGCCAGACACTCGCCCACGACTACTACCCCGACCACCTCTGGGACGGAACCGACCGCGTGGAGTTTGCGGAAAACTATCAGCAGGCGGAAGGCACTTATTCAGCCGACCTGATACACAAGCATGCCCTTGAATTCATCGAAAACAACAAAGACAAGCCTTTCTTCGCTTTTCTGTCTTACACGCTTCCCCATGCCGAACTGGTGCTTCCAAAGGATTCGGTATATGAGGAATACTGCCGTATGATTCCGGCAGCCGATGATGCAGCATGGGCGCCGAAGAACCCCAACAACTTAGGGGCATACGGAGCCGCCGAGCGCCCGCTCGCCGCGTTCGCATCCATGGTGACGCGCATGGACAAATACGTGGGAGATGTCATGAAACTTGTCTCCGACTTAGGGATAGATGACAACACAATAGTAATTTTCACTTCCGACAACGGTCCTCACCGCGAGGGAGGAGCAAATCCGGACTATTTCGACAGTTATGGCCCATACCGTGGTATCAAACGCGACTTATATGAGGGTGGCATCAGAATGCCCTTCATCATCCGCGCACCGGGTCATATAGAGGCAGGAAGCACCTCCGACCATGTCATGGCCTTCTGGGACATGATGCCTACATTTGCCGACCTGATATCATCGAAGGATGAAATCCACACCGATGGTATTTCGTTCGCTCCAACCCTCCTTGGCAAAGAGGAGCAAAAGGAGCATGAATATCTTTACTGGGAATTTCATGAAGCAGGTGGAAAGCAGGCTTTGCGCTACGGCAACTGGAAAGGAGTAAGGCTGAACGTCGGGGAACCGGACAAGACCACATTTGAGCTCTATGACCTGGCCAACGACATTCATGAAGACCACAATGTGGCGGAGCAACACCCTGAACTCGCCGCCAAGATATCCGGCATGATGGACACCGTGCGCACCAAGTCAGACCTCTTTGACTTCAAACGCAAATGACATGGCTGCAGGTGGCATACCCCTATCGGTGATGGCAAAACCTGCCGGCGCATCATGCAACCTTGCCTGCAAATATTGCTATTATACCGATAAGAGCCGGATATATGGCGACAGGAACCAAATCATGACAGATGAACTGCTTGAGCAATTCATCCGCGACTATATTGCCTCCCAGCCTCAGGAGGCAGTGATGTTCACATGGCATGGAGGAGAACCCTTGCTGCGGAACAGGAAATTTTATGAACTTGCATTGTCGCTGCAGCGGAAATATGCCGGTAGTCACCATATCGACAACTGCATTCAGACCAACGGCACACTTATCACCCCGGACTGGTGCAAGTTTTTCCGCGACAATAATTTTCTGATTGGGCTTTCGACAGACGGTCCGATGGAACTTCACGACGAGTACAGATGTGACCATAGCAATAAGCCAACATTCCTCCGGGTATTAAAAGCGGCACGCCTGCTTGACACTTATGGCGTTGATTGGAACGCGATGGCCACTGTCAACAACAATAATGCCGATTATCCGGTGGAGTTTTACAGATTCTTTCGCGACACGCTGAAATGCCAATACCTGCAATTCACACCAATCGTGGAGAGAATCGACAATGGAATGCAGGTTCAGGCAGATGTTGCCGGAGGTGCAATCGCTCCATATTCAGTGACTCCGGAACAATGGGGTAGTTTTCTGTGCTGCATTTTCGATGAATGGGTGAAACATGACGTCGGCAAGATGTTTGTGCAAATCTTAGACGCCACATTGGCTAACTATGTCGGTGTTCCTCCCGGAGTATGCACACTTGCCGGGGAATGTGGACAGGCCCTTGTGATGGAGCATAACGGGGATGTTTATTCCTGCGACCATTTCGTATATCCCGACCACCTGCTCGGCAATATACGGGAATCCTCATTCCCAGCAATGCTCAATAGCGCAAGACATCAGGAATTCATCGCAAAAAGCCGCGAATTGCCTCATAAATGCCGGAAATGTCGCTACATATACATCTGCAACGGAGAATGTCCCAAAAACCGCATTATTTCCGATCCGGAAGGCGGTCCTAATCTCAATTATCTCTGCGAGGGATATTTCCGCTTCTTCTCCCACACAGAGAAGGCGATGCTCTTCATGAGAAACGAAATCATCAACGACCGCACTCCGGCAAACATAATGAACAGTTATCTTACATAAATGAACTCTTATTACAATTTTTTTTGTAATTTTGTATTATGTAGCTGTTCAATTTAAAACGATACAATATGAAATTCCTCTTTGACAGAAATAAGCATGTCTTTCATTCTCCTGAATTTGAAGAATTAATAAAAGACACCATTCGCTTTTTTAACGGGACACCCATACAGCCAATACCTCCAATAGAGTCGTTTGTAGGCGCAGGGGTATATGCCCTATACTATATCGGGAAAAGTGGAATTTACAAAAAATTTCATGAAATAAATCGGTTGGAATATAGTCAACCCATATATGTTGGCAAAGCGGTTCCTCGAGGATGGAGACAGGGCCGCATAGAAGAAAGTCGTTCTAATGAGTTGTATAGAAGACTGTGTGACCATGCAAAAAGTATAAATGCAGCAAAGAACATAAAAGCCAACGATTTTTTGTGTAGATTTATGATCTTGGAAAATGCTGCCAGTAATTTAATTGGAACAGTAGAGGCCGCTCTTATAAGACATTATCAACCATTGTGGAATTGCATAGTGGATGGTTTTGGCAATCATGATCCAGGGAAAGGTCGATACAATCAAGAAAAATCAGAATGGGATATAATTCATCCTGGAAGGCAATGGGCAAACAAGTGTACTCAATCGTCAAAAACAAAAATTGAGATTGAGACTTCTGTAAAACTGTATTTTTCTACGTATGAGGATGATTAATTGTATAGAAATATTTTCTGGAGCTGGAGGATTAGCCACCGGCCTTAGTTTGTCCGGAATAAATCATAATGCTTTTGTAGAATGGAATTCAGAGGCATGTAAGACCTTACGACGGAACTACGACAGCAAACTTGTCTTTGAGGGCGACATTCGTAATTTTGATTTTTCCCGACATTCCGATATAGATATTGTAGCCGGGGGGCCACCTTGTCAACCTTTTTCTTTAGGTGGGAAGGCCAAAGGAAACGAGGATTCAAGAGATATGTTCCCTTCTGCAATACAATCTATTAGAGAATTGATGCCAAAAGTGTTTTTCTTTGAAAATGTAAAAGGACTATTACGAGAAAACTTCAATGAATATTTGCAATATATTTTGTTGCAACTTCAATATCCGACAATAAAAAACACACAGAATGATAGAAATAATCATATTGCAGATATTCAAAAATTATCCAACAAAGTTGCTTCATGCGAAGCATACGATGTTTCTATTAGTTTAGTCAACGCTGCCGACTACGGTGTGCCTCAAAAGCGCGAGCGTGTCATAATTATAGGAGTAAGGAAAGATTTAGGCAAAAAGTGGATTATGCCTAAATCAACACATTCTTATGATTCTTTGTTATGGGAAAAATACGTTACCCAAGAATACTGGCAAAGACACAACATATCACCGTCTAATGAAGAATACGAATTATTTTCATCACACAAAGCCTTTCTGACAAATAAATATGGTTTTTTCCCACCCGACTTAAAACCTTGGGTAACCATTAGAGATGCATTGGTAAATACGCCTAATCCTAATGATTGCACATACTTTCATGATGAACATATCATACGTGAAGGGGCTAAGGAATATCCCGGTCACACAGGAAGTCCAATAGATGAACCATCAAAAACAATCAAGGCTGGTGGACACGGAGTGCCAGGTGGCGAAAATATGATAAAATTTGGCAATGGCAAATTTAGATATTTCACCATTTTTGAAGCAAAACGAATTCAAACATTCCCAGATAGTTATCAAATTCTCGGCTCGTGGACTGAAGCTATGAGACAACTTGGCAATGCAGTTCCAGTAAAGTTGGCAAAAATCGTCTGTGACTCATTGATCAATAACATTTTGAAATAAGGTTACATTATAGTGAAGGAATTCATACACTTTTTAATTACAATTTTCTTTGCAGTCGAGGCCATGGCGCAGCAGTGGCCAGAGGCGGGACCGGAGGCAAGGCCGGGGACTCGGTGGTGGTGGCTGGGGTCGGCTGTAGATTCGATCAATATCAACTACAATATAGATGAGTACGCCAAGGCCGGACTCGGGGCGGTAGAGATAACCCCCATTTATGGAGTGCAAGGTAATGAGGCTAACGAAATTCCATATCTTTCAGAAGAATGGATGAAAGCCCTGAGAGAAGTACAGGATGCCTCAAGGCGCAACAATGTGCTTGTGGATATGAACCTTGGCACCGGATGGCCTTTCGGTGGCCCTGAAATCACCATTGAAGAAGCAGCGTGTAAGGTAGTTTCTCTGGTTGACACAGTGACATCCGGAGGAATTCCGGTGAAAGCAATACCGGAGAAAGACCAGGACATTGCCAAGGAAATAGCGATGTCCCGACGCACTCTGCCGGATGGGAGAGAAGAGATCATAAGGCTTTTCGAGAGCCGCACACGTCAGATGGTGAAACGGGCTGCCCCCGGAGGACAGGGACTTGTGATGGATCATTTCGACCGCAATGCCGTAGGGAAATATCTCGACAAATTCAGCAATGCCTTTGACTCCACCGGTACTCCTTATCCCCACAACTTCTTCAATGACAGTTATGAGGTGTATCGCGCCAACTGGACACCCTCCCTATTTGAAGAGTTTGAACAGCGACGCGGATATAGGCTCCAGGACAAACTGCCGGAATTGCTCGGACTTGTAGATGACAACAACTCCACGCTTGCCGACTATCGTATGACCCTCGGCGAATTGCTGCTTGAAAACTTTACAAGCCAATGGACCGACTGGGCACACCTGCATGGAGTGCAGACACGCAACCAAGCGCATGGCAGCCCGGCCAATCTCATCGACCTTTATGCCGCTGTGGATGTGCCGGAGATAGAGAGTTTCGGACTGACCAACTTCGGAATCAAAGGGCTACGCAAGGAAGAACGCAAATTCATACGTTTTGATGAAACCGACATCACCACTTTGAAATACGCACCATCCGCAGCCCATATCACCGGCAAACCGCTCGTTTCGTGTGAGACTTTCACATGGCTTACAGAACATTTCCGCTCTTCGCTATCGCAGATGAAACCCGACCTGGACCTGCTGTTCTCCAGCGGCATAAACCATGTGTTTTATCATGGCACTGCATATTCACCAAAAGATGACCCATGGCCGGGATGGAAATTCTATGCCTCCATCGACATGAGTCCGACCAACACAATTTGGCGTGACGCCCCCTTCCTCAACGAATACATCACACGTTGCCAAAGTTTTTTGCAGTGGGGGCAGCCGGACAATGACTATCTCGTGTATCTTCCAATACGCGATATATTCCGCAAAAGATTGTTGCCGGGCGACGATGGGTTGCTGCTTACATTCGAGATTCACAAGATGGATCAGCGTGTGCCTGAATTTATCAGAGATGTGCTTGAGATTGACAGTCTCGGATATGATTTCGACTATATAAGCGATAGGTATCTTCTATCAACCGACTTCAGAGATGGTATGCTCGAGACCGCTGCAGGAACCCGATATCACGGACTCATCATACCGGGAAGCGGAGAAATGTCGGCGGCAGCGAAAGAGCATCTCGATTCCCTTGAAAAGGCGGGAGCGGTCATCATCCGAGGGATTGACCATGAGGCAATAAAGCATGGTGCCGAATCCGAATCATTACGTACTGACCACAATCTCCGCATCCTACGGCGACGAAATCCGGATGGATACCATTATTTCATGGCAAACCTCACATCGGAGGATGTAGAGGCACCGGTGAGACTCGCTGTCGATTTTGCCGATGCGGCTTGGTTCGATCCCCTGACAGGTGAAATTTACAGAGCCGATGTCAAAGATGGAGAATTAGAGGTGAATCTTCGCTCGGGTGAATCGAGAATACTATGCACCTACAACAAGAAAACATCTCTTCCTTCATGCGCTGCAAGAATGTCAATTAAGGACACGATAGATCTCGGGGATAGACCATGGGAGTTGACATTCATAGAATCATATCCGGAAATTGAGACAAAATATAATCTTGACTCCCTGAGATCTTGGACTGATTTGGGTAGTGACGAACTCTATGACCTTGCGGGCACCGGTGTATATACCACTTCCTTTAATATTGACAAACAAGATTTTGATGGAGAGTGGCACATTGACTTGGGAGATGTGCGTGAAAGCGCCCGTGTATATCTCAACGGTAAATTCCTTGGATGCGCATGGTCTGTACCGTTTACACTGAAATGTGGGGATGCACTGAAGGCCGGTGCCAATGAATTGCGGATAGAAGTAACCAATCTCGGAGCCAACCGTATCCGTGCCCTTGACCGCAAGGGGACGAAATGGCGCAAATTCAAGGAAATAAATGTGGTGGACGTGAATTATAAGAAAACAACATACGAAGATTGGGATACGATGCCTTCCGGCTTGAACTCCACAGTCAGGCTAATACGCCGATAGAAATGGAGCTCCGCCTGCATACCTGACAGACGGAGCTCTACATTTCATAGGCTATAACATTATTAGGTCTTAATCTTTTAAATAATAGACAATAGTGGTGACCACACGCACCTTTTTCATGTAGGGCGTGCTCGAGTCGGAATCCTCAATTGAGAACTGACCTTGGCTTGCGTGTTTAATCTTTCCCACACGGCTGTCGCTGTCAGCAGCAAACTGTGCGGCAGCCTCACGTGCCGCCTTCGTGGCCTCACCTATCATCTCCGGCTTTATGGTGTTAAGTCCGGTAAACTGATAATTTATATAAGAATTTGAGAAGGCGATCCCCTGTTTCAACAGTTCCGACTGACGGTTGAGCAATTCCCGCACCTTATCCACCATCTTTGTGGTCACAGTCACTGTGCAATTGATGGAATAATTGTAGTTGAAGTTGCCGGAACGATACTGGTTGCTCAGAGCATTATAGGTGTCAGGAGGATTCACCGAAATATCTTTACGGTCAATTCCATTTGACGTAAGAAACTTAATGATTTTGTCATTGTTTGCATTCACCTGATCATATAGGGTAGTCAAGTCATCACCTGCCACAGAATAAGTGATGGGCCAGGTGACGAGGTCGGCGGGAACCTCCCTTTCGGCAAGACCCTTCACAGTCACTTCCCGGTCGCGGAAGGCTATGTTGTCAATGCCACACTTAAGACAGATGCCAAGAATCACTATCGCTGCTGCTATCAAAGCTGCAGGGATCAGTCTCCCACAAGCTGCGCTTTTATCGGTCGATGTATTGCTCATAATTCAATTGGTTTTTTATTGGTGGTTTACGAATAGTTATATATCATTAACAACAAACCTACAAGCTGAATGTTTTTCCGAAACAAGAAGTGGCGTTTCCGTGTTGTAAGAGATAAAGGAGAGCAACTTCTCCTCCAAGACCCGACGCATCTCCTCATGGCTCATCGAGCTATAAAAAGCGAAACAATTATGAAAAAGACCATCCCCGGTATTTCAGAATCCGATAAAGAACTGCTTCTTAAACTCCTTCCGGACGAATGCAATTATAAACCAAAGGAAGAGACACTCCTCAAATTATTAGAATGTGGGAATACCATCACCCTTGCAAAGGGTGATGCATTGATTGCTACAGGTGAATTCGATCCAAACCTTTATATCATAATTGATGGTTTGCTTCGCTGCTGTTTCTGGAATGGAGACAAGGAGGAGACTGAGTATTTTTCCACAATACCGACAGTTTTCCTTAACTATAGTTCTTACAATAGCGGAAAAGAATCTTTTTACCGCTATGAGGCATGCACTGAGTCGAGGATAATAAAGATACAACGTCAGGATTATGATCGGTTGCTTTCTGAATCACACGATTTTACATTGTGGATGTTAGGACTTGCAAACAACCAATCATATTATTATGAAATGAAAGCCAAACGAGATTTGGGAGATGCCAAGACAAAATATGAATACCTCACCAAATATTTTCCTGAAATATTCAATCTTGTCCCCCTCGGCATGATTGCGTCTTATCTTAAGATTACGCCACAATATCTATCCAAAATTCGCTCTTCCTTAAGATAATCTTTCATCATGTCGGGTTAATTCATAAATTTTAGATTTTTTTAATACGTATTTGTTAAAAATACCACCTTTTTATCATTTTTTAATATAGATTAATTGTAATCATATAAATTCGTCCTAAATTTGCATCCAATACAACGTTTCAGGGAAATTGAAAGGTTCCCGCTTTTTCTCAGGTAAACAGCAATAACATCGGGAACAACTTTTCATCTATGAAAAAGATTTACGCAATTTTAGGCTCTGCAGCTGTTTGTGCATCCGCCACGGCAGCCGCTCCGTCAGTGATTGAAGGACGTGTTAATCTCAAAGATTTAGTCAGTGTTCAGGCTAAAAAAGACAAATCGATTGAGATCCAATCCTTTTCCAACCAAAAGGTTATACCCCTGCGTGCGCAGGCTCCTCAAAAGGCATCTGTTGAGAAAAAAACAGTTGTCCTTTACGAGGACTTTAACAATGTGCCCGATGGCACAACCGAGACCATCGGAAATTTAGGAGAAAGATATGCTGATTACATAGCAAGCCATTATTATGAGCCTGGTCGTTACATCAACAACGACTATACTCCCGAAAGCGGAACCTGGGAGGGTGACTTTGTGATGGCAGGTAAGGGAGGCACCGTTGTGTTGCAGTGTTACAATCCGCAGATGGCAGCAGGCATCAACACTCCAATGGGAGACTATTCAGGAGACGTCACTGTCACGATACGCGCCCGCGCCACACGGATTTTTTATGGCTCAAACAATGAATTGGGATATTCCACATCAGGTGGATCCGATCTTACCCTATCAGCGTATATTCATGGCTATGACAGTTATGATTATGCAAAAACCGACATGGGTTACTACAGCATGATGTCATCCGGTCAGATTTATGAAAATGAAGGTTGGCAGGAAATAACCTTTAAATTCCGTAATGAGAATGCAAATGCCGACGGCTATTTGAATCTCAGCACACGCGGCAGCATTGAAATTGACTGGATCAAAATCACCGACGACAACACGTATCTGCCTTGTCCGACGGTGAACTCAGCCACAAACTTTACAAATGATGGCTTCACCATCAACTGGGATCCCGTACGTCGCTCCTACAACTATTACATAGATCTATGGAAACAAGTATATACTGCAGATAGCGGACTCGATGAAACATTTGACTTCGAAACCGAAACTCTACCGGAATGGCTTTCTGCACCTCAGGCAGAATATGCGGAAGGCGAAGGTGTAGATGGCACCAATGCATTCGCCATTGTGGCAGACGGAGAGGGCAACGGGATTGCGATGGCAGACATGGGTGCGAAACTCGGCCTGTTCTCCACAAATGTGAAATTTCTTATGGATGACATGGAGACTCGCGAGGATGCTCTTTACCTCCTCTACGATGTTCTTGGAGAAAATGGATGGGAACCTCTGGGTTATCTGGCATGCGACGGATGGTGGACATCACCGGGGTATTACTATGAGGTTGAGCTTAGCGGTCCTATGTTTGAGGGCATGTACAAAGCTGTTCGTGTGTATGCATACGGAACCACAGAAGATTCAAAAATATTCGTCGATAACATTTCAGTATGGTCAGAGCGCCCGTATGTACTTGAACGCGTGAAGGGCGATTATGGTGATTATTATGACCGCGACAATGATGATTACAGTTACAACTACTACACTTACACAGGCCTGAGCATGGATCCCAATTCAGGAAAGAGCGGCGATACCAACTACACATTTGTGGGACTTGAACCGGAAACTGAATACTGGTATCGAGTTCGCAGCCACAATGTAAAAGAATTCTCAATCGGAGATAAAATACATGCATTTGGTGTTGCCGCACCGGAACTTTCGGGAGCAACCAATGTGGCAGCCGGCAGTTTCACCGCAAATTGGAAAGATGCTCCGAAGGCGCAGAAGTATTATGTGACAAACTATAGTACAGAAAAAATAACAAAAGATGATCCGGAATTTTCACTGATGCTTGAGACATTCGGAAATTGCGATGGAGAAGCAGACATAGCCCTTATGCAACCAATAAAAGATTCCTCCTCTTTGGATAAATTCACAGACCAAAAGGGCTGGACAGGGAAGAATCTGTATTATGGCTTTAACATGATCGGTGGCCTTGACTACACCGGCAGCTATCTTGTCACCCCTTCTATCATGGCTAATCCGGAACGCGGTTCACTCTACGTATATATTGAGGCGATTGGATATCCCGGTGATTATCTCTACATCACTTGTCTTAAGGATGGACTCACGGGCCATGTGTCATTTGATGAAGAAGGCTACGTAAGCGGATGGCTCGAAATTAATCCTGTGGAAGGAGAACAGATTAAATTCCAATCATATTATGGAATGATGTTTGCAATGACAGCATTCGAGGCCGTACAGGAAGTCAAGGCCGGCGACGTGGTTCGTCACTTCGACTGTCAGGTAGAAGTCCCTGCAGGTGTTCAGTCCTATACATTCAGCAATCTTGGCAGCGACTTGTATTCATACACAGTTGTTTCAAGTTTCACATTAGAAGGAGAAACTGTTCTTTCAGACGTTCCGGGATTCGTCAATGTTGACATGACAAATGGCGGTGCAAATATCAGCAATGTAGCCGTGATGCCAGGCTCAGTGGAAGAAGCAAGGTTCGCTGTCGATGGCAACCGTGTCAACAAGGAATACAAGGGTGTGGTCATCGTGAAAAATTCCGATGGCTCAGTGAGCAAAAAAATTTCCAAATAAGTAAAGTTTTCTAATTATGATTGTGGGGCTTGAAAGACTATGGGTCTCTTCAAGCCCCCGTCCATTAGCAATAGGTTAGTCTCTATGAAATATATACCGTTTTTAACATTTGCCTTCGCCTCCATGCTATCCCTCTCATCATTTGCAGCCGAGATAGGATTTTCATACAATTCTTCCGATGCAGACCCCTACGGCTATGGATATTCCAAACCGCAGGTATATGATATCGGGATTGCACTTGATTCGGAGTCTCTCATAGGTTCAAAAATTGTAAGTTTTTCCGTTCCTGTGTTCAGCAGTCCATACGTGTCTGATGTCAAGGTATGGCTCTCAAGGGAACTGACCACCTCCAAACTTGACTCGAAGTTCACAGCCGATATAGCCACTTACGACGTGTCTTTGACAGATGGAGAGATTAATTTTACTTTCCCCACACCTTACGAAATACCTGAAGGCGGAATCTATCTTGGGTATTCATTCAATATATCCGGCTTCCCGGAGGGTTCGTCGCCGGCTCCCGTAGCTGTAGTGGATGGCAACACAACGGGAGGATTATGGCTGCATGCAGAGACATCGCAGAAACGCTGGGCCGATTTTGCCGGCAGAAGTGGCATTGTGAGCGCAATGGAAGTCACTCTCGATGGTTCTTTCCCTGAAAATTCCGCGACTGCAAATGTTGTCAGCGAACATATTTATGCAGCCAAAGGGGAAACATCTTTTGCAAAAATCAACGTATGCAACTGGGGACTGAGAGGGATATCTTCCGTGGAATATCAGTTTTCAGTGGATGGTCAGACATCCTCAAGTACCTACGAGTTTGAGACACCGGTACCGGCCGTGTTTGGGCGCACCGCCGAATTTGAAGCCGAAATACCCGCCATTGACAAACTCGGTGAATACAACTATGAGTTCAAGGTGATCAAAGTGAATGGAGAAGATTGTGAGTCTATGAGTCAATCCAGTTCGTGTCCGTTCACAGTGCAGCCGTTTGTAGCTGTTTATCGCCCGCTTGTAGAGGAATACACTGGCCGCTCATGCGGATGGTGTCCACGTGGATACGTGATGCTTGAACAGATGAACCTCTACTATGGCGATCAGTTTGTGGCTATGGCTTATCATAATTACGGCAGTGATGGAATGACTTGTGTCAGCACCATTCCCTTCTCAGCTTCAGGGGCTCCGATGTGTTCGTTCAACCGTAGCAACAGTGTGGATCCGGATATGATACCAGCTTTGTGGACAAGAGCAAAAGACAATAATACTCCCGCGGATGTGAAAGTGTCGTTGGAATGGGCAGACGAGTCCAAAACCATCCTAAGAGCCAATGCAAAAGTCCGTTTCATTAACGACATACCAGAATCCGACTATTTATTCTCAATAGCCCTTGTCGCAGATGGACTCAGCAACGACAAATGGGGACAGAGCAATGGATATGGAGATTACGAAATGTCTCCGCAATATGAATCACCATATTGGGATCTTTTCATAGGGAAAGGAAGTCCGGTGATGGGGCTTGAATACAACGACGTGGTGGTGTATTATAAAGAAATGTCGGGGGTGGAAGGTTCTCTGCCGGCATCTATTGTGGCGGGTATCTGGTATGATTTTTCATACGACATCCCTGTGGCTGATGTGAAGACAACAAGTGGAAATGACGTTGTGAGCAATTTCGACAAGACGCGAGCTGTCGCTGTCGTAGTAAATGGCAAAAACGGCAAGCCTCTCAATTGCGCTTCTTCTATTTATCCTGATGGCACAGTCCCCGAACCAATGCCGTCTGTCGTTGAGTCGCTTGAAGAAAGTTCCTCAGTGACAGACACATTATATTTCGATTTCCAAGGGCGACTTGTGGTTCATCCGAAGCATGGATTGTATATAAGGGCTGAACGACTCTCTGATGGCTCATTGCGCACCTCAAAAATCAGATTATGATTAGTTAGTATGTCCTTGAATGAGACCGGGATAATCATATAATTCAAGTTTCGCAAGCAAAACTTGAATTAAAGCCCCGACTCAAAGCAGCCTCAGCCCCTGCCACTTTTTTGAGTCAGGACCTAATAAAGCAGTCTGAAAGATCAGACTGCTTTTTTGTTGCAAGGTTGTAACTGAATTTTAGCAATAAGACAACAACTATGTCATTAGGATGAAACGGATATATCTTAATTTTGCGACATCATAAGTCAATAAACTAATCCGCTAAACTTATCCTAACGAATATGAATACCATCTATAAATATATACATTTGATATTCAGTACATATTACTCAGAGTATTTACCAACGTGGATTCTCATGATCGCAACATTCACTTGCATTCACACTGAAGTTTACTCAAATGAGAACCTCGACTCCTTGATGACTATACAATTACCAGATATTCCCACCGATACAATTGCGACCATACATGAAGAATTACCATGCATGAAAAAAGGCTCTATCTGCAGCAACGATTCAATTGATATCGATTACAAGATAATCGAACAACCCCAAAAAACAAAAAAATTTCAATTTGCCATAAAAAGCAACTTGCTTTATGATGCAGTCCTTGTCCCGAATATCGGCTTGGAATTTCACCTTGCAAAAAGATGGAGTATTGGAGCAGACTTCATGTACGCAAAATGGAAAAGCGACAGACATCTTAGATACTGGTGTGTGTCCGGAGCGGAAATTAACGCGAGACATTATTTGGGGGGCAACAGGAATGGAGTGTTGTCGGGACACCATTTAGGATTTTATGGTCAAATCGGAAGCTATGACTTCGAATTGGGTGGTGACGGACAAAAATCCGACCGCTGCTATGGAGCCGGAATCGAATACGGTTACTCAATGAAGGTTGCCAAAAGAATAAACATTGACTTTGGAATTGGATTCGGATACTTCGGAGGAGTGTATGAAAAATACAAACCCATGGACGGGCATTACGTGTGGGAAGAAACACACAGGCGAAATTGGATAGGACCAACGCGAGTGGAGGTTTCATTGGTATGGCTGATAGGTTGACATTGCAACTAAAAAAGATAAGGGTATGAACACATATATTAGCAAATTGAGAAGATTTTTTGAAATGTCGGCAATGCTGATGATATTTATAGTGACCGGATGTGAACAAAAAGAATTATGCTACGACCATTCGCATGTGGTGGATCTCGACATTGATTTCGACTGGCACAACGACACCACGGCACATCCCAGGTCGATGGCAGTATATCTCTTTCCCAGAGACGGCGGAAAACCCACACATTACGAACTGAGCGGGTGCCAGGGAGGCACAATCCGCGTGCACGTGGGCGAGTATGATGTGATATGCTTCAACAGCGACACACACAATATCACATTGACCCAGACAGAGTCTGAATATTCATTCACCATAACAGCAAAGGATGACGACCCTCTACTGACGGGAAGCGGGTTCAACGATGACCGTGCTAATTCTGCGCCTCGGCATGAGGATATGGAAGATGAGCGAGTTGTGATGCAAAGCGAGGATATGTGGGAAGCTACTTTGACAGGTCTGGTAATCACGCTGTCGAGCAATGACGATGAGGCAATCCATGCCCATCAACATGTCACTCTGGGACCTGAGAAAGTAACCGATATTTACCATTTAATAATAAAAGAGATAGAAAATATGGATGGCCTAAGGAAACTGAGCGGGTCTCTGTCTGGCATGGCGGGAGGATTGAACCTGGCAAGTCATCATGTGACGGACGAGGAAGTGACTATTCCATTCTCATTATCCTTCTACCGTGACACCAACAACGCTTACGGATTAGTGGAGTCGTTTGGGACAAGCATCTCCCACATCCACGGACATTATCTAATATTATATGCCACCATGAGCGACGGACAGACATATTATTATGAATATGACGTATCAGACCAGGTGGACCATCCGACAGGAATGGGACACGAACACTACATTGTGGTGGACTTGCTCTCGCTCGAAATGGGACATCCAACGGGACAGAGTGGTGACAGTGAAGAACAGGAAACCGGCGGCACTGGTTTCAACACAAGTGTGGAGGAATGGGGAGACACAACCCAGATGACTCTGCCAATGTAAGACAAAAAATCAATAATTTCAAAGGAAAATATTTTGCCAACAAAAGAAATATTGCACCTTTATTTCATCGTAAACCATTATTCTACAAAGTCCTGACGCAATATTTCAGAGATATTTCAAATTGTATCGTTTATTTAGCGGATACTTAACAAAAACACAACACAAAATATTTGCAAATCATTTGGATAGGTATTAATTTTGCAGTGTCAAACTTAAAGACAACGTTTGACACAGAATTTTAAACAACAACATAATTTATCTCTGTAAAAGAGGTAACCGAAACGGAAAAAAACTATATCTAACAACACTAAAAAACTAACAGCTATGAAGAAGGGTTTAATTTATGCAGCAGCTGTAGCAAGCATGGCACTCACAGCCTGTACGAACGATGAAGTGATGGATCTCAACATCGAGAATGACGAAATCAGTTTCCGCTCCTGCATGAGCACCCGCGGGTCTGAAACCACCATCAATGACTTGACATCAGTCTATGTCACATCAACCATAGATGACTCATCCATCTACTTCTCAGATGTGGAATATGCAATAAACGAAAATGGCAAATATCATTCCACTTCCGGCACTTACCGCTGGCCCGGATTCAAAGCACTCACCTTCTACGCACATTATCCATCTACAAAAGCTCTCAAAGCCAATGTTAAAGGAACTGTGCTTGAAGGTATCCAACCATCGATGAAGATATCAGAGCAATATGACCTCGTGACAGCCAAAACAAGTGGAGACAATTCAATGGCAGATGGTGTCGATCTGGTATTTTCACATAACATGACACAGGTGGAAATTCTGGCTGTAAACACAAATCCCGCATACACCTACAACATAAAGGGTGTCAAATTCGGTCGATTCGTTTCAAATGCAAGTTTTGACATGAAAAAAATAGGTACGGAACAAAATCCCTGGATCCTGACTTCAGTAAAGTCCGACTACACCATTACCTACTCCACACCAATCCAGCTTAAGGGCAAAAACTCCGAACCAACCAGCCTGATGAACGGGAAGGGGAATGCCATGCTGATTCCACAGAATCTGACACCTTGGGATAAGTCGGAGAACAGCCATGGCTCATACATAGCCGTTCTCATTCAGATTAATGCCGCAAGTCAGATTTTCCCCAATGCCACAGGTAAATACGCATGGGCCGCAATACCTGTAGATTTCCAACTTGAAGCCGGCAAGAAATATCAGTTCACCCTTGACTTTTCCAACGGAGCAGGCGTAGTAGCACCACCGGAAGATTTCTCTAATACAGGTGATATCGAAGAGCCACTTGACAATGTGGTGGATAACGATATGGCTAAGGACTATCTTGGCAAAACCATCCTCGAAGGGGAGGTGACCGTAGTGACAGGAATTGGCGATTGGGAAAATGGAAACACCTACTCAAAAGATTTTTAAATGAAGCAAGACAAAATATGGGAAGATAATAAACCCTTATCTACATATATCATCTGCAAAGAGTCCGGCTGTGAGGTCGGACTCTTTTTTAAGAGTTAAGGGGTAAGAGTTAAGAGTTAAGGGGAATGAGGGGGGAGAAATGAATTTTAAGGTGAGAATATTTTGTGGTTTCAAAGAAATGAGTTACTTTTGTGAAAAATATTCTCTTATGAAACGATTCCGAAAAAATTCAACGCAAACTTCCCGTATGAGACTGACAGCAATGCTGTCGCTGGGAAGTGCCATAATACCGGCGATTGCCTTAGGGCAAGCACACGGAACCACCGACTATACCGATCCCCTCGCACCGGGATACATATACAGGGCATCAAAAATGCTTTCAACCGGTAATGCACAGGGCACCCTTGACCAGCTACAAGCCACAGCTGATGATTTTAAGGGATTTACATCAGAACTAAAAGCAAAATGGCTCGCCAATGAAGGAGCAGCTCTCTTTGAGCGAAAAGACCCTGAATGCGTCTTGACTCTGACACGTCTTGCCAACGAATATCCCACATTGCCAGAAGCGACACAGGCACTGCTAACCATAGGCGACTGGTACTGGTATGAAAAAGACTGGCACAAGGCAATTGAAAGATACGATGAAGTGGATTTAAATTCCCTTGGGAAAGAACAACGCAACCTTTACACATACAGGAAAGCACTGGCCTATCTGAACTGTGGTCTTCCTGAACAGGCCACTCCCCTCTTCGAGTCACTCAAGGGCATGTCCGACTACAATAGGGCTGCTGAATATTATTCAGCTTACATAAATTATCTTCAGGGTGATTATGACCAAGCATACAACAAGTTCAGGCAACTTGTCGATGACGCTGCGGACAACGGCGTCACAAACAACACATCTTCTTCCAAGGCTGGAAGGGCAAAGGCCAAAAGAGGCAATCACCAGCCCGCCATGACACCCGGCAACGGCAACTACATCTCAGACGGTATTGAACCACTCTACTACATGACCCAGATAGAATACATGCGTGGTCAATATGACGATGTTATCAATCATGCCAATGCCCTGATGGCAAAACGCCCTGTGGAAGAACTCCTTCCCGAGCTCCACAGAATAATCGGTCTGAGCCAATTCAAGACCGGCGACCTTGCATCGGCACGTGGACATCTTGAGGAATTTGTGGATTCGACGCCAGATCCCAACGATGATGCCGTATATGCACTGGCGGCAATAGAATATTCGGAAGGAGACACGGAAAATGCACGCAACCGATTCCGAACACTCACCGATCGCAACAACATGCTGGCACAAGGTGCATATCTCTATTTAGGACAGATAGCGGAACGCAACGGAGACATGAACGAGGCCGCTATGGCATTCAACAAGGCTGCCACCATGGCATTCGACCCCAAAGTGGCCGAAACAGCATCCTACAACTATATTACATCCTCATCAAAGGGCGGTAATGTACCTTTTGCCAGCAGCATCACCATGCATGAGGATTTTCTGGAGAAGTATCCGTCATCACCCTACGCATCCGCAGTGGAAGAAAGTCTGGCCTCCGCATTTTTCCATGAAAACGACTATGCCAAGGCCCTTGAAGCAATCAACAGAGTCAATAATCCCTCGGCAGGCACGTTGGCTACCAAACAGAAAATCCTCTACAAACTTGGATGCGGAGAAATCTCTACCGGACAGCTTCAATCCGCTGCAGACCATCTGCGCGAAGCCGCAGAAATGAAGGGTGGCGAGGCGAGTCTTGCATCGGAGGCATACCTCTGGCTCGGAGAAGCCCTGTATCGTCAAGGAAATTTCAAAGATGCCGCCAACGCATACACACGTGCATTGCGAGGCAATCTCTCAGATTCCAACAAAGCAATGGCAAGATACGGACTTGCGTATGCTCTTTTTCAGGACCAACAATGGAAAGAGGCTGCCGACAATTTCACCACAGCTGCGGGTTCCAATCTCATCTCCGCCGACATTAAGGGGGATGCTTTGATAAGGGAGGCAGACAGCCGACTATACATGAAACAATTCTCCAAAGCTGCAGACACTTACGAACGTGCCATAAAAGATGGACACGGCGACATTGACTATGCCGCTTTCAGGCATGCCGTAGTGGCGGGAGTGACAAGCGGCACCGACAGGAAGATGACAGAACTCGACTCATTCCTAAAAGAGCGTCCGGAATCCAAATGGACACCGGAAGTGCTTCTTGAAGCAGGAAAGACACTTGCCGCACTTGACCGTCCGGAAAAAGCAGCACCATATTTCGAGCGTCTTAGAAAGGAATATCCCCAAAACAACCAAAGTCGAGCCGGAGCATTGCAGCTTGCCCTCTCATATATGAAGCAAGGCGATACCACAAAAGCGGAAACTACCTACAAAGACATAATACGCACCTGGCCCACAAGCGAGGAGGCTTCCCTTGCAAACGATGACATGCGCAGAATAGCCGGAGCCAATGGCACTCTGCTCGAATATGCTGAATTTCTGTCGGGTATAAAAGGAGCTCCTCAGATTGATCCTGATGAAATGGATGCAATCACATTCGAGGCTGCTGAAACAGAATATGCCGACAACCCGGAAGCGACCCTGAAACTTGAAAGATATATAGAACAATATCCCGACGGAAGATACCTTGCAAATGCACTCATGGACCTTGCAGAAGCTGCCGACAACTCCGGCGACAGCAAGAAAGCCCTCTCCTATCTGGACCGACTTCTGACCGCCCGCGGCGACTCACCGCAAGTGCCGGCGGCTTTATACCTTAAGGCAGACCTTCTGCAAGATGCGGGTGACAAGACCGGTGCACTTGAAGCATTCCTTGCTTTGGAAAAGAGAGGAGGAATGGACTTTGCACCCGAAGCCACTGCAGGAGTGATGCGCAACACTGCCGACGCACAGCAACGTGCAGAATATGCCCGCCGACTTATAGCCATGGGCGGTGTGAGTGCAGAAGATGCTGAAGAAGCACGCTATTATGAGGCATCCGGATTACTACACAGTTCGGACCCGGAGACAGGGGTCAAAGCGCTTGAGGCTCTTGCTGAAAATCCCGACAACCTGTCTGGAGCGAAAGCCGCTGTGGAATTAGGGGAGTGGTATCTCGAAAAGGGAATGCCCACTGAGGCTCTGTCTGTACTTGAGAAATTCACAGATGCCGGGTCAATACATGCCTACTGGCTGGCACGAGGCTTCATAGCACTCGCCGACGCATATCATGAGACGGGCAACGATTATCTCGCTGCAGAATATCTGAAAAGTCTGCGCGACAACTACCCCGGCAGCGAACAGGACATTACAGACAGCATCAACATCAAAATTTCGGAATATTCAAAATAAGACTCCACATCATGAACAGCAAAATATACAGGCATATAATTGTCCTCACAGCACTTTGCAGCCTCAACACTACCACCCTCAATGCCCAGAATCTGGAGGAGTCTCTTACAGTGGAAGGCAAATATACACCAGAAGTAATCGCAGCAGACAGGCTTTCCGTGATGCCTGCAATCATAACACTGACAGCTCCGGAATCAAGCTTGAATTATGACCTTAAAGGCGTGTCTGCCAACTTTGCACCCGATGCACTTAGTATGCCCGCCACCGGCTGGCAGACCTCCAAGGCTGTTGACTCATCGCGAGGCTATCTTAACCTAAGTCTTGGCAGCTGGCTCAACTCATCGCTTTCCGCCGGATATTCTGCCATACAAAATGAAAACACGCATCTAAACATACGGCTACAACACAACTCCACATCGCTCTGGCAGGCTTGGAAAGAAGATCCGGAATTCGGAATTTATGGGAGTGCAAAACGTTTTCGCTATGACGAAACCATCGGAGCCGACCTGAACCACAAGATAAAAGGAGCCGGATCAATATCTGCCAACCTCCAGTATCACCTCGGACATTTCAATTATTACGGAACTTGTTATGGCACTGTCGAGAATCAACGAATCGTGGCGCCCAAACAAACCCTCAACGACATCTATGCACACGCCGGATGGGCAGGGGAGACCTCCACACCTCTCTCCTATCGTGTGGATGCTGATGTACGCTTTTTTGGTTATAACAGTGCCTATAGCAGACCCGACATCCTTGCACAAATGATTCTGAATAAAAGTAAAGGATTAAAGGAGACCGCTGTCAACATTGGAGGCAAGCTTGGATATTCATTATCAAGGGAAAGTATTCTGAATGCTGACTTGCAATATTCCGGCGTGATGAATTCCATCGGGAATGATGTGAACCAAGTGAAACTCACACCGGCATACGAATATAACCGCAACAATATGTCGCTACGGGTAGGTGCCGAGTTGGCTTTCGTATCGGGGGAAAAATCTCGCTTCAGAATTGCCCCTGATGTCAGGTTTGGCGTGAGGAGCGGAATAGGGACATTCTCAGCAAAAATAGGAGGTGGCACTCATCTGCGCACACTTGCATGGATACACCAGATGGACTATTACAACAATCCGCTGGCAGGATGCCACGATGCCGCCTACTCTCCACTCGACGCAGCCATCGCCTTTCAGGCGAATCCAGGCGGCAAATGGACATTGGGAGTTGAAGGATTTTGGCGCACTACTCTTAACGAAACATTCGGCGGACTATATCAGACATATATGAATGGCCTAATGGGAGCTTATAAGGAAGGAATCAGAAGTAGAATCCATGGTTTCAGCATCGGAATCAATGCCGGATATGAGTTTTCCAAATATTTCGGGCTGAACGGCAAAATCAACTGGCAACCACAGCATGGCAACACCGGAGTCCTCAACGGCTTCGACCGCCCGGCTGTCACAGCAGACCTGTCGGCCACATCAAAGCCAACAGATGCACTGTCGGTTTCGCTTGGCTACCACCTCCGGGCAAAAAGATATCTGCTCGACGGCAACATAAGCCGACTGAACCTCTCAGCTGATTACCGCATTACTGAGAAATTGTCGGTTGGCGCCGAATTCAACAATCTCCTCAACCGTCACGAATATATCCTTCCGAATCTGCCTTCTGAGGGATTCACAGCCGCCGCAAGATTCCAGATTATTTTCTGACGAGACTATTTATTCATGATTCATCTCGATTTAACATGATTTATCATGATGCATCATGATAAATCAGGATAAAGAATAAAAACCTTAGGGCAAAAATCTTTGTTAAGGTAGTATGAAAGCAAATAAAGATGACAATATAATCAGACTTGAATACAGCAACGAAGATGACCGTGCCTACGGACTGGCCGGCATGGCAATCTCGTTGGCTGCACTTGACGCGTTCGACCGTGTGGCAGAGATCAGTCTTGACGGCGATGACACCATGGTGGAATTTTCAAACGAATATTACTTCCCAGGAAGTCCTTCAATATCACCCAAAAGCACCTGGGGCAACCTCGTGCAGAATTTCCATATCACCACATCTATGGTGGTGAGCAACATCATGTCGCGCTCCATGGTGAGAATGCACCGCGACATACCTGTGGATATACTCGGGGCTGTACATAATGAGGTGATTCAAGAAGGAAAGGAAAGCTGTGGCCTTGAGGAGGATGAGGTGGATGCACTTTTCAACAGAGCACTCTCCTACTCCCGGCGCATTTTCGGCAATCCTCGCCTGCACCCGGCCATCAATGAGTTTGCACGTGTGATATCACGCCGGAGAACTCTCACCGGCAATGAAATACGCGATGAACTGCGTCTCTTGCAGCTGATATGACCATAGAAGAGATGCAGAAATCCATCGACCGATGGATTATGGATATCGGCAAGGGGTATTTCCCACCTCTTGCCAATATGGCTGTGCTCACAGAAGAAGTAGGTGAACTGGCGAGGGTCATAGTACGCAAATACGGGCCGCAGGTTCCAAAGAAAGGAGACCTTGACAAAGATATAGAAGAAGAATTGGCCGATGTGCTATGGGTGGTGGGATGCCTTGCCAACCAAACCGGTGTAGATCTAACCAAAGCATTCCAAAAGGCCCTGCAGAAAAAGACGGAGCGCGACCGCGATCGCTTTGCCCACCGATAATGACAGTCTAATCATGACAGGGCATGACTCGACATGATTCGACATAAAGAAAGAAATAAAAACAATATCATGAAGCAGATAATCGAATGCGTGCCCAACTTTAGCGAGGGGCGCGACAAAACAAAAATTAAAGAAATCACTGATGCCATCCAACAAGTAGAAGGTATAAGCCTTCTCGATGTTGATCCCGGAGAGGCCACCAACCGCACAGTGGTTACATTCGTAGGCGAACCGGAAGCCGTGGTGGAAGCAGCTTTCCAGGGTATCAGGAAAGCCGCCGAAGTCATTGATATGAGAAGCCACCATGGAGCCCATCCCCGTATGGGAGCCACTGATGTTTGCCCGCTTATTCCCGTGAGTGGCATCACACTCGAAGAATGTGCGGAACTTGCGCGAAAACTTGCAGAAAGAGTGGCCTCGGAGCTAAACATACCGACATATTGCTACGAGGCAGCAGCCTACACACCGGAGCGTAAAAACCTCGCCGTATGCCGAGAGGGGGAATACGAGGCGCTTCCCGTGAAGATGGGATCGGAAGAAAAAGGACCGGACTTTGGCAACCGCCCATACGATGAGGGAGTGGCGCAGACCGGAGCCACCACAATAGGAGCCCGCGACTTCCTGATAGCCGTCAACTTCAACCTCAACACCACATCCACCCGCCGTGCCAATGCAATTGCATTTGATGTGCGCGAGAAAGGACGTCCCATGCGTGAAGGGGGCAAAGTAACTGGCAAACCGATGAAGGACGAGAATGGCAATCCAATCATGATACCCGGCACACTTAAAGGGACCAAGGCCATCGGATGGTATATAGACGAATACGGCATAGCACAGGTGTCGATGAATATCACAGACATAGCACAGGTGCCACTGCATCTGGCTTTCGATGAAGTATGCCGAAAGGCGGATGCACGCGGCGTGCGCGTGACCGGCACTGAGATTGTGGGTCTTGTGCCTAAGCGCACTCTGATTGATGCCGGCAAATATTTCCTTCACAAGCAGCAGCGCAGCAGCGGCATTCCGGATGAAGAGATAATACGGATAGCCATCAAGTCGATGGGTCTTGACCAACTGTCACCGTTTGACCCGAAACAGAAGGTGATAGAATACATGATAGAGGACGATTCCAACAAAAAACTGGTGGATCTGACAGCACGCGGACTCGCCGAGGAAACAGCCTCTGAATCACCGGCACCGGGCGGCGGCAGCATATCAGCCTATATGGGAGCCCTTGGGGCGGCTCTTGGCACTATGGTGGCCAATCTTTCGGCTCATAAGGCTGCCTACGATGACCGCTGGGAAGAATTCTCCGATGTGGCGGAAAAGGGACAGACACTCATGGAGGAATTACTGCATCTGGTGGATGAGGACACAGCAGCGTTCAACCGCATAATGGCAGTGTTTGGAATGTCCAAAAAGACTGAAGAGGAAAAGGCAACCCGATCGAAAGCCCTTGAAGAAGCCACTCTCTATGCAACGCAGGTACCACTCCGCACCATGAAAAAGGCGTATGAAGTGTTTGACATCGTAGAGAACATGGCATCCAACGGCAATCCGGCTTCTGTGACAGATGCCGGTGTCGGGGCCTTGGCAGCAAGAGCCGCTGTGAGGGGCGCGGGACTCAACGTAAGAATCAACGCCTCCGGACTTAAAGATAAAACCACAGCCAACTCTTTACTCGCAGAAGCAGCCGACATAGAGAGATTGGCTACGGAGCGAGAGGAAGCCATCCTCCGCATAGTCACCGACAAGATAAGCTGAGGCTTTGCAGGTCGTTGCTTGAAGGTGTCTGGTAGATGCGGAGGCCAAAGCGATGGATGCAGGCATAGACATGATCGAAGACATCGGCCTGAAACCGCTCGTAGGCAGCCCATGAAGTGATTCTCGTGAAAAAGTAGAGTTCAAGGGGCAATCCGTTTGGTGTCGGTTCCAATTCACGCACCATGAGGATTATGGCATTGTCGGGATGCTTGTGTATTATGTCCTTGTGGGCAGCGAGATACCTTATCAGATACTTGCGGAAGAGCGACAGGTTAACTTCCTGAGAGGCATGCTTGAGCTCATGTTCGGAAATAAAACCGGACTCAAGCAGATCTTTCACCTCATCCTGATGAAGAAAACGGATGGTGCTGAAATCAATGTATATGCTCCGTGCCACTCTCCTTGCTCCTACCTCGCGCATGTTCTCGTAATTGCGGAATGAATCGCTGAACAGCGTGTAGGGAGGTATGGTGACAATGGAATTGTCCCAGTTGCGTACCTTGACAGTGGTGAGTTTTATCTGCTGCACCTCACCGTTGGCCCCGGCTTTGTCGCACACTATCCAGTCGCCCTTCTTAAGCATATTGTTGAGAGTGAGCTGCACACCGGCCACAAAACCCTTGATGGTGTCCTGAAACACCAGCATCAGCACGGCTGCTGAAGCACCAAATCCGGTCAGCACCTTCGCCGGCTCCTTGTCGAAAAGTATGCTCAGGGAGATGATGACCCCGATTATGACGATAATCAGTTTCAGGGCACCCTCAATCACGGTGAGGTTATGTTCGCTCGCCTTGTCGCGTTTTTCAAAGGCATCTACCGTGTTGCTCATCAATCTCGATATGAGATTGATTACAGCATAGACTATATATACATCCGTAAGTTTTTCGATGGTCTCCAGTCCCCAGACATGAGAGGAGAATGCTTCGGGCATCAGCCACGACAGGATGAGAGCCGGGGCGAGCTGCGAGAACGCAGCCATTGCCTTGTCGTTGAGAATGTCATCATCCCAGTCATTGTGGGTTTTGGAGGTAATGTAGTGGGTGAGCGGGGTCAGAATCCTCACGCAAAGGAAATAGGCGAGTATAGATATAAGGGCTATGGCCACGATTAGTGATGGTGTGACTAAGCCTGTTGCTGTCTCAGCCGGGAACGCCGCATTAAGGGCCTGAATAATCCAATCCTTGAGTATCATTGCGAAAAATTTAAACATGAAGAATCATGATTCTTCATGTTTGAATTTGATAACGCATGAAGAATCATGAATATGGTGAAAATTATTTGCGGCCAAAGTCTGCGGGGATCTCGCCCCAAAGGTCGGTCTGCCATTTCATTATCTTTACGGGCCAGGAGTGAGTGCGAACCCATGCAAGGGCCCTGCCAAGCAGTTCGAATACCTTTTTATTGTTGTCGGTGGGCTTCAGTTGTGTCTTCACCTGACGGTTGCGTATCCAGGATTGCGCTGTCTTGGAGTCGGAATATATGTTGTGCCATTCATTCCGTTTGTACATCTCTGCGAGGGCATGCACTATAGCCAGAAACTCTCCGATGTTGTTGGTGGCATCCTTGAATGGGCCGACATTGAAGAGCACCTTTCCGGTCTTTATCTCCACACCCCGATATTCCATTATACCCGGGTTGCCAAGGCAGGATGCATCCACAGCCCAGGCATCCTGGTCTATGTCCGGGTTTTGGGTTGTCAGTTTTGGGTTGTCAGTTTTAAGCTGATGGCGATGGTCGGCGGCGGCAATGAGGAAGGTTCCGATGTCAGACGGAGAGCCGTCGTCGGAGCCTTCACGGAATGCCTTTGCCGCCTCGGCTGCAGAAGCAAAACCCTTGTATTCTGCGCCCGGAAAGTTGATTACCTGTTCTTCACAGTCGTTCCAGTTGTCATACACTCCCGGTACGCGTCCCTCCCAGACCACATAGTATCGTTGTTTTGCCATCACAAACCGGCCGCTTTCTTGATAAGCTGCGGAATTTCGGAGTTATTGAGGTTGCCGGTGAAATAACTGCTGTTGGCGCCTACTGCATACACAGGCACAAAGTTGCCGGCATGATATGTAGTGGTCCAGCCAATTCCCATGTGGGCATTCAGCACGTCAAACACCTTTGCAGTGAAAGCATTGAAAGTCTGATAAAGAGTTTTTTCATCCTCAGCCTTCTTGCTGATGAAAGTCTCTTCAAACATTTTTTTCAAATCATCAGTTTCTGATTCAGTCACCGGCACTGCACTCCAGAACCCGAGTTTGTCGCGCAGTATCTTCTCCATCTCGTCCCAGGTATGGCTTTCCTTGCCCCATTCGCGTGTCCATTCTCCAAAGGCATCCTTAGAAATCTTTTGGGCGTCAGCGTATGCTATGCTCTGGCTGTAGGGTGTCTGGCGGCCGTATGCCATGCCTCCGGTGTCATGGTCGGCTGTAATCACTATCAGAGTCTCATCCGGATGACGCAAATAGAATTGGTATGCCACATTGATGGCATCCTGAAAATTGAGTATCTCCTTGATCACCGCACCGCCATCATTGCTGTGTGCTGCCCAGTCGATGTTGCCACCCTCAATCATCATAAGGAATTTGTTGGGGTTCACATTTTGAAGTGTGGAGAGACAGGCCTCCGTAATCTGTGCGCATGTTAGCGCGCCGGGAATGGAGTCTATGGTGTAGCCCACCTGACTGCCACCTACATTTTCCGGATACAGCAGCACTTTCTGCGGTTTCTTGCCCTTGCTGTTGAGTTCCTTGAAAGCGGCATATCCCTCGGCCACCTCATAATTACCCTTTTTCATAGTGGCTACAAACTCGTCAAACACCTGCTGTCCGGCATTGTAGATCTTGAAACCTCCGCCGGCGAGAAACGAAAGACCACTCTGAGCCGCCTGGGGTGCTATGATTTCCTTCATGCCGCGGTTTGGGGCATGAGCATACCATGCTGCGGGAGTGGCATCATCGGCCTGCACCGTGGTGCCCACACCGACGGCATATCCGGCATTCATGAAATCCACAGCAATACTATTGACAGGCACGGAATCAGGATTCATGCCGATCATGCTGTTTTTTGTCTTTTGACCTGTGGAAAGGGCTGTTCCGGCTGCGGCAGAATCAGTTATTGTGTTGCTGGCCGAATAGGTGCGGGATTGTGATGACACGGGAAAGGTCATCATCAGTATGGGGGTGTCGTTTTTGAGTACCTCGCGGTTGTAGATTTCAGTGGCATTGACATGCCCCATCCCCATGCCGTCGCCGATGAAATAGAAAATATATTTGGCGTCTTCCGCCATCACAGACATTGCCGCAGCAGCAGCCATGCCCAGTATCAAACCTCTTTTCATGATATTATTTAATTTATGTTATTTCTTGAATAGTTCGGAATGGGTACCCAATCGATATAAAGCGATAGAATTAGTTATCTCGTCATACCAGACCAGCAGGAAGTCATCTTCAATATGACATTCCATACATACGGCATATTCACCTTTAAGTTTGTGTGGTTTATACTCTTTTGGAAGGGAAATTTCCTTCTTGAGCATGTCGAGCACATCCTTGAGCATTTCAAGTTTTTTAGGCTGGTTCAGATACCGTTTAACATCCTTTTTATATTGTTTTGTAAAACGGAGTTCCTTCATAGTCCCATAGATTTTAGCATTCCTTCAACACTTGAAGTGTCAATGGGACCTTCCGTGCGACCTGTCTTGGCATCCTCAAACGACAAACGTGTCGCCTCATTCGGCTCGTTATATACTGCATCGAGCAGCAGACCTTCAACGTAATTGTTGAGGCTGCGGCGGTCGTTGGCTGCAAGTTCTTTCAATCTATCAAGAAGATATGCAGGAAATCTGAATACGTGTGCTTTCTTTTCTATTGCCAATTCCATATTGATATCATTTAGATTGCAAAGTTAATCCTTTTTATAATCAAATACAAATTATCTACCAAAAAAGTTGAAAAAGTTGAAGGTTCAATGAGAGTTTATTTCATTCCAGGCTATTTGCTGTGGATACTTCACATCTGTATCCGATTGCAGCAATTCGACATATCTTTCTATAAATTCTGCCGGGTCTTTCAAGAGCCTTAAGTAATGATTAAAAAATAACTTGGGACAAATTAGACCGCTTTACGAGATAAT
>JAMPAV010000001.1:111673-159460 GCA_023667055.1 Muribaculum sp. | reverse complement strand
TACCGATAGTCACATCCGAATGCAAAGAAAAAGTTCTGTGCAAGTTCTGTGACGGTCAACGGCCAGTTCTGTGCCGTTCCGTGATTAAAATGAACCGTAAACTCCGTTCTGTAATCTTCATATTTTGTTTTAAATTCACATTTTAAGTCAAATCTTTTCTATCAATTACATTATGTAATTTCAATCTACAGATATAGTGCAAGCACAAAGTAATTGTGCATTTTTGTTTGCCGAAGCAAATTCCGCATCCATTGGCTTCCATCCGAGATTTCGCTGCGCGAAATCAATCTGCATTGCCATGCCGAAGAATTGAAATATAAGAAATCCGCGCCAAATCCGCGCCCCAACCGGCGAAGCCGGACACGCGTTGAGGTCGAATCTTTTCTATCCATTACGTGAATAGATTTAAAACCGGAACTTGAGTAAAAATTAAAACCTCCCGGACAATTGGTCCGGGAGGTTTTTAATCACCGAAAACATCGGTTTATCTCCTGTGAATGTGGGCCTCCGGCCCCATTGTTTTAGCGAAATTAGCATTACTCCTCTGCTGCAATCACCTCAGACTCCTCTACCTCCTTGTTATCCTGCTGGATATTCGGAAGCTCGAGCCCGAGATTCTGCTTCTTGTCTATCACCTTAAGCCATAGACCGATAAGCAACGCGCAGACTCCGAGACATGCAAGCATCACCAGAGGCCATGTATAGTTGTAACTTACGGCAGCTTCGGCCTCAGTCAATGTGCCGTTGGCAAGACCTTCAGCAATATCGGGGTTGGTGTTGTCCAATACCTTGCCAATAAGAAGCGGGAACAACCACAATCCTATGTTCTGAATCCAGAAAATAAGAGCGTAGGCAGAGCCGATAATCTTCGCATCCACAAGTTTTGGCACTGATGGCCATAGCGAGGCGGGCACAAGCGAGAACGAGGCTCCAAGCACAAGGATTGTGAGATATGCCACAACTACACCTCCTATGGCATTTCCCTTAAACATCGGGAGAATGAATGCGAAAGTGAGGTGGCACAGGATAAGGAGCAATGCACCAAACACCAGCATCGATGCCGCCTTGCCTTTGTGGTCAACATATTTGCCAAGAATAGGAGTGATGGCAACTGCAAGAAGCGGGAACACTGCAAAGATGGATGCCGCGCTCTGACACATGTAGCCCATCCAGCAATATATCAGCAATGCCACTACTGCAAGCACGAGCATTCCGGCTTTCATTCCTTTGTTAGACGAGAAGTTGCTCACGAAGGCAGATGCGGCTGCAATAAGCATTACTATGTATTGCACCACTGTCACTGTGTCTGATGCCCAGAAACTTCCCGGATCAACTTCAGTGAAGGTAAGATTGCACTGGAGCATGTTGACGGCATATTTCTGGAATGGGAATATGGCAGAATAATACAGCACACACAGGAATGCCACAAGCCAAAATCCGCTGCTGCGCAATATCTGACCAAGGTCGCTGATACGGAAAGGATCGTCTTTTTCTTCCTCTGCATGGGTCTGCGAATCAAGTTTCTGATCCATGAAGAAATAGACGATAAGCATTATCAGGGCTATCATCAGGAGCACAACGCCGAATGCGAGCGAATTGCTCACTTTGGGCGTCTCTCCGATATAGGCGAAGAGTGGCGAGAATATCATGCAGGTTGCCACGCCAAGACGCGCAAGCGCCATCTCACTACCCATGGCAAGTGCCATCTCGCGACCCTTGAACCATTTCACGATGCCTCGGCTCACCGTGATACCCGCCATTTCCACTCCACAACCGAAAATCATGAATCCGATTGCGGACAATTTGGCAGATGCCGGCATCCCTTCATAAAATGGCGACACACCGAGTTCATCAAACACCGGTATATAATTAAGGTGTTCGGTAAACCATACCTCGAGCGAGCTTCCTGCGAATGTGTCGGTCACCGCATACCAGTTGATGGAAGCTCCTATAAGCATTACGACACCCGACAGGAGTGCGGTGAAACGCACCCCCATCTTGTCAAGTATGATACCGGCAAAAATCAGGAAGAAAATGAAGACATTGAGGAATGTCTCACTTCCCTGCATTGTGCCGAATGCAGTATTGTCCCAACCAAGCTGACTTTGCACCAGATTCTTGATTGGCGACATCACGTCCATGAAGATGTAGCTGCAGAACATCGCCATTGCCAAGAGCAACAGCGCTGTCCAGCGTGCCCAAGCCTTATCGCTAAGTACAGTGTTTTGAGCTGCCATGACTTAGATCTCCTTATCGTGCTCAAGGAGCAGTGTCATGGAAGGACGGTCGCATACCTCTGCCGGACCGAAATACTGGATAGGACCGGGATACTGATACAGGGTGTTGAGCATCAGGGTCTCGCGCATGGATGCATACTTCAGATACGGTTTGCCCTTAAGGTCAACAAGAGCCTTCTGGATAACCGGTTTAAAATGTCCGGCACGTTTCTCCATGTTCATCATCATGGTGATTGGAATGCCGCCTGCAATCCAGTTTTCAGGTTTGTCGGTAAGATTGCGTACGGAGCTCATATATCCTGTCACGCCGCTGTTGATAAGCATGGCTGCATTGTAGCCAAGCGAGTAGCAATAGTCGGCGTCGAAGTTTGTCGGGTCTGCGCAACGTCCTTCATAGCCGAAGAAATGGTGCTGGGTGGCAAACTTGCCGCTGTATTCTCCCTCTTCTGCAAGCTGCGCCAGGCGTTTGCCCACCATTTCTGCAAGCAGGATCTCTGTGTCGATGAGCGAAACCTGAACATTGCCGTGGCTGTCGCGGTCAAGGCTAAGCTGAAGAGCAATGTTCTTCGGAAGTGATGTGAAGAGGTCGGCCTCTGATGGCTCCAGGTATCCTGCTATCTTTTCAAGTTTGTCATCCTCGTTGAGGGCATCAAGTTCCTCTGCATGGGCGGCAAGGATGTCGTTGAGCTGCTGGATAAGTGTCTTCATTGAGGGGATAAACTCGATGAGACCTTCGGGAATAAGCACTGTGCCGAAGTTCCAGCCCATCTTCGCACGCTCCACTATCATGTAGCAAAGTGAATTCACGATGTTGTCAAGGGTCATGCGCTTTGCCTGTACTTCCTCGGAAATAAGGCAATAGTTGGGCTGAGTCTCGAGGGCACATTCAAGTGCGATGTGGCTCGCGGAGCGACCCATCAACTTGATGAAGTGGTAATATTTCTTCGCGGAGTTGCAGTCACGCTGGATATTGCCGATTACTTCGGAATATACCTTGCAGGCGGTGTCAAATCCGAAGGATGTCTCAATCCACTTGTTCTTAAGGTCACCGTCGATGGTCTTCGGCACACCAATTACCTGCACGTCAGCACCCTTGGCCTTGTAGTATTCTGCCAATACGCAGGCATTTGTGTTGGAGTCGTCGCCACCGATGATCACCAGTGCCTTGATGTTGAGTTCCTTCAGAATCTTGAGGCCTGAGTCAAACTGATCGGGTGTCTCGAGTTTTGTGCGTCCGCTGCCGATTATGTCAAATCCTCCGGTGTTGCGGTAGTCTTTGATGTATCCCTCGGTCAGTTCCATATACTGGTGGTTGATGAAACCGGCAGGTCCCATCAGAAAACCGTAGAGACGATTTTCTTTGTTAAGCTTCTTTAATGCGTCAAAAATGCCGCTCACCACGTTGTGTCCGCCAGGTGCCTGACCACCTGAAAGAATGATTCCGACATTGAAAGGCTCCTCCACACGTTCTGCGGTTTCTGCCGGTTTGAATTCCACGATGGGAAGTCCGTATGTGTTCGGAAACAATTTTTTGATTTCTTCCTGGTCGGCCACTGACTCTGTGGGCGCTCCGACCTCAAGTTTCACTGCACCCTTAAGTGCATTGGGAAGTTTCGGCTGATACTCAGCGCGAACTCTCTGAAGAGGACTTTTTTTCATCTCGTTAGTCGTTTTATTTTGAGTTTCTTACATTTACCTGAATCGCTAAAATGCATCACGATATGCCATTCATGCATTGCTATTGCACTTTATCTTGCAAAATTAATAAAAATCTCCCAATTATCCGCAGTTTATCTCCTTTTTTTATATTTTTTACATATCCCTCCCCCTGCTCCTTCCCCTACTTAAGTTGAGCCTGCGAAACTTAAGTGTTTAAGGTTTACTCAACTTTCTGATTTGGCAATTTGTCAATAAGATAAATTATAACATTATGGATAGTAGAGATTTGACTCCAACGCGAATCCGGCGAAGGCCAGTTAAGGCGCGGAGGAACGCGGATTTTTTTTATAAAATTACTTAAGTTTCGCAAGCTTGACTTAAGTGTTTAAGGTTTAGAGTTTAGGGTTTAATTTATCTGTGGGAGCCATCGTTTCAAATAACTACGTCACCCAAAAAATTCAGATTCAGGTCACGCAAGAGCACTTGACCGATAAAATTAAACCTTAAACCTTAAACTTTTAAACCTCAACTTTCGCTTGCGAAAGTTGAATAAAATTATTATCGGTTCAAGATTCCCACATGACCCGGTAGGGCTCAATGCAGATCAATTTTGCCGTGCAAAATTTCGGATAGGGGCCGATAGCTGCGGAATCTGCCACGGAAATTTTTTCAGAAGTCGGCGATCCGTATCTATCGGCTTTCATCGGCAATTTTGCGTAAGCAAAATGATCGGCGTTGCCATGCCTAAAAAACTTCAAATATTTGAAATTTAATAAAATCCGCATCTATCCGCGCACAAACCGGCCTTCGCCGGATCCGCATTGAGGTCAAATCACTCCCATCCAATACAGAAGAAAAACCTTAATCTTTTAAACCTCAACATTCGCTTGCGAATGTTGAATTCAGATTTTGATTTCTCAGAATAATTTGCTAACTTTGGATTCGGAAACTATAAAAGGCATAATTATGGCATCTTCTTTGAGATATCCTGTGGGCATACAGTCATTTTCTTCCCTGAGGGAAGGAGGATATGCCTATGTGGATAAGACAAAATATATAAACACCCTTCTCAAAAGTGGCAAATATTTCTTCCTCAGTCGTCCGAGACGTTTTGGAAAGAGCCTTTTTCTGAGCACCCTTGAAGCTTACTTTATGGGTAAACGAGAACTTTTCAAAGGTCTTGATATTGATAAAAGCAATGCTGATTGGACTCCTCGACCAGTGATAAAGATGTCGTTAAATACAATTGATATGCAACTTGAAGATGCATTGCGTAAGCATATAGGCAGTGTATTCAAAGAGTATGAAGATGAGTATGGAATAGCACAATGTGGAGAGGAACTTTCAAGAAGATTTGAGATTATAATCCGAACAGCCTTTCAGTTGTCTGGTCAGAAGGTGACCATACTCGTGGCTGAATATGATGCGCCACTTCTTAATACTATTGAAGATGAAAATCTTAATATCACAAATAGAGAAATACTGAAATCTATATTCTCAGTATTGAAAAATGCTGATGAATATATCCATTTTGCCATTGTCACTGGTGTGTCAAGATTCAGCCACACAAGCCTTTTCAGCGGCGCCAACAATCTTAAGGATATATCGCTTTGAATGAATATGCCGCGATATGCGGCATTACGGAAGATGAACTGAAATCGGTGTTTTACCCGGGAATTGCGGAACTTGCCGAAAGCAAAAAAGTGTCGCCGGAAGAAATGCTCGCTACCTTGAAGGAAAATTATGACGGGTATCATTTTTGTAAAAATTCTCCCGACATTTATAATCCTTTCAGTATTCTCAGCGCACTTGATGCAAAAGAAATCACCAACTACTGGTTCAGGTCCGGCACGGCAAGTTTTCTTTTGAAATTGTTGAAGCGTGACAATTTCTTCCTTCCTGAACTTGACTGCACAGAATCTCTTGAAAGTGATTTGTCGGCTAAGGAATCATACCTGCAAAATCCTATTGCGCTTCTCTACGAAGCCGGGTTTATGACAATCAAGAAATATGACGAGGAGCTTGATCTTTACACCCTTGGATTGCCAAACAAGGAGGTGGCTACGAGTTTTTCGGAGGCTTTGATGCCAATATATTCATCATTAGACCTGATGGATTGCCGCAATAGTTTTATCAAGATGAGAAAGGCCGTCATGAAGGGAGATGCTGACGGATTCATGCGTCATCTTCAGACGTTTCTCAAAGGTAATCCCTACAGCAATACCGAACTTGCAGAAAGAGAGACTTATTTCAAAAACAATATCTACTTGGTATGCAAGGCTCTCGGTTTTATGCCTCGCAATGAGGAGGAAACCTGCAATTCACGCATGGACATAATGCTGCGTACGCGTCGCTTCATATATATCTTTGAGTTGAAGACCGATGACTCTGCGGAAAAGGGGATGGCACAGATTGAAGACAAGGGTTATGCAATGCCATACATTGATGAGGGACGCAAGATTATCAAGATATCCGCCAACTATTCCTCACCCGCCAACAACATCGACTCCTGGATAATCATGGAGTAGATACTTTATGGCAATGCTGATGTGTATTGTCCGTCCCTTGTATCAGCACCGGTCTGGCAATGCGAATCAATTTTGCTTGAGCAAAAATTTTTTTCATGATTGATTGAAAGTTATTGAACTTCATATAATAGGGTGTATTGTAATATCCATAATTACGATACACCTTTTTTCTATTTTCCGATGCTTGACTCATCAGAGAAATTTTTTTCTTAACTTTTGAGTGAATTATTTGTTTATATAAAAAATAATAATTAATTTCGCATAATTAATTTTTAAGTTAAGAAATTTGGTATGGCTCATAATTATACCTTGGAATTGATTGAGGAACATAAAAATGTAAATTTTTATAGTATTCACTTGGAAGAGGAGGAAGTCTCAGAACTTGAACGATTCTTCGAAAAGTTTCCGTATGGTTGTGAATATGATGAAGACATTGATATTATCATCGCATGGCTCGATAAAATTGGAGAAGTAGGCGCGTTGGAAAGATATTTCAGGTATGAGGGTCATTTTAATGACGGTGTCAGTGCAATCCCAATAGAGACAAGCAATCTCCGACTTTATTGCATTCGACTTTCTCAGAAAATCCTTATATTTGGCAACGGTGATGTTAAAGATTGTCAAAGATGGGAAGATAATGAAAATCTTTCTCAGTATGTGGAAATTTTAATGGATACAAGTCGTTTTATCACCTCCCGATTGGCCAACGGCTCAATATATATTGTAGATAAAGAAATTATTGGAAACCTTAATTTTACGCGAAATGAAAAGAAATAGTATTATCGAAAGTAGAAGAATGAAAGTTTCTTCTGAGACAAAGAAAAGTGTAGATTTTTCTTTTCTCATTGTTGATAGAATTCATAATGTATTGCAATCTCGAGGGTTAAGACAAAAAGACTTAGCAAGCATGCTCAATAAAAAGGAGTCCGAGATAAGCAAATGGATGCGTGGAACTCATAATTTTACGATTGATACCATCATACAGATAGAGGAAGCTTTAGGCGAACCGATTCTTCAGGTTGTTCCGTCTAAAGTCTGAAAAGTCGGGCTTTTTTGCATTGACGTGCTTCGGTCGCCGCCGCGAGATACCGATTTATTTATTTTCAGAAAAATTAGATTGTTTTTTTTGACATACCACAAATTATCATTATATTTGCAGTTTAAAACCAGTAATTAATTAGATAAATTATGAAATCTCGTTCTCTTTCATCCGCTCTCACTGTAGCTTTGATTTTGGCTTCTTTATTGTTATGTGGCAGTGTATTGGCTCAGAAAAAAAGAAGTGCTTCCGATGACACCAGAATATCTAAAAACATAAAAATCGGCGACTTCAACAAAATTGATGTTGACCGAGGTATTGTAGTCAACTTCCGCCAGGCCGACAACCCCGGCTATGCCGTGGTGAAGGCGGACCCGGAGATAATCGATTTCGTCGAAATAAAACTTGACGGAAATGAACTTGAGATCAGTTACAACAAAAATAATATTAACCTTAAGTCCGGTGCTCAAACAGTAGTGACGGTGAGCAGCCGAAATTTCACCGGCGCCGAAGTCTCTTCAGCCGCCTCTTTGCGTGTAAAAGGTAATCTTGTAGTGAAAAACGAAATTGATCTGGAAGCGTCAAGTGCATCCAAAATACAGTTGGAAAATGTGACATGTCCTAAACTTGAAATTGATTGCAGCAGTTCCGCATCAGTCGAAGCAGCCTCTCTTGTTGGAAACCTCGATGTCGATGCGTCAAGCGCGTCATCGGTCGGCGTTTCTCAGTTGCAAGCTGAGAAAATAGATATTGAAGCCTCAAGCGCAGCTTCTATAAGTCTCAAGACTATAAGAGCTAATGTGATAGATGTCGAAGCCTCAAGCGCCTCCAAAATATCGCTCTCCGGTCAATGCAATTATCTTAAAAAGGACATCTCTTCCGGCGCTTCTCTCCATGCCAATAATCTCCTTGTGAAGAATAGAAAGTAAGGTCTAAAGTCATCATATTATGGATTATAAGACTTTCATCGAAACCCTAAGTAAAAGAATCAATGCCGGAAAGGAAGAGACTTCTGATATGGTGGCTTCTTTGTGTGGTGTCATTTCCGACTGTGCCCTTGAGGGTGATATTGTCTCTTTCCCGGGCTTTGGGAATTTCGAACCTAAGAAAAGAAATGAAAGAGTGTCTGTGCATCCGTCTACTGGAAAGAGAATGCTTTTGCCTCCAAAAATAACCTTGGCTTTTAAACCCTCAACATTATTGAAGCAGAAAGTACGCAACCATGAATAATAAGATCACATTCCCGCGTCTGGCGTCTTTGCTCGCTGATAAGTCAGGTCGGTCAAAACGTTTTTCTGAAGATTTTTTGCGCGAATTGTTCTCCCTCATTACGGAAAGACTCGCGGTCGGTGAAACTGTTAAGGTCAAAGGCCTCGGCACTTTCCGCCTCATCAGAGTCGAACCTCGAAAAAGCGTGGATGTCACCACAGGCCTTCCAATGGAGATTTCCGGACACTCGAAAGTGGTGTTTACCCCTTCTAAGGAATTGGCGGAAGCCGTTAATGCTCCGTTCGATGCTTTTTCTGCAATTGAAATCGCCAATGATGTAGATATCGATTCTATTGTTGAAGATGATGACATAATAGTGCAAGACGAGTCAGAAGATATTATTCTCACTTCATCATTGTCATCCGGTCTCTCTTTGCCATCCTCAGATGTTGTCGAGCCCTCGGTGTCCCTCAATGCAGCAACTGAATCTCAAGATATTCAGTTTGAGTCTGACGATACCCCGATTGCATCCCCCAATAATGACGATTCTCAGAATATGCCGGAATTTTCAATCGAACAACCGGAGACGACATACTTTGCTACCGATACTTCACAAATGTCCGGTGCTAATACAAATCCTTCCGACAATTGTCGCGCAGAGAATACGTCACAATGTGAAAATTCTGGAACCACCTGGGTTAAGACTACTTTGATATGTTTGCTGAGTGTTCTTGTTGTGGGAATTCTTGCTTTCTTAATCTGGTCAATCGTAGTAAGCCCGGATACATCTGACAGTGATAATCCTCAATTGATGTCGCAGTCAAAAGATCTCGTTGTTGCAGAAAATGAATCTGAATCAGAAAATCTTGTTCTCAAAACTGATGTTCCAAACGTTGAAATCATTGATGACAGTATTCAGGATCCAGTCCCTACTATTCCTTCTGATCCTATTGTCTATGACACTATTGGCAAAGCTCGTTATCTTACCACTATGGCCAAGGACCATTACGGCAATAATAAATTCTGGCCTTATATATATGAGGAAAATAAAGACCATATAGGCCATCCCGACCGTATTCGTCCCGGAACTCCAATTGTAATCCCGAAGCTGAGTAAATATGGTGTGGATCCTTCCAATCCCGACGATGCCGAGAAAGCCAATAAAATGGGTGTTGAAATTTATGCAAGATACGGAAAACAATTGTGACTTTTCCCCATTTTTTTTGCGACTTTAAATTTTTTTGAAAAAAAACTTGCATGGTCTAAAAAAAAGTATTAACTTTGCATCGCAAAAAGGGGGAACACCTCCCGATGAATATAATTTGGTTCCATGTCCGAGTGGTTAGGTACCGGTCTGCAAAACCGTTCACAGCGGTTCGAATCCGCTTGGAACCTCCAACGCCTTCTAGCCAAAAGTTGGAAGGCGTTTGTCTTACACCTCGCCTTGGAATATTTTTCGTATATGGTTTGCATATCTCATCGAAAAATATTAATTTTGCGCAAAATAATTCTTACAAACCTTAAAATATAGATTATGGAACTTCCTTTTGCTGAATCATGGAAGATCAAGATGGTGGAACCCATCAGAAAAAGTACTCGAGAGGAACGTGAAAAATGGCTGAAAGATGTTGACTACAATGTCTTTATGCTCAAAAGTGACTACGTATATATCGACTGTCTTACTGATTCCGGCACCGGCGCCATGAGCGACCGTCAGTGGGCTGCCATGATGACCGGCGATGAATCTTACGCCGGTGCTCGAAGCTTCTACGAGCTTAAAGACACTATTACTAAAATCACAGGTTTTGAGTTCGTGCTTCCTACTCATCAAGGTCGTGCCGCCGAAAATGTCCTTTTCTCACACCTTGTAAAGGAAGGTGATTACGTGCCGGGCAATTCTCATTTCGACACCACTAAAGGCCACATCGAATCCAGAAAGGCTTTCGCCATAGACTGCACTGTTGACGAGGCAAAGGACACTCAACTTGAGGTCCCGTTCAAAGGCAACGTGGATTTAAACAAATTGGATGCAGTGCTGGCCGAACATGCCGACAAGGTGCCATTCATCATCGTAACGATTACAAACAACACAGCTGGCGGACAGCCGGTGTCGATGGAAAATCTTCGCGGAGTGCGTGCCGTGGCAGATAAATATGGAAAGAGAGTATTCTTCGACAGCGCACGTTTTGCAGAAAATGCTTATTTTATAAAGACCCGTGAACCGGAATTCAAGGATGCGACCATAAAGGAAATTTGCCGGGAGATGTTCAGTCTCGCAGATGGAATGACAATGTCGTCAAAGAAAGATGGTCTTGTCAATATGGGCGGTTTCATCGCTACCCGTTGGGAAGACATATATGAAGGTGCAAAACGTTTCCTTATTCCTTTTGAAGGATTTCTGACATACGGCGGTATGAACGGACGAGACATGGCGGCCCTCGCAGTTGGCCTTGATGAGAATACGGAATTCGACATGTTGCAGACCAGAATCCGTCAGGTGGAATACCTCGCAAAAAAACTCGATGAATATGGCATCCCCTATCAGCGCCCCGTAGGCGGCCACGCATTGTTTATAGATGCCGACAAGGTGCTCGACAAGGTGCCGAAAGAAGAATTTCCCGGTGTCAGACTTGGAATAGAACTGTATCTCGAAGCAGGCGTCCGTGGCTGCGAGATTGGATATCTGCTTGCCGACCGCGATCCTGTCACAAGAGAAAACCGTTTTGATGGAAATGACTTCCTGCGTCTCTGCATTTGCCGAAGAACCTACACGGACAATCATATGAACGTGATAGCAGCCGCTCTAAAGAATGTGTATGACCGTAGGCATGAGATCGAGCATGGCGTCAGCATAAAGTGGGAGACAGAACTTATGCGTCATTTTACGGTTAAACTCAACCTTCTTTGACAAAAAAATGACTAAAAAGTTGCGTGTTTCAGAAAAAAGCAGTAACTTTGCATCCGCTTGTGGAAATCATGTTCTGCCGGATGTGAAATTTCGCTTGCATGAATAATTAATCTCAATATCAATAAACCGGCAAGTTTTATGGCAACAAAAATCAGATTGCAGCGTCATGGCCGTAAGGGCTACGCTTATTATCCTATTGTAGTCGCCGATAGCAGGGCACCACGTGATGGTAAATTTATTGAAAGGATAGGTTCCTATAATCCGAACACTAATCCTGCTACAATAAGTTTAGACTTCGACCGTGCTTTGTATTGGGTAGAAGTAGGTGCACTCCCTACCGACACTGTTCGTAGCATACTTTCTAAAGAAGGCGTTATGCTTATGAAGCATCTTCGTGGCGGTGTCAAGAAAGGCGCTTTCACCGAGGAAGAGGCACAGAAGCGTTTCGATGCTTGGAAAGCCGACCGCGCTAAAGTCGCAAGCGCATTCCAGGCCAAGAAAGATGCCAAGGCTGCTGAAGATGCCAAAGCTCGTTTCGAGGCTGAGGCTGCTCAGAATAAAGCCAAAGGTGAGGCTGTAGCTAAGAAAAAGGCTGAAAAAATAGCTGCTCAGGAAGCAGCCGCCAAAGAGGCTGCCGAAGGTGAAGCTCAGCAGGCTCCCGAAGCTGCTGCTGAGTAATCCTCACATCCCCCTGCGATCGCATTATTCGTAAATTTTGAATTTTCTTGAAAATTTTTACCGAAAAATTTGCACAGTTCAAAAATAATTACTAATTTTGCATCGTCAAAAGGAAATAATCATGATGGCTCGGTCATCATGATTGAAAATGGCCGATTAGTGTAGCGGTTAGCACGCCACCCTCTCACGGTGGAGACTCGGGTTCGAGTCCCGGATCGGCTACCAAGACCAATACTCGATGAGTGTTGGTCTTTTTTTATATTAAACGATTTCTTATGTCCTCAATTTTAGAACGTCTTGATGGCCTAGATGCCAAATTTGAAGAAATATCAACTCTTATCACAGACCCTTCTGTGATTGCTGATCAAAAACGCTACGTGAAGCTCACAAAAGAGTATCATTATCTCGAAAAAATACTAAAGTCAGCCGCCGATTATCGCACTGCCCTCGCCAATTTGGATGAGGCTAAAACCGTGCTCGCTGAAGAAAACGATGAGGAACTTCGGTCTATGGCTCGTGAGGAACTTGACGAGGCGCAGTCTAAGCTTCCTAAAATGGAGGAGGAAATAAAGTTGCTTATGATTCCGCCGGACCCCGATGACTCCAAAAACTGTGTCGTGGAAATACGTGGCGGCACTGGCGGTGATGAGGCCGCTCTCTTTGCCGGAGACCTTTTCCGGATGTATCAGAAATATGCCGAACGCAAAGGATGGTCGCTTTCCGTCAGCAATGTCTCTGAAGGTGCTGCCGGCGGCTACAAGGAGATTGTCTTTACTCTTTCCGGAGATTCTGTATATGGCACCATGAAGTATGAGAGCGGTGTCCATCGTGTGCAGCGTGTCCCCGTCACTGAGACGCAAGGTCGTGTCCACACCTCTGCCGCCACAGTGGCTGTCTTGCCGGAAGCCGAGGAATTCGATGTGGAGATTCATGAAGGAGAGATTCGGTGGGATACTTTCCGTTCCGGTGGCGCCGGCGGTCAGAATGTAAATAAGGTGGAATCCGGAGTTCGTTTGCGTTACAACTGGAAAAATCCCAACACCGGAGTAGTGGAGGAGATTCTTATAGAGTGTACCGAAACCCGCGATCAGCCAAAGAACAAGGAAAGGGCATTGTCGCGATTGAGAACTTTCATATATGATAGGGAGCATCAGAAATATCTCGATGACATTGCATCTAAACGAAAGACAATGGTCAGCACCGGCGACAGGTCTGCAAAGATACGCACCTATAATTTCCCTCAGGGACGCATCACAGATCATCGCATCAATTATACCGTCTATAACCTCGGCACATTCATGGACGGTGACATTCAGGAATGCATCGACCGCCTCATAGTAGCTGAGAACGCCGAAAAACTCAAATCTTCCGAAATCTAAACACCGTATCCGGTTGTATCGTCAAAATGTCAAATTGTCATTATGTCAATTTGACATTTTCAGTAACACTTATAAATAAAAAAAGGTCACCATTTTAATGGTGACCTTTTGTAGCGGGATCGAGAATTGAACTCGAGACCTCCGGGTTATGAATCCGACGCTCTAACCAACTGAGCTATCCCGCCATCTGCATTCACAGGTTGTATCCCCCGTTTTGCGAGTGCAAAGTTACTGCTTTTTTTTGACGTGACCAAATTTTTTGACACATTTTTTTAATTTCAACCCCATTTTTTTGTTATTCAACTTATCTTTTCATCTTTTCTTATCTTTTTCTCTCCTTTTTGTCGCATAAGTCAGTTTTTTTGGTTAAATTTGTATTTATTTTCATACCTCAAGTGAACTTCTTAACCTGAAAAAATTGTGAATATAATCAGAAATATTAAGCATTCCTATCTTTTATGGACGTTGACGGTTGCCATAATGTCCCTTTTGTTGCTTCCTATGTCTTCTTGCAGCACCGGGATAGAGAGCACCAAAAAGATACGCATGAAGAAAGATGAATTTAAATCTATGACAAAAAGCGATGAACAGCTTTTTGCTGCCCAAATTTCTGGCGTACTTCTTAAGGATTGGGAAAAGGGAAAAAAATTCCTTGCAACAAGTGATCGTACCATATATCTGTTTGAACCCTCCTCTTCCTCTGATATCACTGCAAATTCCCTGAAAAATAAGACCCTCTCATTTGAATTTGTGGAAAGCAGTGTAAATCCCGACTTGAAGGAGGAATGTATAATAGTTTTTTCCGACGGTGGTGTCCCTCTTCGCTACAACACTGGAAAATCACCCGATGATGCGCTGCAACAAATTGACAGCAGCAAAATCCCATTGTTGTCAGACTTGGATCTAATCGCGCAATGGCGAAATAAATTAGTTGGAAAGACTCTTTGGACCAGAAACAATCTTTGGTATGATGAAAACGGGCAGCGTGTTCCGGGCTTGAAATTTTCTAAAGTGGAGGTTTTGGATGTGATGCCTGCGGCTGCCGATTTCCCAATGTTGGTGAAGATGAACCACGATGGAAACATTGCATACGTGTTTATGAACTATACTTCAGATGCTTCCGACAGTAGGAATTTCTCTTCACTCTTTTATTTAAGCGACCCTAAGGCTAAATACCCTGACATAAGCGATGAAAATTGGTCGCTCATTCAGTCGGGAAGAGTTGGCCTGGGGATGACAAAGGAGGAGTGTCGGCTCGCAATCGGATACCCGGATGAACTCAGATCCGGACACGATTCTTCGCAAACTCTTGATATATGGCAATACTCTGATGGCACATATCTTTTCTTCTCAGATGGACTTCTAACCAATTTCAGACAATGAAAATCGAATATAATAAAGATATCACGTCGCTCACCACATTCGGCGTGCCCGCCAGGGCTTCAATCTACGCTGAATATGATAGTGAAAAAGAACTTCTCAAACTCAGCAGGACCCCCGAGTTTTTAGACAACGAGGTTCTATCCATGGGTTCCGGATCAAATCTTCTTTTCCTCAATGAATTCAAAGGAATGATAATTCATTCGCGCATCATGGGGATTAAGATGTATCAAAAAGATTCCGACACTGTATATGTAATAGCCGGGGCGGGGGAGAAGTGGACCGGCCTCGTCGATTGGTGTGTCGCCCACAACCTTGCCGGACTTGAAAATCTCGCCGGCATTCCCGGAGAAGTTGGTGCATCGGCTGTGCAGAATGTGGGCGCATACGGTGCAGAAGCCGCCGATTTCATTCATTCGGTGGAATGTTTTGATGTCTCCACTCGTAAGACTGTCACTATGAAGGCGGCGGAATGCAAATTCGGATATAGAGACTCCATTTTCAAGCATGATGCCAAAGGACGGTTGATTGTGTTGAGAATAAGCTATCGTCTGCGTCCCGGCAATGAAGCTCGCAATCTCAGCTATGCCCCTCTGAAAACTTTTGCCGAAAAGCTTGGTCGTGTCCCATCTCTTAGAGAATTGGCCAATGAAGTGATAAGGCTTCGCGACTCTAAACTTCCTGATCCTTCACTTGTGGGAAGTGCGGGTTCTTTCTTCAAGAATCCGGAGGTCAACAGTTATTTCTTCGATCAGGAGATTATCCCGCGAGGCTTGCAACTGCCCACTTTCCCTTCAAAAAGCGAAGGGAAAATTAAACTTTCTGCAGCTTGGCTCATCGATCATTCCGGTCTGAAAGGCTGCAAGGTTGGTGGGGCAGAGGTGTGGCCTTCGCAGCCATTGGTAATTGCCAACACCGGTAATGCCACAGCATCCGATGTGGCAGCCCTTGCCGGAAAAATAGTAGATACCGTGAAAATGAAATTTGGTATCGAGCTCCAACCGGAGGTTAATTTTATTGATTCCTCTATCAAGGTCACTGTTCTTGGCAGTGGCACTTCCAAGGGAGTTCCGGAGATAGGGTGTACTTGTCATACCTGCATTTCTCCGGATCCTAAAGACAAGCGTCTCCGGGCCTCTATTCTTGTCGAGACCCACGGCTTGCGGCTCCTTATTGACGCTTCTCCTGATCTCCGCCAGCAATCCCTGCGTAACAACATCAGCTCGATCGATGCCGTTTTGCTCACACATCAGCACTATGACCATGTGGGTGGAATCGACGACCTGCGTCCATTCTGTACTAACCATGACGTTCCTGTCTATGCCAACCAACTTACCGTGCATGACCTTCACAACCGCATAGACTATTGCTTCCGTCCTTTGCCTTACCCGGGCGTGCCCCGACTTGATCTCCGTACTATAGGAAGGGAGCCTTTCTTCATCGACGGGCTTAGGATTGTCCCTGTAGAGGTCATGCATGGCAAGCTTCCTATCACCGGTTACAGGATAGGTGATTTCGCATACATTACTGATGCCAAGACCATATCTGATCCTGAAAAGGAAAAATTGAGAAATCTCGACGTATTGATTCTCAATTGCCTGCGTGTCACAAAAGAGCATTTCGCACATCTTATTCTTCCCGAAGCACTCGCTCTGATTGATGAGCTGAAACCCAAGCGCTGTTATCTCACACATGCTTGCCATAATCTTGGTCGTCATGAAGATATATCTCGTATTCTTCCCCCGGGGGTGGAATACGCCTACGATAATGAAATAATCACGATCATTTAAATTAAAATATCATGAAAAATGACAAATTCTCCCTCAAAGTAAGACTCGCCATAATGAGCTTTCTTGAGTTTGCAGTGTGGGGTGCCTATCTGACCTCACTTGGCAATTATCTTGGACGCATCGGACTCGCCAACGACATAAAATGGTTTTATGCCGTTCAGGGAATAGTGTCGATGTTTATGCCGGCTATAATCGGTATCGTTGCAGACCGTTGGGTTCATGCGCAGCGGATGCTCAGCCTGTGTCATCTGATAGCGGGCGTATTCATGGCAGCTGCCGGATTCTATTGCATGTCGGCCGGTGAGGCGGTGGCTTTCGGCCCGTTGTTCTGGCTTTACACGCTTTCCGTCGCATTCTTTATGCCCACGATTGGTCTCAGCAATGCAGTGGCTTACTCCGCATTGACCAAGATGAATCTTGACACAGTGAAGGAATTCCCTCCCATCCGCGTATTTGGAACGGTAGGTTTCATCTGTGCCATGCTCTTTGTCAACTTCACTCAGTTTCAGACAAACTATTATCAGCTCTTCACATCTGCTGTGCTCAGTATGGTTCTCTGTCTCTACTCTCTCTCTCTTCCCGATTGCCCCACCAACAAGGCGGCTTCCGGATCAGTCGTCGATATGCTCGGTCTTAAAGCATTTGCATTATTCAAGCAGCAGAAGATGGCTGTATTCTTTATCTTCTCCATGCTTCTTGGCGTAAGTCTTCAGATCACCAATGGTTATGGCAATATCTTTATCACCTCTTTTCAGGATGTGGCAGAGTTCGCCGACACCTGGGGTGCAAAAAATGCAAACGCCCTCATCTCTCTCTCCCAGATGTCTGAGACTTTGTGTATCCTTCTAATACCATTCTTCCTTAAGAGATTCGGTATAAAGGGCACTATGTTTCTTTCCATGATAGCATGGGTTGGACGTTTCGGATTCTTCGGTCTCGGCAATCCGGGCGATTTGGTATGGCTGTTTATCCTCTCCATGATTGTATATGGCGTCGCTTTCGACTTTTTCAATGTCTCCGGTTCTCTCTACGTTGACAAGGAGACCGATCCCTCCATGCGTAGCAGCGCACAGGGTCTCTTCATGATAATGACCAACGGACTTGGCGCGACTATCGGCACGTTGAGCGCCGGTGCAATTCTTGAGAATCTCGTTTTCTCAAAACCTGCCGGTGTGCCACAGATTGATGGCTGGCACGAAAGTTGGTTGATATTCGCAGCATACGCTCTTGTCGTTGCCATCCTATTCCTCTTGTTGTTTAAAGATAATAAGAAAGAAGTTGTCAGAAAGGAGGATGCTCTTGAAAAGAGTGGTCTCGCCGCAGCTTCCATGATTGACGATAAAGACAAACTTTGATTATGATTCAATTCTATGCTCCTGATATAGAATCCCACGGTGTTCTTCCCGAATCGGAGTCAGTGCATTGTTGCCGTGTGCTTCGTCTTAAGGAAGGCGACAATATTTTTGTCACCGATGGCAAAGGCTGTCGGTTTGAATGCGTGATTCTCGAGGCGCACCCTAAGCATACTGCAGTCGAAATCCTCACCAAGACCGAAATAAAGCCTTGGTGGGGATTCCGTCTTGAAATTTGTGTCGCCCCCTCCAAAAACATCGACCGCATGGAATGGCTCGTGCAGAAATGCGTCGAGATCGGGGTTGATAGAATTGTGCTTATGAAATGTCAGCGCGGCGAGCGCAAGATTGTAAAATCAGAACGCCTTGCCAAGATAGCAATTTCAGCGATGAACCAGTCGCTGAAGACCAACCTTGTGGAGATATCCGAAGTCACCGACTTCCGACAGTTGGTCTCGGATGAATTCAGCGGTTTCAAATGTATGGGTTATTGCGACGAGACAATACCATTGCGTAGTTTTGCAGACGAGTTTCATGGAGGTGATGTCCGCATACTGATAGGACCGGAAGGCGATTTCTCACCGGAGGAGGTTCAGTTTGCGATGTCTAACGGTTATCTTCCGGTCACTTTCGGTGGTAGCCGACTCCGCCTTGAGACAGCTGCGCTATATGCTGCTGTAGCAGCCCACGTAATTGCCGACAAGTAGAAATTTTAGTTTGGTCTTTATTCGGAAGATGCCTTATGTCGCATGATCTGCCATGAGTTGATGACGTTTTGCCATGCTATATAGGCAGCGGGTGCCACGGAAGCAATAGGGTTCATATAGGCCAATGCTATCCAGACTGCAAGCACAGTGTTTTTCTGTCCCATTCCTTGTCCTCCGCAGACAGGGTCGCCATAGCGTCGCCCAATCATTCTGCCTAACTTGAATTGTAGAAGACAAACGGCAAGAGATCCAATGGCCAACCAAATCATCAGGGGAATATAGTCCGGTTCATAATGGTTGATAATGAAACTCACGCATCCTCCCACTATAATGAAAAGTGAGAGCGCCCACATATAGAACGATATGGATTGGTGAGTCTTGACGGCTTCGTGAAATTTTGGAAATATCTTGCGCAAGGCGAAAGAGGCGGCAAGCGGTCCGATAAGGAGAGGCATAACCTTGTTGAATATAAGCACAAATGATTCCAAAAATCCATATTCTGAGTCTCCAATCACTGCAAGAACCACAGGCCCGACAAATGCCACGAATACGTTACAAAGAAGTGAGTAGGTGGCAAGTTTAGGAAGACTTCCTCCAAGCATGGAGCAAATCACGGGAGCTGCTGTTGCTGTAGGTATGAAGACACAGATAAATATCCCTTCTGCCAATGTATGGTCTATCCATACTAACGACAGATAGGTAACGGCAGCCAATATCATCTGTGCGGCCAAAAGAATCCATTGAAATGGACCAAGAGAGATGTGGCGGAAGTCCAGACGACTGTAGGTGATAAACAGCATACCGAAAATCAACCAGGGTGAGAGAAACTGTATTTTCCCCATCCATGGATAGAATATTATGCCACCAATCATGGCAATTGGAAGCATAAACGGCTTTATGCGCCGTATGGAATCTAATCTCATCTTTACCTGAGTTTTTTCAAATCAAAGAGTCAAGTTTTGGATGACTTGACTCTCTAAATTATAACACTTCAAGAAGTGATTTTATCACGCTGAAGGTCTTTTCGGGGGCTTCGCTGAAGAAATTTTTATATTGCGAGATGTTGTCTGCCTGTCCCGGAGTGTCACTGACAACTCTTAACACTGCAAAAGGCACATTGCAGTCGTGGCACGTCTGGGCAATGGAAGTAGATTCCATATCGCAGGCCAGTGCATCGGGATATACATTCTTTATATGGTTGAGATCTTCGACTGTCGAGATAAACCGATCACCGGTGGCTATAAGTCCGAAACGGAAATCTTCTGCACCCTGAAAATTGCTGCATTTTTCTATTACATCCTTGTCCATAGCAAACCGTGCCGGGCATCCATCCATCTGCCCCCATTCAGTCCCCGGACCGCACCATACATCATGATATGCCGCCTCTGTTGCTATCAGAAGGGCTCCGACCTTCATTGAGGCATCGGCACCACCGGCCACTCCCGAGTTGACCACGAGTTCAGGATGAAAATGCTCTATCATGCGGAATGCATTCAAAGCGGAATTAACTTTCCCTATTCCGCACTTCATCAGGCATATTTCATGATGACCCACTTTGCCTACATAAGCTTTGCGTCCATCCAATTCCATCTCCATTGTATCGCTCATCAGAGGAAGAAGCAACGCCACTTCCTTATCCATCGCTGCAAGTATTCCTATTCTCATTGTCTGTATTTTTTTATAAAAAACGGATTATTTATTTTCTTATTATCAAAAAAGTTGTAAATTTGCAAAGACAAAACCACAAATACCATGAAATCTATTAAAATCTGGAACGACTCTCCATCCGAAAAACAACTCGAACAAATTGCCGACCGTCTGAAAGACGGCGAGATATGGATACTACCCACCGGCGGCATCTACGGTATTATGTGCGACGCCCTCAATCAAAAAGCTGTCCGTAAAGTCTGCGCTCTGAAAAATATAAATCCGGAGAAAAACAATCTCTCCATAATATGCACCGACATTTCAATGGCTTCCGAATATGCGCGTTTTGGCAACCGCACATTCAGCCTTTTGCATGACAACACTCCCGGACCTTTCACTTTTTTGTGTAAGGCTCAATCCATTCTCCCCAAAGAATTCAAGACCAGAAAAATCGTAGGTGTCAGAATCCCGGAGTGCAACGCTGTCCGTGATATTGCAAAGACACTGGGAAATCCGTTGCTTACTACTTCCATAGAATTTGCAGATGAAGACTATGCGGTGAATCCCGAACTAATCATGGAAGCTTACGATGGCAAGGTGGATGGAATTGTATTGGGTGAACCGGGCACCACTGTGCCGACTGCAATTATTGATTGTACCGACGACAGTCCCACAATTCTGAGGGAAGGTCTTGAAAATCCTCTCCTGTAGATGTGAACTGATTTGTAGTGTGGATTGTTTGACATTTAAAACAATGTTCATGTAATAATGAGCGTCAGCCTGAAACTTAATGTCAAATTTATTCCACTATGAATACACATCTATTATGTAATATTGCAGGTGATGTCAGCGACAAGATGCCTGCCGTGGTAGTCCCGGTTGCAGAAGACGGAACATACGAGATAGCTAAAGTTATAATGACTGCTGTGGGATGGATTTTCGACCACCTTGGTCTCGAACATCATGCCACTCTTGAACTATTCGTATATTCCGTACTGGTATTCCTGATTTCATGGGGTATCGGTATTATCGCACAGTATGTAATTCTCTTCGTGGTTGACCAGATAGGCAAGAGATGGAAAGGGGATATCTATGAGGAATTGACAAAGGCTCATTTCTTCCACAAGGCCTCCAGAATCGTGCCGGCCATCTTTTTCCTTATCATGATTCAGTTCACGATGCAGCAGCATTCTTCTCTCAGCAGCTGGCTGTCGCGTATCACCTGGATTTACTTGATGTTCATCGTGGCACGTTGTTTCACTATTCTCGTGAAGATAATATGGAATCATGTCGATGAGAGAGAAAATAAGAGAAGACTGCCTCTTAAAGGCCTTATCCAATTGATTTGTGGCATCATCTGGATACTGTTTGGAATAGGCGTTATTTCAATCCTCGTCGATAAGTCTCCGGCAACTCTTCTTGCAGGCATCGGTGTCTTCGCATCTGTGCTGATGTTGGTTTTCAAGGATTCAATTCTCGGACTGGTCGCCGGAGTGCAGCTTTCTGAAAACGACTCTGTCCATGTTGGCGACTGGATTGCAGTTGAGGGCACAAATGCCAACGGCACGGTTCAGGAGGTTACCCTGACAGAAGTGAAAATCCAGAACTGGGACAAGACTGTTTCCTCCGTACCTCCCTACAATCTCATAAGCGGCACCTTCACCACATATCGGCCCATGCAGGAAAGCAATACGCGCCGCATCGCCCGCACTTATCTCATCGATAGTGAAAGCGTGGTAGAGCCGTCTGAAGAATTGTTTGCCAGACTCTCTGAGATTCCTTTGATGAAAGATTGGATTGCAAAGAAAAAGCAGCAGAAAGAGGCCGGCAAGGAATATTGTGTCAATAATCCTGAGGGTCTTGCTGATGGCACTATTGATACCAACCTTGGTATGTTCCGTGCCTACATGAAGATGTGGCTTCTGAGCAACCCCAATATCTCACCGGTCGATGACCTCTTTGTAAATACACTTCAGCAGACTGCCAACGGCATTCCGTTCCAGGTATATTGCTTCACGAGCACTTCTGCTTGGATTGCTTACGAGGGTATTCAGTCGGCTGTGTTCGAACATATTGCCGTTATGCTCACCAAATTCGACCTCTTCGTATTCGAAAACGAATCATCTCGTGCCACCATACTTGAGGGCGTGATGGGTCGTCAGCTCCCGCCGGATGAGGTGCCGTTTGGACTGCCGTATCCTACTATTGTTAAGACCGATGTCCCCACACCGTCTGGCAGCAAGCCCGTTGGTCAGTCTCCGTCAGCTTCCTGATAGCAGTCTTTAGCATGCTTCTTGCACTCGTTTTGCAACGAACAGCCACAGCATCCGGACGATTTCCTCCCCTTCGTCCGGATGACTTTTTTTGCTATGTATGCCACACAAAGCAGCAATATCACTCCTAATATCACATATTGCAACTCTTCACTCATTGCTTATCCTCCTGTTGGAAGAATCTTTTAGCACCGACAGGGTGATCTCATTGATCATCCCTTTCAGCTGGCTTATGAATTCGGGAGCACTGTAGTCTCCTCTCTCTATTGCCCTGAGCCTTCCCTCCCAGATGCCGGTGAGCTTGGCACTCTTCAGAAGTTCCTCTCTTATCAGACCGATAAGGTTTATTCCGGCCTCAGTGGCACGCAAGGATTTCCCCTGCTTTCTTATGTAGCCCCTCTTGTAGAGGATCTCTATGATGGCTGCCCTCGTCGATGGTCGCCCTATGCCGTTTGCCTTTAATGCTTCTCTGAGTTCCTCATCATCCACTGAGGCTCCGGCTGTTTCCATCGCTTTCAAAAGGGTGCCCTCCGTATAGTAGCTTGGTGGGGTAGTGGTCTTCTTTCCGAGAAATGGCTCATGACTTCCTCTTTCTCCCACCTTGAAGTCTGGAAGCATTGGCGATTCTTTCGCATCCTCTTTGGCCGATTTCGGCTCCGCCACTCCTGCGGATTCCTTTTCATACACTGTTCTCCACCCCGGTTCGTCTATTCTCTTTCCCGATGCCTTGAACTCTATTTTCCCGGCCTTCCCTTTTATCTGGGTCTGGTCATACACGCAGTCCGGGAAAAATACTGATATGAATCGTTTCGCCACAAGGTCATACACCTGCCATTCCGGTTTTGAAAGCATCTGGGGTGCCTGTCCCGTCGGTATGATTGCATGGTGGTCGGTCACCTTGGAGTTGTCAAAAACCTTGTTGCTTTTCTTCAGTTTTTTTCCCCTGATTGGTTGCATCAATTCCAGATATGGCTTCAGCCCGTTCAGGATAGACCCGCATTTGGGATACATGTCATCTGTAAGATAAGTCGTATCCACACGGGGATATGTCGTCAACTTCTTCTCATATAGCGCCTGGATTGTTTTCAGGGTTTCGTCTGCGCTGAGTCCATACTTCTTGTTGGCCTCTACCTGGAGGCTGGTAAGGTCAAACAGTTTCGGAGGTGCTTCCTTTGCCTTTTTCTTGGTCACATTTGTGATCTCAAATTCGCTCTCAGCCGCCTCTTTCAGCTTTGCCTGTCCATCCTCCTCTGTTTTGAATGGCTTGACGTTTGAGGTGAACACTACTTCGCGGTATTTTGTGCGCAACTCAAATGTTGTGGTCGGCACAAAATTTTCTATCTCCTTCTGTCGGTTCACCACAAGAGCAAGCGTCGGGGTCTGCACCCTGCCCACCGATAGTATGTTTTTTTTCTCGTAATTGCTCCGGTCGGCATATTTCAATGTGTAAAGTCTTGTGGCATTGATGCCAAGTATCCAGTCGCCTATGGCGCGGCATAATCCTGCCACATAAAGTGGCTCAAGTTCTTTCTCCGGCCTCAAGTGCTTGAATCCTTCCCTGATTGATTCGTCTGTAAGCGATGATATCCACAGACGTTCCACGGGCTTGTCGCATCCCGCCTTTTGCATCACCCACCGCTGGATAAGCTCTCCCTCTTGCCCGGCATCTCCACAGTTGATTACTTTGTCGCATCTCTTTATCAGGCGCTCTATCACTTCAAATTGATGCTGTATTCCCTTGTCATCTTTTAGCTTTATGCCAAAGCGTGGTGGAATCATCGGTAATGCCGATAGCGACCACCTTTTCCAGTCTGGCGTGTAGTCCGAGGGGTCTTTCAGCTCGCATAGATGCCCGAATGTCCACGTCACGCAATATTCCGGCCCCTCGAAATATCCGTCACGTCTCACTTCTGCTCCAAGTATCTTGGCTATGTCTGCCCCTACGCTCGGTTTCTCAGTGATACACAATATCATAACCTCGATTCTTACTGCTCATGCTGTTTCGCTTCCTCCCAATATTCATCCATTTCTGCCAAGGTCATTTCCTTAAGGCTTTTGCCTGACTCTTTTGCCTTTGCCTCTAAGTAATTGAATCTCTTGATAAATTTCTTGTTGGTAAGCTCAAGGGCATTCTCCGGCACCACGTCATAAAGGCGTGCCGCATTCACTAATGAAAAGAATAAGTCGCCGAATTCTTTTTCTATGTTTTCAGCATTTCCCGATTTTATCTCGGTCTCTACCTCCATCATCTCTTCTTTCACTTTGTCCCAAACTTGTTCCGGCTTCTCCCAGTCAAAGCCTACATGGGCTGCCTTTTCCTGTATTCTGTAGGATTTGATCAGCGCCGACAGCGACCCGGGCACTCCTGATAGCACTGTCTTGTTTCCACCTTTCTCTTTCAGCTTGATTTGTTCCCAGTTGTCTGCCACATCGTTGGGTGTCTTGGCAGTCACATCGCCATAGATATGTGGATGCCTGAATATTAGCTTTTCTGTCAGCGCATTGCATACATCTGCTATGTCGAATTGTCCTTTTTCATCTGCTATCTTTCCATAGAAAGCCACATGGAGAAGCACATCGCCAAGCTCTTTTTTGATATTGGGCACGTCGTCATCGGTCAGCGCATCACTCAATTCATACACTTCTTCTATCGTGTTGCAGCGTAGGCTTTCATTGGTCTGTTTCCTGTCCCACGGACATTTTTCGCGCAGCGTGTCGAGAACATCGAGCATTCGCCCGAATGCTTCCATCTTTTCTTCTCTTGTATGCATGGTCAGTATCGGTTTTGCAGGGTGTTTTAATTCCCCGTATTCAGTTTTTAATGTTCATTTTTGAATTTTATGGTGCAAAATTACTAAAAATCCCCGAAAAATTGCTATCTTTGCCTTTTGAAATGCGCCGATGAGCCATTTTTTTGAGTCGGAATCTGTGATTTCGTCTCTTAATCGTTATTTATATATTTTGCTATTGATTGATAATCAATGATAAATTTTTTAGATACAAGAAAGGTTCACAAATTTGATGCCCTCATAAATGGGGCTTCTTCAATTGTGCTCACTTGCCATGTGCGCCCGGATGGTGATGCCATTGGCAGCACTCTTGGTTGGATGCATGTCCTCAGGTCGCTCGGAAAGTCTGTTTCTGTAGTTGTCCCCGACAATGCTCCCCGCTCTTTGTCTTTCCTCCCCGGCTTCGATTCTCTGGCAATTTTCACACGTCATGAAGATTATTGCGCAAGGCTTTTCAGAGAGGCCGATCTCATTATCTGTTGCGATTTCAATCAGCCTTCGCGTATCGACAAAATGCAGCCGCTCCTCGATGACGCCGTTTGTCCGAAGGTGTTGGTGGACCATCATGTTGAGCCTTCCGACTTCGCTGATGTCATTTTCTCTTTCCCCGACATGTCGAGCACCTGCGAATTGTCTTTCCGCCTGATGGCTGATCTTGGCCTTTACAATCAGATGAACCTCGACGCCGCCACCTGCCTGCTGACCGGTTTCATCACCGACACAAAAAATTTCACTGTAAATTGTAAGAGTCCCGACATATATGAGATCCTTCAGAGGCTCATCGACAAGGGGTGTGATAAAAATCGTATCGTGCGTCTCGCCCTTGTTGAGAAAAGTTTCGGTGCTCTTAAACTTGAAGCGTATGCCATTGCCAACAAAATGGAGATTTTCCCTGAATATCACGCTTCAATTATTTGTCTTGACAAGGAGGAATGCGAAAGGTTTCATTATGAGAAAGGCGATACGGAAGGTCTGGTCAATCGTCCCACCGAAATCCGTGGCATAACTTTCAGTTTCTTCCTGCGTGAGGATTCCGATTGTGTGAAGGTTTCGGCCAGAAGTATCCTTGACTTCCCGGTCAATTTGATTTGCAAGGAACTCTTTGCCGGCGGCGGACACGTGATGGCTGCCGGTGCTGAATTCAATGGCTCTCTCCAGGATTGCAGAAAGATCTTGATTGAGTCGTTGCCTAAATATGCTCAGTATCTGAAAGGAAGAACTGAAAAACTTGATTATTTCCAAATTTAGAAAATTTTCATATCTACATGAAACTGAATAAAAGAATCCCCTTATATTTCCTTGCCTTGATTGGTATTGTGTCTGCTTCATGCAGCAAATCCGAAAGTTATTCCGACTTGCTTCGTAAGGAACAGAAAGTAAGCAATTGGTTTCTTGCCCAGCACCGCGTCTGCAATGAGATTCCTGCCGATAGCATTTTTGAAGTCGGTCCTGATGCGCCATACTATCGTCTTGACGACGACGGATATGTGTATATGCAGGTGCTGAAAGTGGGCGACAGAAAGATTCCGGCCGCCGGCGACCAGGTCTATTTCACTTTCACACGCTACAATATCGAGACTATGTACAACGACAACTCTCTCTCTGTCACTGGCGAAGGAAATCAGGATGATTTCCTTACATCTGTCGGGAATACTTATTTCATTTATCAAAACTATCGCGTGTCTTCCTCCTCCCAGTTTGGGTCGGGCATACAAATGCCTGTCAGTTATCTCGGATATGATTCTGAGGTTAATATCCTCCTCAAGTCATATTATGGTTTCTCTCAGGAAAACACCACCTGTATCCCTTTCCTTGTAAATACACGCTATTTCAAAGCCGAATATTAACCTCAGTCAATTCAGCCCGGAGGGCTGATTAGTGATAAAACCCCGGACTTAAAGTCCGGGGTAATATACCGAAAGCAATGTAGTCCCGGAGGGACGCCTTGTGATAAATTTAGTGTTAATGATAGAATAATTATTGTTTAATTTTTTACAATGCTGAATATTGTGAATTGTGCATTGTGAATTGTGCATTTAAAAATATGAGTCTTATTAAATCTATATCTGGTATCAGAGGCACCATCGGAGGCCGTTCAGGCGATGGCCTTGGTGGTGTGGATATTGTCAAGTTCACTGCTGCTTATGCTGAATATATAAAAAGAACCAACGGTGGAAATACCGGCAAGATTGTAGTAGGTCGCGATGCGCGTATCTCGGGCCCGATGGTAGCTCACTTGGTCAATGGCACTTTGTTGGCTATGGGGTTTGATGTGATCTACATCGACCTTGCTACTACTCCCACCACAGAACTCGCTGTGACCGGTGAGAATGCCCTTGGTGGTATAATCTTGACTGCAAGCCACAACCCGATTCAGTGGAATGCTCTGAAACTTCTCGATGCAAATGGTGAGTTCCTTACCGATGCTGCCGGAAAGGAGGTGATTCGAATAGCCGAGGAAGAGGATTTCACTTTCGCTGATGTTATGGGGCTGGGTCGTGAGTATCTCAACAATACCTGGGGTCAACGTCACATCGATATGGTCAAGAATCTTAGGCTCGTAGATGTTGACGCTATCAGAAATGCAAACTTCACTGTCGCTGTCGATGCTGTAAATTCTGTTGGTGGTGTTGTTATTCCGAATCTGCTTCGTCAACTTGGTGTGGAAAATGTCATAGAACTTAATTGCGAACCCAACGGTCGTTTTGCCCATACCCCCGAACCGATTCCGGAAAATCTCACACAGATTTCAGATTTAATGAAGAACTCAAAAGCAGATGTCGGTTTTGTGGTTGACCCTGATGTCGATCGTCTGGCAATTGTGATGGAAGATGGTGAGATGTTTGTGGAGGAATATACCCTCGTGGCTGTAGCTGATTATATTCTCGCTAACACTCCCGGTTCCACTGTCTCTAATCTCAGCAGTTCTCGCGCTTTGCGTGATGTTACTCGCCGACATGGATGCGAATACAATGCCGCTGCCGTAGGTGAGGTCAATGTTGTGGCCAAGATGAAAGAGACCGGTGCTGTCATCGGTGGCGAAGGCAATGGCGGGGTCATTTATCCGGAGTTGCATTATGGGCGCGATGCGCTTGTCGGTGTTGCCATATTCCTTACTCTTCTCGCTAAATCCGGAAAGAAGGTAAGCGAACTCAAGAAAACATATCCTGCATATCAGATTGCAAAAAATAAGATTCAGCTTACCCCGGAAATCGATGTGGATGCTATTCTTCTCGCGGTAAAAGAAAAGTTTGCCGACTGCGACATAACCGACATTGATGGCGTTAAGATTGACTTCCCCGACTCCTGGGTACATCTCCGCAAATCAAACACCGAGCCGATTATCCGCATCTACAGCGAGGCCGAGACAATGGAGAAAGCCGATTCACTCGCCTCCCAAATCAAGCAGGTCATCTCCTCCCTAACCCTTAACCCTTAACCCTTAACTCTAATGTCACTAAATTATTCACCGAAATCATCGGTTTTCCTCCTGTGTAAGGGGCTTCAATCCCCTTAATACAATTCTAATTTAGCGACATTGCTCTTAACTCTTAACTCTTAACTCTTAACTCTTAACCAAAGAGTATGCTGAAAAAATTCTTCCTAAATCTGCTCTCTTCTTTCGTCGGCGCTTGGATGGCCATGGTCCTCTTCTGTCTTGTTGCAGTTATTGTGGTTATTGGTGTGGCCGCACAACTTGGATCCGGCGACGAATCTTCTTCCACCAAGGTTGGCAAGGATTCTGTAATGGTGCTCGACCTTACGGGTACGATAGTCGAAACCCCGGAGTCAGGACAAATTGACTTTGTTTCCCTTGCAACTGGTGGCAGCGAACAACCTACGGCTCTTAACGTACTCGTCGATGGCATCCGTGAGGGTAAACTGTCCAAAAATATAAAGGCCATGTATATCAAATGTGGGCATCCCATTGCCTCTCCTGCCACTCTCAATGCCATTCGCATGGCTATTGCGGATTTCAAGAAAAGTGGCAAGAAAGTATATGCATACGCTGATGCCATGACCATGGGCGACTATTTTGTAGCTTCGCAGGCCGACAGCCTTTTCCTTAATCCAGGTGGCATGGTTGAGATTTCTGGCCTTGGAGGCACCACTTTGTTCTATAAGGATCTTCTTGATAAGATTGGTGTTAAGATGACTCTTGTTAAGGTAGGCACTTTCAAATCTGCCGCCGAACCGTATATCTCAAATCAGATGAGCGAACCGGCACGTGCCCAACTCGACACTCTATATGGTGATATGTGGAAGTATATTGGCAAATCTGTTGCCACGGCACGTCCGGTTCTTGCCGATGATGCCATGAACAAGGCTGCTGATGATTTCATCATGTTCCAATCGCCTAAGGAAATAATGAAGGAGAAATATGTCGATCGTCTGGTCTATGAGCGCCAGATGGATGATATCATTGGCCGTCTGGTAGGTAAGGACGGCAAGGATGTGAAGTACTATTCTCCTCAGGCTCTTGCCGACAATTCCAATTGGGGTAGTGATTATGGCGACAAGAATCAGGTCGCTGTCCTGTATGCTACTGGTGAGATTGCCGAATACACCAAATCTGGTATCGATTGCTATAAACTCGTGCCTCAGATTACAAAACTTGCCGATGATGACCATGTGAAGGCTCTCGTGCTTCGCGTTAATTCTCCAGGCGGGTCTGTTTTTGGCAGCGAACAGATTGGCGAGGCTCTTGATTATTTTAAATCCAAAGGAAAACCCTTTGTAGTTTCCATGGGCGACTATGCTGCCTCTGGCGGTTATTGGATTTCGTGCACTGCTGATCAGATTTTTGCCGACCCTCTCACAATTACAGGTTCCATTGGTATTTTCGGGCTGTTCCCTTCTGCTGAAGGGCTTGTCAAGAAACTTGGTGTCACCCCTCAGACTGTAAGTACAAATCCTGGCAAGAACATTTCTCTTTTCTATGACCCCACTCCTGAACAACTAAATGTGCTTCAGAAGTATATCAATGATGGGTATTCACGCTTCATCCGCCGTGTGGCTAAGGGTCGTAATATGAAAGAGTCATACGTGCGCCGCATTGCGGAAGGTCGGGTCTATTGTGCAGGTCAGGCTCTCAAACTCAAACTCGTAGATCAGCTTGGTTCCCTTGATGATGCCGTCAATTTCGCTGCAAAACAGGCGAAGCTGAAGCAAGATAAGTTCGGCATCGCTATCTATCCAAAGTATAAACCCGATTTCTGGGACATCATGAAAGAAGAGGGTTTCAATTCGCTCAATCAGCAACTGGGCGAAATAATTGGCGAGCGTCCGGAATCTGCTCTCATTCGTGAGTCTGCTAAAATTCTTCGCCGTGATCCTATTCAGGCGCGCATGACTCCGCTCACTCTCTCGTTCAATTGATTTCGTATTCCTTCTTGCTTTTAAAGCATCTGCGATTCAAAATTCAAAATTCAAAATTCAAAATTCTTCCGGTGGTGTCCAATATAGAAAAAACTCTGAAGTATCTGCTCACTCCCATGTCTTGGCTTTATGGCATGGGAGTAGGGCTGCGTAATAAATTTTTCGACTGGGGTCTTTTCAGGGAAACTGCTTTTGAGATTCCGGTTGTGGGGGTCGGCAATATCACTATTGGAGGCACCGGTAAAACTCCACATGTTGAGTATATACTCGAATGCCTTCGCTACCAAAAGAATATTGCTGTCTTGAGTCGTGGTTATAAGCGGAAGACTAAAGGTTTTATTATAGCTTCTTCTAAAAGTACTCCTGATAGCATAGGCGACGAACCTTTGCAGATTTATGAAAAATTTGGAGGAAGGGTAAAGGTCGCTGTCTGTGAAAGCCGCGTCAAAGGGGTGCAAATGCTTGTAAAGGAATTCCCTAAACTCGATTTGATTGTACTTGACGATTCTTTTCAGCATCGCTACATCAAGCCTAAACTCAACATTATGCTTATGGATTACTCTCACCCTGTGTATGGCGACAATCTGCTTCCGCTCGGTCGTCTCAGGGAGAGTGCTCATGCTATTGATAGGGCTGATATGGTTATCACCACAAAGTGTCCGGCTGATATTTCTGCTCTCGACATGAGAATTGTGTCTAAACATCTCAATTTGATGCCTTATCAGAAACTTTATTTCTCCACTTATGATTATGGTGGTCTGATTCCTGTCTTTCCTGATGAATGCTCCGACAGGATTCTGATCGATCAGCTTTCTGATAAGGATTCTGTTCTTTTGCTCACCGGGATTGCCAACCCTCGTCCCTTTGTCAATCATTTTCGTAAGTATCCGTTTAAAAAGAGAGTCCTGCATTATCCGGATCATCACGATTTCAAGAAAGGAGATCTTGGCGAAATTGAGTCTAAGTTCGCTTCTTCAAAGGGCAACAGAAAGCTTATAATCACCACTGAGAAAGATGCAGTCAGAATTGCTCATAATCCTTATTTCCCGCAAGATCTCAAACCATTTATTTTCTATATTCCTATAGGCGTGAGAATGCTTGAGTCTAATTTCGGATATGACTTTGTCCCCGACTTGCTTCACGCCATTGAAAAATAAGACCCCTACGCCATAAAACTTTTATTAGATTGGTTTAAAAAACATTTCGTCTCCTCATTTGTTTTAATTTTATACAACAAAGCCTTAAGACTACGATGGAAAAAACTATGTTAGAAATGATTAAGGAGACATCATCCTTCATCAAAGCCAAAGTTGGCAATACTCCTGAAATCGCTGTTATCCTCGGATCCGGCCTTGGTAATCTTGCCGACCACATGGATGTAAAGTGTGAGATTGACTATCACGATATCCCTAATTTCCCTGTATCTACTGTGGCCGGGCATGCCGGCAAACTGATTTTCGGCTCCCTTGGCGGTAAATATATAATGGCAATGAAGGGCCGTTTCCACTACTATGAGGGTTATGGCATGAAGCAAGTCACATTCCCCGTACGTGTCATGCGCGACCTTGGTGTGAAGACGCTTTTCGTAAGCAATGCTGCGGGCGGTATGAACAAGGAATTCCGTGTTGGTGATGTAATGGTTATTACTGACCATATCAACCTCTTCCCGGAAAATCCCCTCCGGGGAAAAAATTATGACGAATTGGGCACTCGCTTCCCGGCTATGACTGAGGCTTATAAAAAGTCGTTGGTCAAATGCGCTGATGATATTGCTGCCGAGTGTGGACTTCGTCTGATGCATGGTGTGTATGTTGGCACCACCGGCCCGACATTTGAAACCCCTGCTGAATACGAATATTTCCGCATCATCGGAGGTGACGCTGTCGGAATGTCAACAGTCCCTGAGGTCATTGTTGCCAACCATGCCGGAATTGATGTGTTTGGAGTGTCTGTAATCACTGACCTCGGTGGCAAGGACATTGACTATGTCCCAACTCATGAGGAAGTGCAGCAAGCCGCTGAGAAAGCATCTCCGGTTATGGTTACTCTTATCACTGAAATGCTTAAAAAGTTATAATTCATGTCTGAAATATCCGACCTTGGCGAGTTTGGCCTTATTGATAGGCTCACTAAAGATTTCCCTCTCAGAAATGATTCTTCAAAACTCGGTGTTGGTGATGATGCCGCCATTATGAACTATGGCGATAAGGATGTGCTTGTCACTACAGATCTCCTGCTTGAAGGAATACACTTTGATCTGAGGTATGTCCCTCTAAAGCACCTCGGTTATAAATCTGCTATTGTGAATTTCAGTGATGTTTATGCTATGGGCGGTACTCCTAAGCAAATCACTGTCTCGCTTGGCATCTCAAGCCGTTTCACTCTCGAACATATCGAAACTCTTTATGAGGGAATTCGCACTGCTTGCGAAATGTATGGTGTGGATCTTGTGGGTGGGGATACCTCTGCTTCTGTGACAGGTCTTGTAATTAGTATCACTTGTCTTGGCGAATGCGAAAAGGGTAAGGAAATAAGAAGGGATGGCGCTAAACCCACCGACATTATATGCGTCTCGGGCGATCTTGGGGCCGCCTATATGGGGCTTCAGTTGCTCGAACGGGAAAACAGGGTCAGTGCCGGTGCCGGCTCTGATTTCCAACCTGATTTTGCCGGTAAGGAATACATTCTCGAACGCCAGTTGAAACCTGAGGCTCGACGCGATATTATTCAGGCCCTGCGCGAGGAGGGTATTCAGCCCACTTCCATGATGGATGTCAGCGACGGCCTTTCCTCTGAACTTCTGCATATATGTAAAAATTCCAACGTCGGATGTAGGGTTTATGAAGATAAGATTCCTATCGACTACCAGACTGCGGTCATGGCTGAAGAGTTGAACATGAATCTGATCACTGCTGCTATGAATGGTGGGGAGGATTATGAACTCTTGTTCACTGTCCCTATCACTGATCACGATAAAATAGAAAATATTAAAGGTGTAAAAATGATTGGCTACGTCACCAAGCCGGAACTCGGTTGCGCCATGGTTACTCGTGATGATCAGGAATTCCCACTGAAAGCTCAGGGATGGAACGCTTTCTCGCATTGAAATCTTTATAGGGGGGAGGAAAAGTCTTAGATCTTTCCTCCCCCATTTAACTCATCGCAACTTCAATTTATATTATTTAACACTATAAATTGCTTGCTTGCAAAACTAAAATGTTAATTTTGCAATTATTTCTATATATGCATCTTGCTTCTTGCGGATGCTTTTACTAACAATTCTATTGATTATCAACTGATACCCTTATGGAACAGACAGTTAATATTCGTGAAATCAACGATCTCATTGCTTCTAAAAGCAATTTCCTCAGTATGATCCGCAATGGCATGGACCAGCGAATCGTCGGCCAAAAGCATCTTGTTGACTCCCTGCTTATTGCTCTATTATGCAATGGACATGTGCTTCTCGAAGGTGTCCCCGGTCTCGCTAAGACTCTTGCCATTAAGACTCTTGCCACTATTGTGGATGCTAAGTACTCAAGAATTCAGTTCACTCCCGACTTGTTGCCGGCTGATGTCATTGGTACTCTCATCTATAGTATGAAGAAGGAGACTTTTGAAGTTAAGAAAGGTCCTATTTTCGCCAATTTTGTACTCGCCGACGAAATAAACCGTGCTCCGGCAAAGGTGCAGAGTGCGCTCCTCGAGGCTATGCAGGAACGCCAGGTGACTATTGGTGACCATACTTTCCCTCTTGAACGGCCTTTCCTTGTAATGGCTACTCAAAACCCCATAGAGCAGGAAGGCACATATCCACTTCCCGAAGCGCAGACCGACCGTTTCCTTCTCAAAGTGGTTATCGGTTATCCATCCAAGCAAGAGGAAAAAGCCATTATCCGTCAGAATATCTCCGGCGCTCTTCAGGCTGTGCACGCTGTCGTCTCCACTCAGGATGTTTTGGAAATTCAGAAACTTGTTGAGAAAATTTATATTGATGAGAAGATTGAAAATTACATTGTAGATATAGTTTTCGCCACTCGTAATCCTGAATCCTATGGATTGAAGGACCTTGAAGGTATTATTGCTTATGGTGCCTCGCCTCGTGCTTCCATCTCGCTGGCACTTGCTTCCCGTGCATACGCATTCCTTCAGGGTAGGGGATATGTGATTCCGGAAGACGTCCGCGCCGTTTGCCATGATGTAATGCGTCATCGTATTGGTCTCACCTATGAGGCCGAGGCCAACAATATCTCTGCAGATGAGATAATTTCCGGAATCCTCGACAAAGTCCAGGTCCCCTGATCCTTAACTCTTATGTCACTAAATTAATCACCGAAATCATCGGTTTTCCTCCTGTGTAAGGGGCTTCACGCCCCTAAAGACAGCGCTAATTTAGCGACATTGCCCTTAACCCTTAACCCTTAACTCTTAACTCTTAACTCTAATGTCACTAAATTAATCACCGAAATCATCGGTTTTCCTCCTGTGTAAGGGGCTTCAAGCCCCTTAATGCAATGCTAATTTAGCGACATTACCCTTAACTCTTAACTCTTAACTCTTAACTCTTGTTAATAGTGGACGCAAAAGAACTCCTTAAAAAAGTCCGTAAAATAGAGATAAAATCTCGCGGACTCTCCAACAATATTTTTGCCGGTGAGTATCACACTGCTTTTAAGGGCCGTGGCATGATGTTCTCTGAGGTCAGGGAATATCAGCCGGGCGATGACGTGCGCGATATCGACTGGAATGTCACTGCCCGTTACAATAAACCTTACGTAAAGGTGTATGAGGAGGAGCGTGAACTGACTGTCATGCTGCTCGTAGATGTCAGCGGTAGCCGTGACTTCGGAGCTGTTGGTCAGGTTAAGAGAGAGTTTATTGCTGAAATTGCCGCTACTCTGGCTTTCTCCTCAATCCAAAACAATGATAAGGTTGGTGTGATTTTCTTTAGCGACAAGGTGGAAAAATTCATACCCCCACAGAAAGGTAGAAAGCACATCCTTTTCATTATTAGAGAAATCATAGATTTTCATCCCGAACATCGTGCCACTGACCTGAATGCCCCTCTTGTGTTTATGACCAACGCTCTCAAAAAACGTTGCTCTGCATTTCTCCTCAGCGATTTTATCGACGACCATGATTACTATAAGTCGCTTTCAATCGCCAACCACAAGCACGATGTGGCTGCTATTCAAGTATATGACCGCCGCGATGCCAAAATGCCGGATGTGGGTCTTGTCAGACTCCGCGATCTTGAGTCCGACCGGGATATATGGCTTGATACTTCCTCTAAAAAGGTGCGTCAGGCTTTCGACAAAGCATGGTATGAACGTCAGCAGAACTTCTCTTCCACCACTAATCGCTGTGGCGTTGACTCTGTCTCTGTTTCTACCGATGAAGACTATGTAAAGGCTTTAATTACTCTTTTCCGCCGTCGCGGTTGATTAATTTTGATGTCTGTATGTTTGATTTGATACGTAAATATCTGATATTGACTATCGTTTCAGTCGCTTGCGTTTTTCAGTCTGCGGCTGAGGTCAAGGTGACCGCTTCTCTCGACTCTGCTTCAATCATGATGGGTAGAATCGACACCCTGCGCCTTATTGTGGATCGTGATGCTGATATGCAGGGTGTTTTCCCTCTCTTGAATAAGTTGGGTCCCGGTGGTTATGTTACTCTGCTTAACGACACTGTTGAAATCGGGGCTCCTCGTATCGATACTCTTAAACGCGATGGCAAGAGAATCACTGAGCGTCTGGTTATGCCGGTTCAGGTTTTCGACTCTGGTCTTTACACTTTGCCGCCTTTCATTTATCTCACTGCAGTTGACTCTGTGGCATCCAATGCCGTGCAGCTTCAGGTGATTCCCGTTAATGTCGGGGAGAATGATGCTATTGCTGACTATAAGGATATTGTCCCTCCTTCCGACAGGTCTTTCTGGGATTGGGTTCCCGATTGGCTTTACGAACTCTGGTGGCTCTGGTTGTTGCTGTTTGCTGCCGTTCTGGCTGCGGTTTACTTCGGTCGCAAATATCGCAAGACAGGCAAGTTTATATCCCTGCCTGAAAAACCGTTGCCTAAGCCTTGGGAAATTGCGCTCGGCAGGCTTGATCGCCTAAAGGAAAAGAATCTTTGGGAAAATGGTATGGAGAAGGAATATTTCACCGAACTTACTGATATCCTTCGTGATTATCTTTTCCGCCGCTTTGGCATCAATGCTATGGAAATGACTTCTCGTCAGATTATGCGCACTCTCGCTGACCAGTCTGATGTCAAGGATAAACGTGGTTATGTCCGTAAGATTCTCGACATTGCTGATTTCGTCAAGTTTGCAAAGGTGCGTCCTCTTCCGGCTGATAATGTCGAGGCTTTTGATAATGCGGTCAACTTTGTCAAAGAGACTATCCCCGCCGAAGTCCCCGACCCCGACCAGCAACTAAAAACTAAAGACTCACAACTAAAAACTAATAACTCCAAGAAAGGAGGTGCGAAATGAAATTCCTGCATCCCGGACTGCTATGGTTGCTCCTGATCCTGATACCATTGAGTGTTTGGTATATCGGTAAGCAACACAACGCAAACCCATCTTTGGGTGTTTCTTCTCTCAAACCTTTTGTCAGGTTCGGAAATTCTTGGAAGGTTTGGGTGGTGCATGCTTGTTTCATTCTTCGTCTTATTTGCATTGCAGCCATTATAGTGGCGCTCGCTCGTCCTCAGAGTCATGACACTCTTAAGAATTCCAGAGTGCTTGGAACTGATATAGTGCTAGCCATGGACATCTCCGGTTCTATGACTGCCACTGACTTCAAGCCTACTCGCTTCGCGGCTGCCAAGGATGTGGCCACTGCTTTTGTCAATTCGCGCAGCAACGACAACATGGGTCTCGTGGTCTTTGCAGGCGAATCCCTTTCTCTGATGCCTCTCACCAACGACCGTGCTGCCCTTGTTAATGCAATTGCCAACGTTGAGATGGGTGATCTTAATGATGGCACTGCCATTGGTGATGGCCTTTCAAGTGCTATCAATCGTATCTCGCAGGGTAAGGCTAAATCGAAAAGCATTATCATCCTTACTGATGGTAGCAACAACGCCGGCGATGTGCCTCCTGTCACTGCCGCTCAGATTGCAAAGCAGAAAGGCATTAAGGTATATACCATAGGTGTCGGCACTAATGGTAAGATGCAGATTGCTGACCCCTATGGATTTTCCACCACCACTCTCGAGACTAAAATCGATGAGCCGCTCCTTAAAAATATTGCCAAGTTGACCGGTGGCAAATATTTCCGTGCCAAAGATGAACGAATGCTTAAGCACGTTTTCGAGGAAATTGATTCTCTCGAAAAGTCAAGTATTGATGTCAATTCCGTCACTCTCACTCAAGAGGAATTTATGCCTTGGATCTGGCTCGCTTTCGCATCTCTCGCTTTGTCTTTATTGTTACGTTACACTGTTATTAGAAGAATACCATAATGTTTACCTTTGCATATCCAACTTTACTCCTGCTTCTGTTGGCAGTGCCATTTTTGGTATTGCTCTATGTCCTTGCTCGGTATGCTCGCAAGAAGAATCTGGCTAAGTTTGGTAATATTGCCTCTTTGAGGGATCTCATGCCTGAGGTTTCTAAATATAAGCCTCCATTGAAACTCGCGCTCGAAGTTGGCGCTCTGTTCTTTATCATTATTGCTTTGTGTCGCCCTTGGGGTGGCGTGCATGCCTCTAAGTCTGAAAAGGAGGGTATAGAGGTCGTCATTGCTGTCGATGTCTCTAATTCTATGCTCGCTTCTTCTACTTCTGAAAATTCTGGAATCTCAAGAATGAGGGCTGCCAAACTGGTGCTGGAAAAACTTATTAATCGACTCGACAATGATAGGGTAGGACTAATCGTTTATGCCAATGATGCCTATACCCTTATTCCGGTCACAAGCGATTATGTGTCTGCTAAGATGTTCCTGAATTCAATTGATCCTACTCAATATGAAAATCAAGGCACCAATATCGCTGCGGCAATCGACCGGGCTGTTAGCTCGTTCACTCCTGATGACAATATAGGTAAGTCTATTGTGCTAATCACTGATGCTGAGGACCTCGAGGATGAGACGGGTACAATCCAAGCTGCAAAACAAGCGAAAAAGAATCATGTTCAGCTTAATGTGGTTGGTGTTGGCAGTCCCTCTCCTGTGGAAATCCCAACTCCGGCCGGCCCTATGATCAATCCGGAGACAGGTGCCCCTGTCGCTACTGCTCTCGATGAAAATCTCGCCACCAGAATTGCTGAGGCCGGTAATGGTATTTATGTCAATGCCTCGAATCCTGATGCCCTAAACGAGTTGGAAAAACAAATGGACACTGTCAAGAAATCTGCTCTCCAGACTAATTCTTATGCTGTCCACGATGAACTTTTCTCCATATTCGCTTGGTTGGCTCTCGTAATCCTTTGCCTTGATGTGTTCATTCTCGACCGAAAGATTCGTTGGCTCGACAAAATTTCCTTCTTTTCTAAGTCTTCAAAAAACTAATTGGTAATGAAAAGAATTCTCATCTATATATTGTGCATTGTAAGTTGTGCATTGTGCTTTAATACTGCTTATGCCTCCGGCAACCGTAAAGAACGTAGGATGGTGACTCAAGGTAATGAACTTTTTAAGGGTGGCCATTTCCTTGAAGCCGGCGAGAAATATCAGCAGGCTCTTAAGATTGAACCATCTTCTCGAGAGGCTCTCTATAATCTCGGCCTTACTTACATCAGACGTGCCGGAGCTGCTCAATCTGACTCCTTGAGGCAGCAACTGATCAAGGCTGGAGCTGAGGCTATGCAAAATGTTGCCCAATCTGTTAAGGATAAACCCCAGCTAGCAGCCGATGCCATGTTCAATCTTGGAAACATAGCTTTCAATTCTGAAGATTTTGCCCAGGCTGTGGCTATGTATAAAAGTTCTCTTAGGGTATGTCCTGATGATGAGAAGACTCGCAGAAATCTTCGTATAGCTCAGAAGAAACTTCAGCAGAATCAAGACAATCAGAATCAAGATCAGAATAAGGACCAGGATAAACAGGACCAGGATAAACAAGATCAGGACAAACAGAATCAGAATCAAGACCAACAGCAGAATCAGGATCAACAGCAGCCTCAACCACAACAGCAGGAAATTAATCCTCAGGCTGCCGAGCAAATCCTGAATGCTATGGAAAATAAAGAAAATCAGGTTCGTGCCCGTGTCAACAAGTCTAACAATGGTGAGAAGGCTCCGGCTCGTGGTAAAAACAATAAACGTTGGTAGCCTGCTTTATGTTGGTTATTTCTAAGTATTTCCTAAAATGATTAGACATTTCTTTACGCTAATATTGCTTTTTGCTGTTTCTGTCGCGGGTAATGCTGCTGGTAAATTTCAGCTGCAGGTCCAGACTCGCACTGGTGGCGACGACATTGAAGTAGGTGAGCAATTTTATGTTTACATGATTCTCGAGAATGTTGATGGTGAGCCGCAGGCCCCTTCTGTCCCGGGTGCCACTGTGAAATATTTCACTCTCAGCAGTCAGTCTTCTTCTATGACGAGCGTCAATGGTAAGGTCACAAGGTCTTCTTCAAGAACCTACGTTGCCACTTGTGCCGCTGCCAAAGAAGGTTCATATTCTGTCGGACCTTTTTCTGTAGATGGGGTCAGCAGCAATAAAGCTTCTTATAAGATTGTAAAGGCTGGTTCTGGCAGTCTGTCAAAGATGCAGCAGCGTCAGCAGCAACGTCAGCAACAGGCTGCAGGAAGTGTTCCACCTCAGGGTAATGTGAATCATGGCGACGACGAGAGCTCAAGCCCGAAGTTTATTGGTAAGGGCAATGATAAGCTGTTCCTTCGTGCTTCTGTCTCCAAATCTTCAGCCTACGAGCAGGAGGCGTTGGTTTATACTGTAAAACTATATTCTTCCTATGCTCCTATAAAATTCATTGGCGCCACTGAGGCTCCTAAGTTCGACGGATTTGTCGTAGAGGAATCCGATGAGGTCTCTAATTCTCTGCAATATGAGACTTACAATGGTCATGAATATGCCACTGCCGTTATTGCTCGTTATATCATTTTCCCACAGATGACCGGCAAATTGACAATTAAGGGAAACACTTACACTGTCAGCACCGACCAACAGGAATATTACGATGACCCTTATTTCCGTATGCTCACAGTTAGGCGTCCCGTCCAGCTGAATGTTACTCCGAATGATCTGGTCATTGATGTCAAGTCCCTTCCATCGCCTCAGCCTGCCGATTTCTCGGGTGGTGTTGGTCATTTCTCCATTTCTTCTTCTCTTCCTTCTTCTTCTTTGAAGACTAATCAGGCTGCGTCTGTGGAATATGTTGTGAAGGGGAGTGGTAATCTTAAATATATCAAGCTCCCTGACCTTAACAATATTTATCCCAAACAGCTCGAAGTCTTCACGCCTACCACTGACGTAAATGCAAAACCTTCCGGCTCTACTGTCACGGGTTCCGTTAAGTTCGATTATTCGTTTACTCCTTTGGAGACCGGACGATACGCAATTCCTGAGGTGTCCCTTGTATATTTCGACCCTTCTACTGGGAAATACGAACGCTCCGTTGCAAAAGGATATGAGGTGGAAGTTGACAAGGGTGCTCTTTCTGAAAAGTCACAGACTAAAAATAGATTGAAATTTGATTCCAACCTGATGAAGGTTGAAGACTTGCACAAATCCGTATCTGTTTTTGTTCATTCCGGATTCTATTGGTTGTGGTATATAATTCCTTCGCTGATTCTCGCTGTTTGCATATTCGTTTATCGCCGCCAGTTGAAGAATGCCGCCGACATCGTCGGAACTCGTATGCGAAAGGCGGGCAAGGTCGCTGCAAAACGCTTGAAGAAGGCTGCTGCCTGCATGAAGGCTAATGATAGAGAGAAGTTCTATGATGAGATGCTCATAGCTCTCTGGGGATATGTGGGTGCTAAACTCAATATCCCTGTGTCGGAACTTAATCGTCAGAACGTTGCTGAAAAACTTTCTGCTGCCGGTGCATCCGAGTCTGCTGTTAATGAATTTGTGGCTGTCCTTGATGATTGTGAATTTGCTAAATATGCTCCCGTCTCAGGCTCTGATGAGTTGAAGTCTGTTTATGAGCGTGGTTCCAATATCATTGAGACTCTTGAAGACTCTAAATTAATTTAGTTTGGTTATGAAAAAATCCCGTTATATAGCCGCCCTTCTGTGTTTGTTGCATTGTGTTGTCTGTCTGGCTCAGACCGATGTCGCTAAGGCTCTTTATGATAAAGGTGATTTCGATAAGGCTGCTCAGGAATATCTTTCTGTTGCAAAGTCTCAGGGCACTTCTGCTTCTTTATATTTCAATCTTGCCAATTGCTACGCTCAGTCTGGTGATCTTGGCAGTGCTGTCCTTTACTATTCCCGTGCCGCTCGGTTGGATCCTTCCAACAAGGAAATTAAGAATAATCTTAACTATTTTGCATCTAAGGTAGAGGATTCTAATCGTGCGGAGTTGCGAGGCAAGAAAATCAGTGTCGCACCTGATCCCGAAACTTTCTTTGTCACCGCACATCGAATCATAGCCGTTGATGTTTCTTCCAATTTCTGGGCTGTCCTCGCTGCCTCTTCTTTTATCCTCTTGCTTGGGTGCGTGGCTGTTTATCTTTTCTGCAGTAATATTCTCCTCCGGAAAACCGGTTTCTTCGGTGGCTTTGCTCTTCTTTGCCTTTCGGTTCTGTTTCTTGTATTTTCATTCATGAGTGCCAGTGCTTTCGATTCTCACGATGAAGCGGTGCTTATGGCATACAAGACTAAGTTGCTAATCGAGCCATCATCTGACGCAAAACCTGCCGCCAATCAGATTTGCCAAGGAACTCGACTGCAGATTTTGGCCGAAGAGACGGCCGTGGATGGATCTCCATCCTGGTATAAAGTCCGCCTTAATTCCGACATCGAAGGCTGGATTAAAGCCGATGCCATAGAAATAATTTAGCATATTTAATTATAGTCAACGCACAAAGTATTTGTGCATTTTTCATCGCAGCCCGGAGGGCTGATTTGTGTGAAAACCCCGGACTTCAAGTCCGGGGAAATAAAGCCGATGCCGTCGAAATAATTTAGCATATTTAACTATAGTCAACGCACAAAGTATTTGTGCATTTTTCATCGCAGCCCGGAGGGCTGATTTGTGTGAAAACCCCGGACTTCAAGTCCGGGGAAAGCCATGCAGAAGCACTATAGTCCCGGAGGGACGCCTTGTGAAAAATGCACAAATTTCCTGCGTTACATATAATACCGCTAAAATACACTGAGAGCAGCTGTTGGTTTAATTTAGCGACATTGTTTGTAATTTATATGCTGTGTCGCCTCCGCATGTTATATGCTGTGTCGCCTCCGCAGGAGGCCGATTTATCAGTAACCGGGTACACCGGAACAAAGTGAAGGTGTGCCCGGTAGCAAATCACACTATAAAGGTGTCCGCAGGACACCGATTTACACATACAATTTGTAGCTCATGCAATTTGTTGAATTTAAATATTTTATATCTATTTGTTTCAAAAATATGTTATTAAGCATATAAATTTCTCTCCTAAAATTATGTTTTTATTAAAATTTTATGTAAATTTGTTTTCTCAAAATTGTTATAAAGTTATAATGAAATAACCTCAAATACTAATAGTATGAGCAAAACCATCACATTCAACGAACTCCGCAGACTCAAAGACAGTCTGCCCGACGGAGCCACTCGTCGCATCGCCGACGAACTTAACCTCACTGTTCAGACCGTACGAAACTACTTTGGCGGCGTAAACTATGAGTTTGGTAAGAACATCGGTATGCACATCGAGCCGGGCCCCGATGGTGGAATCGTGGTTCTTGACGACACTACTATTTATGATATGGCCGTCAAGATTCTCGAAGAGGAAAACAATAAGAAAGCCTGATTCCTTTTTGTTTCCCCTTTCCACACTCATCTCTTTCCTGTATTTGTGATAGGTAATTTGTGGATAAACAAAGGTGGATTTCATTCTGTTCCAGTTTGAAATCCCCTTTTCTATTGTCTTTGCATGGAAACATCGGCTTTAGCCGATGTCCCATTCCCCTACTTAACCCTTAACCCTTAACCCTAATGTCACTAAATTAAGCCCTGAAATTCATGAATCCGAAAAGAGTCGAAGTTGGTTTCCTGCGTCTTTTAATTCCTAATTCCTCTTTCCTCATTCCTAATTTAGTGACATTGCCCTTAACTCTTAACTCTTGTTATACCCCACCGAAATAGAATCCAAACTTGGTTTCGACACAATCCGTGCCGAAGTCACTCGTCTTTGCTCCTCGCGCATGGGCAAAGACTATGCTGAGAAGATGTCTTTCTCCTCTGACTACAATTGTATAGTCAAAAATCTCCGTCAGACTTCCGAAATGCTCTCCCTTATTCAGAGTAGGTCCGACCTTCCGGCTGAAAACGTATATGATGTGGTGCCATATCTCAACGAGATAAAGGCATCCGGCTCTTTCATGACTGCTGATCGTCTGAACTCTCTTGGCAAAATGTTGTCGGCAATTTCTGATGTCCGCAATTTCTTCTCTCGCTCTGACGATGAAGATTCCACTCCGTTGTATCCGGAATTGAAAAGAGAATTCGACGACCTTGTCTGTTTCCCTATGATTGAAAAGGAAATTGACAGATGCATCAATAAATTCGGCGAGGTGAAGGATAATGCTTCTCCTGAGTTGGCGGAAGTTCGTCGTTCCATATCTGCTGCCAATGGGTCCATCGAAAGATCCATGCGTCGGGTTCTCGACCGTATGGCGGCTGAGGGTATCGTTGATAAAGACATATCTCCCACCATGCGCGATGGCCGCATGGTGCTTCCTGTTGCTGCTGGCTTGAAGAGAAGAGTCAATGGTATAGTACATGACGAATCTGCCACGGGTAAGACGGTCTTCATCGAGCCGGCTGAGGTTGTCGAAGCTGGCAATCGTCTCCGCGAACTCCAGATGCAGGAACGCCGGGAGATTGTCAAGATTCTTATTTCAATCGCTAATGTCATTCGGCCTGAGATTGGTGCAATTATTGAGGGTTGCCTTGCAATCGGTTATTTGGATTTTATAAAGGCTAAGGCAAATTTTGCAAATTCTGTCGGCGCCCTCATGCCTAATATTGAGAAGAAACCGGAGATTGACTGGTACGGCGCCTTCCATCCGGCACTCTTCATGACATTGAAAGCGCAGGACAGGAGAGTGGTACCTCTCAACCTGCACCTTGATGCCAAAAGAAGATTCCTGATTATATCAGGTCCGAATGCCGGTGGTAAATCAGTCGCTCTGAAGACTGTCGGCATTGTCCAGTACATGATGCAGTGCGGTCTCCTTCCTACTCTTTTTGATAATTCCCACATGGGTGTTTTCGAGAATATTCTCGTTGACATAGGCGATGAGCAGTCGATGGAAAATGACCTTTCCACATATTCTTCCCACCTTCGCAACATGAAGGCTTTCCTCCGCCATGCCGACAGTCGTTCGCTTGTGCTTGCCGATGAGATGGGTTCCGGCACCGAACCTCAGATTGGTGGCGCTCTCGCTCAGTCCATTCTTTATAAACTCGGTCAATCCGGATGCTTCGGTGTTGTAACTACTCACTATCAGAATCTTAAAACTTTTGCTGATGAAACTGATGGCTTCGTCAATGGTGCAATGCTTTATGATCGCCAGCATCTTCGCCCTACGTTCCAACTCTCGGTAGGGAATCCGGGCAGTTCTTTTGCCATTGATATTGCACGCAGTATAGGTCTCCCATCGGATGTTATTGACATGGCAAAGGAAATTGTAGGTTCTGACTATGTCAATTCTGACAAGTATTTACTCGACATCGCTCGCGACCGCAAATATTGGAGCAACAAGCGTCAGAGTATAAAAGAAAAGGAAAGCCATCTCGATTCCCTTCTCGAAAAATATGAAGACACTGCTTCTGATCTTAAGTCGAAGAGAGCCGAGATTCTTAAAGATGCACGCGAAGAGGCAAAGGAAATCCTCAAGTCTGCTAATGCCCGTCTGGAAAAGGCTATCCGCGACATAAAAAATGCTGAGGCCGAGAAAGAGAAAACCCGTCAGATCCGACGCGAACTCGAAGATTACAAGAAGAGTTTGAATGAACCTGCCGAAAATGAATCTGTTCCCGATGTTTTAAAACCGCTCAAACACAAGAGCCGCAAATCCAAATCCGAAAAAGAATCAGTGACGACATCGACAACATCGACAACAACGAAAACATTGACAACCGGATCCTGGGTAAAAATGGACGGTTCCGGTTCTCCTGGTCAGATTATAAGTGTGTCCGGCAAAAAGGCTGAAGTTGCCTTCGGAGCCCTTCGCACCATGGTTGACATGTCGCGCCTTACTCCCGCCTCAGCTCCAAAAGCATCAGTAAAAACGGCGACAACGATGACAACGACAGGAGCGCCGAATTATTACGAAGACAGCCGTCGTCGTCAGTTGAATTTCAAAAATGAGATTGATGTCCGTGGCATGCGTGCCGACGAAGCCATTCAGGCTGTGACATATTTCCTTGATGATGCAGTGCAGTTCAATGCCCAAAGAGTGCGCATTCTCCACGGCACCGGTCATGGCATTCTCAAGACCCTCATCCGCGAGCAACTACGCATAAATCCCAACGTCGTCTCCTACTCCGACGAAGACGTCCGCCTCGGAGGTGCCGGAATCACCATCGTCAACCTCGCCTAAAGTGTCTCTCTCTGGTTCAGCTCAATCATCCTCATAGATATCCTGTTCCGTGTCGCGGCCACTCGGGGCCGCGAGTGCTGTCATAAGTGCCGTCATCTGTGATATTTGTTACTGTGCCTCGCATATAGTGCGAGGTCTCTTTTTGTCAGTGGAAGCTGTGTGAGGGCGGAAGCCCGAAAAAATCCAGGGATTTAAAAATCCCTAACATTTTTTAACATTACACTGCCTGTGCTTGGCAGTTATATCTATTAACTTTGCACCCGGAAACAAAACCAAGAATCAATCTACGGTCCATACGCACCAAGGGTCCAAAGGCATACGAGATGTCTCTAATTATGCATTGTGAATTGTGCATTGTGAATTGACGGAGTTTCCTCTTGCAGTACCGAGGCCCACACGTTGCCCGCTGCATGTCGCCACCCTTGAGTGCCCGAGAGGAGTTCAATGATATGCTGCCACCCACATCTGTCTTCTAACAGATAATTTTGACAGATGTTCTGAGTATCGACCTTTGCATACGGCATGAACAACATGATCTCCGTCCACAGTATCCGTATGCTTATACTCATCTTGCCATAGTTCGCAAGCATTATTCATACAAAAGCAAATATTCATTTGTCATCGCAGCCCGGAGGGCTGATTTGTGTGAAAACCCCGGACTTCAAGTCCGGGGATACCAAAAAGTAGCACTTTAGTCCCGGAGGGACGCCTTGTAAAAATGTATTTTACTTCTCATAAGTAGCTGTTCAAATTAAATGTATACTATGTGCGTAGGGATTTTTGAGACAATTTCTTCACTCGAAGAAGGAGTGATGCGGGCATCACGACTGATGAGAGGGGAGAAATTGGCCAAAAAGACCAAGCAGATAGTATGCAAGATTTTCATTTTTTTTATTGTATCGTTTTAATTTGAACAGCTACTTATTTTATATTTAAAAAAAAGCCTCGTAGTATTCTGAATTAGGAATACTACGGGGCTTTATTTTTGTATAAAGTTTTCCTGATTTTTATATTAACAAAACGAAATAAAATTTAACATTTATTGATTTCTCTGATAACAAAACGCTTATGCCCCATATCCATGTAATATTTCAAAAAAGTTTCGGA
>JAMPAV010000001.1:62539-111573 GCA_023667055.1 Muribaculum sp. | reverse complement strand
TAAACCCATAAACCCATAAACCTATAAACCCATAAACCTATAAACCCATAAACCTTAAGTTGAGCTTGCGAAACTTAAATTGAAACTATGCAAGACCCTGAAGAAAAACTGATAGATGAGGTGCTCGCTGAAAACGCCCGGCGGACAGCCGCCAAGAAAGCACCCTACGACCCCGTGTCGGGACTGCTCAGTCCCGGCACCCGTTTTGATTTCTCCTGTCCCGAACTGGAACCCTCACGCATGCGACTCCCCATTGAGATGGAGACCCTTCCCGAGGTGAAATCCTTGATGTCGGGACTTTCACTGACGCAGGTCTTCCCCGGCAGCCTCGAGAATGCCCGACGGCGATGGTTTCGCCTTCGATGCAGATACGACTTCCCGTTTTGGGCCTTCAAGACGGTGCGCATCAAATGCAAGGGTGACGGCACCATAAAAGACGGGCCGTTTCTGCTCAATGCCCCTCAGCGCAAACTGATAGGGGTGTTTGAGAAGATGCGCGAGGAGCGACTGCCTATCCGTGTGGTGCTTGTGAAAGCGCGTCAGTGGGGTGGTAGCACCGCCACTCAGATCTACATGCTATGGATCCAGCTGATGCGGCAGTACAGTTCCAACTCCCTTATCATAGGTCATCAAAACAACAGCACCGAAGAAGTAATGTCCATGGCGAAGATGGCACTCGACTATTACCCTCGATGGCTTCTTGCCGAGGAGGGGGAGTCGCTTGGAGAAAAAGACAAGGTGTATGCGAGCGGAGGATTCAGCCGAAGTTCCATAAAGATACCGAGTCGTAATTTCCGCATAAAGGTGGGGAGCGCGGAGCGTCCCGACTCAAGTCGTGGTGGCGATTACTCATTGGTGCATCTTACCGAGGTGGGGCTGTGGAAGAAGACCAAAGGGAAGTCGCCGGAGGATATCATCCGCGCAGCAACCTCAGGAGTGCTCCTGCAACCGGAGACTATGATAGTGATGGAATCCACAGCCAACGGCGCCGGTACATTTTTCGACCGGGAATACACTGCGGCGAAGAAAGGGAAATCACTCTATCGTCCTGTGTTTGTGGCATGGTATGAGATTGCCAAGTATTCAAGTCCCGTCGCAAATCCCCGGAAGATGGCAGAGCGGATAGTCAGGCAGCGAAGCAACAGTTTCAGCGACGACGATCGTTATCCGACAGGTCGCTACATCTGGGAACTCTGGGAGTCAGGTGCCACACTCGAAGCCATAGCATGGTATGAGGCTACCCGCTCAGGCTACAGCAATGCCGACCAGATGCTTTCCGAGTATCCGAGCAATGACGTGGAGGCGTTTGTCAACAGTGGGGCGCACGTTTTCAACCGCAACCGTGTGCTGAAGCTCCGGAAGAGATGTATGCCCCCTGTGCGCAGCGGCGAACTCGTGGCTCGCGGCGACCAAGGCGAAGAGGCATTGCAAATGATCGAGTTTGAGGATGACCCCAACGGCCGACTGAAAATTTGGGATATGCCTGACGTGGATGAAGAGGGGGAGAGCGCCGGGATTTATGACCGTTATCTGACGGTGGTGGATGTTGGCGGCAGAAGCGTGAAGGCCGACTGGAGTGTGATTGTGGTATTCGACCGCATACGGATGGCGAGAAACCGTGGCAGCGGTTGTCCGGCCGTGGTGGCTCAATGGCGTGGACACTGCGACATGGACCTTCTTGCATGGAATGCGGCGAGGATTGCCAAATGGTATGGCAACTCCCTGCTTGTCATAGAATCCAACACGCTTGAGACGCGCGACCGCGACCGATATGTGGATGGCGACCAGTCGCTCTTCATCCTTGACCAGATACGCGACTGCTATCCGAATCTGTATGCCCGGCGGCAGTCGCCGGATGACATCAGGGAGGGGGCGCCGCGCAAGTACGGTTTCCACACCAATGTCAGCACCAAACCGATAGTGATATCAAATCTTGTGAGGGTGGTTCGCGAGGGAATGTACATAGAGCGCGACCTGGAGTGTCTGGAGGAATATCTCACGTATGAGCGCCGCCCCAACGGGAGTTACGGGGCAATATCAGGCAAACACGACGACATGCTGATGACCCGCGCCATAGGACTTCACATCTGCTTCAACGAGATGGCTGCGCCGCGTCTCGTCACCGATATCCGCACCCGGCACGGGTCGTCGCGCCCCCTGATGCGCACTGCCACCCAGCTTTCCTTCTTTAGTTTTTAGTTTTTAGGGTTTAGAGTTTAGTTTATGGGAGGAGCAAATCTGCGAATAAACTAAACCCTAAACCCTAAACCCTAAACTAAAATCAAATTTTTGCGTTGCAAAATTTGATTTATCGGAGAAAATTTGCTAACTTTGCGGCGCAAATGAAACGCACCCTGAAAAATGTGTGATCTAAAGCAATTCAAAATATCCCTTCCAGCCCTTGGCGATGGCCACCACGAGCTGGAACTGAAGGCTGATGCGGCTCTCTTCGCCCAACGTGGAAACGTTGAGGTGACGGATGCCGACATCATGGCGTATGTCGATATCGATGTGCGTCACGGCGTGTATCAGATTGGCGTCACCTGCCAGGGCTGGATTGAGATACCCTGCGACAGATGTCTCGACCCGATGCGCCTTGATGTGGATGAAGACTATGATGTCAACGTCCGCTACGGCGACGAATATGGCGAGACCGACGACACCATCACGCTGCCCGAAGACGAGACGGAGTTTGACCTGGCGCCCCTCATCGCCGACACTGTGCTCCTGAGCATACCACTCCGCCACGTGCATCCGGAAGGGGAGTGCAACCCCCGGATGGAGGAGATAATGCGACAACATTCCGCCGAAGACCCCGGTCTGGAGGAGGATGAGGAAGACATATAGAAGAAAATTATAAACCGAAGACGGCTGAGAGCCTTTCCCGGCAAGGGAGAGATGATCGCCTGTCGTATAAACTTTGAATAAAAATGGCACATCCTAAACGAAGACAATCGCACACCCGCACCGCAAAGCGCCGCACCCACGACAAGGCGCTCATCCCTACTCTCGCTATCTGCCCCAACTGTGGCGCATGGCACGTTTGGCACACTATCTGTGGAGAATGCGGATACTACCGCGGTAAACTCGTGATTGAGAAAGCAGTGATGTAATGACACATGCCGTAATCACCGGTATCGCTTCCTACGTGCCCGACGATGTCCTCGACAACGAAATGCTGTCGAAGATGGTGGATACCAACGACGAGTGGATCACCACACGCGTGGGCATCAAGGAGCGACGCATACTTCATGAGGAAGGCAAAGGCTCGAGCTATCTCGGCATTCAGGCTGTACGCCGTCTGTTTGCCGAGAATAATATCGACCCCGAGTCCATCGACCTGCTCATCTGCCCGACATCCAACCCTGACTATCGTTTCCCATCCACGGCATCGGTGATCGCACACGAATGCGGGCTCAGCCACGCATACGCCTACGACATCCAGGCTGCCTGCGCGGGATTCATCGTCGGCATGCAGGATGCAAGGGCTTATATCACCTCAGGACTCTACAAGAGAATCGTGGTGGTATGCGCCGAGAAGATGAGCTCGATGACCGACTACCAGGACCGCCAGACCTGTCCGCTCTTCGGCGACGGGGCCGCAGCTGTGCTTGTGGAGCCCACCGACGACGAGACCCTTGGCGTCATGGATGCGGAAATCCATGTGGATGGCACCGGTCTTCCCCATCTTCTGATGAAAGCCGGAGGCAGCGTGAAGCCGGCGAGCATCGAGACTGTGGAGGCACGCGAGCATTACGTGTATCAGGAGGGACGCGCGGTATATAAGCATGCCGTGTTCGACATGCTCACCAGTTCGCAGGCCGTGATGAAGCGCAACGCACTGGATGCCGACAACCTCGACTGGTTTGTGCCGCATCAGGCAAATCTCCGGATTATAGAAGCGATAGGAAAGCGTATCAAGCTGCCCGACGAGAAAATACTCGTCAACATCCAGAAGCGTGGCAACACCTCGGCGGCTTCGATACCCATCTGTCTTGACGAATACAAACACCGGCTGCACAAGGGCGACAAGATAGTCCTGACTGCCTTTGGCGCGGGATTCACCTGGGGAGCCATGTATCTTGTCTGGGCAATCGACTAAAAAAGGAAGCGACTTTCGCTTCCTTTTTTGCTTGCCAATCCCGATTGGCCATCGCCATCGGCCCGAAGTGGCCGCTTCGCCATTGGCCCCAAGTGGCCGATGCACAAAACAAGATATCTCCGCAATCAGCACCCCGCTCCAGCTCTCCTCAGCATCTTGCTCCATCTCTCCTCCGCACTCCTGCTCCAGCTCTCCCCTGTCCTCCTCAAGCTCAGCTTCTTCCGAATGCTTTCCGAAGTCGGAGATATCTTGTTCCGTGTCGCGGCCACTCGGGGCCGCGAGCGTAGTAAAGGAAAGCAGCCTTGGGGCCGCGAGCGCAGTAAAGGAAAGCAGCCTCGGGGCCGCGAGTGTTGTCAATACATTAATCCTATTTAAACTTCAAAATTATGAGTGTGCTCCCCCCTGAATTTTTTGCAGAATTGAAGCATAATAAGCTCCGCCGTGCCGAATGGCATGATTATCATTCCCGCTGCTTCTATCTCATCACGCTCATGAAGAATTCCTCCTCCTCCATCCCCCTCTTTTCTCAACTGATACAGAAAGGAAGAGAAATAGCCACCGATTTCTCATGGGCCGGATGGGGCATCTACAATGGAATAGAAAAATTCAAGAGAAACTCTATCACCGTAAAGATCCGGCGATATGTCATCATGCCTGATCATGTTCATATAATTATAGAGGTAACCCGGCAAATAGAGCAGCCCCTGGGATATTACATAGGACTTCTTAAGCAGCAATGCACATTCGGATTCCGGAGCAAATCAAAAGTATATGGACTCATAGAGGAATCTGTCTTTTCCGAAGGGTTCAACGACCGCATCCTTCTTCAACATGGCCAACTCAAAAACTGGGCCAATTATGTCCTCGACAACCCTCGCCGCCTCTGGCTGATGCGCTCCATTCCGGAATTCTTCTCCAGAACAAGCATCGTCAATTCAGATAAATTTCCTTCCGATTTGTGGCTTCCCGAGCATAAGCCGATGATTCAGCTATTTGGCAATCGCCTGCTACTGCAATACCCGGAGCTTTGCGTGGTCAAATTCAGCAGCAAATTTTCGGCTGAGGAATGGCAGAAGAAAAAGAAGGATGCGCTGCGAGTGGCCAAGAATGGCGGTGTGCTTATTTCTCCTTTCATCCACAAGGAGGAGAAGACCATCTTCGAAGAGGGGCTGCTGCTCGGGGCTAAGGTGATAAAAGTGATTTATGATGGCTTCCTCGACAGGGCGAAGCCCCAGGGCTCCGACTTCTACCATTGCGCCGAAGGGCGCATGCTCCTCGCCGCCATGAACAGCGGCGTCTATACCGCCACCCGCATCAGTCGCGACCTCTGTCGCCGAATGAATGACCTCGCCTTCTGGATTTACGAGAATCCGGAGGAGCTGCAGCGATAAGCCATCGCCATCGGCCCCAAGTGGCCGATGCACAAAACAAGATATCTCCGCAATCTGCACCCACACTCCAGCTCTCCTCTGCGCCCTCCTGCAGCTGAGCTTCTTCCGAATGCTTTCCGAAGTCGGAGATATCTTGTTCCGTGTCGCGGCCACTCGGGGCCGCGAGTCTTGTCAAGGTCTCAAAGGAATTTGCCGTTTTTGCAATAAAAAAGAGCGGAAAGATTGCAAAATTCCACTCCTCTCGCCATTTTTAATAAATTTAAGTAAAAAATCAATAAAATTTAATTTGCAACAAATCAATAATATTGCAAAAATCACTGCATTTTCAATAAAATCTTTTTGAACTTTTTAACTAAAACCATTGTTTAGAAAGATATATTAACAAATTTTTACAGGTATATTGTGTTGTGTGATTGTTTTCGGGATTTATAATTATTTCATGCTGCAATGTTCCAACTAAACTTAGAATTTAATCAATAATTAACAATCAATAAATTAAGGTATGAGAAAGATTCTGTTTCTTCTCCTTTCGGTGATAATGTGCTCAGCAGCAGCCATGGCACAGCGCACCGTGACCGGTACTGTGGTATCGGCAGCCGACAATGAACCGGTGATTGGAGCTACTATTCTCCCGCTGCCTTCCAGCGGTGCCCAGGGTGTAGCCACTGATGTAGATGGCCGGTTCTCAATTTCAGTTCCCCAAAACTGTCACACTCTGCAGGTAAGTTATATCGGTATGGCTACCCAGAAAGTGAGAATCCCTGCAAACGGAAAAGTTGAAATCAAGCTCGTTTCGGAAAATACCGAGCTCGATGACGTAATCGTTGTAGCTTACGGCACAACCAAGCGTAGCGAATATACGGGTTCTGCCTCTGTAGTGAAGGCCGATCAAATCGAAAATACCCTTACCACTACGGTCACTTCCGCGCTCAACGGCAAGGTTGCAGGCGTTCAGCTACAGTCTTCCGACGGTGCTCCCGGACAGGCTCCTACAATCAGAATCCGTGGTGTCGGTTCTATCAATGCAAGTGCAAATCCTCTCATCGTGCTCGACGGCATGCCATTCGATGGCACCATCGCAGATATCGCCCCCAACGATGTAGAGTCAATGACAGTGCTTAAGGATGCCGCATCCACAGCTCTTTTCGGTGCCCGCGGTGCCAACGGTGTCATCATGATCACTACAAAGCGTGGCGGCACAGGAGAAGCCAAGGTTTCGGTGGATATGCGATGGGGTGCTAACGACCGTGCGATTCCTAACTACAATGTCCTCACAAGCGCCAACATGTACAATGAACTTGTGTATGAGGCATTCTATAATCAATATACGTCTCAGGGCTATAGTGCCGATGTGGCATGGCGCAATGCTGCCAATAAAGCACTTACATCATCAGGCTATCAGATTTACACCGTGCCGCAGGGTGAGTATCTTGTAGGCCGCAATGGTAAGATCAATCCTAACGCCACTCTCGGCTACAGCGATGGTACTTACTATTATACACCCGACGACTGGACCGACAACACTATGCGCAATGGTTTCCGTCAGGAATACAATGTCAGTGTAAGCGGTGGTAATGACAAAATCAAATATTATGTAAGCGGCAACTATTTGGAAAATGAGGGTATCGTGAAGTCTTCAGGCTACAACCGCTTCAATACCCGCGCCACTGTGGATTATCAAGCTAAGAAATGGCTCAAAATCGGCACAAGCATGGCATATACATATTCAAAGCAGGATTTACCCGGCGACAATGACCTTGACTACGCCACCAGCTCCGGCAACATGTTCTATATCGCCAACCAGATCGCTCCCATCTATCCTATGTTTGTGCGCGATGCAGAAGGCCAGGTGGTGATCGACCCTCTCTACGGCTACCCTGTTTATGACTACGGCGACGGTTCATCCACAAATTTCACCCGTCAGTTCATGTCTATGTCAAACCCGGTAGGAAACCTTTACTACAATACTTCCGAATATCTCAACGACGTATTCGATGGCAAATGGTATATCACGCTGACACCGATTGACGGACTTAGCATTTCCGGCAACGCGGGTTACTATCTAACTCATAACCGCACCCATCTTCTCGACAACCCATTCTACGGCCAGACTGCTGAAAGCAAGGGTATGGCATATCAGATATCACAGCGTGGTCGCTCCATCAATCTTCAGGCGATCGCGGAATACAGCAAGACTTTCAACGATGTGCACAACATTGACCTTATGGTGGGCTACGAAACTTTCAATTATGAAGTTGAAGATGTCGAGGCTATCGGCTACAACCTCTATCGCCATGATGGCTGGGATGTCAACAACACCATCGACCGCCGCAACGGCTATGGCTCACGCCCGATCCAATACACCACCCGTGGCATCCCCGTGCGTGTAAAATATAACTACGACGGCAAATACTTCGGTCATGTTTCGTATCGCCGCGACTCTTCTTCACGCTTTGCTCCGGGCAAACGCTGGGGTAACTTCTTCTCTGTGTCTGCCGCATGGGACATCGCCAAGGAAAACTTCATGCAGCCTGTAGAGTGGATCGACCAGTTGAAATTCAAGGCTTCTTTCGGTCAGAACGGTAACGACAACCTCGGCATTGAATCCGCATACTATTATGCCTGGACCGACCAGTATCAAGCCACAGGTGCTGATGGCGTCTGGACAGATGCTACTCTCTACTACAAAGGCAACAAAGACATCACTTGGGAAAAGAGTAACGCTTTCAATATCGGCTTTGACTTCAGTTTCCTCCAGGGTATGTTTGTAGGTACTCTTGAATATTATCAGCGTCAGATTTCCGACATGCTATTCTTCCTGCCTACTGCTCCATCACTCGGTTATTCCTCATATCCAGCCAATGTAGGCTCCATGCGCAACAGCGGCGTTGAACTCGAGTTGACGGTCAATATCATCAATACCAAGGACATACAATGGAGCGTGAATGCCAATATAACTTCAATGGCCAACAAGATTATAAAGCTTCCTTCCGACCTTGTTGAGGATGGACAATGGATTAACGGCTCCCGTATATTCAAGGAAGGCGAATCCATGTATAACTACTATCTTGTGAAGTATGCAGGTGTCGATTCCGAAACCGGTGAGGCTCTCTACTGGGCAAAACAAAATGACGGAACTGAAATCACCACTACCAACTGGGCAGATTGCTACAGCGGCAATAAGAGCAAAGGTCTTGTTGAAAACCGTGTGGCCACCGGCAACACCATGCCCAAGGCTTACGGCGGCTTCGGCACAACGCTCAGTGCTTACGGCATTGATTTCAGCATGAGTTTCGCTTATCAATTCGGTGGCAAGGTATATGACAACACCTATGCAGTGATGATGCACCCCTACACCTCTTCATACTACGGACAGAACTGGCACACCGACATCCTAAAACACTGGACTCCGGAAAACCCGAACACCGACGTGCCACGTCTGAATGCTGCTGACCAATACACTGCATCGACCAGCGACCGCTTTATGATCTCTTCAAATTATCTAAGCCTCAACAATATCACTCTCGGATATACCCTTCCTGAGAAATTCACCAAGAAATTCGGCGTGGATAAAATCAGAATCTATGGAGCTGCTGAGAATGTAGCCCTCTGGAGCAAACGCCGTGGTCTCGACCCACGTCAGGCATACGGTACATCCAACAGTTCCACCTACTCGCCGATCCGTTCCTTCTCCGGCGGTCTCCGCGTAGAGTTTTAATTAATCCTTATTTCACATTTAGATTATTCTGTTATGAACTCAAAATATCTGATACTCCCGGCTCTTGGCTTTGTTTCGGCCATTGGCCTCACAGGTTGCTACGAGATGGATACCATCCCGATGGACCAATACGTGACAGATGGTGAGAAGGTGGCAGCTGTGGAAGCCAACCCGGAAATCGCTCAGGCCGCAATCACCGGTATCACCGCTCTTTTCTCTAATTACATGCAGGTCATTGATGATGATCACAGTGATTTCGGTTTCCCTTCTCTCATGATTTCATCCGAATCACGCGGAATTGACCTCGTATCGGAAGTGACCGGCTACAACTGGTACTCCGCTCAGGTCAGATTCAGCGACTGCGCTTCCAATTCTGACACATCGTTGCTTACATGGTCTCATGCCTATCGCCAGATATTCGCTTGCAATGCTGCTTTGAAAAGTCTTGACCCTGAGACAACAGATCCGGAAATCCAGTTCTATCTTGGTCAGGCCCACGGCTTCCGCGCATACGATTATTTCCTCCTTGCCCAGACATATCAGTTCACCTACAAAGGAAATGAGGATAAGCCATGTGTAATGCTTGTAGATGAGACCAACGAAGATGAAATAGCTGCCAATGGATGCGGACGTTCCACGGTGGCTGATACATACGCACAGATACTGGATGACTGCAACAAAGCTATCTCTTTTATCGAAACCAGCGGTGTGAAACCCGAAGATGTGCTCGACTCGAAGCCAAAACGTTTCCTTTCGTTGGCTGCTGCTTATGGCTTGCGTGCACGCGTAAATCTCGTGATGAACAATTGGTCAGCCGCACAAAGCGATGCTGAGGCTGCAATAGCCAGTTTCCGTGGCACTCCGCTAAGCATTTCGGCTGCTTCAGTCCCCGGATTCGGTGACATTTCTGCCAACAACTGGATGCTTGGTGTGGCAATCGCCACCACCGACCGCGTAGTTACTTCCGGTATAATCAACTTCCCAAGCCACATGGGTTCACTCAACTACGGTTATGCTTCTGTAGGTGCTTGGAGAAGGGTGAACATCAATCTTTACAATTACATTTCTCTTTCCGATGTCCGTAAAGGCTGGTTCCTTAATGAGGATGGTGTAAGCTTGAATCTTGACGAGGCTCAGCAGGCTTATTGCGACGCAAACAAGATTCCGGCATACACACAGGTTAAGTTCGCTCCCTATCAGGATGTGCTCGGACAAAGCCAGAATGCATGCGACGTTCCGCTGATGCGAATTGAGGAGATGTATCTAATCAAGGCAGAAGCAAAAGCCATGGGTGGTGATCCCGCCGGTGGAGCTGCTGATTTGGTAAATTTCGTGAAGACCTATCGTGACCCGAAATATTCTTTCGCAGGCGGTTCTGCAGAGGATGTTCAGAACGAAGTGTGGATGCAGCGCCGCGTGGAATTATACGGTGAAGGGTTCTCTACTTTCGACCTCATGCGTCTGAAAAAGCCATTCGACCGTCGCGGTGCAGGATACCAGGCTGACTATACTTACTATATCGAGCCTGATGATCCGGTTCTCTTGCTCTGCATTCCGGAAGACGAGGAAAACGGCAATAAGGGATTCACAAGTGCTGACAACAATGATCCGGCTCCACAGCCTACTCCTGTTAAAACAGAAGAATAATATTTAAAAAGTAACTAAAGATGAAAATCAAACATTATATATCAGCGGCAATGCTGACTTTGGTTGCGGCAGGTTTCACAGCTTGCGACGGTAAGGATGAACCCGGCTACAACGGAGCCACAAAACCCGCCGAAGAGCAGAGAATTTTCTTTACTTCATCCTCAATGACGGAAAATATCGATCCTGAAGCCTCTTCCTTCAACATTTTGCTCTATCGCCCTCAGGATGAAAATGCACCGGAACTCACAGTGCAACTTCAATCTTTCTGCCCGGAAGAGGGAATACTTGGCACTGTAATTAAAGTGCCGCAGACTGCTACTTTTGCAGCCGGTTCTCCAAATGCCACAATCACCATCGGTTATGATGCGGCGGGAATGAAGGGAAATACTCTCTATCCGGTTTCAATTACTGTGGATGAGGCAAATGCCGATGTCTATGGCATCCGCACCATAACTGTAAATCTCAACAAGAGCGAATACACCGCCTGGGCTCCCTTCGGTCTTAATGAGGAACTCGGTCGCACCGGTCTCGGTTCATATACCTTTACTCAGTATTATTCAGGAACTGAAGATCCGGTTCTCGTTCTCGAACGCCACGTGCCAGATGATCCCAATGATATCGAGTTCCAGTTCCAATGGCTTATTGATAATGATAATCCGGATCTTGGCTACGCGACTTTCATGACTGCCTACACCAAGGATGGAGGCAAGACCATCAGAGTTCCCGAGCAGAAATTTGCCGACAATGCCAACTATGGCGATGTACTTGTGGCTGACACTTACACCTACACCGGATCTGCAAGCTACAATGGTCTGAGCTTCTTTGACAGCGTCACGGGACAGTTTACCCTTAATCTCTACTACTATGTCTCCGCCGGTGGTTGGGGTCCTGGCGATGAATACCTGAATCTCGTAGGATATGTAGATACCAACGACTATTCAATTTCCCTCACCAACAAGGGCCAAATAGAACTTGGAGGAGATTATCTCGTTGTAGGTTATAGCGCAACTTCTCATGTGGATTTCTCAGCCTATACGATTGTCAAGTCCCTCATGAAAGATGTGGATGGCGAAAAGGTTCTCGACGAAGACGCCTATGCTGAGGTGGTAAATGGCATCGCTGCACAGGTCCTTGACCCTGATAATGCCTCTACCACATACGATATAAACACTGTGGAAGGAACTTCCAAGAATATCACGGTTTCATTCTCATCCCCCGGTGACTATACCATGGTGGCAGTGGCATTCCATACCGACAATGCCGGCGTGACAGAAGCAAAGAATGACACTTACCTTGATTTTTACTTCGACACCTTCAACCCTTGGGAAGGCTGGACCACTGTCAGCGAAGATGCAACCTATACTGATAATATAGTTGCAACTATGTTTGGCGCATCAAGTTTTGCTAATTACCCGGTCACAGTCACAGTGCAGAAGAGCGACGACTATGAGGGACTCTACCGTATTGTGAATCCTTTTGCTGATTTTGCTCAGTATGGCCTTGATGTGGCAGACTTTGGCTCAATCGAATTTGACGCTTCCGACCCCGACCATGTATATTTCCCGCTTTCCGATACCGGAATCTTGGATGGTGGCGATGCAATGAGTCTGATGAGCATTTCATACTATTTCATGCTCAATGGCACTGCCGCTTCTGAACTGCCCGAAATATACTGGGGTACATACAAGGACAACAAAGTCACATTGCCGGCATTCAATGGCGCAGCAAGCAACTCAAACTTTGTGGCTATGTTTGGCAACGACGGCCCTTATCTCTGCGATGCCGACTTCACCCTTGAATTCTCAGCAACGGCTGCGAAACCCGGCAAGATTGCCAAGAGCCTGAAGAATGCAATATCACGCAATCTCACTCCTCTCAAAGGCGGCATGAAGCCTCTGAAAGCTTACTTCAAGGTTAATAAAGTGGAGGATGCACCCAAGGTTGCAGCCCGCGCCAAGTCATCGAAGTCACCCCGCCGTGGCATCATCAAGTAAAGACACACATTCCGAAATATAAACACAACCGCGAGAGGCGGGGCCGCGTGATGCAGCCCCGCCTTTTTTTGCTTAGTCATAAATTTGAACTTTTTCTTTAAAAAAGTTGTCATATATAATAACTTTTGTTATCTTTGCGTTATGAAACGCTCTATCATATATTTCAAGGATTATTTTAAAGATTTTTTTCTCAGTCTAAATGATGATGTCAGAGACAAAGTCACTTATGTGCTTCGCTATATTCAGCAGTCGGATCGATGGAATCAAAGGTTTGTCAAATATATAAAGGATGGACTTTTTGAAATGAGAATCGAATATCAAAGCAATATATATAGAGTATTTTTCATTCTTGATGGGAATAATATTGTCGTTTTATTCAATGGGTTTCAGAAGAAAACGCAGAAAACTCCTCAATCAGAAATACAGAAGGCATTAAAAATTAAATCTGAATATTATGCAAGCAAACAATGATCTTCATAGTTTTGACTCTCTGTTGGATTTGACAGTTGGTGAGATTGGCACTCCAAAACGCGATGATCTTGAGCAAAGAGCTCAGTCTTTTTGTATCGGACAAATGGTTCTTGATGCAAGAAAGCAGGAAAAAATGACCCAGGCAGAACTGGCAAGAAGAGTCGGTACAAACAAATCTTATATATCCAATATTGAACACGGAAACATAGAACCGAGCGCAAGTCTGTTCCTGCGTATTATCTCTGCCCTCGGCCTTCGTTTTGAAATTCTAAAACCTTCCTTTACTTTTTAAAATTATGGGAGCTTTGATAATGTATGCAATGGTAATATCAGTTGCAATCGGTGGTTTTTTCTATTTCCGCCATCAAGACAAAATAGAGGAAAAGAATGAGGCTCAACAAAATTAATCCACATCCCCGCATCCGTCAAGGTTGAGGGGATTTTTTGTTGCAATATTTAATCCCATTATTTCGTTATAATTATGCGGTAAGTGCCAAAATAATTGACTTACCGCTATATTATAATTCGTTTTAAACTATGATAATTATTTATAAATAAGAAGAATAAATGAAATCATTTCAAGAAATAATAGGTAGAAATAATGAGCAAATGATTCTTAGAGATTGTATGGAATCAAGACATCCTGAGTTTGTCGCTGTCTATGGTCGCAGACGCATAGGAAAAACATTCCTCATAAAACAATTTTTTCGTAATAAATTTGATTTTTATTTGACAGGGGTATATGAAAGTAATTTGTCGGAGTCTCTTGCACTGTTTAATTCTCAATTGTCAAAATATTCCGGTAAGGACTGGCCTATGGCCAAAAACTGGATGCAGGCGTTCGGCCAGTTGGAAAAATATTTATCATCTCTTCGGAAAAGGAAGATTGTGGTTTTTATAGACGAATTGCCTTGGCTTGATACTCCTCGTTCGCGCTTCATAAGGGCTTTGGAATTCTTCTGGAACGGTTGGGGAGATAGTCAGAGTAATCTTAAATTCATAGTCTGTGGTTCGGCAACAACATGGATGACCGACAAGTTGCTTGGTGATAAAGGGGGGCTTCACAATCGCGTTACAAGGAGAATATATCTTGCACCATTCAATCTGCATGATACTGAAAGCCTGCTTCGTGCTAATGGAATCAAATGGAACCGTCATCAAATTGTAGAATGCTATATGATAGTAGGAGGCACACCATTCTATTTAGCGAAAATGGACAAAAGACAAAGTCTTTCGCAAAATGTGGATAGACTTTTCTTCCATCATGAAGGTGAACTTAGAGATGAGTATGAATTCCTGTTTAGATCCCTCTTTAAAGATTCTGTCCTATATAGCCGAATAGTTGAATTGCTTTCAGAAAAATCAACCGGTATGACTCGGGAAGAGATTATATCTTTGCTTAAAGTTCCGGATGGAGGCAATTTTACAGAAGCTATAAAAAATCTTATTAAATGCGATTTCATTCGTGAATATAAATCATTTGGCAAGAAGGAGCGTGACAGGCTATTTCAATTGTCAGATCTATTCACTTTGTTCTATATCAAGCAGGTTAAGGATCATAGATCTGAAACCGAAGGATTTTGGCTTTCTAATGTAAACTCTCCTTCTCAAAATTCATGGGGTGGATATGCTTTCGAGCAGGTGTGCCTTCATCATATCAAACAAATAAAGGAGGCTCTTGGTATTTCCGGGGTAGCTACAGAAATATCTTCATGGATAGGAATGGAGGATGGCAAAAAAACGGCTCAAATTGATTTGGTTATTGATCGTAAGGATGAGACAATAAATCTTTGCGAGATGAAATATTCTCGTGAAGAGTATGACATTTCTCCGGCTTATATGAGGAAAATGATCGAACGAGTTGGTAAATTCCGAACCTCCACTAAAACAAAAAAAGCCCTTCATCTCACTATGGTGACCGTGAATGGTGTAAGGCATAATGCACAATGGAATGACCTACAAAATGAGGTGACAGCCGATCAGCTATTCAAGGAATAGGATCACCTTCACTCTTGACCTTATTCACTCTGCTCAAAAGCCTGCCAAGGTGGCAAAGCGCGAGCTGCCTAAGAACATCACACTCTTCAAGAGTGTCATTGAGCCTTTGAAGGCCTACGACATTAAACTGTAAAGACACACATTCCGAAATATAAACACAACCGCGAGAGGCGGGGCCGCGTGATGCAGCCCCGCCTTTTTTTGCTCGCCCGATTTTAGAATTTCTTAAGATATCTCTCGTTTTTTCCATTATGCCTCCCGTTAAATGTGATATTTGTTACTGTGCCGCGCATATAGTGCGCGGTGGGTATGCTCCACATCAGCAATGACCTCACTTTTTAGTTGCCTATTCCAATCTTTTTCTTTACTTTTGCACTGCATAACGAAAAAAGACTATTTTCCATGATCCCTCCCGAATTCTATGCCGAACTCAAGCACAATAAGCTCCGACGTGCCGATTTCCATGATTATTTCGCTCCTTGCTTCTATCTAATCACCTTTGTGAAGAATCCTTCGTCGGAGGTGCCGTTTTTCTCTACATTGGTGAATAATGGGCTTTTCATCAGTACTGACTTCACATGGTCCGGTTGGGCAATTTATAATGGAATCAATTCTTTTGCCAAGGATTTTCCTTTTATCAGGGTGTGGAGATATGTCATAATGCCAGATCATGTGCATATCATTTTGTATGTTACGATAAGGACAGTACTGCATCTTGGTAAATATGTCGGCTATCTGAAGACTGCTTGCACTCAGGCCTTACATAAGAAGGCTATGATTAGAAATCATACCAATGAGTCGGTATTCGAGACCGGTTTCAATGACCGGATTCTTTTCGCAGAGCAGGAAAATCAGCTCGACATCTGGACCAATTATGTCCTCGACAACCCGCGCCGCCTATGGCTGATGCGCTCCACCCCGGAATTCTTCTCCAGAACAAGCATCGTCAATTCCGATAAATTCCCTGCTGATTTGTGGCTTCCGGATCATAAGCCGCTGATTCAGCTCTATGGCAATCGCCTGCTACTGCAATACCCGGAGCTTTGCGTGGTGAAATTCAGCCACAAATTTTCGGCGGAGGAGTGGCAGAAGAAAAAGAAGGAGGCTCTGCGCGTGGCCAAGAATGGCGGGGTGCTTATTTCCCCTTTCATCCATAAGGAAGAGAAGGCCATCTTTGACAAGGGGCTGCTTCTTGGGGCAAAAGTCATCAAAGTAATTTATGATGGATTCCTCGACAGGGCGAAGCCCCAGGGCTCCGACTTCTATCATTGCGCTGAGGGGCGCATGCTCCTCGCCGCCATGAACAGCGGCGTCTATACCGCCAACCGCATTAGTCGCGATCTTTGCCGTCGCATGAATGGCCTTGCTTTCTGGATTGCCAAGAATCCGGAGGAGCTGATGCGATAAGCATAAGCCTTGCATCTTTACCTCGCACTGTATGCGAGGCACAGTAACAAATATCACAGTCCTCGACACATAGACGCGGAAGCTCCATTCCATCTTCTTTCCCATAATGGCTTTCAGATGCCTTTTCCTGATGGATTTCCATTGTCTGTGATATTTGTTACTGTGCCGCGCATATAGTGCGCGGTGTGCTGTCTGGGCCGCGTGATGCAGCCCCGCCTTTTTTCTTATCCCTTACAATGGTATTCCATTGAAAACAAATTGAAGATTTATTTGTTTATTATTTAAATAATATGTAACTTTGCATATTATGAAAAAAGAGTTTGGAAAGTGGCTTATGGATATAGCCAAATATATAGTCACAGCAGTCGTGTTGGCATCTGTGTTTGGAGGAGCTGAACCTGTGATAATTTATGTCGGAGGTGTAGTTGCAGCCATGGTATCTCTCGGATTTGGGTTGTATTTTGTCGCTGACCAAAAAGAAATAAAGAAATCATCAACGAAGACAACAAAAAGAAAGAAATAAAATGGGAGCTTTGATAATGTATGCAATGGTAATATCAGTTGCAATCGGTGGTTTTTTCTATTTCCGCCATCAAGACAAAATAGAAGAAAAGAATGAGGCTCAACAAAATTAATCCACATCCCCGCATCCGTCAAGGTTGTGGGGATTTTTCATCCGTAAAGACACACATTCCGAAATATAAACACAACCGCGAGAGGCGGGGCCGCGTGATGCCGCCCCGCCTTGTCTTTCTTGTGCAAATTAATTTTGCTGTGTGCCAAAATTTCATTAACTTCGCATTGCATTTTTACGCAATCCTTAAATATCCATATATCATGAAAAAAATAATCCTTTTGGGTGTACTGACTTTCACTCATTTCGCTTTCTTGCCGGCTGCCACCGTGCTGAGCCCTGACGGTCGTCTGGCACTTACCACAAGCCTTGACAATGGGAAACCTGTTTATTCCGTCAGCTACGACGGAAAGACCATCCTCGAAAACTCACCTCTTGGTTTCGACACCAATATCGGAAACTTCACCTCCGGACTGACTCTCCTGGGAGAGAAAACGGGGGAAGTGTCGAAATCATACGACCAGGCCAAAATAAAGAAATCACACATAGACTGGAAGGCCAACACACTGACCGAGACATTCGAGAATGCAAAAAAACAGAAGATGAGCATCGAATGGCAGGTCGGCAACAATGACCTCGCCTTCCGCTATCTGATTCCGGTAGAGGGAGAGACCCGCAGCCTTATCATCGAAAAAGAGGCTTCCGGTTTCCGGTTCCCTGATTTCACCACTACTTTCCTCACTCCGCAGAGTGACGCGATGATTGGCTGGAAACGCACCAAGCCCTCCTACGAGGAGCCTTACAAGGCAGATGCGCCATTGGCGGAAAAATCACAATATGGACACGGATTCACTTTCCCGGCTCTCTTTCATGTCGGCGACAATGGATGGGCTCTACTTACCGAGACAGGTGTGGATGGATATTTCTGCGGAAGCCGTCTGAGCGACTATAAGGATGGAGTCTTCAGCATAGAATATCCCATGCCGGAGGAAAACAATGGTAATGGAAGCGCCAATCCGGCCATCAGCCTTCCCGGCAAAACACCATGGCGCACCATTACAGTCGGCAATACTCTGAAGCCAATCGTGGAGACCACAATACCATGGAATCTTGTGGATCCACTGTATGAGGCTAAAGGAGAGGTGAAACCGGGCCGAGGCACCTGGAGCTGGATAATGTGGCAGGATGGTTCGATCAACTATGATGACCAGATTAAATATATCGATCTTGCTGCCGCAATGGGATATGAGAATGTGCTTGTGGATAACTGGTGGGACACTAACATCGGTAAGGATGGCATCGAAAAACTTGCGAAGTATGCACATAGCAAGGGTGTGAATCTCCTTATATGGTATTCGTCGAGCGGATGGTGGAATGACATAGAGCAGGGTCCCGTCAACAAGATGTCGCGCCCCATACCGAGAAAGAAGGAATTCGAATGGCTGAAATCTATAGGAGTGAAAGGAATAAAGGTGGATTTCTTCGGAGGCGACAAGCAGGAGACGATGCGCCTGTATGAGGATATACTGAGCGATGCGAATGATTATGGCATCAGCGTGGTGTTCCATGGTTGCACCATGCCGAGAGGCTGGGAAAGGATGTATCCGAACTATGTGGGGAGTGAAGCTGTGTTGGCTTCTGAAAACCTGATGTTTATGCAGGATTTCTGCGACATTGAGGATTTCAACGCCACGCTTCATCCATTCATACGGAATGCGGCCGGCATCATGGAATATGGAGGGACTGTGCTCAACAAGCGTTTCAGCCGCAACAATGACAAGGGGAATATACGCCGGACCACCGATGCTTTCCAGCTTGCTGTGGCCACACTATATCAGAATCCGATCCAGAACTTCGCTCTTGCCCCGAATAATCTTACTGATGCACCGGCTGATGCCATCGCTTTCATGAAGGAGGTGCCAACCACTTGGGACGATACTGTTTTCATTGATGGTTATCCGGGCAAGTATGTGGTTATTGCACGCCGTCACGCCGACAAGTGGTATATCTCCGGAGTGAGTGCGGAGGATAAGCCCTTGAAACTGAACTTGAATCTCCCTATGCTCCAGAAAGGACAGGAAGTTACCATATATGAAGAAGACGGCAAGAATCCTCTTGCCGCCAAGACAATTAAAATAAAGAATCCGGAAAAAGTGCAGCTGACCCTCAGGAAGCGAGATGGATTCGTTATTAAGAGTTAAGGGTTAAGAGTTAAGAGTTAAGGGTTTATATTCCCAATTCCCAATTCCCAATTCTCAATTATTTATCAAATGGGAGAGCAAATCCGGATATAGGGGGGCGGGGAAATGGAAATTGCCGGCGGAATCCGGCGTGGGGATGCGCCAGAGATGCAGATGCTCCAAAGTGTCAGACGCAGTCTCGCTTCCAATGGCGCTGAGAATGCCATTGCTGAGATAAGCCTGCGGACACAACGGACAACCGGATATGCCGGGTTCGGCGGAATACTGCCGCTGAAAACCGTCAGATCCGGGCGTGAAAACCTTCTCCACGCTCCTCTGCCAACTCCTCATCTTCAGCGACACAAGACGTACAAAATCTTCCGGTAAAGGTATATCCACAGCATATAGTCCCGCCGGGACTTTCCTCGCTGACACCTCCACATGATAATCCTCCGCACCTGCAAGCATTTCGGCAGATGCCTCCACAAGCAGTTTTTTTCCAACCTCAGGAAGAAAACTGCTTATCTTTCTCTTCAAGATATCTTCCAATGTGGGAACTCCTGTCAAGCCGGCGGAGGGGGAGACCTCGGAAGTCTCCCCCATCCTCGACATGACATCTTCAATCAATTGCTCAATGCTGCAAATCATATTTTTTCATCTTTTAATACCAATTTTATACCTTGTCGGTTAGCCTCAACCACACAGCTTTCCCAATCAAGCAACTGATCTACAGGTATATTCTTCTTGTAGTGCAGAAAATCTGCAGCATCTTCATAGTCATCAAATTCCATTATCTCCATGTCTTCAGAATTGTTTTCTGAGACAGCTTTCTTTACAGATGTTGCGAAAGGGGATGCCGCAGCTGCCTTGACCGCTTTCTTATTCTTTGGCACAACATTTTTATCTGACGTATCAGGATAACAGGCTGCAACACGTATCCTGTGGTTAAGAAATGCCTCGGAATGTTCTATCACTCTCTGCACCACCGGGTCGGAGGTAATGTATGCAGCAGGAGTGGAGCATCCCTCGCCGAGGTGGCCTCCGGTGAAGGAGACCTGTATCCTCGCGCGACCTACGGCAAACATGGGATGCCATTCCATCATCCCTCTTACTTCATATCTCTTTATCATTAGTTTTTAGTCTTTAGTCTTTAGTTTTTAGTTTTAGCTTTAAGGGTCAACTTAACTCTTGCCCCATAACTCTAATGTCACTAAATTAAGCCCTGAAATTCTTGAATCCGAAAAGAGTCGAAGCTGGTTTCCTGCGTCTTTTAATTCCTAATTCCTCTTTCCTCATTCCTAATTTAGTGACATTGCTCTTAACTATTAAACATTGACTTCTCCGGTGTATTCTTTCCAGTCACCTTCTTCACAAGTCCACATTGAGCCACTCTTCGCCATGGGTGAGATACCGGGACAGTCATTCACCAGATAATATACACTGCCGGCTGTGGGGGTGGGAGCATCTTCCGAATCCCAAAGCATGAGATGTTCACTTTCATCAGAAGCTATCTCTCCTTCTCCATCAATCCATATATGGCAGCTTCCCTTCAGGGCAAGCGCATCCCATATAAGTATTCCGCTTCTTGAAGCCTCGTGACCCTCAACCCGGTCGGCAAACGTATGCTCCGAGCTATACACATAGTGCACAAGCCTGTCTTCACCTATCAGGGCACCGCTTCGGCTCCATCCGAGACGGTCGAGAGTGGGTTCGCGCTTTATCTCAATATCGCCGAAGACCGTATGGAAATTGGTCACAGTCCATCCCACACTGTTGACTTTTGTGGAAATCTGAATCTCCGGATGCTTTGAGTAGTCGATACACTGTATCTGTTCGAGCAAATCCTTACCGGCAAGCAGAAGAGCGGTCTTCGGCACATCCTCTCCGGTGAAGAACATCTTTGCAAGAGCAATTATCTTCTCCACACTCCAGCGTCCGGAATGCTGAAGCTCACGCTTGAACTGCCAGCGAAGTCCCTCTGTGGTGTAGGCATACTGCATACCCATGTTTGGCACATTGACCTGAATCTTTCCTGCACGGCTTGCCCATAGAGTACGGTTGCCACGCACCTTGAAGTTGGCAATAGCCTGCTCCGCCACAACAGCTTTAGTGAATGGTATCCTCTTGCGCTGGGAATCAAAATAATCGCTCACCACCTGATTCATGCCGCGTTTCTGAAGATAGATTCTTGTGGGCTGTGGCACTATTATGTCGGGATCCACCTCTTTCTGAGTCTCATAGAGCGAATTTGCAAGCATCACCACCTTTGTACCGGCAGGTATCTCCGGTATCATAGACATTTCCTCATCAGGTGAATTCTTGCTGCCATTGACAGCCTTCACTATCGGATTTCCCGAAGCAGTGTCATGCCCGGTGACAAAAAGCATCAGAGCCTTACCGTGGGTCGGGTTCTTTCCATCCTTGTCATAGCCATCCACCCCCTTCACAAGCAATGTGGTGTATTGGCGCGGAAGATTCTGCTCTCCATTTGCCAGCTGAAGCACATTCTGCGTTCTGTTGCCCTTACAATCTGCCACCACTGTCAAAATTGACTTAGGCTCGTCTATCATGTAATGATCCACTTCAGGAGAATTTACCTTTACCTTCTTCGCTCTCAACATCAGATTCATTAGTGGGGTATCGTCGATGTTGAATAGAAAAAGTTGCTTATCTACATCCGTTTCCACAAAATTTCCGGCATTTATGCCGCCGGTGGCATTGGCGAGTGAATTTACAGTTGCTGCCTCGCCGGAAACAATACTTTGGTTCATAATTATTTTATTTTGAATTTTGAATTTTGAATCTATCTTAGGCTAATTAACCTTATAACCCAATAACCTTATAACCCTCATCTTTCGCAAAGCGAAAGATGAATTCAGGCAAGTGAGGCAAGGTCGAAGATCGACTGGCATCGTCCGCCGATAGAAGTGCCCGACTGAAGTGTGACATCGGTGTCATCCTCCATTTCCTTCATGATCTGTTGGGCGGCTGCATTTCTGTTGCCCCTGATAATCTCCAGAACTCTTTCCGCACCTTGCTCCCTTATCATTTTCTCAATCTCCTTTTGAGCTGAAGTATCAGGTCTGTCAGAAACCTGAGTATCTTCAGAATCTTTATTATCTTCTGTACCATTGGCGTCATCGGTATTTTTAGGGTTATTGGCATTTCCGGAATTTCGGTCGTGTCCTGATTCTCCGGAATTTCCTTTGTCTGCTGTGTCTCCGGCGTCTTTCGACTTTCTCGGAATTTCAGACGACTGAGGATTCCGAGGTTCTTCTTTTTCGAGGTCATAAGCTGTATAGTTTTCTTTATCCATGATTATTTAGATGTTGAATGATTACTGATGCAAAATTACTGCCTCAAAGACCCCTCCGCCCCTTATCCATGTAAGATGTGTCTATTTTTTTAGCTATGGCCGACGTGAACTCCTCGAAACTGCGTACCACATCAAGCAGAGATGTCAATGCAGCCTGATTCTGCTGGGCAAAGAGTGTGCCGCTCGACACATTCGTCTGCAACTTGCCCTGAAGTGTGGGTGACACACCACTGATGTCTTCAAGCATCTGCATCTCAATCTTAAGCAATTCCGATATACCGATGTTGGCGGCATTTCCACTCACCTGTGTTGGCAACGCCACTCCCGGCTGTGCACGATATGGAATCACCCCGTTAAACCGAGACCACTCGTCGGCCACATCCTGAAGACTCATGCCGCGTGGCAATGACTCATCGGGAAAAAGCAGCACACCCTTGGCACTTGACTTCATTATGAAATCATAGAGAGTGATGAGATGATTCACGTATTTTTGTTGGTCGATAATATCGCTTATATAAGAATGCACCTCGCCGTCGAGAAATGGATAGGCCTTCCACACGTATGGGTGCATATCATGGCTGACATTTATTTTTTTCAGCAATATGCCATCTTGAGAATACCAGGCACATCTCCAACATGTACGCAAATCTGTCTTCACTCTGTTCAGGTCAATTCCGGGGCTTTTACCAGGACCATTCATCTTTAATCTTTCGTGAAATTGCCACAACGGCATTTTTCTTACACTGGCGCTGTTCTCGTCATGAACCATACACCACATATCAGTGGCCCTGTACCACACCTCCATCACACGGCATGGACTTCCGCTCTCACTATGTCCGGCATAGACCGATTCCAATTTTCTGAAATCCTCTGCATTGCGGCAAAATGATGCAATGAGGTTGGCATAACTCACATTGTGCACCTCACCCACCATATCCACATCCCAACCACGCGGATCATACCCGTCGGAATGAAAAAAGAAATTGTCGGGAGTGACAGGGAAAATACCTATACCCGGTTCTCCGGCTCCTGATATCTTCCGGTATGCTACCTTCACCACAGCCAAACCGGAAATAAGAAACTCCTCAAGCTGGCGAGGAAGCAATTCATCCAGATAGTTCTCGCTGAATGTGTTTTTCCGGTTTCTGTTTATGTCTTTGATGACTATTCCTGATCCGCTGTAGTCAAATTTGGTGGCTACAGGCACTTTATAGGAAGAACGATATACCCCCACCACATTTCTGAGGATACGACGCAGTATGTTGTTTTTCATAGGTGTCTGCCCCATTTCCTCTATATATCGGCGTTCTGTCATTCTGCGTCCGTCATATTCCACCGGATCGCCAAACTGGTCGCCATAGACAAACCTTTTGCATCTTGACCGGTCGGAGCGGAATTTGTCCATCGCATTCCATGCACGCGATGCTTTCTCGAATATTTCATCCATAACTTTTTTAGCCGCAAAGTTACGGACAAAACAAAATCTCAACCCCTTATCCATGTAAAAAGCCCCCGTCTCTTCCGAGACAGGGACCTCCACATATCATACTTCACTCAAAAAGCCTTATAACCCCATAACCTTATAACCTTATAACCTTCATCTTTAGCTTCGCTAAAGATGAATATCAAAGTGCAAAGTCATCCCCGAAGAGATCTTCCGCACCGGTGGAAGATGGCTCGGCCGCAATATCGATATCATCATCCTCAGATGTCACCACATTGTCACGGCTTGGCAGGAAGGGATTGCCCGACGGACGCTTTGCGTCACGGTCGGCATTCATCTTCTCATAGATTTTCTCGGCAAGTTCATCAGCAAGCTCCTCATTCTCTTTCAGCACTCGTTTCACTGCATCACGACCCTGTCCGAGTTTGTTGCCATTGTAGCTGAACCATGCACCCGACTTCTGGATTATGCCATGTTCCACACCAAGATCCACAATCTCGCCAACTCTCGATATTCCCTCTCCAAACATCAGTTCAAACTCAGCCTTCATGAATGGAGGTGCAACCTTATTTTTCACCACCTTAACTTTGGCCACACGACCTACGGCCTGCTCTCCATCCTTGATGAAGCCGCTGGGGCGAATCTCAAGACGCACAGAACTATAGAATTTTAATGCATTGCCACCGGTGGTAGTCTCCGGATTGCCAAACATCAGACCTATCTTCTCACGAATCTGGTTGATGAAAATGCAGCATGTGCGTGTCTTGGAAATGGTGCCCGTAAGCTTGCGCATGGCCTGGCTCATAAGCCGGGCATGAAGACCCACATTCTTGTCGCCCATCTCACCCTCAATCTCGGCCTTAGGGGTGAGTGCAGCCACTGAATCCACCACAAGCACATCTATGGCACCGGAATTTATCAACTGTTCGGCTATGTCGAGAGCCTGTTCGCCATTATCGGGTTGCGCAATCCACAGATTGTTGACATCCACACCGAGTTTTTCAGCATAGAAACGGTCAAAAGCATGTTCCGCATCGACAATGGCGCATATTCCTCCTTGTTTCTGGGCTTCCGCTATCACATGGATGGCAAGTGTCGTCTTACCTGAAGATTCAGGACCATATATCTCGGTGATTCTGCCACGGGGAAGACCTCCTACACCGAGTGCATAGTCGAGCCCTATGGAACCTGTCGGTATCACCTCCACATCCTGCACCGCGTCATCACCAAGACGCATGATGGTGCCGCTTCCGAAGTCTTTCTCAAGATGTGCCATTGCCACATCGAGAGCCTTGCGCTTCTCGTCCATATCTGATATTCTTCCGCCTACCGGCTTTTTTGCTACTTTCTTTGCCATTTTATCTAATTTTGAATTTTGAATTTTGAATGGATAATCATGAGTTATCATGAGTCATCATGAGTCATCATGAGTTATCATGCGTTATCATGAGTTATCATGAGTCATCATGAGTCATCATGAGTCATCATGAGTCATCATGAATGAATGATTTTGACTTTCACTTTGCAAAGGTAGTGCTTTTTGGAAAGCCCTCCAAAATCAAATTCTTAATAAATCTTAAAAATAGGTCTCAGACTGCAAGCTTCTTGCAGTCTGAGACCTATTTTATTTATTTTCTTTAATTTTATTATCCCACTGAGGAACCGGGGCGAACTATATCGGAGGGAGAGATGACAACTAAGCGGCCATCAGCATCCACAGCAGAAAGAATCATACCCTGACTTTCAACTCCCTTAAGCTTACGCGGCGCGAAGTTCGCTATGAAACAAACCTCCTTGCCGACAAGATCCTCGGGATTATAGTATTTTGCAATACCGCTGACAATGGTGCGTCCGCCCATGCCGTCGTCTATCTTAAACTGAAGCAGTTTGTCGGCCTTCGGCACTTTGGTGCATTCCAGCACCTTGCCCACGCGGATGTCAAGCTTCTCAAATGTAGGGAAATCCACAGTCTCCTTCACCGGTTCCGGCTGCCACTCATCGAGAAGACGTGCCTCGCGAGCCTTTACCAGTTTGTCCACCTGAGCATCAATCACACTGTCTTCAATCTTCTCAAAAAGAAGTGTCGGCTCATCTATCTGAGTGCCGGGGGCCACCAGATTGAACTTGCCGGCCATATCCCACTTCAGTTTCGGCAGATGCAGCCACTGCTGCAGTTTCTCGCTCATGAAGGGAGTGAACGGCTCAAACACCACGCAAAGCTGTGCACAAAGCTGGACTGAAAGATTCAGAATCGTGGCAACACGGTCAGGGTCGGTCTTCCAAAGTTTCCAGGGTTCTGCATCGGCGAGATACTTGTTGCCGATACGCGCCACCTGCATTGCCTCCTCCAAGGCCTTGCGGAACTTGAACTCGTCAAGGTTGGCGGAAATGGCGGCCACAGCCTTCTCCGTGTCGGCCATCATCTCTGTGTCGAGCGGTGTCATCTCACCAACCTCAGGCACCTTGCCGCCATAATATTTGTGGAGAAGCACCAGCGCTCGGTTGATGAAATTGCCGAGGATTGCCACAAGTTCGGAATTGTTGCGGGCCTGGAAATCCTTCCATGTGAAGTTGTTGTCCTTGGTCTCCGGAGCATTTGCGGTCAGCACATAGCGAAGAGTATCCTGTTTGCCGGGCAGCTCACGCAGATATTCATGTAGCCACACAGCCCAGTTGCGGGAGGTGGAAATCTTGTCGTTTTCCAAATTCAGAAACTCATTGGCCGGTACGTTGTCGGGCAGGTTGTAGCTTCCGTCGGCCATCAGCATCGATGGGAAGACTATGCAGTGGAACACTATATTGTCCTTCCCAATGAAATGTATCATGCGGGTGTCGGAATCCTTCCACCATTTCTCCCAGTCATCGCCGAGAGCCTCAATTGTATTGGATATATAACCGATAGGGGCGTCAAACCATACATAAAGCACCTTGCCCTCTGCGCCTTCCACCGGAACCGGAATACCCCAGTCGAGGTCACGGCTCACGGCACGCGGCTGCAGTCCTAGGTCAAGCCATGACTTGCACTGGCCATATACGTTCGGTTTCCACTCCTTGTGCTCCTCAAGAATCCACTGGCGGAGTTTCGGCTCCCACTTGTCGAGGGGCAAAAACCAATGGAATGTCTCTTTCAATACAGGTGTATTGCCGGTGATAGCCGATTTCGGATTGATAAGGTCGGTGGCATTGAGAGAAGTACCGCATTTCTCACATTGGTCGCCGTAGGCGTTCTCATTGCCGCAGTGGGGGCAAGTCCCTGTGACGTAGCGGTCTGCGAGAAATTGTCCTGCTTCCTCATCGTAGAGCTGCATGGAGCTTTTCTCTATGAATTCTCCCTTCTCGTAAAGCTTGCGGAAGAAATCGGAAGCCGTCTTGCGGTGAGTCTCGGAGGTGGTGCGTCCATACACGTCGAAGGAAATGCCAAGTTCGGCAAAGGAATCCTTGATGATGTTGTGGTATCTATCCACAATGTCCTGTGGGGTGACACCCTCCTTCTTCGCCTTTATGGTGATGGGCACACCATGTTCGTCGCTGCCGCCAACAAAGAATACCTCCTCGCCTTTGAGGCGAAGATAGCGGGCGTAGATGTCGGCCGGCACATACACACCGGCAAGGTGGCCGATGTGGACCGGGCCGTTGGCGTATGGGAGAGCGGAAGTGATAAGCGTTCTTTTGAAATTCATCATATTGTCATTGCCAGTGTAGGGACGTGCCTTTGGCACGTATATAGATATTGACAACATGCCAAAGGCATGTCCCTACTCTTATTTCTGTTGGTTTTTAAGCAGGTCGCGTATTTCAGTGAGAAGTTTTTCCTCTGGTGTCGGTTCCGGAGCGGGGGCGGGAGCCTCTTCCTCCTTCTTCTTGAACTTCATGATGACGCGAAGAGCCACGAAGATGGAGAATGCTATGATGAGGAAATCCACTATGTTCTGGATGAAAAGTCCATAGTTGATGGCCACTTCCTCCACAGCGGCTGCATCGCCCACAGCCTCCTTTCCGGCTGTGATGACATACTTCAGGTTCTTATAGCCGTCGCCGCCGGTGACAAGCGATATGATCGGCATGATGATGTCGTTGACCAGTGATGATACTATTTTGCCGAAGGCTCCGCCGACGATCACACCGACTGCCATATCGACCACATTGCCCTTCATGGCAAACTCTTTGAAGTCAGATAAAAATTTTCCCATAATTGTTTTGTTTTTTGGAGTTTATAGGTTTATGGGTTTATAGGTTTATTTTATGTGGGTTTCATAGAGTTTTATTGAGGGTGCTTTCCGTGATAACAAATAAATTCCCAAGGAAAGTGCCAACAAAATAAACCCATAAACCCATAAACCTATAAACTTTTATTATGCAATTGCAAAATTAACAATTATTTTTGAATTATTAACCTTAAAAAATACGATTTTATTGACGAATAACAAAAATAATTTGTTAACTTTGCAGTGTGAAACGCAAAAAACGAGCCTGCGGTTCAATCTTAAATAGTTAAATCGCGGTCCCAATGCAGTTTTACAGGCGATAAAATATCATTAACCCAATAAAAGTTAAACAATTAAGGTATTATGACAAAGATTGGTATTAACGGCTTTGGCCGTATCGGTCGTTTCGTATTCCGCGCTTCTGTAAAGCGTGACGACATCGAGGTTGTTGCTATCAACGACCTTCTCCCCGTGGATTACATGGCATACATGCTTAAGTATGACACAATGCACGGCAAATTCGAAGGCGAAGTTGACTATGACCTCGAAAAGAGCCTTCTTATCGTAAATGGTAAGGAAATCGTTGTTTCAGCTTGCCGCGACCCGAAGGAAATCGCATGGGGCGCCAAGGGTGCTGAATATGTAGTGGAATCTACCGGTCTTTTCCTCACTAAGGAAAAAGCTCAGGGCCACATTGAGGCTGGTGCAAAGTATGTGGTTATGTCCGCTCCTTCAAAGGATGACACCCCGATGTTCGTTTGCGGCGTAAACCAGGACACATACGTTAAGGGTACTCAGTTCGTATCAAACGCTTCCTGCACCACCAACTGCCTTGCTCCTATCGCTAAGGTGCTCAACGACAAGTTCGGTCTTAAGGAAGGTCTTATGACTACCGTTCACTCCACTACTGCAACACAGAAGACTGTTGACGGTCCTTCCATGAAGGATTGGCGTGGAGGCCGTGCCGCTTCCGGCAACATCATCCCTTCTTCTACCGGTGCTGCAAAGGCTGTAGGCAAGGTTATCCCTTCACTCAACGGCAAACTTACCGGTATCTCAATGCGTGTGCCGACTCTCGACGTATCCGTAGTTGACCTTACCTGCGTGCTCGAAAAGCCCGCTACCAAGGAAGCTATCTGCGCTGCCATGAAGGAAGCTGCTGAAGGCGAACTCAAGGGAGTACTCGGCTACACTGAGGATGCAGTCGTTTCAAGCGACTTCCTCGGCGACACCCGCACTTCTATCTTCGATGCAAACGCCGGCGTATATTTGACCGAAAACTTCGTTAAGGTCATTTCCTGGTATGACAATGAGATCGGCTACTCCAACAAGGTGCTCGACCTCATCGCTCACATGAAGAAAGTAAACGGCTAATCCAAGATTTGCCCAATCATAAAAGGATGCTCTCGCGAGCATCCTTTTTTTATTCTTTTATAACTGCCACAGTATATCCTCATGACACAACATCGTAGGGACGTGCCTTCGGCACGTTTTTTTTATATTACGTGCCAAAGGCACGTCCCTACGCACATTGCAGCGATGTGTAGATATCCTGTAGATAAATGTCCATAAGCGGTTGACAAGTCAGTAGAAAAAGAAGATAAACCGATGATTCACAACCCACGCTTTATATACCTCAAGACCTCACCGGAGAGAATCTACAATCCTACCCCTTTTATCTACATTGAAATTTACCCCTTATCCATGTAATTTGGCAGGTTTTTCTACAATATTTACAAAAGAATTTATTAACTTTGCACTTATTTACAGCGTGTAGATAAAAACGACATCATGCGATTTATCAATGTTTTGAGATTTCATAACCTGTAGATAAACCTGAGGATTCGTAAGATAACCGACATTTCCAAATTTAGAGAGGAAAAGTAATGGACATTTATCTACACGCTTTAATTTTGTTGTTTTAATTTTGATTAAATTTTTAATTTTTTATTTAAATTTAAAAGAAAAACAAATGACCCCGAAAAATTCCGGGCTTTCCGAAATAGCCGAAGAAATAAAGCAACTCAAAGAAGAGAAGAATGCAGTGATAATGGCCCACTACTATCAGCGCGATGAAGTGAAGGAAGTGGCGGATTTCATAGGCGACTCCCTTGCCCTCGCCCGCAAGGCTGCCGAGACAGATGCAAAGATAATAGTGATGTGTGGCGTGCACTTCATGGGAGAAACTGCCAAGATACTCTGTCCGGACCGCAAGGTCATCATTCCCGACCCCAATGCCGGATGCTCGCTTGCCGACAGTTGCGACCCTGTGGAATTTGAGAAATTCGTCAGGCAACATCCCGATCATACGGTGATAAGCTATGTCAACACCTCCGCCGCCGTGAAAGCCCATACCGACATTGTGGTGACATCGGGCAATGCACGAAAGATTGTGGAGGCGCTTCCGGAAGATGAGAAAATAATATTTGGCCCTGACCATAATTTAGGAGAATACATAAACTCAGTCACAGGCCGGCAGATGATGCTCTGGAACGGAGCTTGCCATGTGCACGACCGATTCTCCCTCGAGGCGATAGTGGAGATGAAAAAAGAGCATCCCGGAGCCAAGATATTGGTACATCCGGAATGCCGCAGGCCTCTTCAGATAATAGCGGATAAAGTGGGAAGCACCGCCGCCCTCCTCGACTTCGCAAGAAATGACGATGCAAAGGAATATATAGTTGTGACGGAAAGCGGCATACTCTTCGACATGCGCAAGGCATGCCCTGAGAAGAACTTTCTGGCAGCCCCGGCCCAGGATGCCGAATGCCAATGCAACGAATGCGACTTCATGCGCATGATCACCCTTGAGAAACTGCGCAACGCACTCCGCGACGAAAAACCCGAGATAGTGGTGGATCCGGAAGTGGCGAAAAAAGCAATCCGCCCCATAGAGCGGATGCTTCAGATGTCATAGCGCAACTACCATATATACTCAGGCGAATCTCCGGTAGGAGCCACCGGTGCGGGATTATTGACTATCGCCTTGTTATAGTTGCTCTCACTTTGATATATGCAGAAATTCATCCATTCCGGCACATTCTCCACATTCCAGCGGTAGCCCTCGATGTGGTTGGTGCCGGGATAACTCCTTATTATACCCTTTTGCAGACGCTTGATGTCGAATGTGGCGAGTCCCTCACCCCAGAATTCGACGCGTCGCTGCCACCATATCTCATTCCGGAATGCCGGCGTGCTTTCATTGTAGTAAGCCTCATTGTGTTGGCCATATACATAGTTGGGGTCGCGTGTAAGGGCAAAAGTTGTGAGCAATGATATGCCGTTGCCCTCATTCTGCATTCCGGCGGCCTCCGCCTCTATGAGTTTCATCTCCTCCACTCGCATGATGGGGATATCCACACACCATCCCACATATTGCGGACTGTCGTGGTTGCCATCCTTAGAGCGGAACTTAAGGGGCAGACCGCCAAACTGCTGCTGGGCGAGTCCGGTGCCATATACATTCTCAGGCACATCAGAATATTCGGCGAGAGCCGCCACTATCTCATCTTTCGATGTCATCTCGTCGAGAGAGAAATCAAGGAAGCATTTCTTGCGGCAGTCTGTCGCGGGAAGCGTCTCATAGAGATGACGGTCCATTATAAGCGATGCACCGTAAGAGTTAAGGTAGCCAAGGCCTCCGTCGCCGGTAGGAAACTCGCAGATCATCCATGTGCCCCAGCTGTTGTCGCCGTCGAATGAAGTCTGACATGGATCGGTAGGTTTCACATTTATGGCAAACATCCAGGAATTGCCGAAATTGGCATCGTTGAAGCCGTGGTTGCGGTCGGTGTATTGCTCCGCTGTAAGCACCTCGTAGCCCTGCATCGCCAGTTTGGCATATTTCTCAGCATTGGGCCAGTCGCACATCACAAGATAGGCCCGTGCCTTAAGTCCATACACCACCGACAGGTCGGGAGTGTATTTGTCAGTTCTCTTATAGTCGGCAAGCATCGTCTCGGCCTTGCTGAGGTCGGAGAGTATGAACTCAAATATTTTCTCGTTTGTGGCGCGTGGATTGTTTTGCGATTCCTGTGTGGTGGTCTTTTCAGTGACTATGGGCACTGTGGGGGCCTCCTTGTCGGTTCCGTATGTCCTTGGTGCGAACAATTGTGCAAGTTCAAGATAATACAGAGCGCGCATGGTGTAGGCTATTCCGGCTCCGGTGATTCTGGATGGCTCTGGTTGCTCGCCGGCCATGCCGAGCACAATGTTGCAGGCATGTATCTGGCGGTAGTAGAAAGTCCAGGGAAACTGGCAGTCCCTGCTATATGTAGGGCCGAGTTTGTAGCTTGACTGATACCATGAGGTAAACCAATTGATATTACCTCCGTATGCCACCATATCGTTGCCGCAGGCATCCCTTTCGAGATAGAAAGAGGAATAGCCGAAGTCATTGGCAAGACCGCCGGCTATGGTAGGGTGGCCGTTGTTGTTGTCGATGATGCCATTCACAAAGTTGTCATACGATCCGGGTGCATTGGCAGCCTGGTCGGTGGTGATATAGTCATTCTGTTCGGCTGCAAACTCCTGTATGCAGGATGTGGAAAGCAGCATTAGCGCCACAGCTGATATATATAGTGAACTTTTCTTCATTTTCCTTATATTTTAAGTATCTATTGCTGAAATAAATAAATTTCCAATAAATAATTCTCCTTACCCCTTAACTCTAATGTCACTGAATTAATCACTGTAGTCATCGGTTTTCCTCCTGTGTAAGGGGCTTCAAGCCCCCTGATTTAGCGACATTGCCCTTAACTCTTAACTCTAATGTCACTGAATTAATCACTGTAGTCATCGGTTTTCCTCCTGTGTAAGGGGCTTCAAGCCCCCTGATTTAGCTACATTACTCTTAACTCTTAACTCTTTATCCTTAAAAAGTAACTTCAATGCCTCCCGATATGCTTCGCATCGGAGAATAGGCGCCGAGTGCCGTGTTTCCATCGAAAGAATAGCGGGGGTCAAGTCCCTTGCGGGCCGACCAGAAGCACAAATTCTCACCGGCGCAATAGATGCGGAGTTTTTCAATCTCTTTGCAGAAATGCGGCACTGTAAATCCTACCACAAACGACTGGAAGTTGAGATAACTTGCATTTGTGAGGAACCGGTCGGATGCCACATATCCATACTGGTCGCCCTGCTGCCAGCGTGGAAGATTGGATGATGTGTTGGAAGGACTCCATTCCTTTATGTAGTCCTTGTGGATGTTGGTGGCGGATGTAGAGCTGAGGTTGGCATCCGGCGCCATAAGACTCATGTAGCGGGTGTCCATCACCTTGCCGCCTATCTGATAGTCGAAATTAAGGGTGAAGTCAAACCATTTGAGACGTGCCGATGTGGTGAAACCTCCGTATGCCTTCGGAAGAATAGAGCCCACGGCATAGCGTGATGCCTCGGTGGTCTTTGTGGTGACATATTGCATCGACTTTATTTTGCCGGGGTATGCGCTGTTGATGCTTCCATCGTCCGACATCTGTCCGGGGTCATAGTAGTAAAGGGCCTCTCCCTTGTCGTTGATTCCGGCGTATGCGTATGTCATGTAGTTATAGAGCTGACCACCTTCCTCAAACCAGTGGTTGCTTTCAAAGAAACCGCCATAGTTTTCGGTCTTCTGAGATGGAAGCGAAATTATCTTGGTTTTGTTGGTGGAGATGTTGGCGCCCAAGGTCCATTCAAAATCCTTTGTCTGCACCGGAATTGCCTCAAGCGATATTTCCACTCCCAAGTTGCGGATCTTGCCTATGTTGCCGTAGTATCCCTGCGAACCCATCGATTCCGGTATGGAGATATAGAAAAGGAGGTCGCGGGTATTCTTGTCGTAGAAATCAATGTTGCCCGACAGACGGTTTTTGAAGAAACCGAACTCTACGCCCACGTTCATGTTGGTGGTGGTCTCCCAGGTGATGTCCTTGTTGCCAAGCGCACGGAATATGGGAGACACTGAGGTGTCTGAACTTGGGGTGAGCGTATAGTTGTCGGTCCAGTAATAGTTGCCACCCAGGTTGTCGTTGCCTTGCTGGCCCACGCTTACCTTAAGTTTCAGATAGTCGAGCCAGCGGCGTGTCTTGTCCATGAAGTTTTCCTTTGAAATGATCCATGCAGCCCCGGCGCTCCAGAAGTTGCCCCAGCGGTGTGACTTTGCAAAACGCGAGGATGCATCCCGGCGATAGGATGCGGAGGCATAGTATTTCTCACGGAAGTTATATTGTGCGCTTCCCAGCCACCCCTCCACGTTGTAGCGTGACTTATAGGAGGTGTTGCTGCTGAAGTTATGGTTGGCAAATGCGAAAAGCTCAAGTATTTCGGGCGAAAACCCACCTTCGGCATATCCCTGCAGGAAATTGGTGTCGGAGCGGTAATATTCATGTCCGGCGAGTACATTCAGATAGTGGTCTCCGAAATACTTATAGAAAGTGAGGGTCTGCGAATTGTTGGTTCTCACTGTGTTGGTGTCATTCTTTGTGAGTTTGCCGTTGACTGAGGTGTTGAGTGAGTTGAGTGAACTTCCGTAATATTCATATTGCCCCAGTCCCCAGCTGACATTGCTAAGCACGTCAAGCTTCAGATAACTTGTGAAGTCGAGGGTGGCATTGATGGTGGCGTTAAGATTATTGTAGGAAGTGTTGGCCACATCAAGGGCCTGTGCGCCTATCGGATTGCCCGGGGCCATGAAGGGGCGCGACCCGTTGACGTATGTGGTGACTCCGAAGTCGTACGATGGCACACCGCTGGCATCTGTAATTATATAAGGAGTGCCGGATGATCCGCCTGTGTTGTCAAATGTGCGAATATACATAGGGAATATGGGCGCGGCCATAGATGTGAAGTAAAGCACATTGGTGGCGTTCTGGGCAGAGTCGCTTATGTTGGAGTTGCCTGTGGTGGATGTATGCGTATATGATACCCTGCCTCCTACCCTCAGCCATTTCTTTAGCTGGTATTCTGCACGAAGCTGGGCGGTGATGCGGTCGTAGTTGGATGGTTTCAATATGCCTTCTTCTCCAAGATAATTAAGGCTTGCATAGAAGTTTGAGCGTCTGTTGCCGCCGGTCATGCTCAGGTTGTATTCCTGGCGGAAACCTGTCTTGTAGGCAATGTCGTTGAAATCGTCGGGAATGAGATAGCGGTTTTCACCATTGAGCTGATAGTAGCGTCCAAGTGTGGCGTTGGGATTCATCTTGCCATTGAGGCCGATGAGATTTTCACCCTCGGGCACTGTGAATACATTATATTTTAGAAGATTAATGAGTGACTCGTTGGCTTTGGCATTTGCCTCCTCGGCCGACATTCCCATTTGGAAAGTATTGTAGTTGAAAATTTGGGCGTAGAATGCCTCATAGTATTCACCCGGATCCGTGATTACGTCGTAGTCTTGTACTGCACGGCTGTTGGCTCCCCACTTGGCATTGATTTTTATTTCAGACTCATGGTTGTTGCCCTTCTTGGTGGTGATTATTATGACTCCTGATGCACCGCGTGCTCCATAAAGAGCTGCTGAGGCTGCATCTTTCAGCACTGAAATTGATGCAATGTCATCCTGGGATATGTTGCCGAGACTTTCAGTGTAGGGAGCGCCATCCACTATGATGAGTGGTTGTGTGCCTGAATAAATGGACGACAAGCCTCTGATGCTCAGACTGCCGTTACCGGCACCGGGTGCTCCGGATGAGGAACGCAGTTGCAATCCCGGCACACTGCCCACAAGGGCATTCGCCACGTTGGCGGTGGTTTTGGTCTGGAGCTCATCGGCACGTATCACAGATGCCGAACCGGTGAAGGCCTCCTTGGTGGTGGAACCGAAAGCCACCACCATCACATCATCGAGGTTGGTGGCCACAGAGTGCATCTTTATCACCATATTGTTGGAGAGATTGATTGTCATTGGGGTATAGCCTACGTATGACACGTTGATCTGCATCACTGATTTGGGAACTGAAAGTGTGAATTTTCCGTCAAGGTCGGTGGTGACACCCTTTCCGCCGCCGACAGGCATGATTGTGGCGCCGATGAGTGGTTCCTGTGTGTCTGCGTCAACGACTGTGCCGTGGTAATTGATGACTTGTGCATACAGGTGCAGCTGACATGCAATGACCAGACATAAAAGTGTAAATATTTTTCTCATAAGTAGTTGTAGTAATGTCGTTGATGTATTCAAATTTACAAGATGTAAACCGAATGTAAGTCATTCTGAAAGAATCAACGACAATTTTTTAGTTAGATATAATAAAACAACAAAAAAGGATGTTATTTGTTCAAAATACTTACCAAAGGCATATATCTACCCTTGTCATTTGTAAATCATAATGTCGCTAAATTAATCACAGAAAACATCGGTTTCCCTCCTGTGTAAGGGGCTTGAAGTCCCTTAAGGCAGGTTCTATAAATTGACTTGTGAAGATTTTATAGTACACGCACAAAGTAATTGTACATTTTGATTGCTGGAGCAAATTCCGCATCCATCGGCTTCGATCCGAGATTTCGCTGAGCGAAATCAATCTGTATTGCCATGCCGAAGCATTGAAATATAAGAAATCCGCGCCAAATCCGCGCCCCAACCGGCGAAGCCGGATTAGCGTTGGAGTCAAAATCACTCCCATCCATTGCAGAAGATAAAATGCACATTTATTTTGTGTTCATACTTTAATTTAGCTGCATTGCTGTAAATCAATATAAGGCAAATGTGATAATATTTGGTATTTTGAGGATTTATGTTTAAATTTGTGGAATGAATAACAAATTTAAACATAAAGATTATGAAACAATTTCAGATTATCATCCTATTGCTTACCGTATTCTTCGGAGGCTTGACAGCTCACTGCCGGTATGCACTTCCTCCGGAAGTGTCAACCACCATCAAGACTATCACCGATACCGATGTGGCAAAGGATTTCGAGGTGGAGAGTGTCACCTACTCCGGGCCGGACAAAGAGGGTCAGACAGATGGCTTCAAATTCCAACTCAAGGGGAAAGGTCTTCAGCAGGCAATAGGCAAACCGGTGTGCGTATGGTATATTCTTCCGGAAAATGAACTCCGATATGCCTCAACATTCCAATTTCCAAATTTAAAGACCGACGAGGATTTCACAGTGGATTTCATCATTCAGGACCTAATCAAACTTTCAGATCCTATTCCCGACAATTATATCCGATTCATGCCGGAGAAATTCGATGGATTTGTGCTGACTTATGATGTCCCGTCGGCAGATACTGTGAATCCAAATGCCAAGGGAAAAGAGATAAAGGCAGGACCTGATGGAGAGACATTCACCATCGTGGAAGTGACGGCAGCATTCCCTGGAGGCATAAACGGCATTATGAAATATCTTTCAAAAAACATCAAATATCCGGGAGAGGCTTATAGAAAGAACATACATGGTCGTGTAATAGTCCAGTTCATCATTAATGAGGAAGGAAAGGTCACAGAACCCAGGGTGGTCAAAGGAATCGACGAGAGTCTGGATGCAGAAGCACTGAGAGTCGCCGGCGATATGCCTGATTGGCTTCCCGGACGGCTATGTGGCAAGCCCGTGAAATCATATTTCATACTCCCAATAAGCTTCAGACTTCAGGAACTAATGTCAAAAGAGGAGAAAAAACAGTTTAAGGAAGCGAAAAAGAAAATGAAAGAGGAGAAAAAGGCCGAGAAAAAACGACAAAAAGAGGAGAAAAAGAAGAAATAATAAACGTTTCTGCGTTGTAATAGATAAAGGAGAGGAGCAAGCATGGAAAAAGATAGATCTATTGAGGAAGACAAGTACTTGTATGCCATAGGCCAGCAGGATTTCAAGACCCTGCGGCTTGACGAGGCACATTACGTTGACAAGACACAGTATATAGAGAGAATATTAAGAGGGAGAAGCAAATACTTCTTCCTTGCGCGTCCGCGTCGCTTCGGCAAGAGCCTGTTTCTGTCGGCCATGCGCTATTTCTTCCAGGGAGAGAGAGACCTCTTCAAGGGTCTCTATGCAGATTCTATGGACTGGGACTGGCAGTCAAGGCCCGTGCTTCACCTTGACCTGAATGCTGGGGAATATACAAGTCCGGACAATCTTGATATTGTGATAGACAATCTGCTTAGGGAATGGGAAAAGAAATATAGTATAGTAGCAGAGACAAGGGATGTCACCACAAGATTCCGCAATGTAATAAAGGTAGCCCATCATCAGACCGGCAGGCAGTGCATAATCCTTGTGGATGAATATGACAAACCGCTTGTAAAGAACCTCAATAAGGATAACTTCGAGGCTTACCGTGAGAAGTTGGCCGCACTCTACTCCAACTTCAAGACATGCGCCGACGACATACAGCTCGTCTTCATGACCGGTGTGAGCCGTTTCAGCAAACTCTCTGTCTTCTCCGGTCTCAACAACCTTAGGGACATTACCTTTGATGATGAGTTCGCCGACATTTGTGGCATCACTGAAAAGGAACTTTACGATTACTTCAAGATTGGCATAAGTGCATTGGCTGAAGAATACGAAATCTCTTTTGACCGGGCTTGCGCCAAGTTGAAGAAGAACTACGACGGCTACAGGTTTGCAAAAAGAGGAAGCGACATCTACAATCCATGGTCGTTGCTTAACTGCCTTGCAAGTCACAGCATATCCAATTACTGGAATGAGACCGGTTTTCCATCGCTGCTCGTGGAGTCTCTCAGCAGAATCAGGGTGAATCTGCAGGAATATCTCGACATATATTGCGATGAGGACGAGCTGAAGGGCTTCGACCTGCTTGATCCCAAGCCAATCGCCCTGATGTACCAGACCGGATACCTCACAATCAAAAGCTACAACAAGCGGCTGCACAAATACCACCTCGGCATCCCCAACAACGAGGTGAAACAGGGTTTCTTCAAGCTGCTTCTTCCCCGGTATGTGCATGTGAAGGTCGGGGATACTTCATACGTCCTGAACAACCTCATTGTCTCGCTGATTCTCGGCAATCCGGAGAAATTCATGGAGGCCCTTCAGATTTTCTTCGCCGGCGTGCCATACAAGCTGAAGATGGACAACGAGAACAATTTCCAGAATGCCTTCTTTCTCCTGATGTCGCTCATAGGCATTGAGACCGACGCTGAGGTGATGACCTCCGACGGCAGCATCGACATGGTGATAAAGACCGAGGATTTCATCTACATCATCGAGCTTAAATACGACGGCACTCCCCAGGCCGCCCTCAGGCAGATCAACGAGAAGGAATATGCACTGAGATATCAGAACGACCCGCGCCGCATTATCAAGATAGGAGCCAACTTCTCCTCAAAGACCCGCCGCATCTCTTCCTGGCTCATCGAGTGATAAAGCAATGCCTTCTGTATGAAACACATCAATAGGCAGATTAAACTCCTAAACTTTTAACCTTTTAACCTTCAACTTCAGCTTGCGAAAGTTTATAAATTAATCAAATGAATTACATAGCAATTTTTATAGGAGGGGGATTGGGAAGTGTGATGAGATATGGCGTGCAGATGCTCATGCATGAGCGCATCTCAATCTATAATTTTCCCTGGGCCACTTTCACAGTGAATATTGTAGGAAGTTTTTTGATAGGCTTGTTTTATGCCCTTTCATCAAAACTGAACATGTCGGCTGAATTGCGTCTTTTCCTGACAGCCGGTTTATGCGGTGGTTTCACTACCTTCTCCACATTCAGCAATGATAACCTCGAATTGCTGCGTCAGGGACAATGGCTACTCTGCCTTCTTTATATAACCCTTAGCATCATCCTCGGTGTTGCCGCATGTTTTCTTGGTACCTCACTTGCCAAATAAAGTTAAATTTTATCTGACAAATTCTTAAAATGGGAATTTTGTTGTATCTTTGTGATTTCATTCTGTATCTTGCTCAATAAAACAATATATATGACATCTTTTTTGATAGCGCTTGTAGCATTAATAGCGGGATATTTTCTTTATGGCGGCATTGTGGAGAGGGTGTTTAAGACAGATCCCCGACGGAAGACTCCTGCCACCACTATGGCCGACGGCATCGACTATGTGGAGATGCCCACATGGAGAGTATATCTGATTCAATTTCTTAATATAGCCGGAGTGGGCCCGATATTCGGTGCCATAATGGGCATAATGTATGGGCCGTCGGCATTTCTGTGGATAGTGCTTGGGACTATATTCGCAGGAGCAGTACATGACTTCATTTCAGGCATGATTTCACTCAGACTCGGAGGCAAATCATTGCCGGAAATTGTAGGCAGTGAGCTTGGCAAAAAGGTAAAGATGGTGATGAGTGTGTTCACTTGTGTTTTGCTTGTGATGGTCATAGCTGTGTTTGTGCGCACACCGGCCAATCTGCTTGCCACGCTCACACCTGAAAATCTCAATGCCACTTTCTGGGCAAGCTGCATTTTCCTTTACTACATATTGGCCACTCTCTTGCCTGTGGATAAACTGATAGGCAATCTGTATCCACTGTTTGGTTTCGCCCTTCTTTTCATGGCTGTCGGCATAATGGGATATATGATATTCAATGGAGTTGTAATTCCCGATGGATTTTCCGACGGATTATTCAACAGACATCCGGCCGGAGAGTCGGCCCCCATATTGCCCATGATGTGTATTTCGATTGCGTGTGGTGCAATCTCAGGCTTCCATGCCACCCAGAGTCCCATGATGGCCCGTTGCCTTAACAATGAGAAGCATGGACGAAAGGTTTTCTACGGTGCCATGGTGTCGGAAGGAATAGTGGCTCTTATATGGGCTGCTGCTGCGATAGCTTTTACAGGAGGCTATGAGAAACTTGCCGGATACATGGCCGAAAACGGCTCAGATGCCGGCATTCTGGTGCATGATGTGTGTGTGACATGGCTTGGCACGTTTGGTGGTATTCTTGCCATACTTGGTGTGATAGCGGCCCCTATCACCACAGGCGACACTGCAATGCGAAGCCTGCGACTGATTATTGCCGATTCAATAGGGCTTGAACAGAAGAAATTCATAAAGCGTCTGTTGGTCACCTTGCCTGTAGTGGGTGTTTGCTTCTTGCTTCTTAATATAAATTTCGATGTCCTGTGGCGATACTTCGCGTGGTGCAACCAGACCCTTTCTATATTCACTTTGTGGGCTTGCAGTGTGTATCTTGCACGCTACGGGAAGGCTTATCTGATCACTATGATTCCTGCCATGTTCATGACGGCTTTATGCGTGTCGTTCATTTGCTATGCACCTCTCGGGGCATACGTGGAGGGTGTTGGATTGCCTCTCTTTGCAAGTGAGGTAATTGGTATGTTGACAATGTTGGCATGCACTTTTATTTTTATCAAATGGCAGCGTCAGTTGACTCTCGATACTGAAACAATATAAATTTTGATATGCAGCGGATTTTTAAATTTCTTGGAATGACATTTATGGCAATCCCTTTGGTGATACATGCCGAGGAAGATGTGCCGTTCAACGGACTGCTTCTCGACAATACACTGCAGCCTGTGAAGAAGGTAAAGATATATGTGAAGAATCCAAAACGGTATGCCACAACCGACAAACAGGGACGTTTCGGGCTTACCAACGTGGAGGCTGACGACACCATTACGATAGAGTTGAAAAAGAAAAAGAAAATCCGCATACCAGTAGAGGGAAAAAAGAGCATGAAGATAGTTCTTGCAAATGAAGTTGGTATCGCGCCGAAGGTTGAGTATGACGAGGAACTCGCTAATACAGGTTACGGATACGTGAAACGCCGCGAATTTACCGGTGTGAGCTCAGGAATTAGCGGGGAGCAATTGAGAGCAACGGGTGAGCGTGATATACTTGGTGCGCTGAAAGGTATGGTGGCCGGACTTACCATTACCGGAAGCCGTGGCAATTATTCAGTCAACATCAGAGGTCAGAGATCACTGATGCTTTCAAGTGAACCTCTTTATATGGTGGACGGGGTGCAGATTAATTCCATCGACCACATCAGTCTTCAGGATGTGGATCATGTGGAAGTGCTGAAGGATGCGTCCCAGTATGGTTCTAGAGGTGCCAACGGTGCCATACTTGTCACCATGAAGAACCATAGCAAGTGATAAGTATAGCAAGTGATAAGTAATGAGTAAAAAGTAAAAGCCGCTCACTTGGGGAAGTGGGCGGCCTTTGCTTTATTGTAAGATGACCATTATTTCACTGCAATCTTAAAGGATTTGCTTCCTACTGTCACTACATATATACCCTTGGCAAGCGGGTATGTCTTGACATTTGAAGTCACTGTCTCATTTGCAAACACCATGCCGTCGGAAGATGTAATGCTGACTTGCTTGTTTTCGCATCCTTCCACTATAATCTGTCCGGTGGCTCCTGACACCTTCACTTTTTCTTCTCCGAGAGTAGATACAGCGGTGTATTCGCCAGGCTGAACGCTTATATTCTGCATCATGAAAAGTTGGTCCTCTTCCTTGAATTCGGAGTCAATATAGATCTGCACCCAATAATGTCCCATGGCCTGTTCCGGTATGTTGAACGTCACCGTAGAGAATTCTGGACCTTCCGGATTGGCTTCGATATTTCCCATCACCAAAAGCTTCTGGGCCCCCTGATAACCGGCGTATATTGTCATCGGGGCAGCCTTTGCTCCGGTATATACAGTCATTGAGATATTGGCATTCTGAAGATCCATGGAAGTGAAACGTGGCACTGCAAGGCGACCCTTCGACCCTTTCTCACCCTGACCTATCATGAGATACTCGGCGTCTGTGTCGAAATTGCCAACCTCCACTGTCTCGATCACCTCATATTCGGCTGAGTAAGATGGGTTCGGGTCAAGTATCAACCATGGATTCAGGTTGATATATCCTTTTGAGAAATCCTCCTCCATCGGTACTGTATATGGTGTGCCTACCTGACCTTGTCCCGCACCTACATAACCGTTGGTACCCGCTGCATTGAAGGATGCCACTCCGATAGTGACCAAGTCGAGGGGTGCACCGGGTTCGCATACGAAGGTGTAGCTTGTGGCTGTGCCCACGTTAGCTATCTCATCCCAATAATCCGCACCCAGCACAGTCTGTTTCTGCTGATAGATGACGTAGGTGATATCCTCAGGAACTACGTAGCCACCTTCCATGCCGGTGGTGACCGGTTTCCAAGTCATTGTCATGCTCTGCATGTCGGGAGCAATGGTGAGTCCGTTTACTACCGGTGTCTCGGGTTGCATCACACCTGTGACGACAGTGGCTTCTGTCTCCACCGAACCCAAATCGCCGAGTTTGGTCATGACGCTGATGACGTTTCTGCCCTGGTGAGTGGGTATGACTGCTTTCATCCTTTCACCCGGACGACCGCTGACGGTGATTGTATCCACGCCCATTATTATAGCGCTTACCTCCACATCCTTTGGAAGCTGATCGCCGAAGAGGGTTTTTCGGGGAAGATTAAACGAAATATCGGCCTTCAGTTCACCGGCCTCGTAGGGCTGTATGTCAAGGTTGAGCACCTGAGCCGGGGATTCATCCGTGATGTTGTTGTCAACGATGAAAATATTCTTGAGACGCATGCCATACTGTCCGGCATCAGACGTGCAATGGAATCCTACATGGCATCCACCATCTACACCCACCTTGAAAGGTATTATGTATTTGTCGTAGGTAGTGCCGTAGTTGATGGGGGAGAACGGAGCCATTATTTCGTTGGTCATGCTTTCCGGCTTGTTGGAAGTTCCGGTATATACGCTCAGGAACTCCTCAGTATATTTCTGGCTTGCCCTTGCAATCTCAAAGGAAAGCTGATAATACTTTTCAGTGTCCTTCACTTCAAAAGGAGGCATAATCACCCAGTCGTCGCTCTTCCTATAGTCATTGTAGCCCATCACGAAAGCATCGTAGTAGTCGTTATACCACCACATGGCCTCGTCCATATTGCTGTTGGAGATGCTGCAGAGGTTTGATTGCTCCTCTGTCGGTATGATATAGAGAGGCAGATTGAAAGGTGCGCCTGAAGCCAATCCACTTGAAAAAGCGGGTTCCGATTCCTTACCACGGCAAACTGCAATCACCTTGGCTGTGTAGAGTGCATATTCCTTGTCTTTTGGAAGCGATATAGGCATTCTTGTGTTTTCTGTCTCCCCGATGTATTCATCATTGACATATACCTTGTATCTGAGTTCATTCCTTGCAAGGAATGCATCGTTGACACCTTTGCGAACGGCCGACCATCTCACCAAAGAATCATTGATTTGCACGTTCTTTGGAGCCAACGGCACATCATTGCCGAGATAGATTGTCTCAGTGGCAGTGCGGCTTGAGATGCCATCATATCTGACAAACATCTTGAAAGTGTTCCTGCCCTCGGGAAGATCTGTGAAATCAACCCTGAGTGTTTCACCGGGGGCCGATAGAATACCTTCAGGGGCAACCATCACACCATTGACACTTGGATAAGCCAGAATTTCACCTGCAAGAGGTTGATCGCTTACAGAAATAGAGGGCATGACAAAATCTCCGTATCCCGTGGTGCTTCCATCTTCAAAAGTGAGGCTCTTGATTTGAGGGGCAAGCGGTTTCATGGGATTCTCTACCACTTCATCGGTGGTGACCATCACGCTGAACTGAGCCTTTACGGGCATTCTGTCTTTGCTGACAATCACTTTTTTCTCAGCATCAATGGCCATAATATAGCCGTAGCCGGTGGATCGGAGATTTGTATAGTAAAGTTTCTCTACCGGACAATACACAAGCGATGCCATTGATTTGAAGTTGATGTCGGAGGCATCCAGCTTGAAAAGCTGTGTGCAGTTGCCCTCAAGGTCGATTTTCACAAAATAGCCGTTAAGGTCTGTGCCGTAAAAGGCATTGTCAATTTCATTATAGCAAAGAGATGTAATGTCAGGACTGGTCACACCCAAGTCGTCGCCACTTCCAAGATCTTCCATTGAGGTGCGATACCAATGGTATTTCCCATCGTTAGCCCGGGCTGTTCCATACACGCAACCGTCGTTTGTGTTGTAAGCAATAAGCTCGTAGGTTATGACATCAGGGTTTTGGAAATCGTAATCAGTGCGGCTTATAATGCGACCTGTCTCGAAGTCAATCACCAGACGTGAATATCCGAACATGTATCCCATGAATGCGTATGTGGCTGTGCCTATAAGACTGCCATTGTAGAGAAAACCGTTGTTGAGAGTATAAAATTCCGTATAGTAGAACTCATCCTCCCACATAGGTAGAAGTCCATTCGGTTCTATATAGTAGAGACCGACGGGCATCACTGTCTCGTCTTCACTGTATCGGCAAAAACCATAAACCTCCGACCCGCCGTTTGTGACCTTAGAGGGGACCTTGAAAGATTGCTTGATGAGTCCCTCTTCGGAAGAAGAATCTTTTTTGTCGGTCTTCACAGTGCCAACCAATGCATCAGATGCATTGGGTATTTTGATGCCGGAATCTGTGCAATCCCTAAAAATTTTGTATTCCGGTAATTTCTTGGCCTTACCCTCTTTTATAAGGGTCTTGGCCTCCTGGATTGTGATCTGAGCCTGCGACATGCAGGGAAGACACAGAGCCGTTAGTAAAATACCTAATGTTTTTAGAATTTTCATGTTGGACTCTTTACTTTGGGTTTATGGGTTTATAAACCCATAAACCTCAACTGAAAGTTGAATTATTTAAATACTTTGTTGATTTTGCGGCTGCCATCTGCCTTTGTAGCAATCTTGACATATATTCCGCCCTCTGACGGATTTGCCACATAGCGGCCACTGAGGTCATAGTATTCTTCTGATACAGTCGTGTTTTCAACGGAGTCAACAGCTGTTGGAATGTTTGGTGTATATTTCATTTCAGTGATAGCATACATGCAGTCAAAATAGGAAAGATTTGGAACTTCCACCGAGCCGATTCCCTTGTTGTCCGGAAGTGTATCAAGTGTGATTGTGCCATCCTCAGCAATAGTGAAAGTGACTACAGTCTCAGCATCTTTGACGGGAGCATAATAGGGGTCAATTTCCTCACCCCATAGGTCAAGGATATCCTCCGGTGTCGGAACGGGCTCAACCACTGAGAAGTTTATTCTCATAATTCCTTCATCGGCCACAAGCTGCGGAAGGACCACTTCAATCTTGTTGCCTTTCTTCTCGCCTACCACAAAAGTGTCATAATCCATGCCATCAATATTCAGGAAATACACCTTGTTGTCGTCGGCAAAGTAGATAGCCGCATCCTTAAGTTCGAGGTCTTCTTGAAATCCGAATGAATAGCCATTCATGTATTGGGTGTAGAGCACTTCCTCGCCTTCGGCGTCGATTACGGGTTCGGTGTTGATTGCCATTGCGCTTGAAGCCAAGAGGGCAGCCATTGCAGCAAAAGTAAATTTTTTCATCATAACAGTTTTATTAAATTAATAGTATTTTACATGATTTTGATTTGGATCCTGCATTCACTTTCACTATCAAAAGTCCTTTTGCATCGGGAGTGAATGTATTCATACCTGCAGAAATAGCCAGAGTGCTTATCTTGCTGCCATCAGTGGTGAAGAGTTCGGCTTTGCCCGCGTCGGAAGAAAATATCTTCAGTTCGTTTCCTGAAGTGCTTACAGATATTTCATCGGCATTCTCAATCATTCCGACAGCGGTCAGGCCGGTTGCCTGCATCCTGTCGCCGGCTATAACCTCGCCAGTGTTGGAATTGGTAAGAATGATTGCAACTTCGGCATTTCTCCAGTCGGTGACATCGGCGGGAAGTGTGAATTTCATCTCGCATTCCTTTGCTGTGTCTTTTGTCCATTCTCCTTCCATTCGTTCGCCATAGAAAGATGGATAAGCGTATCTTGCCACGTCATTGAATTCCAGCTTTATCAGTGAAGGTGCGCCATTTATGAATTCTGAATAATAGGGAGCAACCTCATTACCAACTTCTTTCACAATTTGCTCTGTGGTGTAGTTGCATAGATTATTGTTCTGGAACCAGTCCTTACCAACTCCCGACATCTTGTTTTGTGTCACGTATGCAAGGGCGTTGATATTTGCCACATGAGCATCAAAGGAAAGGAAAGCATTGTATTTCACTGTCATTTCCCTTGTTTTTTCATCAAAGACAATGTCGGAGATTTTAACATTGGCGTATGAGCCTTTGCTTATAAGTTGGTCGCAGAGTTTGAATATTTCCGCCGGGTGTCCGCCGGCAGACCTGTTGACAATCATGTGTGGGTATCCGCTGAAGCCCATCGGACGGGCCATGGCCTCAGTGAGCGACATAAGTTCCTTTATCTCCATGGGATCTGCTGCCGCCCCATTGCCGCCATGCACTGCGACACCAATAGCGAGTCCGTCGGTGCCGTTGTAGGTATGCTGCAGGTATTCCATGGAACCAATTCCGTAGGTGCAATATCCACACCATGTGCCGGTTAGTTCTTCAAGCACAAGAACTCCGGGATATGTATGCTCACCGTAGTTGATGGTTCCTGACAATACAGCCGGGACCGCGCCCTTGTAGTCAGGAGTAATAGTGATAGTGTAGTCAGTGGCTGATTGACCCATCATGTCGATGGTGGGGAAACGCAGGGTCATTTCTGACGGGGTTGCGCTGATGGATCCGCTGAAATTATATTCGTATTCGTAGCCGGCGGAGGTCTGCAGGACGGCTTTCATGTTTCGTGTGTTGACCGGGGTAGCCACGAGACCATTGACGGTGAATCCGGTATGGTCTTCGTCAACTATAATGTTGCGATATTTGTCCGGATTGTCGAGGGCGAGATAAAAAGGTGCCACAGAAATTTCTCCGAATCCCATCATTCCGGTTGTGTTGCCGTTATTGACGAAAGCGAGAATAACTTTCTCACCCTGATAGCCGTCAAGAACGAATGAGCGTATTTCCGAAGCGGCGTTGTCTCCTTTTCCGGTGATGGTGCTTCCCATTATCTCATAGAAGTTTTCCTGTGAGGGTCCGGATTCCGAGATGTATATGCTGTAGTTGTTTCTTACTGTGTTTCCGACAGCTGATACGGTGTATGTTATTAGCATAGGGTCAGCTGTCACCTCGAATTCCGGTGTGTATAGCCACTGGTCGGAAGGAGTATTTCCCTGAAATTCGGATGGTGTATAAGCAAAAACCGCTGACTCCTGCCCTCCTGAAAGCATAAGGGAATATGCGTTGTCGGATGAATATTTGCTGAAGAGAGAATTCCATTGCGCGGATGGTTTGGCATCAATGCCTTTTGAGTGCCAGCCTTCTGGAAGATTGTCGCTTTGCGTGATAGCATTAGTGAAGTCGGAATATAGCACGCTGTTGACCAGCTGGGGTATCACTGCATATATATTCAGATATGCACAACATAGTGACAGTGGAAGTAAAAGTTTTTTCATTAGTATTTATTTGAAATCATTAACAACCTTTTGTATAATTTTTCGCAAAATTACATAAAATATCGATATATATGCATAAATTATTGTTAATAAATGTTAACAATAAAAATAAAATTTATTTATGTTTCAATTTGCAATTATTCGCTTTAAACATATACGTATTTTTCCATATTTTATAGCAAATGTATATAGTTGACTAACCAACTTTTTAATGTCACAATCTTATATCTTCCAACTTAGGCCCCGACTCAAAAAAATGGCAGTGGCTGGGGTCGCAGCCTTGGAGCTATTTTTGGCCTGCAGGC
>JAMPAV010000001.1:0-62439 GCA_023667055.1 Muribaculum sp. | reverse complement strand
AGTGAAAGCGAACTTTTGACCAAATCGGCTTTCACGATGCAAAGATAAAGTGACAGACAAGGATGGCAAATCCCAAACTTACACCCCCGGACCGGCCACAAGAGGAAGCGGAAGCAAAACAGCTTTCGGCAACGGCAACCATAATCTGACCGTAGGCGATGTGGATGGGGATGGAAAGGATGAAATAGTGTGGGGTGCATGTGCCATAGATGATGACGGCAAATTGCTATATGCCACAGGCTTCGGGCATGGCGATGCCATTCATTTGGGCAAGATGATTCCCGGCAGGGAAGGCCTGCAGGTATATGATGTGCATGAGTCGAGTCCCTACGGATGGGACATTCACGATGCAGCCACCGGCGAGATACTTTTCAGTGCAAGGGCTGACGGTGACACCGGCAGAGGTTGCGCGGCCGACATCAATCCCAATAATGAGGGGTATGAGATGTGGTGTTCGGCCGATGGACGTCCGAGAAGCGCGGCTACCGGAGAGGTGGTAAGCAGCAAGTCTCCATCGATGAACTTCCGCGTATATTGGGATGGCGACCTGCAGGATGAACTTCTCGACGGAAACACTGTGACAAAGTGGGAAAATGGAGAGATAACCACTCTTGCCAAACTGTCAGGGTCATCATGCAATGGATCGAAGAGCACCCCTTGTCTTTCCGCCGACATTCTTGGCGACTGGCGCGAGGAGGTTATACTTTGGAACAGCAGTGACCCTTCAAAGATTTATATAAACTCCAGCACCATCGAGTCTGCAAACCGCGTGCCATGCCTTATGCAGGACCACACCTACCGCATGGCAATATGCTGGCAGAATGTAGCATATAATCAGCCTCCTCATGTGGGTTATTATCTTCCCGACTATATAAAGGAAATATCAGGAGTGGAGACCTTCGAAGCCGGCTCAGCATCCGGGAAATTTGTGGTTTACACTGATTCGGGTATAAAAGTTGCTGAAGGTGAAGGTCCGTTGGTTTCGATGTTGGACCGCCAGCCATCGGGGGTATATATAGTGACATACCCCGACGGACAGCGTGAGAAAATAATGAAACATTAAGTGTTAACAAAAACGGGATTCCTGTTGTTGAGTCCCGTTTTGTAAATGACTTTTTACCATTAGCAGTGAGCGGAAAGGGAATCAGGCGATGGTGATGTCGGAATCAAGATATATGTCTTGGATGGTGTTGAGAAGCTTGATGCCGTCTTTCATAGGATGTTGAAACGCCTTGCGTCCGCAGATCAGGCCCATGCCGCCGGCTCTCTTGTTGACGACAGCTGTGAATACAGCGTCTGCCAAATCCGAGTCTCCGTGGGAAGCCCCTCCGGAGTTTATCAATCCCACACGTCCCATATATCCGTTGGCCACCTGATAGCGACACAGGTCGATTGGATGGTCGGTAGTGAGTTCGGAATACATCTTGTCGTCATATTTGCCAAAATTCAGAGCCTTGAATCCCCCATTGGTAGCAGGCAATTTCTGCTTCACTATGTCTGCCTTGATGGTCACGCCAAGACGGTTGGCCTGGCCTGTGAGATCCGCTGCAGTGTGGTAATCCACTCCGTCTTTCTTGAATGCACCATTACGAAGATAGCACCACAGCACAGTGACCATGCCCAGTTCATGGGCATATTCAAAGGCTTCGGCCACCTTGACAAGTTGCTCGCGACTTTGTTCAGAGCCGAAATAAATGGTGGCCCCGACTGCAGCTGCACCCATGTTCCAGGCTTCCTTCACTGTGCCAAACATAACCTGATTGAAACTGTTGGGGTATGTGAGGAGCTCATTGTGGTTGAGCTTTACGAGGAAAGGAATTTTGTGGGCATATTTTCGAGCCACGGCTCCAAGATTGCCGAAAGAGGATGCGACTGCGTTGCAGCCCCCTTCTATTGCAAGTTTTACAATGTTTTCCGGATCGAAGTAGATAGGGTTTGGGGCAAAGGATGCTCCGGCGGAATGCTCGATATCCTGATCTACAGGCAGAATAGAAAGGTAGCCGGTATTGGAAAGCCTGCCATGCCCAAGCAGACGTTGCATGTTATTGAGGACGGGAATGCTGCGGTCCGTGTCAATCCATAATTTGTCAACAGTATCTGCAGATGGAATATGGATCATCGACTTGTCGATGGTTTTGCATACATGGTTAAGCAGATAGTCCGCTTTGTCACCAAGAAGACCTACGATATTGGAATGGCTCATAACGTGTGTTTTTTAGTTTAAGGTTTGGTATTGGTTTATTCTACTTTTGCAAGCAAAAGTAGAATAATCAAGTGGCATGTCAATAGAATGCCACCTACTAAATCACAACGCCTGAATACCCACATTGGTTTGTACGGGCAAGACAATCCTATGCCGTCTGTTTCAAGATCATATATATTATCAGCAATGCATAAAGCAACTTAAAATCTAACATAATGAAAAATCTTTTGGTCACATTGACATTTATTGTGGCATTTGCATGTCACGTTTATGCAGATCCACCCTTTGTATATAATCAAGAAAACACTGCAATTGACCTCCCAGCAATCAATTTTCCGGATATAGACAGGTTGCCGGCAATTCCTTTATTGCCTGACCCGTTTGAATGGGCCGACGGCAGTGGCAGATCCACTGATTTTGCCGACTGGGAGCGACATAGGTCTGAGATTATCCAAAGGCTTCAACACTATGAGACAGGCATGAAACCAACAACGGAGCGCGACAGTCTTGAGGCATACATGGATTGCGACACACTGCGAGTGAGAGTGCATGAAAAAGGTGAGGTGCTTGATCTTTCGACAGTAATAAAATACCCTGAAGGCGAGGGTCCTTTCCCGGCTATGATTGGAATTATGTTTCCATACGGTTCGCTTCCACCGGAATTGTTTGAGAGTAAGAAAATAGCAGGTATTGCATTCAACTTTATGCAAGTGATGTCGCACACTCAAAAGCGTGGCGAGGAACCAATCAACCGACTGTATCCCGAATATGAGGAGTTCGGGGCCTACAGCGCATGGTCCTGGGGCATAAGCCGAATAATCGACGGACTTGAAATAGTCGGGAAAGAGTCGCGAATAGATTTAAAGCACATTGGAGTCACAGGCTGCTCGTTTGCGGGAAAAATGGCTCTGTTTGCGGGTGCCATGGATGAACGGATTGCTCTTACCATAGCTCAGGAACCCGGTGGCGGTGGAGTAGATTCATGGAGGGTTTCGGAAACATTAGGTAATGTTGAGACTTTGGGACGCACAAACTACGCTTGGTTTAAGGAAAGCATGCGTCAATTTGCAGATGACAATGTTAGTTACCTCCCCATCGACCATCATGAAGTGGCTGCCCTGATTGCCCCGAGAGCCCTGCTGGTGCTTGGCAATCCTGATTTTGAATGGCTCGCCGAAGAGTCTAATTATGTATCATGTCAGGCGGCACGGAAAGTGTGGCAAACTTTCGGGATTGCAGACAGAATGGGCTTTTCCATAGAGGGAGGTCACGGACACTGCCAGCTTCCGCTCAGCCAATATCCCGAAGTGACGGCCTTTGCAGAGCGGTTCCTTCTTGGCAACGAAGACTTCGACACAAACATCACCAGAGCGGAACTTTTCAAGGACGTAGATGTTGAAAAATGGATCGACTGGTAAGAGTAAAAAAATGTCCAAAACCGCCTTAGGTCACAACTCAAAAAAAATGGCAGCGGCCGGGGTCGCAGTCACTGCCATTTTTTGAGTCGGGGCTTTAGGATTTTGAACGTTTTATGTTACCCGTTAAGCCGCCATTACGGCCGACGATAACCGCACTTGGGGCAAACGCCATTCTCATCGAGCAATATTCCGCAAAGCGGGCAACGCGACATTGTGCCTTCAGGAGAATATTCCTGTTCCGCTGCATTGTCGCCGCTGGTGAACTTAATCTTAGCAATGTTGAGTTTATCTTTCAACAAATCATACACAATCTTTATCATACCCTCCACGGTCATAGTCTCTTTTGTGACGACAATCCTACAGTCGGGAAAAGCTGTGACCAAATCAGTCTTATACGCCTCTCCTTTCATGGTGTTTTGTGGATGACCATGAAGAATGCCTTGTTTTTCATATACATCCATAATGGCAGGAAGCAATGGGTCATCTTCGCGGAGAATCAAGGCATGGTCGAAATTTTTCAGTACATTCCAAGCCACCTTTTTTATTTCATTACAAGGGAAAACCATATTCACTCCCTTGTTGATTGAATCTTCAACCTCGATGGTGAGAGTCCCGGTGTGTCCGTGCAGATACTGAGCCTCACCCTTGAAACCATAAAAACGGTGGGCATATTGAAGTGTGAATGTCGTAATGCTTCTCATAGTACAAAAATTAAATTAAAACATAATAACCTTATACAAAAACGCATCAATCACGGCAATGGTTCAACCCTACAGTGAAAACAGCAAAAAATTAGATTTCAATTTTGTTTTACAACTTTTATTTAGTAATTTTGTAGAATAAAGTTGGTTAAACAATAAACGGCAGTGGTCTGAATGCAGAACGATTGGAGCATAAGAAGATATCGGAGTGAGGATGCCGCGATGTGGGACAAATTTGTTGCCGAGTCGCGACAGGGGACCCTATTGCATTTCAGAGGCTACATGGACTACCATGCCGACAGATTCAATGATTGCTCACTGATTGCTTTTCGCAAGGGGAAACCGACTGCAATTCTACCGGCAAACATCGTGAACCACAGACTTTATTCACATCAAGGTCTTACCTACGGTGGATGGCTTACACCACTCTCCCACTTCGACGGCTCGGACATGCTGGATGTCTTTGAAACATGGATTTCATGGTGTAGGGAGAACGATATAAATGAAATTTTTTATAAAACCGTTCCACATATATATCATAAGATTCCGGCCGAGGAAGATTTATATGCACTTTTCAGATATGGTGCACTCCCCTGGGTAACCAATCTTTCCTCCGTCATAGACATGAGGGAAATTCCGACGATGAACACTCTTCAAAAACGTAATCTGAAAAAAGCCGCTGTTCTAAGCCCATGGATTCGGGAGACAGACAATGCATGGGAATTCATGCCGGTTCTTGAAGATTGTCTAAAATCCCGTCATGATGCCACGCCCGTGCATACCTCATCTGAATTGCAATATCTGAAAGAGAGATATCCTGAAAATATTCGGTTTTTCATGGCCGGCACCGAAAATAAGGTCGAGGCGGAAGTGTGTATCTACGACACCGCCGGGGTGGCTCATTGCCAATATATAGCCACTTCGGAGTCAGGACGCGACAACGGGACACTAACATTCCTAATGCATCATCTGATAACCGACACGTTTAAATTCCGACGATATTTCGACTTTGGCACCAGCAATGAAAATGGTGGCAAGGTATTGAATTCCGGACTTATACATCAAAAGGTAGGCTTGGGAGGAAGAGGGATGGCCTACCAATCTTTCCGCATACGTTTGTAAAAAAAATTGCATTTATTACAATAAATTAGTACCTTTGCAATGTGAAATAAAAAATAATATATTATGCTTAAAGTTGCTGATGTAGATTATATTAAAGATTATCTTTTGAGAATAAAATTCAACGATGGAATTACAAAAACTGTCGATTTATATCCATACCTAACAGGAGAAGTATTTCAGGAACTTCGTGATAAAGACAAATTCATTCAATACGGATTAACAAAAACAACAATAGAATGGGCCAATGGAGCTGACCTGGCACCTGAATTTTTATATGAAATAGGAGTCTGACATTATGAAACATGCAATCATGGCAATGGCAATGACGATGGTATTATCATCGGCCGCCGCCCAGAACAAGGGTGAGATTTCTGAAGAAATGCTTACCAAATTCCAATCTGAATATCAGGAGAATTCAGCAAACAAGGCACGTAGAAATGCTCTCAATGCAGCAGGTATTGACAAGATAGCCTACAACGGAGATGTACGCAACCATTTTGATGACCATTTCTCACACAAAGTGGAGACAAAAGGCATCACCGACCAAAAATCATCCGGAAGGTGCTGGCTCTTCACAAGTCTCAATATGCTTCGCTCACAGGCAATGAGAGAGCATAACCTTCCTAAACTGACATTCTCACAGAACTTCAATTTCTTCTACGACCAACTTGAAAAGGCCAACCTTTTCCTGCAGGCAGTCATAGACACGTCCGACCTACCGATGGAGGACCGCCAGGTGGAATGGCTTTTCCAGAATCCAATATCCGACGGAGGCACATTCTGCGGAGCCATAGACCTGATTTCAAAATATGGTGTGGTTCCCACGGAAGTGATGGCTGAGACTGAAATTGCCAACAGCACAAGTACTTTCCGCCGACTTCTCGCCACTAAGCTACGCGAAGACGGACTGCGTCTTCGCCAGGCAAAGGCTAAAGGTGCGAACCTCTCTGAAATAGAAGCGTTGAAGACTGAGCAACTCTCTGAGGTATATAAGATGCTTGCCTTAGCCCTTGGAGTTCCGCCTCAAGAATTCAAATGGACAAAGAAAGACAAGAACGGCAATCCAATCTTAACAAAGACATACACTCCGAAGTCTTTCTACGAAGAATACCTTGGCAATGACCTGAAGAACGGTTATGTGATGCTAATGAACGACCCTTCACGCGAATATTGGAAGGTGTATCGCATAGATTATGACCGGCATTCATACGATGGCATGGACTGGACTTATCTTAACGTACCCATGGAAGAAATCAAGAACGCTGCAATCGAGTCAATAAAAGACAGCACTGCCATGTATTTCTCCTGCGATGTAGGTAAATTCATCGACCGACAGAACGGCATTCTTGATCTTGACAATTACGATTATGAATCGCTGTTTGATGTGAAGTTCGGGATGGACAAAGGCGAGAGAATCGCAACCAAAGCAAGCGCATCATCTCATGCCATGACCCTCTCCGGAGTGGATCTCGATGAAAAAGGCAATCCGAAGAAATGGCTGATTGAGAACAGTTGGGGCAATAGCGGCCAGAACGGTTACCTCTATGCCACCGACCCATGGATGGATGAATATCTCTTCCGACTGGTGATTGACAAAAAATACGCCTCTCCAAAGGTTCTTAAGGCAATGAAACAAGAACCCATATTGCTCCCCGCCTGGGATCAACTGTTCTGATTTCAAATGCGAAACGACAGATTTTACACCATAACTCAGGTCATAATATCCATACTGTTTGCAATTATTTACATCTTGACACCGCCGGGGGCTGATGACCTTCTGTTTCTTTCAGGACATGAGACAAACATATCCACCGCTGAAACTTTAGGAGAAATTGCAAATACGATTGCATACAGATGGACCACAGAAACCGGACGACTTGGCACTTTTATATCAATCGTCTTTCTACTCCTCGATGCGCATGTCCTTTTTGGAGTTCTTTCCGGATTGGCGATATATCTACTGCTGACATTGGCTGCCAAATTAGCCGGTGCGAGAAAAGGTTCGGTCATATCATGGCTTCTCACGGTGGCAATTGTGTTTTGTCTGCCATGGTACGACTACCTTTTCCTATGCTCTTACGGGGTAAACTATATATGGTCGTCAATGTTGGCCGTAATGGCCTCATACGCGTTTATGCACACCGGCAACACACGTGGCTTGAAAGCTGTGGCTGTTGCCTCTGTTATGTTCTTGTCAGGGTGGATGCATGAAGCATACGGAGTCCCTTTGTGCGTGGCTGCCACCGGATGGCTCCTGCTAAAAAAGAAATCCTTGACAAAAGCCATGGTTCTCAACTGGATATCATTGGGAATCGGCACACTGATGACATTCCTTTCCAAGGCGTTCTGGAACCGGACAGAGGGAAAGATGCTTATAGAGGAATTCCCATTAAGGGAGTTTATTCTTCAGTTAGGACCGTCCATTTTCTTATTAATGCTGTTCGCAACCGCCATAATATATGGATTAAGCGGAAGCAAACGTTGCACAATTTTACGTGGCAATGTGCCGGAAGTTGTGTATTTTTCCCTCTTCATTGCAATTTCTTCCATCATAACATTCAGGTACTTTTGCGGGGCCAGATCCGCCATGCCGCTTTCACTAATGAGCATAATCGGTGCTGCATATATTTTCAACTTGTGCACATCAACATGCAGCAAGAAATTCACCGGCATATTTGGCCTTATATCCGCCATAATCTGTGTGTTGCATCTTACATACACAGTCTCAGAGCAATCACAGCGAAAGAAAGAGTATTATGAAATCGAAGCGATGTACATGCAATCTGAAGACGGCTCTTTTTTCTACGATGTGACATTTCCTAAGGTAGATTTTTCACTATTAAAAACGTCGGTGAGACAGTTTCATGAAAAGACGCCGATATGGATGTGGGACAAATACCACAACAGGGAATCCGGCGACAAACACCTTTTGATTCTACCTACCGACATATCAAATTTTGCAGGTATCGGCAATCCATCACGAACCACAAAAGGAGTGCAAATCTACAACAATTGGGTCATTGCAGATCCGGAAATTTTTGAAACCTCCGAACATCATGCAAAGACAATCAAACTTGTCAAGCCCGGAGGTGACATTGTCACAAGCCGCTACAGGACAGAACAATTCAAGGCCAAAGATGGGAAAGAATATACATTATTGATTCCTCATGAAAAGATTTTGGACCGTGGACTGAACATATCGGATGTGATTCTACAGCCATAACCAGCAATGACAAGGTTCAGAACACCCATATCACAAAAAACTTCCTATTATGGAGAATGCCCCCCGCATACCCAACCTTGTCCAATGATAAGCAAACCGGATAAACATTTTCTTTTTAGCCGACACTTGAGACAATGCCTTAGCATACAGAGGAAGGGCAAGGTCAAACCGATTTTCTTTGGCATAATCGGCTGCAAGAATAGCACGCCGATACGCCACAATATTGAGCAACCTTGCAATGTCGCTGCGTCCACTCATTGTGATGGACGAATCCATACCACCGAGAGATTTCTCCCACAATCCAACCTTACCGGAAAAATTTATACCAGTGATACTTTCCACTTGTGGGTACACATCCACAAGTGGATTTTTAATTGCAACCACCCGTGGAGATGAAAGCAAAATGCGGGTGCCGAATTCAAGATCGTCCCAAACCGGGAACTCCCCTTTCCAGCCACCTACAGACCTCAGGCAGGATGTTTTGGCAGCATATCCTACAGTAAGGAAAATTGAATGCACCAGATGCCGCTCTAACAAATTCCCTTTGACGGAGTGAGTAAGACACTGCTTTCCATTGATATGCCTTGCCACTCTCCACGCCACCACGTCTGCATCCGGATTTTTTTTCCACACATCCATGACAGTAGCCACACAATCCACGCGCATTGCATCATCCGAATCAAGAAACATAACCTTCTCAGTCGGACAGCTGTCCAATCCTTTCTGACGTGCGTAAGACGCACCCTTAACAACTTCAGACAAAACAGTTACCTGAAAGTCGTCCCTTTCATTTCTTCTTTTCCAATCTTCCAACACATCAGGAGTATTGTCGGTCGATGCATTATCGACCACTATCAAGTGCAATGGACGATACGTCTGAGCGTTAATGCTGTCCAGACATCGTTTGACAAGTACCGGCCGGTTAAAGACCGGAACCACTATGGTCATACATTCGTTAGAGGCATTCTTCATGATAACTTAACGATTCGGTACACTGAAAAATTGAATAAAATTTGCAAAAAATGTCAGTAATTGTTAACTTTGTAGTGTGAAGAAAGTCTCTATACTAATACCGGTCTATAATGAGGAGGAATCCCTTGATTCCCTCTACTCTGCCTTACGCCCACTTCTCGACAACAAAATAGCCGGATTGAAATCCGAATATGAGTGGGAAGTGATGCTTGTCAACGATGGCAGCCGTGACAAATCGCTCGAAATCCTACGGAAATTAAATGCCACCGACGGACGCATCCGGTATGTCAGCCTGTCACGAAATTTCGGCAAGGAGAATGCTCTGCTTGCCGGTTTCGACCGGGTCACCGGCGACTGCATGGTAATAATGGATGCCGACCTTCAGCATCCGGTGGAGGCTATTCCCCGGATGCTCGAGCAATGGGAAGCAGGCTGGGAGGATGTATATGGCCGGAGACTAAGCAGGGGGAAAGAATCGCCGCTACGCAAATATTTCACAAGAATATACTATGCTCTTCTCAACAAAAGCACTAACGTAGATGTGCTTCCCGATGTAGGGGATTTCCGCTTGCTCGACCGCAAGGCCATAGATGCGATCCGCAATCTCCGCGAATCGCAGCGATATACGAAGGGTCTTTATTGCTGGGTGGGATTTAAGAAAAAAGGAGTGGATTTCACTACAGCCGACAGAGTGGCCGGAGAGACAAAAATGTCGCCGGGACGTCTTTTCAATCTTGCACTTGAGGGCATCACAAGCTACACCACTGCCCCATTGAGGTTTGCATCAGTATTCGGATTCATAGTGTCGCTTGTATCCATAATATACCTGATATATGTCTTTTGCAAAACGCTTATCTACGGAGACGATGTGCAAGGATTTCCAACCATCATTTGCACCATACTTTTTCTCGGTGGCTGCCAATTGCTTGCGCTTGGCATAATTGGCGAATACATAGGCAAAATATACAACGAGACAAAGCAACGTCCCGCCTACATTGTAGCAGAGGAAAGCATGACATCAACCATACAACACCCAGACAATCATGAAAATATTAATGCTCGGTGATTATTCCAACCTTCATGCCTGTCTGGCAAAAGAATTAAGATACAGAGGACACAAAGTGACCGTGGTTTCCGACCGTGGAGGCCACATGAAGACAGAAGCCGATATGGAACTAAGCAGAAAACCGGGGTTGGCCGGAGCTTTCAGATACCTATACAGAGTCATGGCTTCCCTGCCGGCATGGTCAGGTTACGATGTGGTGCAACTAATCAATCCTCAGTTTCTCAGCTTGAGACCAGACAAATTGCAGATAATATTCGACATTCTGAAGAAAAACAACCGATCGGTGTTTCTCACCCTATGCGGTAATGACCATTTCTTCGTCAAAGATTGCATAAGCACCGACTTATTCCGTTTTTCAGAATTTAGAATCGGTAAAGACTTCACTCCGCTTGTAAAGGAGGAACCGATGCGGGAAGTGGGATGGCTGATTCCAGAGCATTCAAAATATACCAGGCATCTTTACGACAAAATAGACGGAGCCATGTCGGTGCTTCCCGAATATGACATGTCGGCAAGACTGCACTTAAATTCCGACAAACTTCTTTTTACCAATCTGCCTATCAATCTTGAGTCTATAGATTTCACACCGATGGAATTCAATGGACCTGTACGTATTCTTGTAGGAATACGTGGAGGAATGGAGACTCAGAAAGGCACGGTCAAGATTCTAAATATCTGTCGGGAGATAGAAACTGAGATGCCGGATAAATGTAAGGTGGAAGTGGCAAAAGATCTTTCTCTTGCAGATTATCTTGAGAAATTGCGACAGAGCCACATCGTCATTGACCAATTATATTCATATTCCCCCGCCACCAATGCACTTCAGACCATGGCTTTTGGCAGAATAACCGCTTCCGGAGCCCAACCGGAATATTACCGGTATATCGGAGAGATTGACCATCCCATATTCTGTCTTTCACCACTTGAAGATGACGTAACCATCAAGCAACGACTTAAGAATCTCATTTCAGACAAACAGAGGATGGAGAAAATGTCAGAAGAAGGCAGGAAATTGGTGGAGCGGCATAATGATGTCAGAAATATTGCCCCCATGTTTGAATCGCATTGGCGGAAAATGATGAAATGACATGGATATGGAAGAAGATATAAAGCTGCAGGTACTGATATGTACATACGGAAGAGACGGCATAGAAAGAGTAACCAATGGGTTACACCCAAAGACCAAAGGTGTGGAATACCTTATCAGTTGGCAGGCTTCGGAAGGCGTGGGTGTCCCGGACTCACTCCAAAGGGAAGACTTTAGAATTTACCGCACAAATACCAAGGGCCTTTCCAAAAATCGCAACCACGCCCTGTCGAAAGCGACCGCGCCATTTCTTCTTATCAGCGATGATGATGTTGACTACACACAGGAGGGATTGAACGCTGTAATTAATTCATTTGAGAAAAATCCCGATATGGATATCCTCACGTTCAAATATGCTTCCATCTCAGCATCAAAAAACTACCCCGAACATACGTTTTCTCTTAAAAATCCCGATAAAGGATATTTTGTCACCTCTTTTGAGATTGCGTTAAGATGCAAAAACATAAAGGGGAAAGTATGGTTTAATGAAGATTTCGGTATTGGAGCTCACTTTCCCTCCGGTGAAGAAGATGTTTTTATAAGAGATTGTCTTGAGTTGGGTCTAACCGGGCAATATCTACCAATCACCATTGCAAGACATGATGGCACAACAACATCCGAACGAAATCTGAAACTTCCGTCGCGTCCGCAAACCAAAGGTGCTGTTTTTCTGCATCTTCATCCTAAAGACTGGTTTTTGCGTATGATAGTCCATGCCATTAGAGAAATTCCTCAATGGAGAAAGGGCAACGTGCCATCCCCGGTGTCTTACTGTCTAAACTGGATGAGAGGAGTGCGCATGGCAAAGAAGATTAATATATTCCCCACTCCGGATTATTCCAAAGAATACTTGCCATGAATGAGGAAGCAAACAAAAAAGAAAACAGTTTCAGATCCATACTGAAAGGCACTTCCATATTTGGAGGCGTACAGGTTTTCAATATCCTTATTTCTGCCATTCGTCTGAAACTTGTGGCTGTAATTCTTGGGCCTACGGGAATCGGAGTTGCAGGTATTTTCAATACCGCTTCTCTCACTATACAGCAATTCGCTTCTCTCGGTCTTAATCTTGCAGTAGTAAAAGAAATAGGGGCTTCAAAAAATGAAAATGACAAACTCGGCAACTTACTTACCGCCATACGAACACTTGCATTGACGACTGCCTTTGCAGGCGCACTCATCTGCCTGTGTTTCCCGGGACTATTATCAAGATTCTCCTTTGGTGAAGACAGTTATGGGAATTCCTTCATGCTGCTCGCAGCGGCAGTGTTCTTTTCTATAGTTGGCACGGCTTTTATGTCGGTACTTCAGGGACTTCATGAGGTCAATCGCCTTTCCAAGGCAAGTCTAACAGGGTCAACGGTAGGGCTGCTCATAGGAGTGCCTATGTATTGGCTGTGGGGAACAGACGGTATTGTGCCGGCTATGGTGGTTTTGTCGCTCTCAACGTGCCTTTGGTATTTCATATCTCTTAGAAAATCATTAACAACTTCATCAGCCCCCTGGAAAAGGGAAATACATCTGCCAATACTTCGCAAGATTCTGATAATGGGACTGATTCTGATGAGCAACGACCTTTTCCGGAACTTGGCCAACTATATAATAATAGTATATGTGAGGAGTGCCGGAGACATGGATGATGTGGGTTTCTATCAGTCTTGCAACACCATGACCTCTCAATATTCCGCCATTGTTTTTACAGCAATGGCCATGGATTATCTGCCACGTCTTTCTGCTGCGGCCGGTTCAAACCCAAGGATGTGTGAGGTTGTCAACAGGCAGATTGAAGTTGTCGGACTTATGATTGCGCCTGTAGCGTGTGCTGTAATCTTCCTCGCACCATGGGTGATAGAGATACTTCAGACATCCGAATTCATTGTTGCCACTCCCCTCCTGCGGCTGCTTGCATTGGCAGTAGCGGTGAGGGCGCTTATGTATCCGCTGGGATATATAGTCTTTGCAAAAGACAACCGACGACTCTTCTTCTGGATGGAGTCTGTGGGTGCAAACATACTCACACTGACACTTACATGCGCTGGTTATCACTTCTTCGGTCTCATTGGTCTTGGAGTAGCCGCAATTGCAGACTGCCTCATTTGTCTTATGGTCTATGTGCTGGTCAACAACAAACTATACGGCTACCGCTTGTCTTCAAGAGGATTAGGAATATCCATGTTTGCTCTTGTCTCTTCATCAGCTATGGCTTTCATCTGCTTCTCAACAGATGGCAGTATTATGATTGCATCTTCGTTGCTTATACTATGCCTAACCGGCATTATTTCCCTCAGAAGACTGGCGCTTCTCTGGAAGAAATAAAACCCTAATAAACATCCGGTTAAACTCAGATATCCAAAGAAGCCATGGATACTTGTTCAGTAATCCCCGGCTTCTTTGGATATTCAGTCTAAACTTTATTGTAACGATTTCTATTTTTTGCGGCGTCTTACTGACTTTGCGGCACTGCTGTTGGAAGATGAGCTTGACTCTTTAGGCTTCTGGACTTTCGGTTTCTTAGTCTTTTTAGATTTGGAAGCACTACTGCTTTTCTTACGTCCGGAACGGGCTGAAGCCTTGGTCTTGACCGGAGCCTCTTCCTCACTATCTGTAACCACCGTCCTTTCAGGAATAGTGTCGCCGGCTGCGATAGCCTTTTCACGGGCTTCGGCAGCCTCAGCCTCGGCCTCCTGCATTGCGAGATATTCCTCTCGTGTAGGCACCCAAAGGTTCTTTCCAAACTCACGCAGCCTGTTGTCTATGCTGTCTTGGGCTCTCTTCATGTCATCTTCGTCAGGAAACATCTGGGCCATCGACAAATTACGCAGGTTTTTGGTCTTGTATATCTCACCCTTGTACATGCCAAGATTGAAGTAATCGTCAAGACTATACTGAGGCAAGTTGTTGTCGTCGGTAAGAAAGACGTACTGCTGAGCAAGGTATGGTCTCAGCTGGTCGAATTTCACCCAGAACATAGGATAATTTGCATCCCCACCGTAATCAGCGCTTCGTGTCAGAACCGGACAAATCGCCTCCACGTAAGTCTTCATCTGATTGCTGCGACGGTCAAATTCCCACTTCTCTATGATATAATATTTCAGCACCTGAGTTGTCGGCACATCGGCTTCCTCTATGGTGTAAGTAGCCTTGTCCCCTTCGCCCTGGGCCTGATAATATATATCAAAGCGGTCGAGCATGTCGCCCACTTTAAGTTTATACTGGTCGGTGAAAACCTCGCGGCCATCGAGATATTCATAAGCCGGAATCTTTCCGTCAACCACCAGACCAAGAATGATTCTGAAGAGATTCTGCTGACCATCAACAATGTCTTCAGGGAAATACAAGGGAGTGTTCTCCGCCACATCCTTCAGGTCGAGCGAACGATATATCTCACGCATATAAGCAAGGTCTGCATCATGCGTCTTTGTGTCTTCATAAAAACCCTGCATACGATCCGTAATCTTAGGACCGGATGACTCCTCCTGCTTCTGCCCTCTCTTTCCACCGGCACCTCTTCGCACAACGCCTACATTATCTTGCGCTATGGTGGTCATGCCAATAGCGGCAACGACAGTGAGAGGTAATATTTTTCTGAATATATTCATATTGATGAGTTATTTCTTAGTTAAGCGCAACTTCCATAGGTGAAATATCGCGAGTTATACCATCCGGACCTTTAGCCTTAATCTGAGAGATAAAGAAGGTCTTACCATTTTTCAGACGCTTGAATTGTTCTTTCTGCCGGTTGGAGAATTTATTGCCGTCGCTGACTTCCGGAATTGCATTACCCATCTGGTCGTAAAATACCGTGGAGAACGACACTACGGAATAAGCAACATCAAGAATTCCATCATCGACCGAAGCCGACAAACCATCTGCCGCCATCAGAGCCGCCTTGCTGATACGCTTAGGACTGCCTTTATAGCTTATGGGGTTGCCCGAGGCATCCTTCATGGCAATATAGGCGGTAGGATCCGGCAATTTGCGTATTCTGAATGTCATGCTCCCAACGACCTGATTGTGACCATCCACAGAAGCAGTAACACTTATTTCAGCATTGTCGCCAACCTTGGTGGGACGGGCAATCCACTGATCGCCACTTCGGGTAAGAGTTCCATTGGTCATTGTGGCTGTCAGTGCCGACATTGGCACACCGGGTACTGAAATTGAAATAGGATTGTCGATACCGGCATAGAGCACATTCATCATGGTCGGAGAAATCGTGGCCATAGGCTCAATCACATTGTATTGCGACGTGAAGTCATGCTTCTCTATGGTGCCGTCACCTTTCTTCACCTCCAAGTATCCGGAATACTCGTGAGGGCCCACCTGTCCGGCCACAAACTCATACACACCGTTGGGACTCGCAAGTTTCTGCCCGTTGATGAATATTTCAGGTCTCATGGTGGTGTCGATTGCAGCAAGCACAATCTGAGCGCTGTATTTTCCGCCACGCATCACCATATTTGAATTGGGAAGCACGTATGCGTTCAGTTCATTTACACGGACATCGCCTATATCCACATTAGTGATAAGATTCGAGAGAGCCTCACTCTCCGCCTGTCGGATATCATTCTGAATCTTTGTGAGCATGGTGACTGCAGCCACAGCCGGCATGTTGTCAAAGAGTTTCTCCTCCCATTTTGTCTCACCCACAGTGCCTGGGGTGTTTGCCACCTTTGTGGAAAGCATGTCGCGAACCACTCCACGGCGCACAGTATCGGGAATCAGGGCAGTGACGTATGTGCGATATTCATCGATAGCCTCACGCAGCTGTCGGCCCTTATTGCTTGTAGGGTCAAGCAATATGGAAGGCGCTGCATCGAGATTATCGAGATTATCAATATTGGTATAGTCGGCACCCTTGCCGTCGGCCTTGACGGCAATTTCTGTTTTTAAAGTTTCAATAAGATTGTAGAGATTGCCGGTCTTGTCGTGCAAGGCGACACCTTTTTCATACCAAGGTCCGGCTTTGGCGGGGTTCTTGTCGTAGAGCTGCGCCAGATAGTCGAACTGTATTTCATTTTTAGTAGAAAGATTGTCGTTGGTCTTATGCAATGACGATTGCACTTGCGTGAAGCCGTTGAGCACATCGCTCGAGACATTCAACGCAAGCATTGCCGTCAGCACGATATACATCAGATTTATCATTCTCTGACGTGGCGACATTCTTGCTACGTTATTACCACCTCCTGCCATATATGTTGTCAGTTGTCAGTTTATCAATTTGTTTTTTTGACATATTGACACATTGTCAATTTGAATTAATTTTCAGTCCTTGGAGTGTTATCGAATGGATTCTGGCGATTGGCCATCATGGGATTTGCCATGTTGACTGTCATTGCCGTGATCATATTCTCATATATCTTGTTAAGCTGACGCATGTATCTGCTCATGCGCTCGGTCTCTTCGCAGAAACGGCTCGACTCGCTTGCAGATTTCTCATACATGTCGCGGATATCCTTAAGTCCTCGATTGACGCGGTCGATGCTTTCAATCTGCGAGCTTATACCCTTTAGCTGGATTTCATAAATGGTATTGAGACCGCCGATGTTTCTATTGAGGTCCTCAAGCTGCTCTACGTATCCCACGGAAGATGCAGACACGGACTCAGACTTATCGGTGATGGCCTTGTATGAATTGAGCATGAGTTCACTCACACGATTGAGAGCATCGGTCGTTTCACGCAACTGCGCGATTTGTTCGGTAACACCTTTCATCTGCTCAGTCATGTCCTTCATGGACTCAACAAGATTCTCAGTGTCTTCCTCAGAGATTTCCACATTCGAGACCGGGGCGCCCGAAATAACGCCACCGGAAATGACACCGCCTTGGATCACTCCACCGGACACCACACCTGCTGCAACCGAGCCGGCGCCTGATGAAGAACCTGAAGGCGCGACTGCACCGGAACCGGCATCACTGCCGTATGAGCCATCCGCAATGCCACCTTGAATCACCAAGCCACCACCGGATCCGCCATTCATATCCGGGCGGTCTTCCGGATTGTGGGAATCAAGCACAGGAAACACTTCCTCCCAATGATAGTCCTTGGGAGGACGGTCGAAAGCCGTGAGAAGGAACATTGCGATTTCAGTACCCATACCGATACAGAGCAAAGTGCTACCACCGGGAAGGTGTAGGATTTTAAACAACGCACCCCAAATCACCACGGCGGCGCCGATCGAGTATGCAAAATTGAAGAATCGCTGTCCTTTTTCGCCATGAAGGAAGCGTTCGATAAAGTTGGCGTATTTGCGAATTCTGACCATAATCTTATCTGATGTCCTTGCGATGAATCGCACCTGACTTATTATTTTTTACTTATTACTTTTTATTTATCACTTTTTCTTCTGCGTACCCTTGGCAAATCCAATCTGAGAGCGCACGCAACGGAATCCAATATAGCTTCTTTGCTCATTCTGATACTCCCACTGACGCAAATCGCTGCGGAGATTATGCATAACATCTTTCCAGCTGCCGCCACGCACGATCTTGCGTTTCATCTTGTAAGGGTCTTCCAAAGCTGCATCATACCGATACTCGGGATTCATATCGCTCGTAAGCCTATCAATACTTTCAGTAAAGGCGGTTGAAGTCCATTCACTTACATTGCCCGCCATGTCGAACAGTCCGAAATCATTGGGACTGTAGGTTCCCACGGGCGAAGTGATGAGGTGTCCGTCTCTGACGTAGTCGCCATCCATGGGCTTGAAGTTGGCATAGAAGCATCCGCGCTCATCCATAGGAAGCGTCTCGCTCCAAGGGAAACTGCTTTCGGAGTTACCGGCACGTGCAGCATACTCCCATTCAGCCTCCGTGGGCAAGCGATAAGGTTCGATATAGACACCCTCCCTTCCAAGACTACGACGCAGATAGTCGGTGCGCCAATTAGCAAAAGCATTGGCTTGATCCCAGCTGACACCTACCACAGGATAGTTGTTGTAGCCGGCATTTGAAAAGTATAGTCTGGTATATTGCTCATTGTAGGCATTATCGAAGTCATTCACCCATACGGTAGTGTCCGGATAAATGTTTACAATGTAAGTATTAAGAAAATCAAAATCACCCGACAACGGTCGTGTCACAGTCTCGCGCACGATTTCACCCTCATCAGTGAAATAAGCGGTGTCTTTGGAAATGATTGGCAATTCGTAGTTGACCGGATTGTCAGTGTTATAATCACGCCGGGTTGCATCAAGACGGTTCTTGCGCTTGGCAGCCTCTGTATGGTTGAAAATCTCATATCGGTAGTTCAACTGAGTGGGGTCAAGTTCACGTTTACCTGTAATGGGGTTGGTACGATATACGCTTTCAATGGCGCGCTGCTCATCTTCATTGGCATTGCGCCATGGGATAGGCTTATTCCAGTTGAGATAAGGAGTAATCGGGTTGCCTTCCTTATCCTCCTCTATTTTGAAAGCCTCGTTGCCACCGTAGGCGGGATCAGCAAGACGCTCACGGATGATAGAGTCACGCACCCAAAAGACGAATTGTTTATATTTCGAGTTGGTCACTTCCGTCTCGTCCATCCAGAAAGCATCGACAGAGACACCACGGGCATTGCTTCTGACACCCCACACGGAATCATCCTTGGCAGCCCCCATGGCATACGCGCCGCGGTCCACAAGCACCATGCCGTAAGGCACGGGTTCGGAAAAAGAGCTACCGCCCACACCCGTCACCTCACCACCGGCACCGCTATTTTTAAGCGAAGAACAAGAGGCAAGCAAAACCGAGACCACCGCGATAAACGACAGCGTCAACAAACGTAAGGCCCGGTTGAAAAGTTTACTATTGGTTATTTCTGATATTCTCATAAGTAGAGGTTGTAGTAAATGCATTGTCTTTTATATCACTCACATCAGCCGAATGCTTCTGTGCTTATTTCTGTTTTTACCGTTAAAATCAAGTTTCATCCTGTATCCCACCACTATTTCATGGCTTCCGCTTGAGGCTTTCAGAATGGCCGAAGTCGGAAATTCGTAGGCATATCCAAGAATAAAATTCTTGAATTCCGCTCCGATATTGACCGCAACCGCATCATCCCATCTGTAAGCGATACCACCGAAAAAGAGTTTGTTGTACCAGGCTTTCATCGAAACGACACCCGTGAAAGACTTCATATCGTAAGCCAGAATCAGATCAGGCTGCAATTCTATTAACGTGTTTTTTATCGGAATATTGCTTCCTCCTGTCAAATAGATTGAGCGATTGAGGTATGTCTCAAACTCATGGTTGTCTGAAGTGGCGTTTGATGATGTGGTTCCCTGGGTGTTTAATTTCACTTTAGGTGCTGTAGGATGCAACACAGAGACACCAACATGGAATTTGGGGTGGACATACATAACACCAAGTCCAAAATCTATTGTGCCACCTCCCACATCCTGGTTGGGAATTGCGGGGTCGTTGGAGTCGTGATAGTCATCATCATCCGGAATATATACTTCAGAGCCCTTGAAACTGGAACTGAAATAGCCTACCTGGACGCCCACAGAGAACACGCCTCCGAGCTTATTGAAGCGGAAACCGAACTGACCATTCACATGGGTGTTGGAGAAGAGTCCGATTCCTTCCTGAGTGAAATTCACGCCACCGCCCCAGCGTTTGCCGATAAGTTTGAACGGTATGTCGGCAGCAGCCGAAAAACTCATGGGTGCATTTTCGATTCCGACCCATTGCATTCTCCCGATACCACGGATACGCAGATAATCGGTGGATCCCACAGCGGCTGGATTATAATATGAAGGCACTGCCCATGCATCTGTATATAAAGGAGAGGATTGGGCAAAAGCTCCGAGTCCGGCAAGACACATAGCAGTAGCCACCAAGAGTCTTAGCCCCCGGCCTCCGAAAAATCTTCTATGTCTCTTGAGTTCGCTCTTCATTTCAAATTCACTGGTTTTAGCCAAATTCTTTTCCTTATGTGTCAAATGTTTTTCCGAAGCTATTCAAAGTAGAATGAAAGCACCACCATATTACTCTTCACCTTGGAGAGAGATTTGCTGAAATTCTGCATTATTGGATTTTCATCAAGATCCGGACGGTCATGTTTTAGTATATCAGTGAGTCCGAAGCAGAACTTTATTTCAGGATTGAGTTTGAAGAATGGCAGATAAAAATCGCATCCAAGCCCCACGGTCAACATTGTGTCGAAGTTTTTTGTCACGATTGGGTCAGAGCGTTTCTTGGAAATATCAAGCACTCCCATCGCACCTACAGTGAAGTAAGGCCGGGTGTTGTGAAGACGATCGCCTGATATCTTAAGGTCGAGCGGAATCACCACGTATGCGCTCTTGATGTCTTGAATTTCCTTTCCGCCACCTACAAAATCGTACATCTGCACTGACTTGGACCCAAAATACATACCCGGCGACAGACGAAGATTAAGATATTTGTGAAGTCTAAGGTCGCCGAGCACAGTGGCATTGAATCCCGGTGAGAAATTAGGGACTTCAATCTGCCATTGCCCACCCTCGTCAGTGACGAATCCTGAATGCGTGAAGTTAAGATCCTGCACATGTGTGCCGACAGAGAACCCCCAATGCCAGCGTTTGAGGTCGGCATATTGGCGGTTTGGCACCTTTTCTCCCCATTTTGCAGACGCACCGAAAGAGCAACTGACCGCAATAGTCAGAAAGCACAATCTAATGAATCGTTTAATGGTAAGATTAGCCATCATAAGTGTCTAAATTCGTTGTTTTATCCCATGTCATTAATCACAAAAATTGTGCCAAAGACAGGGTCATACATAAATAGAAACGAAAATTTGAAATTTTTCTTGTATTTTTTTATTGATGTTTGCAAATATTTAGTTAAATTTGCAGTATGAAACGAATAGTAACCCTTGGAGAAATAATGCTCCGTTTATCGCCGGCCGGATGCCGTCGATTTGTACAAAGCGACAACTTCGAAGTAATCTTCGGAGGAGGAGAAGCTAATGTAGCAGTAAGTTGCGCCAACTACGGTATGGACGCAAAGTTTGTAACCAAATTACCTACTCATGAAATCGGACAGTCAGCAGTCAATGCACTTCGCCGTTATGGAGTTGACACACAGTACATCGCGAGAGGTGGCGACCGTGTGGGCATCTACTATTGCGAGACAGGGGCATCCATGCGTCCCTCAAAGGTGATTTATGACCGCGCAGGATCTTCCATTGCGGAAGCTGATCCATCGGATTTCGACTTCGATGCAATCATGGAAGGCGCCGACTGGTTCCACTGGAGCGGTATCACCCCGGCAATTAGCGACAAGGCAGCCGAACTGACCCGTCTTGCCTGTGAGGCAGCCAAACGCCATGGCGTAACTGTATCAGTTGACCTTAACTTCCGCAAGAAACTATGGACTAAGGAAAAAGCGCAGTCCATCATGAAGCCTCTCATGAAGTATGTGGATGTATGCATAGGCAATGAAGAAGATGCAGAGCTCTGCCTTGGCTTCAAACCGGATGCAGACGTTGAAGCCGGCGAGACTTCAGCCGAAGGATACAAGGGAATCTTCAAAGCCATGGCAAAGGAATTCGGATTCAAGTATGTGGTATCCACACTCCGCGAATCATTCTCTGCCACCCACAATGGCTGGAAGGCAATGATTTACAACGGCGAGGAATTCTATGAGTCAAAGCGTTATGATATCAATCCCATCATTGACCGTGTAGGTGGCGGCGACTCATTCTCAGGCGGTCTTATCTATGGCCTTCTTAACAAGGCGACCCAGGGCGAAGCACTTGAGTTTGCAGTGGCAGCATCAGCACTGAAACAGACTATCAACGGTGACTTTAACCTTGTATCAATTGCAGAGGTAGAGGCTCTTGCAGGCGGCAGCGCCAATGGTCGCGTACAGCGTTAATAACCCTATAACCTTTTAACCCTATAACCCTAAATTTTGCCTTGGCAAAATTTAATAAAACTATGGCTAAATTTGATAAATTGCAGGTGATGGCTAAAATCGCCGCTGCACCCATGGTTCCGGTGTTCTACCATAAGGATGCCGAAACCGCCAAAGCTGTGGTGAAAGCCTGCTATGATGGTGGTGTGCGCGCATTTGAGTTCACCAACCGTGGCGATTTCGCTCATGAGATTTTTGAAGAGGTTGTGAAGTTTGCAGCCAAGGAATGCCCTGAGATGGCAATTGGCGTTGGATCCGTGGTTGATGCCGGCACAGCATCCCTCTATATGCAGCTTGGTGCTTGCTTCGTGGTAGGCCCATTGTTTAATCCTGATGTAGCGAAGGTCTGCAACCGTAGATCAGTGCCTTACACACCGGGATGCGGCAGCGTATCGGAAGTTGGTTTTGCACAGGAAGCAGGCTGCGACCTAATCAAGATTTTCCCCGGCGACGTGCTCGGCCCGAAACTTGTCAAAGGCCTTTTGGCTCCGATGCCTTGGTCGAAACTGATGGTTACGGGCGGTGTTGAACCGACAGAGGAGAACCTCAAGAGCTGGTTTGCAGCAGGCGTTTATTGCGTAGGCATGGGCAGCAAGCTTTTCCCGAAAGACAAGGTTGCCGCCGCCGACTGGCAGTATGTGACCGACAAATGCGCTGAGGCACTTGCCGTCATCGCAAAACTCCGCTAATTACTTTTACAATAGAATAGGAAAAAGTCGCTCCTGTCGGGGCGACTTTTTTTATGATTTGACTTGGATGATTAGAACAAGCACGGAAGTGTGAGCAGTTGATAATATAGGGTGCGGGCCATGCGCTGATGGCCGAGATTATTGGGATGCAGACGGTCGGTGTCGGCCTTGTTGAAGTATTTTGCATGCTCATCATGCAGAGGATAAAGTCCGCAAAGGGAATTCAAGTCAATCACAGGTACCGACCAGACCTTGCCAGCTTCCCTGACAGCCTCTACGTATGCGTCTAAGTATTCGCCGCAACGGTTTGCATAATCTTCGGGAACCTGCCAGTTCTTGTCGTTGGCATAGAATCCGCTTCGGTGAATCGGGGTAAGAAGCACTATCTGCTTGTCGGGATATGTGCGTTTCAATGAGTCGAGAGCAATGTTGATCCTGCCTTTGTATGTGTCTGAATCCATGGATGGGATGCGACGCATTCTGTCTTCATTGCGTTTCACATAGCGATGACCGTAGGTCACTGTGTCCATCTTCTCATCAAACCATCGCCCGATTGGAACAGCATTGTTATAGTCGTTGGTGCCGATGAAAATCATTATGGCATCAAAGTCATAGCCATGTTCTTTTTTCAATTGATCAGTTTGGCGGGGTATGTCATTCCATTCTCGACCGCTGACTGCATATACGTATGGTGTGATACCCAGCCATTCTTTCAGGTAAGACCAGTATTTGCTGTCGGCAGCCTTATTTCTTGGATCTGTGATAGAATCGCCGAAATAGGCCACAGTCTTACCCTGCCATGGATGCACTATATACTCTGCGCCGGCAGTGACTGTGATGATGGCCATTATCATTAAAATACATAATTTTTTCATAATTGAGCCTTTATATAATCAGATTTGGGTGACCGTGGAGGAGAGGGGTTTGCGGGAGGAGTGGTTGGGGAGTGGACCTACGCCTTCATCGGCATGTCCAAGGTCAAGAAGCATGAGAATCTCCTCGTCTTCCGGGAGGTCAAGAAGCGAGTGAAGTTTGTCAGGATCAAAGTTGTTGACCCAGCATGAATCAACACCTGCATCAGCTGCAGCCAGCATCAAGTGAGTGGCTATAATTGTCGCATCCTCGATGCCGGAATTCCTCTTACCTCCGGGATATGTATAAACATTGTCCTTATTGAAAGCCACCACAAGGACCACCGGCGCTCCATATCGACATGGAGTGCATTCGTCAATTTTGGCATGAGCCGCTTTTGAGACTGCCACATAGATGTGCTGCTCCTGCAGGTTCTTTGCAGTCGGAGCAAGCCGACCGGATTCAAGTATATATTCAAGCGCTTCTTTGCTTACAGCCTTGTCGCTGTATCTTTTGCAGGAATAGCGTTGACCTGCCAATTCTTTGAAATTCATAACTCTGATCTATATTATTAATATTTTATCTTAAGATGTCTCGCTGCACCACAAGTTATCTCGTTGAATCGGGTAACATACGGATTGCAAAGATAACGATTTTATTGGAAAAGACCAAATTTCTAAAGTTTCGGACATAATGTCCGAATTCGGACACCATCAGCCTAATCACATCACTGATTATCAACCTATTGTTAAATTGGCACGCAGATTGCCAAGGTTAAAGCGATGAATCGCGATTTGCCACATTTCATCGCGATAATTCAAAATTCAAAATTCGCAATTCAAAATTTCATAAAAGTGGATAGAGAGATATCAAAATCTGAAAGAAATCAGGCCAAGAGGAAAAAATGGCTGAAAGCAGGCATCATAGTGGCAGCCATAGTTGTAATATTCGTCATTGTCGGATCCATGATGAGGGCTTCGGTGTCGCGAAACGACCTTATAGTAGCGACGGCCGACACCGGAACTATAGATGTGACGGTGACGGGAACCGGCACCGTGAGTGCAGCCTTTGAGGAGATAATCACATCACCCATCAACAGCCGGATAGTGGAAGTGTATTGCCAGTCGGGCGACTCGGTGGACGTAGGCACTCCCCTCCTGCGGCTCGACTTGCAAAGCACTGAGACGGAGGTGAACAAACTCGGCGACCAGATATCAATGAAGCAGCATGAGCTTGTGCAACAGCAGGTAAACTCCAACACCCACCTCAGCGACCTCGCCATGCAGGTAAAGGTGAAAGAAATGACCCTTGGTCGCCTTGAGGCGGAACTCCGCAACGAGCGTTACCTTGACAGCATCGGCAGCGGCACCGGCGACAGAATCCGCCAGGCGGAACTTGCCGTCAGCACCGGCCGGCTGGAACTGGAACAACTGCGCCAGCAATTGGTCAACGAGCAGCGCGCGGTGGAAGCCGGTGAAAACGTGAAACACCTTGACATCGACATTGCAAGAAAGAATCTAAATGAAATGAAGCGCACGCTCGACGATGCGAGAGTGACATCACCGCGCAAGGCCATTCTCACCTTCATACATGATCAGATAGGAGAGAAAGTAACCGAGGGACAGAAGATTGCGGTGATTGCCGACCTTGACCATTTCCGCGTTGATGCCGAGATTTCCGACTCATACGCCAACAGGATTGGAGTGGGAAGTAAAGCCACCGTCAAAATCGGGAAGGATAAACTGAGTGGCACGGTATCAAATCTAACTCCCCAGTCGAACAACGGAGTGATAAAGTTTACGGTCAGACTTGATGAAGATGCACATCCCCGTCTGCGGTCGGGACTTAAGACGGATGTCTATATTAGTTGCGAGGTAGTGGACGATGCCATAAGGATACCCAACGGCTCCTACTACACTGGACCCGGCACCTACAGTCTTTTCTTCATGAGCGAAGATGGCAAGAGTCTGGAAAAGAGGGAGGTGAAGCTTGGCAATTCCAACTATGAATATGTGGAAGCCACCGAAGGCGTCAAGCCGGGCGACAAGGTGATCATCTCCGACATGAGCAATTTCAAAGAATCCAATACGTTGAGAATTCGGTAATCTGGTTTATGGGTTTATAGGTTTATTTTAACTGAATAAGTTTAACTTAAGTTTAATACAAAAAATACAATATAAATCTCGAATAAAATAAACCCATAAACATATAAACCTATAAACCTATAAACCTATAAACCTATAAACCTATAAACAAACAATTTAAATTATGGCTAATTTTATCAGAAGGACATTCAGGGAGGCGATGAAGACACCCGGCTTCTCGCTGCTATACATGGGAGGCGTGGCTTTCACGATAGCGTTCACCCTCGTCTATGGCTTTATCCTCTACGGACAACTCGGGCCGGTCTATCCGGAATATGACCGCGCCAACACATACTATATTCCGCAGATAATGTGTAAAAGTGAGAACATGACAATGCAGAATTCTCTTGGAAAGCCATTCATCGATGAGTTTCTGCGCGATAGCCTTAAATCGGTGGAACAGGCAACGGCCATCATAAAATACATCTGGGGATATCCCATGGTACAGACCGATGGAAAAGGTCCGGAATTTCATGTTGAGAAAAGACTTACCGAGCCATCATTCTTTGACTTCTACAAATATGAATTTGTAGCCGGCCGACCTTTTTCGCAAGAAGAATTTGATGCGAACGAAAGGGTGATAGTGATCAGCGACAAGGTTGCCAAACGATTGTTTGAAAATACAGATGAGGCTATAGGCGAGAAAATCAGCATCGACCACACAAAATACAGAATCACGGGAGTTTTCCGCGAAGGAAGTGCACTCAGCCCTGATTCCTACGCTGAAGTATTCATGCCCTACAATAATTATACTTCCTCCGGCAACCGTGAGTGGCATGACAAATACAAGGGTGGCCTGACCGCAGTCTTGAAGGTAAAACCCGGAAAACAAGAGGAACTGAAAAAGGAACTTAGGGAAATATGCCATCGCATAAATTCAGTAGATACCACAGCCTCAAAATTTTATATACCACTTGTCGCATCCCATGCAGAGCATATTCTTACAGATTCACATTATGACACTGAGCAAGAGGAATTCCTTGTGTCGGAAACCCCTTCGATATTTAAACTTGGACGACCATTTTTCATCGGACTGCTTGTGCTTCTGGTGATTCCCGCACTTAACATCAGCGGATTGATAGGGGCAAGAATGGACCGCATGAAAGCAGACCTGGGAATAAGAAGGAGTTACGGAGCCACCCGCTCTCGACTTATGAGGATGGTGCTGTCGGAAAATCTGGTGCTGACTCTTGCCGGTGGATTGATCGGTCTTATTGTGGCATGGCTGATTGCAGTATTTGCCGGCGATGTACTGATGCAGTTCATGCCTCTGGGTTATCAGGGAAAAAGTTCGTATGGTGAAAACGCTTCAATCGTCACCGGAGAAATGGCCTTTGCCCCGATTCTCTTCATCCTCGTACTTCTGATATGCCTGGTGCTCAACTTGCTGTCAGCATGGATTCCGGCAAGAAATGCCATGCACCAACAGATTACAGAATCACTCAACTCCAAACGATAATCAACGATGAAACAGATATTAAAATCGCTAAAAGCACACAGAAAACAGTCGGTGGCACTATTCATTGAGATTGTTATAGTGACTGTGATTGGATGGATAGTGATCGAGCCTGTGGCCGTAGAAACGTCCCTATCTCTTATTCCTGCCGGTTATGACTATCAGAAACTTGTCAGCGTTACATTCTCAAATTTCGATTTTCAATCAGAGGAATATGACTCCACATTGAATGATCCAACCCGGGAGAGGCAACGGCTGCTGACCATGGTTAGAGAGCATCCTGAAGTTGAATCCGCCACTTATACCACCTATCAGACATACGAAAGCGGATCTTCTTCATCCACAGGTTTTGAGGCCGACTCAATCTATGGTCTTGACAATGACTCCAAATGGATATCCACCTACATTATTCAGTATGTACCCAAAACGGATTTCTTTTCGACTTTTGGCATAAAGGATGCAAATGGGAAACAGTTTATAGAACCGGCTGTAGATGACAAATCCTTCATAGTGTCTCATACTCTTGCAAAAGCACGATATGCAAATGAAAGCGCAATGGGAAAAGACTTGTACGATTACAATGAGGAATTTGGACACTCCCCGATCGTTGGAATCATTCGGGACACACCATACCGTAAAAGCGACGGTCGCCGGCAAGTGATGCTAAAGACAGTGGGTAACAACGAATTTAATTGGAGTGTCAGCGGAATCACAATGCGTCTGAAAGACGGTGTCAATCCAAGGGTGTTTGCTGACAAATTGACAAGTGAAATCAACAAATACCGGGTTGGAAACACATACATCACACATCCGGTGCTTATGGCAGACGAGCGTGATGCCGTATTTGCCGAGCAAGGCCGGAGTCTGGCCAAAGGCTGGATTATACTGTCGTTCTTTCTTGTAAATGTGATACTTGGTGTGGCAGGAACGTTCTACATCCAATGCCGGACGAGGACATCTGAAGCCGGTGTGATGCGTGCTTTCGGAGCCACACGTCGAAAAGTGGAGTGGAGCATAGTGGGAGAGGCTTTGCTGAGCGTAGTATCCGCATGGGCATTGGGAAGCATTCTCTATCTTGCTTATCTGCATTTTGCACACGTTGAATTTGAAAACGACACTTCTCTTATAGTCAGGATGCTCAATCCGATGTGGTTTGACTCGGCATGGACACGCAACAGCATTGTCGGAGGCCTCGTCCTGCTTCTTCTGCTTCTCTCCACTCTTCTCGGCGTATGGCTCCCTGCCCGCAAGATCGGACGCGTCAACCCCGTCGATGCCCTCCGCGACGAATAAAAATAAAAAACATGATTCTTCATGATAAATCAAGTTGCAACATGATGAATCATGGAAATCAAATTAACCTCTAAACTAATAATCAAATCATTATGATAACTTTACAAAACATCAACAAAATCTACCGCACTGATGAGATCGAGACTCAGGCTCTCGAAAATGTCAATATCGAAATAGACAAAGGTGAATTCGTCAGCATCATGGGTCCTTCCGGATGCGGCAAGTCAACACTCCTCAACATAATCGGCTTGCTCGACACACCAACTTCCGGCACCGTCAACATCGACGGCACCAATGTGGAGGGGATGAAGGATGCCCAAATGGCAGCTTTCCGTAATTCAAAACTTGGTTTTGTATTCCAAAGCTTCCACCTCATCGACTCCCTCAACGTGATCGACAACGTGATGCTGCCGCTGCAATACCGCAAGATGAGCGGTTCGGAACGTGAGAAACGCGCCAAGCAAGTACTCGAGAGAGTCGGTCTGAGCCACCGTATGCGTCATCGTCCCTCACAACTTTCAGGCGGTCAATGTCAACGTGTGGCTATAGCCAGGGCGATTGTGGGAAATCCGGAGATAATTCTTGCCGACGAACCCACCGGCAATCTGGACTCAAAGATGGGAGCGGAGGTGATGGACCTTCTCCACCAGCTCAACAAGGAAGACGGCCGGACCATCGTTATGGTGACCCACAACGAGCAGCAAGCCGAGATGACCGACCGAATCATAAGATTCTTCGATGGAAGGCAAGTGCAATAGCAATGTATCAACATGAGTACTCATGTGTACACATGGGTACACATGGATACTCATGGATACTCATGAATAATCATGAAAATCAGCAAATACAAATGAAAAGATATTTCAAAGAGGCGTGGGCGGCATTGAGGTCGCAGCCGCTTGTGTGCTGGGTTAGCATCGCCGGCACCGCGCTCGCCATCTTCATGATAATGGTGGTGGTGTTGATAGAGGATATCCAGGTGGCTCCATACGCACCGGAATCCAACCGCGACCGATGGCTGGTGCAACGCGCAGCATCTATCACCAACGACAACTGGGAAGAAGGCATGGGCAGCAACGGCGGCATGGGCTACAAACTCATCAAGCAACTCTTTTATGAGATGGAGACACCCGAGGCAGTCACTGCCATGGACTTTTCACCATACGAATCGCTTATGTCTGCTTCATCTGGAACCGCATTTGGAGCAAACCGCAAGGGTGTTGACGATGGATATTGGAAGGTGATGGATTTCACTTTTATAGAGGGAAAACCATTTGACAAAGGTGAGTTTGAAGCAGGAATCCCGGTGGCTGTGCTCTCAGAGTCAATAGCCCGAAGACTTTTCGGAACCACAGACGTTGTCGGACGTGAATTCAACATAGATTATCTGCCTTACAGGGTGAAAGGTGTGGTGAAAGATGTAAGCACCCTTGCGACCGGCGCTTATTCAGATGTCTGGGTGCCATTCACATCCACCAATACTGTGGATTTTTCCTGGTGTGAGTATATGGGTGCTTTTAGTGCAATAATACTTCCGCGAAGCAAGGCAGACATTCCCAAAGTGAGAGAGGAATACAACAAACTTATGGCAAAGATAGGAGAAGAGGCGAAGGTGAATGGATGGAAGTTCATCATCAGGGAAAGGCCTTACGACCAGGAAACTGCGGTCAACACCCCATGGGCAAACCAAGAGCCTGAGATGGACAGCGTGCGGCTGCGCCGTTATTTCACCTGGGCTATATTATTGCTTGTCCCGGCAGTGAATCTTTCCTCCATGACCCATAGCCGTCTCAGCAAAAGAAGAGAGGAAATCGGAGTCCGCCGGGCTTTTGGCGCCAAGAAAGGTGGCATACTGACAGATCTCTTTATTGAGAATCTAATAATCACCGTGATAGCTGGAATAATAGGACTCATACTGTCGGTGGTATTTGCAATGTTTGGAGCCGAATACATCTTTTCAGCCCAGTCCATGACGGGCACTGTCACCAATCTTTCCCCGATGATGCTGTTGAGTTGGAAAACATTCGGACTCGCCATGATCTTCTGCCTTATCCTGAATATAATCTCTGCTTCTCTGCCGGCTTGGCAGGCTTCACGCACCAACATCGTCAATGCCCTTAACGGCAAGAAAAAATGATAATTCTTATGAAAAGGAAATTACTTCGCCAGATACTTAACGAATGGCACACGAATATATGGCTTGCAGTGGAGCTGCTTCTTGTAAGTTGCGTGATGTGGTGGCTGACAGACAACCTGTGGGTGAAATATTCCACCTACAACGAACCTCTCGGCTACGACATATCCCACGTATATCGCCTAAACATTGTCACACTTAATGAGAAGAGCCCCGATTTCAAGCCATATCCTGACGATGACGCATCGATTGCTGACTATCAGACCCTAATCCGCCGGCTTAAGGCGCGCCCGGAAGTAGAGGTTGTCTCGTCGGCTGTCAACTCCCATTTCTATAATCCCAACAACAGTTACAGCTCAATGTATCTCGATTCTATCGGAGGAAACTATCTGAAGCGTTGGGCAACACCGGGCTTTTTTCAGGTCTTCAGAATCCATGGTGTCAATGGCGAGACTCCGGAAGAGATGGACGAGGCACTTGCCAAAGCCCCTTGGAATTGGTTTATGGCTTCCGACAATCTTCTCAGATACAATTCTCCAGAAAGCATCGAATCCATGGCAAAATATACCGGAAGAAAATTTCACCAGATGGATTCTACTGAATACACGCTGGCGAAAGTGTTCCCACCCCTTCGCTACAGCGACTACCAATCGGCATACCTTAATCCATCGCTTCTCTTGCCACTGAAGCAGGAGCAACTGAAATATTTCAATGAGACCTTGCTCAGGGTCAAGGAAAACATGGACAAGGATTTTGCGGAAAATATAATGAAAGCCTCGCTCAATGAGTTGAGGGTCGGCAACTGGTATATCGCCTCTGCCACTTCTTTTGACGAAATTCGCAAGAAATACAATCAGGCATCCACCCAAGACACATTAAGCACTGTGGTATGGAGTCTATTTCTTCTTCTCAACATCTTCCTGGGTGTGTTAGGTACTTTCTGGTTCAGGACCTCGCAGCGCACACCGGAGATCGCCTTGCGAATGGCCAACGGTGCTACACGCAGCGACATTTTCCGAAGAATTTTGGGAGAGGGTGAGATAATTCTGATTGCCGTTACCCCTATAGCGATGGCAATATGCTATCTGATCACACGCTATGAACTTAATGCCTTCTATATGGGTGACTTCTTCAATGCTGCAAGATTCTTCGGTTGTGCGCTTATAACGTTTGCCTTAATATCCTTTATGATAGTGGTGGGCTCATGGATGCCCGCCCGCAAGGCGATGTCGATTTCCCCCGCCCTCGCCCTCAAAACCGAATAAAGAATGAAGATGAATGTGAAAAGTATATGGATAAAAGCTGTGAGTGTCACCCTCGGGTTGTGGGTGACACTCCCGATGGCGGCGAAGACCATAAGTCTCGACGATGCTGTAATGATGGCAAGAAGCCGCAGCGTGGATGCCGCGGTGGCCCTTAACCAACTGAGAACAAGTTATTGGAGTTACAGAACTTATCGTGCCGACCTGCTCCCGGAACTCAGCTTCAATGCCACCATTCCCTCCTACAGGAAAAGCTACAGTCCATACCAATTAGACGACGGAAGCTATACATTTGTGAGAAACAACGTGCTGCAAATGACCGGCGAACTGACCATGAAGCAAAACATCTGGTTGACCGGTGGCAGCATCTCGCTGACATCCTCCCTCGACTGGATGCGGCAACTTGACAGCGGTGCATTCAACCGATTTATGTCGATTCCTGTGGCCCTGACACTCAACCAGCCAATATTTGGTGTCAACAACATAAAATGGAACAGGAAGATAGAGCCAATCCGTTACGAAGAGGCGAAGGCCAGATTCATCAGTGCCACCGAAAACGTGGCACTTCAGGCTGTGACCTACTTCTTCAATCTGCTCATGGCCAAGGAAAATCTTGGAATAGCACAGCAAAACTATAAGAACTCTCAGAAACTTCATGAGGTGGCAATCGCCAAACGAGAGATGGGTCAGATCAGTAAAAACGATCTCCTCCAGCTCGAACTGAACCTGCTGAATGCTGAATCCACATTGACCGACAACGAAAGCAACTACCGCGCCGCTATGTTTGCACTGAAGGCTTTTCTTGATATAGAAGATGATGAAAGGCTGGAGCCTGAAGTGCCCTCATCAATCCCAGGCGAGGAATTGACTTATACCGAAGTCCTTGACAAGGCCCTCACCAACAACTCCTTCTCAAAGGAAATACGCCGCCGACAGCTTGAGGCAGATTATGACGTGGCCAAGGCTAAAGGCAACATGCGCCAGATCAATCTTTTTGCACAGGTCGGTTTTACCGGAACCGCCGACAATACACCGGATGCCTACAGAAGATTAAAAGACAATCAGGTGGTGGAAATCGGGTTTTCGATACCACTTGTGGATTGGGGGAAACGACGAGGCCAGGTGAAAGTGGCGGAGAACAACCGGAAGGTTGTGGAAAGCAGCATACGCAAGGAGCAGATGGAATTCAACCAGGACATATTTCTTCTTGTGGAACGCTACAACAACCAACAGCGACAACTGGCACTGGCACAACGTGCCGACACCATTGCCGAGGCGCGCTACAAGACCAACCTTGAGACTTTTCTTGTGGGCAAAATCTCCACTCTCGACCTAAACGACTCGCAACTGAGCAAAGACCAGAACCATCAGGACATGGTGAACCAGTTATATCTCTACTGGAGCTACTACTACCAGATCCGCAGCCTCACCCTTTGGGACTTCAACAAAGACGTGCCAATCGATGAAGATTTCGAAAAAATTTTGTAAATTTGCATTATGATACTGATAGTGGATGATGACGCGGCGATCAGGAAGTCGCTGGAGTTCCTTCTGAAAAGAGCCGGATATGATGCAGAATCGTGTCCCGACCCCACTTGTGCCCTTGACAGAGTCAGAAGCAATGAATATGAGCTTATCCTAATGGATATGAACTATGGCATTTCCACCTCCGGTGAGGAAGGGATAGCACTTCTGCGCAAAGTGAAAATCTTTCTTCCCGACACACCGGTGATTCTAATCACCGCATGGGGCAGCATCGACCTTGCAGTGGAAGGAATAAAGTCGGGGGCATTCGATTTTATAACCAAACCCTGGAACAACAGAGTTCTTCTTCAACGAATAGAGACAGCCTTATCAGTATATTCCCAAAAGGCCGCCACATCTAACCGACCATTCAACAATGCCGGTATCATCTGCCACAACAAGGAGATGCTTAATCTTCTATCCACAGTGGAAAGAATCGCACCGACCGATGCGCCGGTGCTTATACTCGGTGAGAACGGCACTGGCAAGGAAATGATAGCCAATGCAATCCATATCAACAGCAAGCGTCACTCCAAACCATTCGTCATGGTTAATTTAGGCGGAATATCCCAGTCGCTGTTTGAGAGTGAAATGTTTGGCCATGCCAAAGGAGCCTTCACCGGAGCCGTGTCATCACGCAAAGGTCGGTTCGAACTTGCCGACAAAGGCACCATTTTTCTTGACGAGATAGGCGACCTCGACCCATCAAGCCAGGTGAAACTGCTCCGAGTGCTCCAGCAGCATACTTTTGAGGTCTTAGGCGACAGCCGACCGAAGAAAGTGGATATCCGAGTGGTGAGCGCCACCAATGCCGATATTCCCACCATGGTGAGAGAAGGAAGATTTAGAGAAGACCTTTTCTATCGCATCAACCTAATTACCTTGCGCGTGCCTGCATTAAGGGAACGTCCGGACGACATTCCGCTATTGGTGAGACACTTTATCCAGTCGTCATCAGCATCTATGGGTGCCACGCCTCCTGAAATATCGGCGGATGCCATGGAATATCTGACGAAGCTGAAATATCCAGGCAATATACGGCAACTGAAAAATATAGTTGAAAGAGCCGTGCTCATGTGTGGCAACCGACTTGAAACCAACGATTTCTCCTCCCAGCCCGGAGTGGAGTCAGACATTGACGCTTCTGCAAAGGGCACACTTGAGGATGCTGAGCTGACCGCCATCGAGCAAGCTTTGGAAAAAGCAGGCGGCAATCACACGACAGCCGCACGCATACTTGGAATCACACGACAGACACTCTACCGCAGGATGGAGAAATATGGCCTGAGATAATGCACAATTCACAATGCAAAATGCACAATAGGCTTCGCGGGAAAATACTCGAAAAATAGACTCGGTGAACACGCGGAAAACAAATGTGAAAGGTTATGGTTGAAACTTACATATTGATAATTCTGCTTTTGATGGCAGTGGCGGGCTATGTAATATTGTGGCATACCTCATTAAGGCATAAACGCACAGTGACCCGAGGAATGGAACTGATAGCCTCACAGGATTTCAACAACCGGCTCACCCCTACCGGCCTGCGGGATCCCGACAAAATAGTGAATCTCTTCAACACCATGATCGACAAGTTGAGAAGTGAACGCACCAAGAATCTGGAACAAGAGAACTTTCTGCAACTTCTCACAAAAGCATCCCCCATGGGGGTGCTTACACTTGATTTCGACCGCAGAGTCACCATGGCAAACCCAGCATTCCTCAAAATAACCGGAATATCCGAAGAGAAAGATATTTTGGGCAAAAGGCCGGATGAAATCGAGCTGTCACTCGTCAGGGAAATGCTCAAGACCAAATTAGGGACAAACGCCGTGATACGTGACGGTGATGTGCGCACCTACCGATGCTACCACCTGAGTTTTATCCAAACCGGGTTCCGGAGAGAGTTTTATCTGCTTGAGAGTCTCACAGAAGAAGTCATAAAAGCTGAGAGAGAGGCATACGAGAAAGTGATACGCACAATCTCACATGAGGTCAACAACACCATGGGGGGAGTCCGCTCTGTGATCCAGACCATTGCCGACACCACAGATGATGCCGACACCATTGAGGTGCTGGAAAGTTGCGACAACCGTTGCGAACAGATGTGCAGCTTTGTAAGCGCATACGCCGATGTGGTGCGTCTTCCAGAGCCGATGATGCAGCAGACGGACCTGAATTCCGAAGTGGCACGCCTGATTCCGTTCCTGAAGATGTCGGTGAAAGATTATGTAGATGTCTCATTCATATCCACAAGCCAACCATCAACAGCAATGATTGATACCAACATGATGCAGCAGGCACTGGTCAACATAGTAAAGAATGCCAATGAAAGTATCTCATCAGAAGGAGGCTGGATAAGAATAGCCATAACCAAAGAGGCAAATCATACCATATTGGAAATCTCCAACAATGGCGAGCCTATAAGTGAGGAAGCATCGAGAAACCTCTTCCGCCCGTTCTACACCACAAAACGTACCGGACGAGGTATCGGTCTGACCTTGACTGCTGAAATTCTCAACCGACATCATGCGCGATTCCGTCTTTGGACCGACCCCCGGAAAATCACAAGGTTCCGAATCATATTCTGATTCGGAACCTTTCATTTTATTGGGTATAAGTAGCTGTTCAAATTAAAACGATACAATCAAAAACTGAAAATTATGATTACTTCAGGTTGAGTTTTTGCATGAGGTGACGGACAGATCCTTCAAGCTGAGCGTCACGACCGGACTGCACCTCCGCCGGAGCATTGTAGATGACCACATCCGGATTCAACTGCTGGTTTTCCAAGGGCTTGCCTTCGACCGACAGGTTGGTCACCTGAGGAATACCGAACACAAGGCTTGGGTCAATCTGAGTCTCCCACCAGACGGCTGTCATCGTGCCTGGAATAGGAGCTCCCACCACGTCGCCGATATTGAGAGTCTGATATACGTATGGGGTGCCTGACGCATCGCTATAGTTGCATTCATTGACAAGCATAACAGATGGCTTGTTCCATTGAGCCCAGGGTTCACTTCCAATGTATCTGCCCCGTGGAGCATATTGGGCATATTCCTTGCCGTTTAGGAGAATGGCAAGGTCATTGTGAAGCCATCCGCCTCCGTTATAACGGGTATCCACTATCACAGCATCGCAATTGCGGTATTTGCCAAGAATACGGTCGTAGGCATTCTGATAACTGGCTGTGTTCATACCCTCCACATGAATGTAGCCTATTCTGCCTCCGGAAAGGCTGTCAACAAGTGCCTCATTATGTTCCACCCAACGGTCGTAGCTCAGTTCCGACAAATCACCCATCGAAACCGGACGCACATATATTTCTCTTGTCTTGCCATCAGTCCCCTTTACTGACAGGCGTACTTTTTTGCCGGACTTGCCGTCGAGCATTGGATTGACATCCTGCAGAGGTGATATATTCTCTCCATCTATAGCGAGTATTATCTCACCCGGTTTCACGGATGCAGACTTGGTGGATAACGGACCACGGGCTATTACTTCCTCAACCTTTAAACCATCGCCATCATGCGCCTCATCAAAGTATGCACCCAGCGATGAAGTGGAAAGGTTGGGGCCTGAGCCGTAACTGCGTCCGCCGGTATGGGAAGCATTCAATTCGCCAAGTATCTCGCTAAGCATCTCTGCAAAGTCGCGGTTGTTGGAGATATGTGGAAGGAACTTACGATAGTGGTCACCATAGTATTGCCAGTCAACACCATGAAGATTCTCATCATAAAACTTATCATTGACCTGACGGAGCATGTGGTTGTAGATATACTCCCTTTCCTTTGAGGGTTTGCGGTCATAGAGAGCCTGATACTCTACATCTTCAAGTTTATCATTTGAAAGCGATAGTTTCTTGATGCCACCATTACTCCACACAAACAGATTTTCTCCCTTCGCGTCCGCTTCCATACCGCTTATGCCGGGGGCCACCACCGACACATCACCCTCCTTAAGGTCGCGACAATAGAGATTGCGTTTGCCTTCGGTGGACGACGCTGTATAATAAAGTTTATCACCCTTGTTGGTCAAGAAATAATCTCCAATCATTGCAGAGTTGCCGGTCAAGCGACGCGTACGATAACGACGGTTGGCAAGATCAGGCACAAACTTCTCTTTCTTGTCATTGTCGGCCTTATCCTTTTTGTCTTTTTTGTCCTTTTTCTTCCCTTTCTTGTCCTTTTTTGAGTCTTTGGAATCCGAATCATCATCTTTGTTCTTTTCAGCCTTCTCCTTGAGATCTGCTTCTTCCTCAGTCATGTTGAAGTCATCCCAGGCTTCGCCGTCAAGAGCCATTAGTATTATATCGCTTTGGTTGCCCCAGCTTCCGGTGTTCTTCATGCCATATTTCGCAGATTCGTAGGCAATGGCCTTGCCGCCGAGTACCCACTTTGGATTGCCGTCGCTGAAACCACTTTCCGTGAGGTCAACCACCTCCGAACCGTCCGCCTTTACAAGTGCAATGTCGGTATTGTTCCAACCTCCAACACCAATATAGTTCATAAGAAGCCATTCGCTGTCGGGACTCCATACAAACTGTTGGTCGCCATCAGCGTATGAATAATTGTATTTTCCATCCAGCACCGTCTTCACCTCCTTAGATGTGAGATCCATTACACGAAGCTCGCTGCGGTTCTCAAGGAAAGCCACTTTCTTACCATCCGGACTTATGACCGGCTGCATAGCGCTGGTGGCACACTTATAGAGTGGCTCCTCTTCTATCTCATTGGCGTATGCAAACTGATCCTTATCCTTATCTTTTATGGTGGCCTTGAATAGCTGCCAATATCCCTCGCGGTCGCTGTCATAGACCATAAACTTGCCATCAGGCGAAATGCTTACAGTGCGTTCCTGGTCAGGAGTATCTGTAATGCGCTTTGTAGTTTTATATTTGGCATCAGTGACGTAAACATCACCGCGCAATACTATGGCAAGTTCATTACCTTTGGGTGCCACATAAAAAGCAGATGCACCACCGGATACATAGCGTTTCACCAGATCCGAGTCATAATCATCCGCAATAATCTCCACATTCACCTTTTGCGGTTGGCCGCCCTCTTTGAGAGTATAAAGTTCGCCATCCCAGCTGAATGCCATAGTGCCATCGGAAGCAACAGACAAATTGCGCACCGGATGCTTTTCAAATTTAGTGAGTTGTCTCTTCCCACCATTCAGACTGCCGACATACACGTTGATTGTGCCATCTTCTTCAGACAGGAAATAGAATGAATCTTTGGCCGGAGCCCACACTGCATTCCTGTCATGTCCGTTGAAATCGGTAAGTTGTCGGAAGTCACCATTGTCATAGAGCCAGATATCGTTGGTGCCACTACTACGCTCATGCTTACGGAATGGGTCTTCATAACCCTTCTTATCCGTAAAGATGATTTTCCCGTCTTTACCGGACGATGAGAACAGCATAGGCATGGACAGGAACATCGTGGGACGCGTACCCGGTCTGTTTATATTCAGAGCATACGTCTGAGGCAGTATCGGTGCTTGTGCCGAGGTGCGTGCAGGCATCTCATTGGCAGAATAAAGAAGCGTTGAGTCATTTAGAAAAGCCAACGGCATCTCAGCTAAGCTTGAAGTAGTAAGTCGTGTCACTTTTCCGCCATTGGCATTCATGATGAACACATCATCACTACCTTCACGGTCGCTGCGAAATACAATTCGCTTACCATCATTTGTCCATATTGGTCTGGAATCAAACGCCTCGTCGGAAGTAAGTTGACGCGCTTCTCCACCGGAAGTTGCAACCGTGAATATGTCTCCTTTATAGGTAAAGGCGATAGTCTTACCATCCGGTGAAATGCCGGCATCCCTCAACCAAAGCGGAGACTCTGCCATCACACCAATACTGACCATACAAGCCAAACCTAACAATAATTTCCTTTGCATATTTTTAGGGGTTTGGGTTAGTTTATAGATTCTATTCTTTGCAAAATTAGAAAAAAAAGATGATTTAAGAAAATTATTGGCAAAATATTTGGAGAATTAAAAAAAACTTATTAACTTTGCACTCGCAATTGAGGGAAAGACCTCTAAAGGTGAGGTGGGTGAGTGGCTGAAACCACCAGTTTGCTAAACTGACGTAGGAGCAATCCTACCACGAGTTCGAATCTCGTCCTCACCGCAAAAGTCCGACAGCAAAGTACGCTGCCGGATTTTTTAATTCTCAATACAATTCACTATGCAGAATAAAATCCGGCTATGAAACAAAACTTTATTGCATCAGCATTATTAATCCTCTCTGCCACAACCCTACTCGCAGGACAGAAGAAACCTGCCGAAGTCGGAAATCTCCAGAAAGGCGACCGCATTCTCTATTGCCACATGAACGATGCCGGTCCGGCTTGGACTGCATACGCCATAAGCGAAGATGGAGTAAATTTTCATGACCTTCTCGATGGCGACTCTATTTTCAGCGACCACAAAATGGCTCCGATAGAAGGACGCACACGCGACGCCTACATCACTCGCCGACATGACGACAAGGGATTCCTTATGGTATGCACCGATATGGAGGCCAACAATAATGCAAAGAACCGCCTTGGGAAGAAAGAGACCTGGGATAACTACGGAATCTGCCTTCTCACAAGTCCGGACCTGATAAACTGGCAATCCACCTCTTTCGACTATCGCAAGGGAAAGGAGATTTTCTGCAACCCCAACGATGAAAGCGTATATAAAGACTGGAGCACCATCAACCGCGTATGGGCACCCCAAATCGTATGGGACGCAACCTATCAGTGGCCAGACGGCAAAAAGGGTGGATATATGATTTACTATTCCATGTGGAACCGCGATGAAGAGGCATACGACCGAATGTATTATTCATACGCAGACGAGACTTTCACAAAACTCACACAACCCAAATTGCTTTTCGACTGGGGATACGCCACTATCGACGCTGATATCAACTGGGTCCCGGCCGATGGCCTATGGCATTTGATGATCAAGAAAGAAGGAGGGAAACCGGGGCTATTCACCGCCACAAGTCCAAGACTTACCGGCCCCTGGAGCGAGCCGGTGGATGATGACTACATCAACTTCGAGGGAAACAAGAAATGTGAGGGTGTATCGGCATTCCAGCTTCCGGGCGAAGACACTTGGCATATTGGATATATCGAATATTCCTCCAAGCCCCGCAACTATAGGATATGCAAAGCCGACAAGAACATGCGCAATTTCTCCAACCCACAGAACATAAAAGGAGTGAAACGTCCGCAGCACGGCTCATTCATGCGTATCACCAAAAAAGAATATGACCGCCTCCAGAAATGGAGCGATTCCCAAACTCCAAAGCAATAACACCATAATAATAACCATATAACCCATATAAACTTTATTTATGATTCATTAGCAGTAAATTTTGAATTCTGATTGTTGTATGAGATAATCTTAATTTAAATTTTTACTGCTATGAAAAAGACTAATTTTAATTCCGCAGACTCAGATCAGAAACTGATTGAGGATCATGTATATCTTGAAATTGAAGACAAGGGTGCTACCGCAGCTGAAGTCGCAGCTGCAGCGGCCGATAAAAAGGCAGCGGCAGCGGCCGTGATGATGGACACCCCCGAAATTGACGAGCCGGTGAAGAAGAAAAAATGGGGTGGCTGGTGGGCAGCCGCGTTGTTTGCTCTTCTTGCGGTAGGTTGCTGCATCTACCTTGCCACTCGTGACAGCAAGACCTCACAGGACAGGACAGCACAAACCACGACCATCACCAAGCATGCTCCCTTCACAGCCCTGAAAGGTCAGGTAAGTAAAGCGGCAGGTGCCGTAGCGCAGGCGGGCAGGGCCGTTGGTGGCACAATCGACAACTCCGTGAATTCTGTCAAGGATGGGGTCTCGAGAACGGCAGCAGCCGTGAAAGGATACATCGATGGAGTTGAGGTGTATGGCAAATATCCAAAGGCAAGCGATGATCTTATAAATCAGGAGGCCGCCGATGGCCGACAGGTTGATTACCTCTATTATTTCGCCAACAATGCATCGGCAGTCCCGGACAACGCTGTGCTTAACGACATTGCCGAGGCTGCAAAGAACACCGGAGCCGACATCACGATTACAGCGTATGCAAGTCCAACCGGAAGCGCAGCCTACAATGAGGCATTGTGTGAAAAACGTGCAGAAAATATTGAAAACTATCTTGTGGCACATGGAGTATCAGCAGACCGCATCAAGATAGTTTCAGGAGGACAGACCGGACAATTCGGTTCAGACGCCTACAACCGTCGGGCCGATATTCTGGTCAATTACGGTGCATGACGCTTTATCACTTCTCTATTCTTAAAAAGTTGACTTTCTACAAAGTCAACTTTTTCTTATTATCGGCATAGTATGCTCTCAACATGAATTCCACATCCATCGACTACCATCCGATATTTCGCATGGACGAGATAGTATGTCGGTGTCTGAAAGACGCTTATTCGATAATGTCTGTGCGACGTTTGAATTTAATTATGCCGTTGTCTCCATTTGAATTATCTTTCCAACACATGTGCGTATCAGTCAATGTTGTTATTTTGTAAAAATAACTACCAGCCCACGGGTCTTCACTGTCAAGTTCTCCTGTTAGTGTTAAATCCAAGAGCGGCAGATGATTTTCTATATATCGGCTACTCCAATTATATTCTTTGTCAAAAATCGGATTTCCTGAAACCGAAAGATAATAAGTTGTGATAGTGCCGTAATATCCTCCATACGTTCCTTCAGTGCGATCCGGGGCTGTTTTTATTTCATATATACAGCCTCGATTGTCAAAATCTGATTCAACGACTTCCCAAGTTCCGGCAAGAAGATTTAAATTCATAGGAGTTACATCTTTTTCATCATCGCAGCTTGTCAGCGAGAAGGCAAGAATTGAGGCAATTAAGAATAAGAGTGATTTTTTCATAATGAAAACGATAGAATATGTAATGTTAACGGAGGCTAACGGATGAGCCACTGGCGGCGTTAAATATTCATAAAAACACCCAACTTTACAGTTTGGGGTGTAAAATTGGGTGTAGATACAACAAAAGCCTGATAATCAGGCTTTATTGGCGGAGAGAGAGGGATTCGAACCCCCGGAAGTTTGACCTTCAACGGTTTTCAAGACCGCCGCAATCGACCACTCTGCCATCTCTCCGAAAATTTCCACATTTTCATAACGAACACACGTTTCCGTGTGGCCTCCATGCGGAGTGACCGAGATTCGAACTCGGGAAACGCTTTTGGCGTTTACACGCTTTCCAGGCGTGCCTCTTCAGCCACTCGAGCATCACTCCAAATGCTTTGCAGACGTGTGCTCTCGCATTTGCGACTGCAAAGTTAATCATTTTTTTTTATTCCGCCAAATCCAAATCGTTTTTTTTTGATTTTTTTGGTTATTTTGAGGCCTTCACTACCGAACATCCTTCAAAATTCACGAGATAATTGTCAATACGATAATTGAAAGATGCCTCTGTCAAATCGGCACTTACTATTCTCATGCTGAAGTTAGAGACATTAAAGTTGTCCGAATCCACAAATGCAACGGTATTGTCTTTCTTACCAAGCACACGTGTCTTTGGAGACTCTGCATATAGATAATAACTGTCGTGTGTCATTGCGACCGGAATATTTTCCAACAATATGGCCTGTGGCACTTCAGCATTTTCGGTGCTGAACTCAGGATATAACACCACGACCTTAGCAGTATTCTTATCAAGATTAAGATCCACGCGATAGGATGTGTTGTAGGTACTATAGTTCGAGCCGTTGCCACTTACATAGCTTTTGCCGGCATAGTAGCAGATGGACCAAAATGTTTGGACATGATATTTGTCGCCAATATTATAGCTCATAAGCAACCTATTGCCAAATGAGTATGCAGTGCTTTCAAGTTCAGGGATATAGATACTTGTAATGTTATAGACGCCAGGTGTAAACGTAGCATTCATATCTGTGATGTTTTCACCAACTCCTACATTACTCTTTTTGCTGAAATGTCCTTGCGTGATGTAGTCAGAACCATTGCTTGACACGAGATAAGATGTGGTCAGAGCCATTGTATCAGTCTCGAAGGTTATTTTCCGGTCGTCGATTGAAAGTCCGGATTCCCTTAAATCAACACAGTTTTTGCTGTAATTAATCTTCATATTATATACTGCAGAAGATGCCTGTGCCGGTGCTGCATCATCTTCAAGATTAGTAATAAGATTATATTCCACAAAGTTTATTGTTGAATAGGAATCTTTCGAATTGGTATCGCAAGATGTCAGAATGGTTGCCAATATTGCCGTAGCCAATAAAAATTTCTTCATGTCTATTGTATTTGTTGTTTCAAACTGCAAAGTTAATAAAAAAATGTAGTGTTTGGGTAACTTTTGTATATTTTAATAAATTTTCGATACTTTTATAGATGAAAAAGTATTAATTTTGCAAACGAATTCGAAGTCACGCGATGCGAGACTTCGGTTTTAGCGTTTAACTAACCTGTAAAGGCATATAAATTTAGACATAACGACATAATGAAATCTCTGAAAGAATTATTCAAGATAGGCACGGGGCCGTCATCGTCGCACACCATGGGTCCACGCAAGGCCGCCGAGATATTCCGCGACTCACACCCCGAGACGGAAAAATTTGAAGTGACACTATTCGGGAGTCTTGCAGCCACCGGCAAAGGGCACATGACAGATCTTGCCATAATCGACGAATTTGAGAAAACCGGTAAGACAGTGGAAATAATCTGGAAACCGGACACCTTCCTTGAATACCATCCCAACGGAATGACCTTCAAGAGTCTTGATGCGGAAGGCAGGAGCACGGATGAATGGACTGTATTCAGCGTCGGAGGCGGTGCACTTGAAGAGCCCGGCAAACCGCTGACCCAGTCGGGCGACATATATACCCTAAAGACCATAAGCGACATAATGGCATATTGCGAGCGCACCGGCTACACCTATTGGGAATATGTGGAACAATGCGAGGGAAAGGAGATATGGGATTACTTAGCCGAGGTGTGGCGAGTGATGAAAGACTCCGTGGAACGCGGACTAAACCATGAAGGACGACTCCCCGGCCCACTCAATCTTCAACGCAAGGCAAGCTCCTACTTCGTAAAGGCCGGAGGCTACCGCGACAATCTGAAAAGCCGTGGACGTGTGTTTGCCTACGCCCTGGCAGTCAGTGAGGAGAACGCCTCAGGCGGTGAGATCGTGACCGCTCCCACCTGCGGTTCGAGCGGGGTGATACCCGGAGTGCTCTATCATCTATGGGAAAGCCGCAGATTCCACGAGTCACAAATACTTCATGCCTTAGCCACGGCCGGACTCTTCGGCAATGTTGCCAAGCACAACGCCTCAATATCAGGTGCCGACGTGGGTTGTCAGGGGGAAGTGGGCGTGGCGTGTGCCATGGCGGCAGCTGCAGCGACACAGCTTTTCGGCGGCAGTCCCGCCCAGATCGAATACGCCGCCGAGATGGGGCTTGAGCATCACCTGGGAATGACATGCGACCCCGTGTGCGGGCTGGTGCAGATTCCATGCATAGAGCGAAACGCCTACGCAGCGGCCCGTGCACTTGATGCAAATGTATATGCATCATTTACCGACGGAAGCCACCGGGTATCTTACGATAAGCTGGTGAACGTGATGAAGGAGACAGGGCACGACCTACCTTCTTTATATAAAGAGACCGGAGAAGGAGGTCTTGCGAAAGACTATCAGCAAATGCTGAGGAAATGATTATTAAGAGTTAAGGGCTAAGAGTTAAGGGCAATGTCGCTAAATTAGCATTGTCTTAAGGGGCCAGAAGCCCCTTACACAGGAGGAAAACCAATGATTATGGTGATTAATTTAGTGACATTAGAATTAAGGGTTAAGAGTTAAGAGTTAAGGGTTAAGGGTTAAGAAAAAAAGAAAATGGAGAAGTTTGAAGTGCATGTGTTGGGATGCGGGAGTGCCAAGCCCTCCCCCATCCATAATCCGTCATCCACTGTGGTGAATTTCCGCGACAACCTGTTTATGATAGACTGCGGCGAAGGCGCTCAGAAAGAATTCCAACGCCAACGGCTAAAGTTTTCGCGTCTCAACCATATATTTATCACACATCTGCACGGCGACCACGTGTTTGGTCTTCCCGGATTAATCGGCACTATGGCTCTATCGGGACTTGAGGGAGACATCACCATCCACACTTTCGAGGATGGGAAGAAAATCCTCAGTGAAATTTTCAGTTATTTCAACCGCGGACTTCCCATAGATGTGAAATTCAATGTCATCAAGCCTGAAGAGACTGTTGTTTATGAGAATCAGGCATTGCGAGTCAGGACCATACCTCTCGACCATAAAATACCGGCTGTGGGATATGTGTTTGAGGAAAAACCGAGGCTACGCCATATAGACAGGGCCATGTGCGATTTCCACGGAGTGCCTTTGTGGGCTTTCAACGCCATTAAGAGTGGAGATGATTTCATCAAGCCGGATGGCACAGTTGTGTCCAACACATTGTTAACCAAAGATCCGGAACCGCCAAGAAGCTATGCCCACATAAGCGACACGGCTTATATTCCTGCACTTGCCGAAAAAATTCAAGGGGTCAACCTACTGTTTCACGAATCGACCTATCTCAAAGATAACATCGACAAGGCTCGCGAACGCGGACATTCCACCGCCGCCCAAGCTGCGCAAGTGGCAGCAGACGCAGGGGCAAAGAAACTCATGCTTGGACATTACTCGTCGAGATACAAGGACGACACAGTGTTTCTTGAAGAAGCAAAGCTGATTTTCAGAAACAGCATACTTGCCAATGAAGGATTAAAATTAGACGTTTATTAAAAAAAGATTAAAAACTACTGCTTTTATTGCCCGAAATAATAATTTTTATTAATTTTGCAAAAATTTGCGCTCAGAGATGAGTGCTTATTTTTCAAACGAATTGAAGTATAATCCAAAAAAGAAATCAGTTAAAAGAAATTAACATATTCAGAATATGAAGATTACTCGTTTTTTAGTATCATTATTACTATTGTGCGCTTTGCCGGCAATGGCAATGACCGATGAGCAAGTGATCAATTACATCAAGACACAGGCTGCATCAGGCAAATCACAGAACCAGATAGGCAAAGAGCTTCTTGCCAAGGGCGTGACACCGGAACAGGTGAAGCGTATCAAGGCCAGATACGAAAAGGAGCAATCCGGGGAGGCCATAGAGGGAGCCGGGCCAAAAGTGGCAGCGGGCAGCAACAAACTCAGGAGCGGAGGCGGGACAGCCGCCCAGTCGCGCAACGGCGGCGGACGTACAGACTTCGAGGTGGAACTGGTGGAATATGAAGAGACTGATCCTTCAGGAACCGAGCGTTCGGTGGCAGCTACCGCAAGAAACATCTATGGTCATGAGGTTTTCAACTCAAGAGCACTTAGTTTCGAGCCAAATTCAAACATAGCGACACCCCAAAACTACCGTCTCGGTCCAGGCGACGAGATAGTGATCGACATCTGGGGAAACAGCGAGGATCATCTGCGGGAAGTGATATCGCCCGAAGGCAGCATCATGATTTCCCAGCTCGGGCCTGTATATCTCAATGGCATGACAGTGGCGGACGCCAACAAACATGTCAAGAATATATTTGCCCGCAAATATGCCGGAATAGGAAGCGACCAGACCGACATTAATGTCACGCTTGGAAATGTGAGATCAATTCAGGTGGATATTATGGGTGAGGTAAGGACACCGGGATCCTACCGTCTGTCGCCATTCTCAAATGTTTTTCATGCACTCTATCTTGCAGGAGGCATCAACGACATAGGCACAATGCGCAACATACAGGTTCTCCGCAATGGGAAGAGAATTTCAAACGTCGATGTCTATGATTTCCTTTTCAAAGGGAAAGATACCGGCAACATTCGCCTTCAGGAAGGGGATGTCATAATTGTGCCGCCTTTTGAAGAACTCGTAAGCATAGAAGGCAACGTGAAGCGTCCGATGTATTACGAAATGAAACCCACAGAGAGCCTATCGACCCTGATAGAATACGCCGGTGGTTTTTCGTCTGACGCATATAGCGATGTGGTGAGATTACAGCGTCAGAACGGCATTGAAAATGAGCTCTATACTATTCAGAAAAACAGTTTTCCCTCGTATATGCTTACCGATGGAGATGTAGTCACAGTAGGCACTGTAAAAGACAGATATTCAAATAAAGTAGAAATCAAAGGATCCGTAAATCGTCCGGGACTATATGCACTCAGCGATGACATCAGGACTTTGCGCGGACTGATATCAAAAGCCGACGGACTTGCCGAAGAGGCTTATATGGACAGAGCATTCCTCTACAGAGAAAAACCTGACAGATCCCTTGAGGTGATTGCTATCAATCTCGGCGACCTCATGAATGGAAGCATGGCAGACATAGCGCTTCAGAAAAATGATATCTTTGAAATTATGGATATCAACGACATAGTGGAACGTGGAGGGTATTCAATCCAGGGACTTGTAAAATTTCCGGGGTCATACCCATACGCAGAAGGCACCACACTGGAAGATCTCATCCTAAGGGCCGGTGGCCTTCGCGAAGGAGCATCCACCGTCAATATCGAAGTGTCGAGACGCATCATAGATGAGGAGGCCAACGTAGAGACTACCCAGATAGCGGAACTTTTCACCTTCCATCTTGAAAACGGTCTGATACTTGACGGCAAGAAAGAGTTTGAGCTCAAACCATACGACCTGGTACAGGTCAGGAAGAGTCCTACATACGAAGCACAACGTCAGGTATCTGTGGATGGAGAAATTCTATTCCCCGGTGGATACGTACTCCAGTCACGCAACGAACGCATCTCTGACGTTGTGAAAAGAGCCGGAGGTCTTCTGACAAGCGCATACACCAAAGGAGCATATCTTGAAAGAAATATGACCGCTGACCAAATAGCAGCAAGAGACGAGACAATCAGGCTCGCAAGGATGAACGCGCATGGAGAGGACTCAATCTCAATGGCAAAAGTGCAGTTATCCACTCGATATAAGATTGGCATAGATCTTGAAAAAGCTCTCGAAAATCCGGGAAGTGACTTTGACTTTGTGCTCCAACCCGGGGATCTTTTATTTGTGCCTGAAATGCAGAGTACAGTCAATATATCGGGAGACGTTCTTTATCCCAATACTGTGCTTTACGTGCCGGGAAAGAAATATAAATATTATGTAGAGCAAGCCGGAGGTTTTGGAGAACGTGCAAGAAAGAACAAAGCATTTGTGGTGTATATGAACGGAACTGTGGCAAAATGCAAGAACAGCACGCCAATCGAACCAGGTTGCCGCATCATTATACCCTCAAAGCCTGACAGCAAACCATTCGACTGGGCTAAGGTGCTTTCCATATCAACCTCATTGGGTTCGCTTGCGACAATGGCAGCGGCAATAGCGACAATAGCCAAATAAGAGACTCTCCAAAATCAAATAATCTCATGAATAGCAATAAAACGAATCTCAAGGGAGATGAAATATCACTCCGGACATCCAACGAGTTGGCTGAGTCCAACTATGAAGAATACGGAGAGGAGAAGGAAATAGATTTGCTCGAACTGGCCATGAAATTATGGCAACAACGCAAAAAACTCATTATCTGGAGTTGTGTAGGTGCCGTAATCGGACTGATTGTTGCATTCAGCATTCCACGTGAATACGAGACATCAGTGACACTTGCGCCTGAAATTCAAGGAAGTCAAAAAATGACAGGCGGACTTGGAGCATTGGCATCAATGGCCGGTATCAACACAAACGCCCAGGCCGGGATAGACGCGGTAAATCCACAATTGTATCCCGATGTGGTGAGTTCAGTGCCATTTCTTGTAAGTCTTTTCAACGTTCCGATTGAAGATATCGACGGAGAAAAGAAGATGACAGTACGCCAATATCTTGAAGAAGAGACCAAGTCTCCGTGGTGGTCAGTAATCATAGGATTGCCATTCAAATTGATTGGGGCTCTGACAAGCAGCGACGATGATGAAGATGGCACCAATAAATCCGGAACGGATCCATTCCATCTGAGCAAGAAAGAAGACAAACTTGTGGAGGCACTGCGCAACAGGATAGTTGCATCAGTTGATGCAAAAACATTCGTGATAACATTATCAACCACGATGCAAGATCCGATGGTGTCAGCCATCCTTGCAGACACCGTGACGAGTCGTCTTCAGGAATACATCACAGACTATCGAACCAATAAAGCACGAGTGGATCTTGAATATATTGAAAAGCTCAATTCAGAAGCGAAAGACAATTATTATAAAGCCCAACAAAAATACGCAGATTATCTTGACCGTAATCATGGCATCATACTGCATTCAGTGCAAGTGACGCGCGAACGGCTTGAGAATGAAACCACATTGGCATTCAATCTTTATAACCAGACAAGCCAACAGTTACAGACAGCCAAAGCCAAGGTGCAAGAGAGCACCCCTGTCTATGCAGTTGTGAATCCGGCGACAGTTCCAATCAAGCCCGCATCACCAAGAAAAGCTTTGATATTGATAGGCTTCACATTCCTTGCATTCATGGCATGTGCAGCATGGATATTGTTTGGCAAGCCAATGATTGAGGAAATGAAACATAAAAAAATTGAATGAAACTGACAAAATTCAAGTTACTGGCAATAATTTCATTGGCATGCGTCGGGACGACGCATGCCGATGAACTATCCGACCTTATTTCAGCTGTAGCCAACAGAAACGATATGGCAACCCTTGTCACTACAGTAACATCATCGACGGTACAACCAAATGGGATGTCGTCTGTTTCGCACAAATTGAATTCCGGCTATCTTAACGACATTGCCGATGTTATGACAGAAGACGGAGCATTGGATTTCATTCTTAATACCGTAAATCACCAAAATGCTCCGAAGCAAAACTACAGCACATCCTACCGCCAATGGATGACCAATCCACTTATAACGACAAAGGGTTTCTTCCGTCCGGTGCCGGGTATCGTCACATCAAATTTTGGATGGCGTTCGGAGTTCAACCGTATGCATCATGGAGTTGATCTGAGACTTAACATAGGGGACACAGTACGTGCTGCAATGACAGGAACGGTGAAAAAAGTGGGTTTTGATGCCAAGGGATATGGCCATTATGTAGTCCTTACACATCCGGATGGAATGGAGACACTATATGGACACCTCCAGTATGCAACTGCATTTGCCGGCCAAATGATACAAATAGGCACTCCCGTCGGAATAGGTGGCAACACAGGTAACTCAACAGGTCCTCACCTCCACTTTGAAGCCCGACTCAATGGAGTAGCCATAGACCCTACGATGATTTTCAATTTCAACAATGGATCATACGAAGACTACACAGACAAGACCCAAAACATCTCAGAAAAGAATCAAATCAACACAGCCTTAGGTATAAACCACAGTCTAACCTCTCGGCGTACATACGTGGTGAGACAGGGCGACACTCCGGTTACTGTGGCACAGAGAGCCGGGATAAGCGTCATGCGGCTATGCCAACTCAACATGATTTCTGACAATGAACCCCTCGAAGTGGGAAGAATGCTAAAATTAAAATGAGTCCTTGCGGACTCATTTTAATTTTATGAGGAGATGGTCAGTGAGATATTGGGAAAAGATAAAATTTGCGGTTGGGCTTGTCATCCCACATCCACTGGTCGATGACAATATTGTCGTCAAGGGCCTTTATTTCGAGAGAATGCCTTCCGGCTGTTAGTTTTGCCGGGATTGACCTGACATTCTGCCCACGCATCACGTTCTCCTTCCATTGCTCGGAGCGGAATGGTTCTCTGAGATTAAACACTACAGGCTCACCGCCATCCAGACTTACGCTGTAACGGATATCATTGCCATCTACGGAATGAGTGGGAATGGCAGCCACCCTTATGACACCATCGGCATCCTCCTTCACCTCAAAATCATACTGCAATGAGGAGCCACGTTTCAGATCCACCGCACTCATGCTGTGGCCCAACATAGCCACTGACTGAGACTCCCCATCAGTCATGGTGAAATCAGAAGCATTGCGGCATACCACATTGCCAAGTTTCAGATCATCGTATTCATTAGAATCGGGTTCATAATATCCCGCAAGTTCCTTCTGAGTCAGAATCGCCGGAAGAGTTGGCGCATAGAAAACAGGCAGGTCACGCGGTCGCATGTCCATGAGTCCCTTCCATTTTCCATCAGAAACCACATCGTTATAATATTCCGTAAGTTTCCTGACCTCCAGATAAGCCTGCTGACTTGCAGCGGAGGCCACCATTATGGCATCCTCCACAGCCGCCCTGTCCTTTATCGAGTTTCTGCCCGAAGCAAGTTGCCTTGCTTTCTGAGCCTCAAGCAGCGAACGGGCATGAGCTGAGGCAGCACACACGGGATACACAATCGCAGCATAATACGCATCATAAAGCTTGGGGTCAACTGATCTTGTGGATGAATCGACAGTCCGGGCAATTCTGCTGAAATCTGAAATATAACGCTGAAGTTCGTTGCCAAACTCACTTGCGCTGAATTCGGTGGATTTCACCGGAGTGTTTCTGCGCTCGTATAGATTACGATCTTTCTCCACCTGCGACCAACCCATAAATTCAGGACGTCGCTCGCCCACAAGACGATAAAACTCCATCATGGCCGGGAATATCTCATATGCCACTTTTTCTCCGAAATTTCTTGTCAGCCAGGCCTTGTAGTGAGAATCGACAGAAGCGGCATCCACCGAATTTATATTCCAAGCCATGTCAAGAAAAAGTTCGAGGTCATATCCGGCAACCTTCGGGTCATGCACATTTGCAATCCAAAGTTTTCTCACATTGGAATCATACGCTTTCCTCATCTGATGGTAGATAAGTCCCGGCTGGGTGGTCGTGAGCCAAAGATAATCGTGAGGTTGTCCCCAATAACTCAGGTGGTAATATACACCGCCACCACCCTTGCGTTTCTGCTCAGCATCATTGCTAAGGCGCGTAAGATAGCCATGATTGTCGTCACACCACATCAAGGTGACATAGTCCGGCACCTTCAGTCCCATTTCGTAGAGCTGAAGCACCTCCTTGTATGGAACAAACATCTGATCTTGTTTTGAAGGGTCTCCGACATGCTTTGCTATAAGCTTTTGTTGGTCATCAATGACCTGCTGAAGGCCCAGAAACTTTTCCTCTTCCGTCTTATAGCCTAACATGGAGCTGTCATGGATGCCACGCATCCCAATTGTAAACATATTGCCACCCTTGGAATCCTTCACCTCATCGAGACGTTCCGCCCAATAGCGTTGCACCTCATCTTTGTTGGTACGATAATTGAACTCGCCTCGCTCTTTTGCATTCCACTCCCCGACATTGTTGCGGAGCAGAGGCTCACAATGCGAAGTGCCGATTATTATGCCGCAACTGTCGGCCTGCGCTTTCGCGCCCTCCAAATTGAAAAAGACCGTGGTGCCTTCATGCATTGCAGGCCAAAGGGCATTGGCACGCAACCGAAGTAGAAGTTCAAATATCTTGCGATATGTCTTTGGCCCGAGTTCTGTCTTATCGGATGGTTCGAAATTGAGATGACTCCATGCGCGAATTGACCAATCCTCATCATTGATGAAAATGCCGCGCCGCTCTACTGAGGCTCCCTGCATTGTGCTGAAGCGGTCATCAATCGTCAACCGATAGTTTTTCTTCGGCACAACATCTCCCCACCAAATCCATGGGGACACTCCTGCCATCCGCGAAAGTTCAAGAAGTCCGTAAGCCACACCTCTTCCGTTGGCACCTGCCACATATATCACTCCATCTTTGACTTTTATTGCAAAACCATCAGTAAGTTTTTTCAGAGCGTTCACATCGATTCCGGCATCCTTCACCTGTTTTTGCTCAGATTTCGGGGCAGTGTCGAGTTGATACAACCTTATCAATGCCTTGTCGGGCATCACGGCTCTGGGACGTATGTCGGTAACGGTCCTTATATCGTCGGCAAACATGTTTGCCGCCACAGCAACCACCGGGTCCGCATTCACAGGCATGGAATAGTATATGGGAGTAGTACCGTTGAACCATACCATCTCGCCGGCTCTCACTGAAAAAGAAAGTAATACAACTATTATGGAAGATAGTTTAAGAGTTAATCTCATGATAAAAATTTCAGTTAGGTGTTCTTTTTATGCAAAGTTAATACATTTTTTCAAAATTATTATTACTTTTGCATTGAAATATATACCATCACCATTATGAAACCTACATCAAAGCTATTTTACGCTATTGTTTTTCTGATAATTTCGGCATCGGGCATTTCATTTGCGGCGGAAAAACCATGGAATCACGGCAACCTTAAGGTTTCGGACAACGGTCGGTTTCTTCAGCATGAAGATGGGACACCCTTCTTCTGGCTCGGCGACACCGGGTGGCTTCTTCCGGAACGCCTTGACCGCGATGAAGCCGACTTCTATCTTGGCAAAACCGCAGATGCCGGCTTCAACGTGGTGCAGATACAGGTAATCAATGGGGTCCCGGCGTTCAACCGATATGGTAAGATATCTCACCCCGACGGATGGAATCTCAGTGCAAAACCCGACTCATCCGACTATGGATATTGGGAACACCTTGACTACATTGTGGATACCGCCGAACGCCATGGCCTCTACATTGGTATGGTATGTATATGGGGAGGTCTTGTGAAAGGTGGCCTTATGGACAAGCAACAGGCGAAGACATACGGTGAATTTCTTGCAAAAAGATATGGCAACCGTAAAAACATTGTCTGGATAATCGGAGGTGACATACAGGGAGATGTGAAAAGGGAGGAGTGGGAGACCCTTGCCAATACTATAAAATCCAACGATGATGAACATCTTATGACATTCCATCCACGCGGACGCACCACTTCGGCCAAGTGGTTTGCCAAGGCACCATGGCTTGATTTTCATCTATTTCAAAGTGGGCATCGGAGATACGACCAGAGAATGGGCAACAAGGACTATCCTATACCTGACGGCACGGAGGAGGACTCATGGATGTATGTGGATTCAGTGCGCAAACATACTCCCGTGAAGCCCGTACTTGACGGAGAACCGAGTTATGAGAATATACCGCAAGGGTTGCATGATGCCAACGAACCCAAATGGAACGACAAGGATGTGCGCCGATATGCCTATTGGTCTGTGTTTGCCGGCTCATGTGGACACACCTACGGACACAATGATATCATGCAATTTGTGCGCCCGGGAATACCGGGAGCCTATTTTGCAGATGGGGAAGCAAAACCGTGGTGGAAGGCTCTTGATGACCCCGGACGCAACCAGATGAAATATCTCAAGAGTCTTATGTTGGCTTTCCCATATTTTGGGCGTGTTGCCGACCAATCAGTCATCTTGGACAATGGCATACGCTATGACAGGATAATAGCGACCCGTGGCAACGACTATCTGTTGGCATACAACCATACCGGAAGAGAAATGACTATTGACCTAAGTAAAATCTCAGGTCAAGAAAAAAACATCTGGGTCATGAATCCTGAAGATGGGTCACTGGAATTTATCGGAAAGACATCCGACAGAATATTTCGGCACTCCCCTACTCCGGACAATGACATTGTGTTGATTGCCATTGATTCCCACAAAAGTTATCTAACAGCGGATATGAAGCAACTTCCGGAAAACAATCTTCGGGATACAGATAAAGACCTTTCAGAGTAAGGTCCATTTCAACGGCAAAAGGAACATGCCGGCAAGCAACAGAAACATCACTGAATTAAATTGCGCCAAATTACTGAATGAAACCGCGCCAAATTACTGAATGAAACCGCGCCAAATTACTGAATAAAATCGTGCCAAATTACTGAAAATTCAGATAATTTATTGTGTAAAAACTGATTCGTCTTGTGCCTTAACACCTATTTATATTAACGGCATAATGGGGGTTGTACCTAACTGGAAGCATCAGGAGCCGTGAATGAACCATCAAGGTAAAATCCGACTCAAATTTTCATGAGAAGTTAACGGAAGAACCACACTTGATATGCTTATGGGGTGTGGGAACTGGTGAAAAGGTCGCGATGGGGGAAGGAGGAGGAATAGGTGGAGCGGAGGCGGCTAACGAGCTGCGTCATAACAGATGAGAAATGGAAGCCGGTCCATACACCGGAATTGGTGATAATCACCCAGCACTCACCATTGGGGAAACGCTCCACAAGCGTATGCGTGGATGACAATGTACCCGTGCGACGCCATTTGCCACGCTCATCAATCTCACTCCAGCCTCGCGACATTTTGTCGTCTTTCGAGAAAGCCGTCATGGAATCAATAGAGGCATTGGTAAGTATATTATTCACATGAGGATACTTGTCAGTGGCAGCCACGAGGCGTGCAAGATCCGATGGAGTGGCACACCATCCTCCAGCACCCACAAGACCATTGATGTTGCTGCCGCCATACACACGGTCCACCAGACGGCCGCTACCATTAAATTCTTCAATCTTCACCGTGTCAGGACCATAATAGCGAACCTCCTCAGGATGCTTATCGGCATAATAGTTTGTGGCCGGACGAAAACGGTAGCATCCCGCAGGTTCGAGCACCTCCTTCGTGACATAATCCCAGTATTCCCGGCCGGTCACCCGCTCTATAACAAGCGACAGGAGCATGTAACCGAAATTGGAATACCGGAAACCCTGACCGGGAGTGAAGGCAATCTTTCGCCCAAGCACAATAGGCACAAGCTCCTCATTAGATGGAGGACCGGATAGTTTCTTAGCTGCAATTATATCCTTTGTGTTGAACATCGGGTCGCCCGCCCCCATGCCAAAACCGGCCTTGTGTCGGAGAAGGTGATCCACAGTGATGTCAAAAAGCCGCGGGTCGCGGATTGCATTGGTATATGCCGTGTCGCTGAGTATTCCATCCGGACCGAACACCCTTGAGCCAAGTTTGAGTTTTCCATCCTCCACAAGACGCATCACCGCCACCGCCGTCACCAGTTTTGACGCCGATGCAAGACGCATGATATGGGTCGGTTCCATTTTTTCCTCCTGCTCCATGTCGGCCCAGCCATAACCCTTGGCATAAAGAAGCGAGTCATTGCGGGTCACAGCAAGCGAAAGCCCCTTGATGCTCCACTTTCCCATGAAACGCTCTATCTCGCTGTCCATGCGATGAAGGGGTTTATAATCGGAAAGATCGTTAGTCAGATTAGCCGACCATGTATCGCCCGGAGCGGAAGCGACCGAGTCTTTTGCATCCGATTCCGACCTTATGTCGCGCATGTATGCCACTGCAAAAATCACGACAGTGAAAAAAGTGGCTGCCATAAGAATGATTCCGGTGCCGCGTCGAATATCCTTTCGTGTCATTTGACTATACCCTTCTCCAGATACTCTGCAAGATTGGTGCGCACATGATCGCCGGCCCGCTCCACAGCCACCTTCGCCATGTCGGCATCCACCATTATATTTACCAATTCCTCAAAACTTGTCTTGGTTGGATTCCAACCAAGTATTGCACGCGCCTTCGTGGGGTCTCCCCAAAGGTTTACCACGTCTGTCGGCCGATAGAAATCCGGGGAAACTTCCACCAACACCTTCCCTGTGGCCTCATCTATTCCTTTCTCATCCACCCCGACACCCTCCCAACGGAGATTGATACCCGCCCTGCGGAAAGCAAGAGTCGCAAAATCTCTCACCGAATGCTGCATTCCGGTGGCAATCACAAAATCCTCAGGCTTTGAATTCTGAAGAATGAGCCACATGCACTCCACATAGTCGGGCGCATATCCCCAGTCGCGCATGGAGTCAAGATTGCCGAGATAAAGCTTTTCCTGTTTTCCCTGGGCTATTCTTGCGGCAGCAAGTGTTATCTTGCGGGTGACAAAAGTTTCGCCACGGCGTTCCGACTCATGATTGAAAAGGATACCCGAGCAAGCAAACATATTGTAAGCCTCACGATATTCCTTCACAATCCAGAAACCATACAACTTCGCCACTGCGTAGGGAGAATAAGGATGGAAGGGGGTGTTTTCATTCTGTGGCACCTCCTCTACCTTGCCGTAAAGTTCGGATGTGGATGCCTGATAGAAACGGCAGGTTTCGGTCAGGCCACACTGTCGGATTCCCTCAAGGATACGCAGCACGCCTGTGGCATCCACATTCGCCGTGTATTCGGGTGAATCAAAGCTGACCTGGACATGACTCTGGGCCGCCAGATTATACACCTCATCCGGACGGACCTTGTTGAGAACCTGTATCACCGACATTGAATCGGTCATGTCGGCATAATGGAGGTGGAAATGCGGATTTCCCTCAAGATGCGCTATCCTTTCACGGAAATCCACCGATGAGCGGCGTATGGTGCCATGCACATCATAGCCTTTTTTTATAAGGAACTCCGAGAGGTAAGACCCGTCTTGCCCCGTCACCCCCGTGATTAGTGCTTTTTTCATACTTATGTTAATTTTTGATGTCAAAATTTAACATCCAATATCTTGTCTGTTAAATAATGTTAATTTGGAGCAAAATTTATATGTTATACAACATCATTTGAAGAAAAATTAGTAATTTTGCATCGAGTTTTTCATGGTATTAGATTTTAAGGTTAACAGGAGATTGGTTGTCGTGATGACAATCAATTTTTTTTGTTAAAAATAGGCTCTTTCTGAAAAGAGCCTATTTCCATATAATTCAAATCATTTATTGATTTCATTGTATGCTTTCAGAGCTTCTTCAAGCACTTTCAGAGCCTTGCCAAGTTCCTCCCTGTTGAGCACATACGCAAGCCTGACCTCATTCTTGCCCGTATCAGGAGTGGTGTAGAAACCTGAGGCGGGGGCCATGAAGACAGTTGCGCCCTCATAACTGAATTCGCGGAGACACCACTCACAGAACTTGTCGGCGTCATCCACCGGAAGCGAGGCAACGGTATAGAATGCGCCCATGGGGATTGGAGAATAGCAACCGGGAATCTTGTTGATGCCATCCACGAGGAAATTGCGGCGCGCAACGTACTCATTATAGACATCAAGCATATATTCCGGACTTGCATCCACAGAAGCCTCCGCTATGATTTGCCCGATGAGTGGTGGGCTGAGACGGGCCTGGCAGAATTTCATGACATTGGCACGCAGCTCCTTGTTTTTGGTGATCAAAGCACCTATACGTATGCCGCATTCGTTGTATCGCTTCGACACAGAGTCGATAAGCACCACATTGTCGTCTATTCCGGGAAGGTGGAACGCCGACACGTATGGAGCACCGGTGTAGCAGAACTCGCGATACACCTCATCGGAGAAAAGGAACAGGTCATATTTCTTCACGAGGTCGCGGATCTGCATCATCTCCTTGATGGTGTAGAGATAACCGGTAGGGTTGTTGGGATTGCAAATAAGGATACCTTTTGTGCGTGGAGTGATCAGTTTTTCAAACTCCTCAATCGGAGGGAGCGCGAACCCCTTGTCGATAGAAGATGGGATTGACACGATTTTTGCGCCGGCCGATATGGCGAAAGCCATATAGTTTGCGTATGCCGGTTCGGGTACAATTATCTCGTCGCCCGGGTCAAGACAGGCCATGAAGGCAAAAAGAACCGCCTCGGAGCCGCCGCAAGTGACTATGATATCCTCAACATCGACATCGATGTTGAACCTGTTGTAATATTCCTTCAGTTTTTTGCGAAGTGAAAGCAGACCATCGGAAGGGCTGTATTCAAGCACATCCCTGTCTATATTCTTAAGAGCCTCAAAGGCCTGTGGAGGGGTCGGGAGATCCGGCTGGCCGATATTAAGCCTATATACTTTGATTCCACGGTTTACGGCATCTGTAGCCAAGGGGGCGAGCCTACGGATAGGTGAGGCAGGCATCTCGAAACCGCGTTGCGACATTTTTGCCATTAGAATTAAGAGTTAAGAGTTAAGGGTTAAGAGTTAAGTTTGATAGGAGTTGGTGTTTAGCACTTAGTGTTTGGATATGAGAGGGGGAGTGCGGGGGAATCGAGTGCTTTCAGATAGTCACGTGCGGCCATCTTTGCCTCGGGGAGATTCATCAGCAGATAGTTGCCGCAATCTTTTGGCGATGCTCCGGGCACTTCACCTTCAAATTCGGCCACGAAAGCAAACGCCTCCTTGAGGAGAGAGACTATATCTGTGCTTTGGTAGTCACCGTTGAGCAGAAGATAATTGCCGGTGCAGCATCCCATCGGGCCCCAATATACAATTCTATCGGCCCATTTTGGATGGTTGCGGAGAAAAGTGGCCACAAGATGCTCCATGGCGTGAAGAGCCGGAATGGAGAGCGCCGGCTGACGGTTTGGGGCTGTCATGCGAACATCGAAAGTGGTGATCACATCACCGTGTGGAGTGGTGTCTTTCCGGCTCACATAAATGCCGGGAAGCAGCGAAAGATGATCTATCGTGAAGCTTGCTATTTTTTCCATAATGCAAATTTAAGCAAAAAAATCGGAATAGAGAAATTTGCGTATGAATGAATTTATTCTTAAATTTGTAAAAAATTCAACTTTCGCAAGCGAAAGTTGTGGATTAAAAAGCTTAAGGTTTAATTTATATGGAAAAGAAGGAAATGAAATATTCTGAGGCTGTGGCGGAGCTTGAGGCCATCACAGCCAAGATGCAGTCGCCGGAATGCGACATTGATTCGTTGGCAGCCATGACCTCCCGCGCTCTTGAACTGCTGAAATTCTGCAAAGAAAAGTTGTTCAAGACCGACACTGAGGTGAAGAAATGCCTCGAGACCCTTTCCGATTCCCTCGGCTGACCATCGGACCTAAGGGTTTAGGTGATTCCCGCACCATAATCAAAATCGGCGTCAACTTCTCCTCAAAGCTCCGCCGCATCGAAAACTGGCTAATCGGGTAAGATCATATGTTACCATCCGTCAGGCGTTTATCCCCCAATGGCCTTGGCCATTGCTTTGCTGATTTAACACTATAATGCATTTTCTTCCGGCACCCTTGCACCTTAAGATGCAAGGTGTTAAAAACACCAAGCGGATGGTAACGGGTTCGTCGGATGGTAACGGATTATTTTCAATTGAATCTATTTGACGGTGAATTTACGGCGGGAGATGGGCTTTCCATCGGTCTCCGCCACACATACATAGACCCCGGGAATCAAATCCATGGAAGGGATAGTCACTCTTCCTATTATGGATGCCGACTTCACCAACCGGCCATTCAAGTCATAGATTTTGACCGAATTCGAATGATTGTCTTCCCCAAAAGATATATGTCCATTGGACATGAATATAGATGGAGATTCATTCAACGTACCAACCGCGCTGAAGGCTCCCGGAGGAAGTTTATAATCCCTTGCGCCAAATGCTTCATACAGAATGTTTCCACTATCATCAAACAGCCTGTTTAAGTAATTATACTCCCACGGTTGTGACACATGATCTAAGAATTCATTGTAGTTCAGACACCCATGGCCGACAGGACCCACACTTTCCACTATCTCATAAACTGCATCATAATCATACTCATTAGAACTTGGACTGACACCTATTTTAATACAATCAAACCCACCAATTTTAATATTTGACCTTGTTTTGACTTTAAAATCGCTAAGCAGCCCGTTGGTCAAAACATTTGTAAAAGCATTAAATAAAGAGCCTTCATCTAAAGTGAAATCATATATCAACTGTTCTGACAGTTCATAGTCATCCGGACAAGTCTGTTCGGATGATAAATATAACCGACCGGAATAGAAATCTCCATACTTCGTTCCCATCACCAACGTATAAACCTTGCCATCCTCTTCCCTCAGGTAGCCTTCATTCTCACATATATTCTCAAGATATTCGTATTCCACCTCGTTGTCCGAATTCGTGTCGAATATTGTCTTACCAAAAGTAACAATTCTGTCATAGACCTTACCGTTGATTTCCTCTTTACCATCAAACTTCATATATTTCACAGTATGGGGACCCCATTCTCTTGTAACACTTTCCCATACCCTGTCATACCGGATCATGGATTTATAGTCTTCAGAGGCATATAGACTCATATTCGCGAGAACAAGTGTAACTATTGCCAATACTGTACCAAAAAGTTTAGTTGTTTTCATATCCGATATGTTTTTTGATCAAATTTCAATTCCATAAAATTTTTACACCAACCGTAATAATCAATTGTGCAATGACTATAATTCATCTTTCGCAAGCGAAAGTTTAGGTTTTAAAAAGTTTGTAAAATAATTTCACTCACAAAATTAACATTAAATAACAATAAATCCAAAAATTTCAACCATAATTTTACAAATACCAATACATTTGCTATAAAAAATAAAATTATGGAGCTATATAAGTATATAACCATAGAACTACAGAACCATAATTAAAACACCAAGCGGATGGTAACGAGCATTAATATGAAGATTTCAATATGAAACGGACATGAACGGCTTTCGCCAAAGGGAATGAAAAAGGTGTATGC
>JAMPAV010000019.1 GCA_023667055.1 Muribaculum sp. | reverse complement strand
CAACAAGGATACGCTGATTATCAGCTATTCTTATTATACTATTTTACGAATGAAAGTAAGGCTATCACCAATGCGATAAGAGCCGGGAAGAGAGTGAACAGCGACCAAGCCATAAGCAGGACACTGTCGCTAATTGAAGAGGGATCAATGATACTGTTGCCAAACTCATCATTAACCATATTCGCGCCGGCAAATCCAAGCAACAAGGCAATCAGAGAGCCGGACACAGCAGTACCCAATTTCTGAGCCATGGTGCCGGAAGAAAAAATCAGTCCGGTGGATGACGAACCGAATCTATCTGTGGCATAGTCTGCGACATCGGCATACATGGACCACAGCAACGGAGAATATATGCCTATTCCCATTGAAGTCACAACCGACACGAGAATCATTAGCCACATATACGAAGGATTCATAGGTATGAAGAAGAACAAGACGGAAGTTACGCAACAAACAATTGCAGCCCAAAAGAAAGAAATGCGTTTTGAGCCAACCCACCGAGTGAATGTCGGAGACAGACCTCCAAAGACCATACATGTTATCTCACCAAAAGACATGAACACAGTATAATTTATAATGAAACTGCCTACAGTCACCTCGCCATCGAGACAATAGTCGAACATATATCCAACCACAGCATAGCGGAAACCATTGAAGAAATTGGTGAGGACGCCAATTGTGGTGAGACAAATCCACGGCTTGTTTTTAAATAAATTTCCAAACTGAGAGAATCTGAATTCATCGGCACGCTTGGGTTTCAGTCTTTCCCTAGTCATCAGACCGCAAGCGATGGTCATTAATGCTGCGACAGCACCGAAAATGACACCAATCATGGCATACTGATGCTGAACGGTTCCCCCGACAGCCTCCTGAACGTATGGGAATGACAATAGAGTAACAAAACCCATGGCGTATGCCCCCACCATGCGGAATGATGAAAACTGGTTTTTCTCGTGATCATCAGCAGTCATTACGCCCAACAGGGAACCGTATGGGACATTTACAGCAGTATAAGCCACCATCATCAGAAGATATAGGCAATACGCATAGATGCGTTTTCCCATAGGCCCGAAATCAGGAGTGTAAAGAAGGAGCGCAAATACTATGCCGAAAGGAACCGCACCGAAAATAAGCCAAGGTCGGAAGGTGCCAAACCGGCTTCGGGTGCGATCGGCAAGGCTGCCCATTACGGGATCCGTGACAACATCAAAAAGACGAGCCACGAGCATGAGCAAAGCCGCATCGGCAAAAGAAAGACCAAAAACGTTGGTGAAAAACAAGGGAAAAGCAATCGACATGATCTTCCACGTGATACCACCTGAGGCCGCGTCGCCAAGAGCATAACCGATTTTCTCGGTCATCGAGACTTTGGAAGTCTCATTGTTTTGAAAAGTCATTGTAAAAAAACATTAAACGGTTAACCCATAATCACCCTAACAGTATTGTGAGACCCTTCAGGACACACCGGCAATACATTCCCCTCTATCTTTTCGCCATTAAGAATAACAGAGCTGATACCCTTTGAGACACCATCCGGATTATAGATTTCGATATGATAGTCAGCGCCACGGAATTTCCGATCCACGGAATAACTTTTCCAGTCTTTGGGGATACAGGGGTTGATCTCCAATCCATCGTAGGCAGGGCGAATTCCGAGGATAAACTGGGTTATGGCATACCAATTCCATGCGGCGGTACCTGTGAGCCAGGAGTTTTTACCCTCACCCGGGACGGCAGCGTCTCTACCGGCAGTCATCTGGCAATAAACGTAAGGCTCTACCTTATGCAGCTGACTGTTGCGCTCCTCAACGTAAGCCGGACATATCTTCCGATAATATTCCCAGGCACGGTCGCCACGTCCAATTATTGTCTCGCCGATGATAACCCAGGGGTTATTGTGAGCGAATATACCTGCATTTTCCTTGTATCCGGCCGGATAGGTGGAAATTTCACCATACTTTTTGACATATTCTGTGAAAGCGGGATAATTCAAGACAATACCATGTTCGCAGTCGAGGTATTTTTTTACAGAGTCAAGAGATTTCTCAACCATGCCATCTTCCATGCCAATACCTGCCATGGAGCACCAGCCCTGAGACTCGATAAAGATTTTGCCCTCTTTATTTTCGTGGCTTCCCACCTTGTCGCCGAAATAATCGTAGGCACGAAGATACCATTCGCCGTCCCAGCCATATTTTCTTACAGCCTCCTCCATCTTTGCGACTTCGGCAAGGGCGCGACCAGCCTCCTCATCGAGACCCTGATGACGGCAAATATCGGCATAGTTTCTGCCACAAACCACAAACTGACCGGCAATCATCAGAGATTCAGCCTTGCTGTCGCCGGTTTTGTTTTCAGTGGTCTGGAAGGACTCATTAGGGTCGTCGGAAAAGCAGTTAAGGTTGAGGCAATCGTTCCAGTCGGCACGACCTATCAAAGGAAGGCCATGAGGTCCGAGATTTTTTATGACATGATCGAAAGAAACCCTCAAATGCTCCATCAAAGGGACCTCACTACCCGGTACATTGTCGAATGGGACAGGCTCATTCAAAATAGAGAAGTCTCCGGTCTCACGCAGATAGGCATCCACTCCAAACACGAGCCACATAGGGTCGTCGTTGAAACCGCCACCGATATCGTTATTACCACGCTTTGTGAGTGGCTGATACTGATGATAGCATCCGCCATCAGGGAACTGCGTGGATGCAATGTCGATGATACGCTCGCGTGCGCGACCTGGAATCTGATGAACGAAACCTACAAGATCCTGATTGGAATCACGGAAACCCATGCCACGTCCAATGCCGCTTTCGAAGAAAGAGGCAGAGCGTGAGAAACAGAATGTGATCATACACTGGTATTGATTCCAAATATTGACCATTCTGTTGAGTTTATCATCATTGCTGCTGAGAGAGAACTGACTGAGCAGATTGTCCCAGTAAGAACGGAGTTGTGCGAAAGCCTCATCCACCTTTTCGGGAGTGTCAAAGCGGCTAATCAATTGCTTGGCCGGCTGCTTGTTGATAACACCGTTCGATTCCCACTTCCTGTCGGGTTCATTTTCGATATATCCGAGCAGAAAAATGAAGTCCTTGCTTTCGCCGGGTTTAAGTTCGACCTCAATAGAATGAGAGGCAATCGGACTCCATCCATGCGCCACGGAATTACGAGATTTTCCATCGAGGACAGCCTGTGGCTCGTGGAATCCATTATAAAGGCCGATGAACGACTCCCTGTCGGTATCGAACCCATCAATCGGGACATTAACGGAATAAAAAGCGTAGTGGTTGCGACGCTCCTTGTATTCCGTCTTATGATAAATAGTGGAGCCTTCGATCTCCACCTCGCTGGTAGAGAAGTTTCGCTGGAAATTCTCCAGATCCGTGGCGGCATTCCACAGGCACCATTCGAGGAAAGAGAAGAGTTTGATTTTTTTTGTAAGGTTTGAATTATTTGTAAGAGTGAGTCGAGTAACTTCAGCGTGGGATTCGAGAGGAACAAAGAAGAGAGTCTTGGCTACTATGCCATTCTTTTCACCGGTGATCTGAGTATAGTTCATTCCATGCCGGCATTCATAAAAGTCGAGAGGAGTTTTTGTGGGCTTCCAACCCGGATTCCACACGGTGTCGCCATCCTTGATATAGAAATATCTTCCGCCGGCATCCATAGGGACACCGTTGTAGCGATATCGAGTGATACGGCGGAACTTGGCATCCTTATAGAAAGAATAACCTCCGGCAGTGTTGGAAATTAACGAGAAGAAGTCTTTATTGCCGAGATAATTAATCCAGGGCCAAGGTGTGCGGGGATTATTTATGACATACTCCCGGGCATTGTCGTCGAAATATCCGTATTTCATGGTAAAAATTGAGTTTTCTTAAACAAAAACGGAATGTCTCATAGAGAAGACATTCCGTAAAAAAGTGCGCTCGGGGGGACTCGAACCCCCACGTCGGAAGACACTAGATCCTAAGTCTAGCGCGGCTACCAATTACGCCACGAGCGCGATTGCGGATGCAAAGTTAATACTTTTTTTCTAAATAGCAAAATGAATTTCGATTTTTTATGAAAAAGCATGTTTTTTATGGCGGGGCGGGGACATCAGCTGAAGCTGATGATTCCATGCAAAGACATGGCCGGGTGAATTATGAAATGATTTGTTTAATGGGGAGGGGATTAATCAAGCGTCGGGAGAGAGCATGGCTGTGACTTCGGAGTCGAGGGAGATGGTTTTTGAGAGGTCGGTGCGGAGGTTGCGAATGGCACGAAGTCCGAAAAGCCATAGCGGAATGGAGATGGGGAGAAGGGGCATGGCAATATATGCCAGCCAATGCCAGGGGCAAGGGCGGTAGGTCCACAGGACCCTGAAGATTGGATATGCGGATAATTTCAGTACCAGTTTTTTGTTTCTGCTGTCGGATAGATATTCTATGGTCTTATTCAGTTTCTCCCCCATGTCGTGGATGACATTGACATCAAACCCCACCACAAAATATCGATAAAAGGATTTGAAGGGATTGCGAGGAAGGGAAGTCTTTTCAAGCAGGAACCTACACTCGTCGGAAACAACAGCGAGCATTCTGCGACCTCTTTCAAGGTCGATCTCATGAATTATCACTTCCTTGACAGGTACAAAACGGCTTGTCCGCAAACCAAACAGACTACGGAAGAAAGCCTTGTAGCGGTCGCCATCAAACACCGAGGAATCATTCATGGCCTTCCAGGTGAAATAGGCGCCGAGAGGAGCCAAGACAGCGGTAGATAACCATATACCCATTGCAACCGGCCAGCGGCCATCACGGGCAAGTTTGAAACCGGTGTTGTCGAAAACATAATAGATGAGGAAAAGGAAGACAGACACTACAAGCGGAGTACCGAGCCCACCTTTGCGAATAATCGCACCCAGCGGAGCACCTATGAAGAAAAATATGATGCAGGCCACCGAAAGCGTGTATTTCCTGATAAGTTCTATCTCATGGCGGCGAATACTTCTCTTCTCCTCCTCCATGGTGAGACTTTTGAACTCGTTCATGTTCTGATGTTCGCGAGAGACATTCAACGCCTGAGCAACAAGCTGCGAGGCGTCTGCCGGGGGCATGGAGTTTAACACAGAATCCATAGACAGAACTGCAGTGGCCTTTGCCATCTCCTCGTTCTTCTTTTTTTCTTCCTCTATGCGGCGTTTTTTCCACTCATCGGAGTCGCTGCCTGAATTGCTGAAGTTATATACAGGAGGCAACACAGAGGATGCATCGCGAAGAAGATCGGCAGAAAACATATTTCCGATGGAATCCACCCTTGAACCGATGGAGTCGATGCTTTGGCGAAGTTCGGTGATGTTTTTACCGACATACTGCTGCCGCATACCTTGCTCGTCGAGCCGGTTGAAATTGGCATCGAAAGGAATAAGAATCTGTTTGTCGAGGAAAGTCTCGCGACGGAATGGAACATTCCGGTCGCTTGTGCGCTGTTCGCGCAGGTTTTCGAACTGTTCACCCTGATAGAGATGCAGATACAGGTGGCTCATCTCCGGAGTCATAGCCATCTTTGCAGAGTCGGCAAGAAGAATTGTGGCATTGTCGCCATGAGAGACATCATAAATCATCATGTCGTAGAGCATACCAGACTCCTTGTTTTTCTCGCGGACAAGTATATTGTAGCCGGGAATTTCGCCATAAAATACATTTTCAGGGATTTCCACCTCCGGAGATTTCTGGCGCAGGGAGAAAATGAGGGTGTACATCTTGACCTGAGCCTTAGGCAAGACATCATTCTGGAAGAAGAAAGCCCCAACTGCAATGAAACCGACGAGGACAATGAGAGGCGACATGACGCGGATAAGCGAAATGCCGGAGGCCTTCATGGCAGTGAGTTCAAACTTTTCGCCAAGGTTTCCGAAAGTCATTAGAGAAGCGAGAAGAATAGCGAGCGGCAAAGCCATCGGCACCATGGAAAGAGCCGCATAGAAAAACAACTCTCCGAGGACATCGATTCCGACACCCTTACCGACAAGATCATCGATATACTTCCAGAAAAACTGCATAAGCACGATGAAAAGCACGATGAGGAAAGTCATCGCGAACAGAGGCAGAAAGGTCTGCAAGATGAAGAGATGTAGTCGTTTTATTACTTTCATAGCAGATTCGGACTGCAAAGTTACAAAAATATTCTTCAATGAGTGGAGATATTCCAAGAAATTTTATTAAATTTGCATATCTTTTATCGGGAGAATGATGAATCGTGATGAAACTTGATGAAGCCTGATGCAGCTTGATGAATCATGATGAAACTTGATGAATCTTGACGAAGCATGATGTAACCTGATGAAAGCCGACATAACAAGAATCAACTTAAATTATAAAAACCATGACACTTTTCGAAAGACTGACCGCAACAGCCAAGGGAGCGCCGCAACGTCTGGTGCTACCTGAATCACTTGAGCCCCGCACACTCAAGGCAGCCGACTACATCTTAGCTGAAAAGATCGCCAACGTAACTTTCTTAGGCAAAGCAGAGGATATCCTCGCCAAGGCAGATGAGCTCGGACTCGCCTACATCAAGGAGGCCAATATCTGCAATCCTGATGATGTGGAGTTCACTGAAAAATATGCAGAACTTCTTTGCGAACTACGCAAGAAAAAGGGCATGACCATCGACGACGCACGCTATCAGGTGAAGAATCCCCTTTATCTTGGCTGCCTTATGATCAAGGCAGGGGATGTAGACTGCATGGTGGCCGGCGCATTGAGTCCGACATCGAGTGTGCTTCGCGCCGCATTCCAGGTGCTGAAGACAAAACCGGGCGTAAGCTGCGTAAGCGGAGCATTTATCATGCTGCTTCCCGAAGGATGCAAATATGGAGAGAACGACATGCTCGTATTTGCCGACTGCGCAGTAGTTCCGGATCCCACCAAGGAAGAACTTGCACAGATAGCAATAGAAACCGCAAAAACCACCAAGAACATTGCAGGTCTTGACCCGGTCATTGCCATGCTGAGTTTCTCAACCAAGGGAAGCGCAAGCCACGAACGAGTTGACAAGGTGCGCGAGGCAGCAGAACTTGTGCATGAGCTTGCACCGGAGCTTAAGGTTGACGGAGAGTTGCAGAGCGATGCAGCGATAGTGGAAAGCGTAGGCAAGCAGAAGGCACCGGGCAGCGAAGTAGCCGGACATGCCAACACACTGATTTTCCCATCGCTTGAGACAGGCAACATAGCCTACAAGCTCGTGCAGCGTCTTGCCGGGGCAGGAGCGGTAGGCCCGATTCTCCAGGGACTTGCAGCACCAGTGAATGACCTGAGCCGAGGCGCGACAGTGGAAGACATCATCAACACCATCATCGTGACCTGCAACCAGTCACTTTCAGAAAAGAAATAAATCAAATTTGCAAGGCAAATTTGATGGTTTAAGGTTTAGGGTTTAAGGTTTAATTTATCTGTAAACCTACTAAAACAAAAATTTGTCAAAGCAAAACAAATTAAGCGAAATGAAGATATTAGTGCTAAACTGCGGAAGCAGCAGTGTGAAATATAAGCTCATCGACAGCGAGAGCAAAGAAGTGCTTGCAGAAGGCGGAGTGGAGAAGATAGGACTCCCCGACTCCTTCCTTAAATATAAGCGTCCTGACGGCAGCAAAGAGACCATCACAGTGGAGATGCCAGATGCCAAGGCAGCAGTAGGCAACGTGATAAAAGTCCTCACCGACCCCAAGGATGGAGTGATCAAGTCATTCGATGAAATTGACGCTGTGGGACACCGCGTGGTGCATGGCATGGACAAATTCAACAAATCAGTGCTCATTACACCCGAAGTTATAGAGAAGGTGAAGGAATGCTACACAGTGGCACCTCTCCACAATCCGGCGAATATCGCCGGTATCGAAGCCGTCACCGAACTGATTCCGAGTGTACCACAAGTGGCAGTGTTTGACACCGCATTCCACCAGACAATGCCCGACTATGCCTACATGTATGCCCTCCCCTACGAGACATACGAGAAATATGGAGTACGCCGATATGGTTTCCACGGCACAAGCCACCGCTATGTAAGCAAACGCGCCTGCGACTTCCTTGGCCTTGACTACGACAAACAGCGCATCATCACTTGCCATATCGGCAATGGTGGCAGTATCGCAGCCATAAAGGATGGCAAGTGCATGGACACCTCAATGGGTCTGACACCGACAGAGGGACTCATCATGGGCACCCGCGTGGGCGACGTTGATCCGGGAGCTCTTGTGTATCTGATGAAGGAGATGAATCTTGACGCAGACGGCGTGATGAACCTGATCAACAAGAAGAGCGGTGTGGCCGGAGTGAGCGGCATCAGCAACGACATGCGCGACATTGAGGCCGGAATCAAGGAAGGCAACGCACGCGCAAAGCTCGCTCTCGACATGTATGAATACCGTATCCTTAAATATATAGGGGCATACACGGCAGCACTTGGAGGAGTCGATGTGATTGTATTCACCGGAGGCGTAGGCGAAAATCAGACGAGTCTTCGCGAGGTGATCTGCAACAAGCTTGCCTTCATGGGTGTCACTCTCAATGAGGAAGCCAACAAGGCGCGTGGCGAGGAAATTGAAATCTCAGGTGCAGATTCAAAGGTTCACGTTGTGGTTATCCCTACCGACGAAGAGCTGATGATAGCCCAAGACACAGCAGCAATCGTAGGCAAATAAAATTTTAATTGTTTAAGGTTTAGGGTTTAAGGTTTAATTTAATGGATTATAAATTTGATATATTTCACTTGAATTAAACCCTAAACCTTAAACCTTAAACCAAACAATTGAAAATGTTAGGATACGTGACCTGGAATGTTGATCCCGTACTGTTTTCGTTCGGACCATTTGCCGTGAGATGGTATGGGTTGATGTTCGTGATAGGATTTTTCATAGGCTATCAGATAGTAGCCAAAATGTTTAAGCATGAGGGAGCTCCCGAGCAATGGCTCGGGACTCTTCTCACATATCTTGTGGTGTGCACAATAGTCGGAGCCCGACTCGGACATGTGTTTTTCTACGAGTGGGACTACTACTCGGCCCATCCGGGAGAGATACTGAAAGTATGGAACGGAGGGCTTGCGAGCCATGGAGGAACGATAGCCATCATCATAGGGATGTGGATATTCTGCAAGTTTGTGGCCCACAAACCACTGAGTTGGGTAATCGACAAGATAGTGGCACCGATAGCATTGACAGGCTGTCTGATCAGGCTTGGAAATCTGATGAACTCAGAAATCTATGGAGCGGCTACTGAATTGCCATGGGGATTCCTGTTTGTGCGCAATCACGAGATTCTTCCGGCGCATCCGACGCAGCTATATGAGGCAGGATGCTATCTTCTGCTCTTCTTCCTGCTGATGTGGATGTATTGGAAGAAGAATGCTGAGGAAAGGCCGTGGCTGATGACGGGCATATTCTTCCTTGTCACGTTTGGCTCAAGGTTTCTTATCGAATATGTTAAGAATGTGCAGGTGCCATGGGAAATAGAGATGCGTGCCAACTGGGGAATTGACCAGGGTCAGCTTCTGAGCATACCATTTATTCTGCTTGGGATAGGACTTATCATATATGCCATGGTAAGGCCAAGGCAGCATTGGGAATTTCCGAATAAATTTGCGGAAGAGATGCAAGGGAACGGAAAATTGAAAAAAAGATAGAAATAAATTCTTTTTCTCAAATAATTGTTATATCTTTGCATACAAAAGAATATATGACCATGACACAGTTGACAATCAATGTAGAAAATCAATCAATTCTACCACACCTCAAGAAGATTTTGAATGCACTTGAGGGAGTCACCATAGCAGCGCCCAAACGCAAGCGCAAACTCACCGGTTACGAAGAAGCGATGGAAGATGTCAAAGCCGGACGAGTAACCCATTTCGACACAGTCGAAGATATGTTCAAGTCATTCGGAATATGAATTATTCAATAGAAACAACTCGGAAATTTGATAAAGCATTAAAAAAATGCATTAAAAGAGGGCTAAATATCGACAAATTCAAAGAATGTGTCAAAGAATTATCTGAGAATGGAACTCTTTCAGAAAAATACAGACCTCATAAACTTTCGAATAAATCCAACAATACATGGGAATGCCACATAGAATCCGATTGGCTTTTGGTTTGGGAACAAAATGATTTCGCCCTAACCCTATTACTTATTGACACCGGTTCACATTCAGATATTTTCGGTTGATAATTATTCAAACGAAAATTGGAATTGAGTGTTTCCAAATGTATAAAAACGACCAATCTCACGATTGGTCGTTTTTAATTACGGAGATTACCAGTTTCCGTGATTCTTAATGAACAAAAATCTATCTTCTTTTATAATTTTTAAACATTCTTAACTACCAAAATGTTTTGAGATGGAATAATTTTAACAATTGTTAAAATTAAAAAAGTATGGACCAATCATGATAAGATCGGGAGGATGCGGCGGAGTGCAGAGACAAAGGCATCCACTTCTTCTTTAGTATTATAGGCAGCAAAGGATGCACGGACGGTGCCGGGAATGCCGAGTCGCTGCATAAGTGGTTGGGCACAATGGTGACCAGTGCGAACAGCCACACCCAACTTATCAAGCAACATGCCGATATCGTATGGGTGTATGCCATCGACATTGAATGAAAGGACAGCACTCTTATGCTCAGCATGACCATATATTTCAAGATGTTCGATTTTGGATAATTCCTCCTCGCAATATCTGAGAAGATCGGTCTCATGAGCTTCTATATTCTCAACACCGAGCGATTCCATGAAATCAAGTGCTTTTGGAAAAGCACCAATTCCAACGAAATCAGGAGTGCCGGCTTCAAACTTAAACGGCAGGTCGGCAAAAGTGGTACCCTCGAAACTTACATGTGCAATCATCTCGCCACCTCCCTGATAAGGGGGCATACCCATCAATCTCTCCTTCTTGCCATATAATACCCCCACTCCTGTGGGGCCATACATCTTATGCGATGAGAACACATAGAAGTCGCAATCCAGATCCCTGACGTCAATCCTAAGGTGTGGAGAAGCCTGAGCGCCATCAATCAGAACCGGCACGCCCTTTGAATGAGCATAAGCTGTCATCTCCTTCACCGGATTGACAGTGCCCAATACATTCGAGACATGACAGAATGATGCCATACATGTATGCTCATTGAACAATGCCTTGTATTGATCCATCAGCAGCACACCATTATCATCAATATCCACAACCCTTATCTTCAAATCCGGGCGACGGCTCTGCAGCAATTGCCATGGCACAATATTTGAATGATGTTCCATTACAGTGAGTATGATCTCACCATTCGGGGGAAACAATGTGCCAAAAGAAGAGGCGACGAGATTTATGGATTCCGTAGTGCCACGTGTGAATATAATCTCCTCAACCGAACCGGCGTTCAGGTAATCACGCAAACGGCGACGGCATCCTTCCTGAATATCGGTGGCTTCCTGCGAGAGAGTATGCACACCACGGTGCACGTTGGCCTTATGTACGCAATATCCCGCAACGACCGCATCCACCACGCTTTGCGGCGTTTGCGATGTAGCTGTGTTGTCAAGATAGACCAGCTGGTATTTATCCACCTTTCTTTCCAGAATTGGAAATTCTCGTCTGATTTTCTCTATATCCATCTCACGACTTTTTAATTGTGCATTGTGCATTGTGCATTGTGCATTTATTGCAGGCTGATTGCTCTCCGGCAAAACGGCGTTCCACCATTAATTTCAAGCGGTCACGCAGAGGTTGCAGCGACACGCCGTCGATGACATCAGACATGAATGCCTGCTTAAGCATAAGCCTTGCCTCTTCTTCGGAAAGACCGCGGGTCATCATATAGAACAACTGTTTTTCATCAAGCTGACCGATTGCGGTGCCATGCGAACACTTCACGTCATCGTTGTAGATTTCGAGCTGGGGTTTGGAGTGCATCCGAGCATCTGCACTGCCGACAAGGTTGCGGTTTGACTGGTATGCCTCAGTCTTGGAAGCCCCTTCAGCCACATAAATCAGGCCGGCAAACGCCCCCTGAGCCTCATCTTCCACCACATACTTGAACAGTTCATCAGTATTGCAATCAGGTACGTTATGAGCAATTCTGGAATATGTATCAAGTCGGCGCGACCTGTCTTCGATTCCCATTCCAAGCATACGAAGCCGTGCATGACGTCCGGCAAAGTCTGTATAAAACTCATTGCGCGTCACACCATTGTAAAGCGTCATTGCATCAAGAAGCACCTCCGACCCTTCTTCCTGACGAAGATAAAGTGCAGATAAACGGGTAGTGGTCTCCGTGCTCTCCTCCAGATCGTAGAAATCAAACTTGCATCCACGTCCGGCAAAAATCTCGACAACCTGAACTCCGCAAAAATCAACACCATCAGTCTGAGTATGGTCACACACGAGCATTTTGGCTTCAGAATCCTCCTCCAGCACAATTAGCAGACGACGGGCCGCGAGGAGTGGCATAGTGCTGTTAAAGATATTGACAAGCTGAATCGTTTGTTCCACTTTAACACCTTTGCGCACCCTGACCACTACCCCATCCTGACAAAGCAAAGTATTGAGTGCCACAATAGGATTATTTATATCTGCCATACAACCGTAGTATCGACTGACAAACTCAGGATTCTCACGTGAATATTCGGCGAGAGAAATCACATCCACTCCCTCGGGAAGTTTTTCACGGCAACCGGCAGTCTCGGCAAAGCCATCATTGACAACAAGAAACAGCGAGGTCGATAATTGCGGCACATCACATCTGAAAGTTTCGGCCGGATTAATCCGGAATGGAACTCTCGCAATATTCACACCAAAATCCGGCGACAACAATTTCTCCAAATCGGTATGCCTATAATTTTCAGATTTGAGGGTAGGCAATGGATTGACGCTCAAAGAATCGGCGGCGCGACCACGTAAATTATCAAGTGGTTCAGCCGACTTTGACTCTATCAACGCCATGTTGTCACGCCACAAATCAAGATATTGATCAATTGCGCTCATATTTATGCCTCCCCTTTTATCTCATCCTTTTTATCCACTTCCGACTTTATCCAGTCATAGCCCTTCTTCTCAATCTCAAGGGCAAGTTCCGGGCCACCGGTATATACTATCCTTCCCTTATAGAGAATATGAATCACGTCGGGTTTGATATAGTCAAGAAGACGCTGATAGTGGGTGATTACAATAGTAGCATTTTGGTTGCTACGCAATTTATTCACTCCTTCTGCAACGATTCTCAATGCATCGACATCAAGACCGGAGTCTGTCTCATCAAGGATAGAGAGTTTTGGTTCGAGCACTGCCATTTGAAAAATCTCATTACGCTTCTTCTCACCGCCGGAGAAACCCTCATTGACACTTCTTGACGCGAGTTTGTTGTCGAGTTCCACAATGGCTCTTTTCTCGCGCATCATTTTAAGGAAATCGGTGGCACCGATTGGGGGCTGTCCGAGATATTTCCTTTTGGCATTTACGGCAGCCCTCATGAAATTCACCATAGACACACCCGGGATTTCCACCGGATACTGAAAACCAAGGAACAGCCCCAAATGGCTTCTTACATCCGGGGTCTTGTCGAGAAGATTCTCACCATTGAATATCACCTCACCTGATGTCACTTCATAGGCCGGATTGCCGGCAAGCACCATCGAAAGAGTGGATTTTCCGGATCCGTTGGGACCCATTATGGCATGAACCTCACCGGCATTCACATTCAGGTTTATACCCCTCAATATTTCCTTACCTTCAATTTCAGCGTGAAGGTCTTTGACAGAAAGCATCATATCTATATAATGTTGAATTTTGAATGTTGAATTTTGAATTCAACACGTTGTTTTTAATTTCTTTCCCTAATCTTCCTGTCCTCATATACATTGTCGTTTTCACATTATTCATCAACTGATGCTCTTAGCCTCCCATAGCTGGACTTTCAAAATATAGTCTTCGGCAGACATATATCCAAGCACAGACGGGGCGAGGCGTATGACGCCATCCACAAGGTTGCCGTCATCATGCTGCGCACAGTGCATGAGCGGAGATCCGAAAGGACGACAGATAGCCAGGTCGAAGAGCAGAGACAAAAACATAAGATACTTCAATAGATTAAACACCGCGCCGCAGATAGAGTTCAAGACACCTACCGGAATACAACCGAGAATCAGATTCAGGATTCGTGTGAGTGCGGAGAAAAAGAGAAGACATCCACTCCAAATCAAACCATAGGAAAGGGTAGAGAAGAAAAAACCTTTTGCCACGGGATGATAAAATTCAGGAATCCATTCCATAAGCCATGATTCAAAGCCAGGGCCCAAAGTACGCGCAGCAACAGCGCCAAAAACGAAGCCCAGCATGTCTGACACCTGACGTGTCAGACCTCTACTGAAGCCCTTCATCAAGGCAACAAGTGCCACGGCCAAGACCAGAATATGGTATATCGCTTCTCCCATGATGCAAAATTAATATTTTTTTCGCAATTTATCATTTTTTAAGCCTTGGCTTTTTGTGTACGACTGAAATTTTTACTAATTTTGTGGTACGATGAAGATACTGGCCGACGTCAACACACGCAAAAACGATATAATCATCTTCCTGTGCTTTATTTTGGCAGGAGGATTATTATTGTGGGCCATATACGCGTCGTGGATATACTTCAAGACGACGCCACCCTACGTTGACAGGGAACTATATCCCGTCATGGGAATAGACGTGTCATCACACAACGGAGTGATAGACTACAGAAAAGTGCGAGCAGACGGAGTGGAATTTGTGTGGATAAAAGCCTCAGAAGGAGTATCATTCAAAGACAAGAACTTCTACATGAACTATGCGAACGCAGGGCAATCGGGATTGAAACGCGGCGCATATCATTTCTTCAGGTTTGACAAGGACGGAGTGGAGCAAGCTTTGAACCTTCTTGAAGTGGTAGGCGACAGGAATCTTGAGATGGGCGTGGCGATAGATGTGGAGTCGTCGGGTAATCCCGAAGGAATAGACGACGAACTGATCAAGGAAAGGCTCTCCACGATGGTGGATTATCTTAATCTGAGAGGGCTTGCCCCTACGCTATACTGCAACAAGAAGGATTACTACAGGTTTCTTGAAGACTCGTTTCCCGGACACTCTCTATGGATATGTGCATTATCGGAAGACCAGATAGCCTCGGAATGGACATTCTGGCAATACAGCCACCACGGAGCCATCAAAGGAGTGCGAGGGAAGGTGGACACCAACGTGTATGGAGGGACGAGGGAGAGTTGGCACAACTTTTTGAACAACATACAATATAAAGGCGAAAAAAACGTTATAGAAAAGTGAAACTACATATTATTTCTCTTAAAGCAATGACCATACGACTCATGGGATTGGTATCGGTGATATCAATCAGTTGTATCATAAATATTAATGCAGCCAATCCGGAAAAATATGCCGGGTCATCAGCATTTTCAGATGGCAAGTGGGTAAAGATAGAGGCCATCAGCCCCGGCATCCAGACACTAACCCGCCAGAATCTAAAGAGTCTGGGATTTGATGATCCGAGCAAAGTGTATGTGTATGGCTATGGAGGTCGCATGACATCAGAGGCACTGAGCACAGACTTGCCGGACGACATACCGCCGACCCCTGTGATACGCAAAGCAGATGGGAGCATCTTATTCTATGCCACAGGATATATTGGCATACAGACAGCGACATCAACCATGATGAATTTCGACCATGTCATGAATCCCTATTGCGAGTCCTCCTATTATTTTCTGAGCGACAAGGCACCGGCCGGCGAGAGCGAGACCATTGACCTGACAGACACAACCGGGATGAACGAGGCCACGACTTTCATACAACAATTAGTGCATGAGCAGGACCTGATACAGAGTGCAGAATCCGGAAGGGAATATTTAGGAGAAGACTTCCGCTCAGCCAAATCACAAGATTTCAAATTCGACCTCACGGACAATGCCGATGGCAATGCCAAGGTGAGAGTGAAGTTTGCGACAAATGCCACAGGCCAGTCGAGCATACTTGTCAGCGCCAACGGCAACCGACTGCCGTCAACCAACACAGACAAAATCGCAGCAGTGACATCGAGCGAGCAATATTACCGCGCCACGACCACTACAAAAAACATTACGGATGCGGGAACATCACTGACACTCAACATAGAATATTCCCAAGCAGGAGTAGTCAGCATGGCAAGGCTTGATTGGATAGAGGTAGAATACGCGAAGAATCTTCAGATGAGAGACTCCAAGTTGTATTTCCACATCAATGCAAAAACGCCCATGGCCTATAAGATAAGCGGAGCAACGGAAAACACAGTGATATGGGATGTGACAGACCCGGCGAACATAAAGATAGCAAAGGGGAACTATGACTCGACCGACAACACTCTGACAATAGGCGTGCCAAAATCAGGGCTGCGTGAATTCATAGCGTTTAATCCGGACGTGAAAGGAGCGAGCGTAGCGGGACGAGGCAAGGTAGCCAACCAGAATATCCATGCACTATCGACCCCCGACATGGTGATAATATCGCCAGACATGTTTACATCCGCAGCCGAAAGGATAGCAAATATACACAGGGAGAACGACGGAATGACAGTGCATGTGCTGACACCCGAAAGAATATACAACGAGTTTTCCGGCGGGCATCCCGATCTTTCGGCATTCAGGAAACTGCTTAAAATGTGGTATGACAGGGGCGAGGCAAGTAAAGAAGGGTCGAAGACCGGCTATTGTCTTCTGATGGGGCGTCCCACTTACGACCAGAAGCGCAAGAATCCCGAGACACAAAAGCTGAGCTATCCCAACACACTGATATGGCAATCATCAGGGGCCTATACAGAGACATCTTCATATTGCACCGACGACTACATAGGCATGCTTGAGGATGAGACTGCAGTACGCACATTCTACCAACGCAAGATGAACATAGGCGTTGGACGATACCCCGTGACATCGCTACAAGAGGCACAGGCCATAGTGGATAAACTTGAGAACTATATCAACAATCCCAACTATGGAGTTTGGCGCAACAATGTGATGGTGATTGCAGACGATGGAGACAGCGCCCAGCACCTGGACCAGGCCCAGTTGTCGATAGAGTGGATGCAAAAATCGGGAGCAGGGCCACACTGTGCATACGAGCGAGTCTATCTTGACGCATTCGAACAGAAGAACACCGGCACCGGACTGGAATTTCCGGATGCCAAAGAGCGTATGCTCAACAAATGGGAAAAGGAAGGAATCTTCCTGATCAACTATATCGGACATGCCAATCCCAAGGAGTGGGGACATGAGAAGCTTCTGACATGGAACGACATCACAACAATGTCGAACCAGCATTTACCCATATTATACGCAGCAACGTGCAGTTTTGGCAAGTGGGATGCCGAGTCGGTGAGCGGAGCGGAGGTTATGCTATCGAATACTGCAGGCGGTGCCATAGCAGTGATTACACCGAGCAGGACAGTGTATATAGCAAAGAACAAGGACATCACCAATTCAATATCCGACCAGTTTATGAGAAGAGCGTCAGACGGGCACGGACAAAGAATCGGTGACATATTGAGGCATGGAAAAAACAACTGCACATCGCGCGACGACAATATGAACCGCTATCATCTGTTTGGAGACCCGGCGCTCAGAATGCCAGTGGCACACTATACAGTCAGGATAGACTCGATAGCCGGCAGTCCGGTTGCCACGGAGCAAGCAGATTCACCGACAGTCATGGCACGATCAAGCGTCAGCATCTCCGGAAAAATCGTTGATACCGAAGGGAACACCGTGGATTTCAACGGTCCGGTGCAGTACGTGCTGTACGATGCAGAAAAAAGTATCACCACGCATGGATGGGGAAAAGACGGCTTGGAGAGAAAATACGAAGACCGCAACGTGAAACTTGCTACGGGAAGCACCCAGGCCCGCAACGGAGAATGGTCTGCCACCATACTCATGCCATCAGAGATATCCAACAACTACACCCCGGCATTACTGACAGTATATGCATACGACAGCAGCATAAAGAAGGAAGCTACCGGCTCTACGGAACGGCTGTATGTGTATGGCTATGATGAATCGGCAGGTACAGACACAGAGGGGCCGGAGATAGAGAATTTCGTGATAAACTCATACACCTTCACAGACGGCGATTTGGTACATTCGAATCCGGTGGCCATGGCCTCTTTCAAGGATGCAAGTGGTATCAACATCTCAGATGCAGGCATCGGGCACAAGATGAGCCTTGTGCTTGACAACACCCAAGTGTTTGAGGACCTTGGGAATTACTTCGTGCCGGACACGGAAGAAGAAGGTAAGGGAAGCATATCCTACCCTATCAGTAACCTCGAGCCCGGAGAGCATGAGTTGACACTGACCGTGTGGGACAATGCCAACAATTCAAGCAGCGAGACAATAAAATTCATGGTAGGCATCAACCTGAAGCCGGAAATATCAGAATTCACAGCATATTACAATCCGACGAGCGACATGGTGACACTGAAGGCGACCTCCGACAGGTCGCAGAGCAAATTAGACTGCAAGTTTGAGTGTTTCAGTCTTAACGGCGATTTGCTTTGGAGCATGGACCGCAGCATATTATCCGGCAGAGACAGTTCGGTAAGTTACTCATGGGATCTCAAGGACCACGGCGGCAAGCGACTGAACAGAGGAATCTACGTGATGCGAGCCACCATAACCACCAGCGACGGATTAGCCAATTCGATGAGTAAAAAAATTGGAATACCGGCAAAATGACGATCTACGCAATAGTTGACAATCTCATATCATCAGATAAAGAATCCCCGGAAGGGGATTCTTTATGGAGTGTGATATCCGCCTCCGCAATATTGCAGGGAGGCAATCCTTATTTTGTGCCGGACTTCGCCGAGAGGTTCGAGGCACGTGGAGCACTTGCCCTGAGGATAGGGAAACTTGGCAAAAGCATCTCACCGCGATTCGCACACCGCTATGTGGATGCAATAGCGCCGGCTACATTGATGGTGGCCACAGACATGCTGGAAAAACTCAGGAAGTCGGGGCTACCATGGTCAAAGGCCATAAGCTACGACCGCAGTGTGGCGATAGGGTCGTTCCGCCATGTCGATTTCAATGCCATAGCCGAGACCAAAGCAGAAATGCTGCATCAGAGCGAAGGAGAGACAACCTGCATCGACATAGCGACAGAAGAGACCACAGGCCACCTTGAAAAGATCATCAGCGACATCAGCAGAGACAACGCACTAAAGACCGGCGACATAATATTGACCGGCGTAAAAGAATCAGGACCAAAGTTGCATCCCGGCGAAAGAATGATATTGAAGCTTGGAGAAGAAGAAGTCCTAAAATTCAACATACGATAATAAATGACCTTATCTTTGCGTTAATAATTCATGAACACTACAAAAATAATAAGTGGGATAGCAGCATCACTGATTTCGATGTCTGCTTTCGCCCAAAGCGGCAATGACATAAAAGATCAGGAATTCAACCCGATCCAGACAGGTGTGACCACACTTAGCATCACTCCGGATGCACGAGGAAGCGCCATGGGCAACCTTGGAGCAGCCACGGATGCCGACATCAATGCACAGTTTTGGAATCCGTCGAAATACGCATTTGCATATTCACAGGGAGGCGTCGGCCTAAGCTACACACCTTGGCTTCGCAAGATAGTGAACGACATATTTCTTGCAGACGTGAGCGGATACATGAAGCTCGGCAGTTCCGACAACCAGGCCATAAGCGCCTCGCTTCGCTATTTTTCGCTCGGCGAAGTAATTGTGAATGAAGGAGCGGGGGCCAACACCATCAATCCATACGAATTTGCAATAGACTTCGGTTATTCACGTAAGTTGAGTGAGAAATTCGGTATGGGAGTCGTGTTGCGATATATACTTTCCGATTTGTCATACGAAGACTCATATTCAGGGGAGACCAATACAGCCGGGTCCGCGTTTGCTGTTGACCTGAGCGGATATTACACCACCTACCCGATGATTGGGCGCAGCGAGTGCCAGTGGAGCTGGGGATTCAACATCAGCAACATCGGATCCAAGGTAAGTTACGACCACGGCACCAACTACTATTATCTGCCGACAAACCTTAGGCTCGGAACCAACTTCACCTTCCCTCTTGCCGACTACAATTTGCTGTCGATAGGACTTGACCTGAACAAGCTTCTTGTACCGACAAAACCTCGCGAAAGCGACTACATCAACCCCGGAGGGGCATATTATGACCCGGAGAAAGATGAGGCACAGAATGCTGAAGCTTTTGAAGATGCCCTTCAGAAATGGGAGACAATGTCGCCAATCTCCGGTATATTCAAGAGTTTCTCGGATGCGCCCGGAGGATTTTCAGAGGAGTTGAAAGAAATCAATGTGTCGATAGGCGGCGAATATTCCTACAATGATCAGTTTTTCGTACGCATGGGATACAACTATGAGAATGCAGCGAAAGGCGGACGCAGTTACTTCGGATTCGGCGCGGGATTCTCGCTTAATGTGGTAAGACTTGACGCATCATATATGCTTGCCACGGCACAGAGTTCACCCCTTGACCAGACCATGCGATTCACATTGAGTTTCGACATGGATGGCATACGCGATTTGCTTGGAAAACGGAGGTGATTCACGTTTCGCGTTGCGAAACGTGAGGGTTATGAGGTTATAGGGTTATAAGGTTAAAATACGAGACATGATAAGAATTGGACAGGGATATGATGTGCACAGACTTGTGGAAGACCGCGATCTGTGGATGTGCGGGGTGAAGATACCACATACACACGGACTTTTGGGTCACAGCGATGCAGATGTGGCCATACACGCGCTTTGCGATGCCCTGCTCGGGGCCATTGCGCTCGGCGACATAGGGAAACATTTTCCGGATTCAGACCCAAAATACAAGGGTATAGACAGCAAAATACTTCTCTCGCATGTGATGGATCTTGTGAGAGAATATGGTTATAAACTCGGAAACTGCGACATTACAATCTGCGCCGAGTCACCTAAATTCCGTCCATATATAGATTCGATGCGTCTGAAACTTGCAGAAGTGATGAACGCGGATGTGGATCAGGTATCGGTTAAGGCCACCACCACAGAGAAATTGGGATTTACGGGGCGAATGGAAGGAATCTCGGCACTCGCAGTGTGTTTGCTTGAGAAGAATCAGGGGTAATAGGGATATTTCAGGGGAATTAGGGAGATATAACGGTACGACTTGATTTGGAGTTAAACGAGAAACAGACACAGGCAATGGAGGCAACGGAAGGACGTGTCCGCGTCGTGGCCGGTGCCGGGTCGGGCAAGACGCGCGTTCTTGCCCATAGATTTGCATTTCTCGTAAACGAACTTGGCATTGCACCCGGCAATGTCCTTTGCCTTACCTTCACCAACAAGGCGGCACAGGAGATGAAGCACAGGATTGCCGGAATGGTAGATAGGGGCGATGTGAACGACCTTATCTGCACGATACACAGTTTTTGCGTGAAACTTCTGAGGAGAGAAATCTACAAGATAGGTTATCCGAAGAATTTTGTCATCATCGATGAAAGTGATGCCAAAGACCTTGCAAAGGAAGCGATGCAGGAGTTTGGAATAGACCGCAAGAAGAACACCGCAGAGAGGCTGCTGAAAGATGTGGCAGCCTACAAAGGTTATGACCCCGACAGATATATCTCGGAATATCTGCTTCCTGGAGCGACAGGGGATGCTCCGGATGCCAAAATCCGCTACATACAGCTTCAGCGCAAACAGTTTGCGCTCGACTATGACGACATAATCTACATAGCCACCTACATTCTGACACATTTTGCCGACTCGCGCAAATACTGGTGTGAGAAACTGAACTACGTGATGGTGGATGAGGTGCAAGACTGCAGCGGCGACGACTGGAAACTGATAGAGATACTTGCCTCACACCACGAGAATCTCTTTGTGGTGGGCGACCCCGACCAGGCCATATATGAATGGCGGGGAGCATCGCCAAAAACCTTTGTCAATTTCCGCGCCGAAACCGACATAATACTGGACCTTAACTACCGCAGCACCCCCGACATACTTGCAGTGGCCAACAGCATAATAGGTCACAACAAGAATCGCATACGTAAGGAACTGACAGCTCTGAGACTCAACGAGCGGCTGCCGATCTGGCATCATTTCAAGTCAGACACAGATGAAGCCGAAAGCATAGCCAACACGATAGAGGCGAGCATACTTGAAAACAAGAAATTCTCAGACTCAGCCGTCTTATACAGAAGTTCCTTCCAGTCGCGCCGGATAGAGCAATCCCTGCTGAAGCGGAAGATACCCTACACGGTGTGGGGCGGCGTAAGATTTTTCGAGCGCAAAGAAATCAAGGACATAATATCGTATCTCAGGCTGACGGCCAACGAGCATGACGACATGGCGTTTACCCGAATAGTGAATGTGCCTGCCAGGAAGTTTGGCACCGCTACCCTATCAAAATTGAAGCAGTTGGCAGAATCTGAGTCCGACTCACTCTATCCGACACTGAAAAGACATATAGACACCCCTACCTTCGGAAAAAAGCCAATAAGGGAATTTATAGAACTTATAGAAAATGCCAAGGCCATAGCCGAGGGACTGAAAGTGTCTGACCTCACGGAAAGACTGATGAAGACGAGTGGACTTGACACGATGTACCGTACGGACGAAGAAGAGGAACGGTTGGAAAACGTGGCAGAACTTGTCAACTCGATGATAGAGTTTGAATCCACACGTTTTGAGGAAGGGGAATCGGATTTGTTCCATTATCTTCATGAGATTGCGCTCTACACCAACACCGACCATCAACAGGACAAGGATAAAGTGAGACTTATGACCATCCACCAGTCGAAGGGTCTGGAGTTTCCTAACGTGTTTATACTTGGACTCACGGAGGGGGTTTTCCCCAACCACAGGTCGATACGTGAGCGAAGGATAGATGGAGAGGAAGAGGAGCGAAGGCTGATGTATGTGGCAGTGACAAGGGCAAAGGATATGCTTTATCTGTCAGATTCGGAAGGGTACCTAAACGAGAACGGAGCCCTGAAGTATCCCTCACGCTTCATATCCGAGATTGAGAAGGGACTTATTCAGACAGAAGGGAATCCGGACCCGTCGCTACTTGACGGGACAAAGAACATGGTGCGCCAACTTAACACGGAGCTTGGAGGAGGAGATGAAAGCGTAATGACAGCCGGCACAAAAGTGACACACAGGATATTCGGGGAAGGAATAGTGGAATCGTACGACCCGATATCTAAGTCGTATAAGGTGAGATTCGGAGAGAAGGTGAGGCAGCTGATACCGGGAGTTATAAAACCGGCATGATGCATAAAAAGAGACGCCCTGCAGGGCGTCCCTATAAAAGGTTATTTAATAATTTTGTTGAGGACTGATTATTTCAGAAGACCCTCAACAAAAGCATAGTCGGGTTCATGCGACTGCTCTTCGACAAACTGCGAACCGAGCACGGTGCCGTCGGTGTCGATAACTACTACCGAACGAGCCATGAGACCCTTAAACATACCTTCGGAAAACTCCACGCCATATTTCTTGCCGAAATCGCTGCGGAAAGTGCTTCCGGTGCATACATTCTCAATGCCATTGACAGAACAGAAACGTTTAGCAGCAAACGGGAGATCGGCAGACACACAAACCACCACAGTATTTGGGAGTTTGGAAGCATCCACATTAAATCTTCTCACGGATGCGGCACACACATCAGTGTCAATGCTTGGGAATATATTCAGGACCACGCGCTTGCCTTTGAGAGATTCCAGATTGAAATCGGAAAGGTCCTGCGCTGTCAAAACAAAATCAGGGGCTTTATCGCCAGCCTTGGGGAGCTCACCGACTGTAGAAGCCGGAGCTCCAAAAAATTTAACTGTTGCCATACACCTTTAACGCACGGCCATACACTTTGGTTCAAATCCTCTGCCTACAGGCTGAGTATGGAACAGTATATCAATGATGCGAAATGTCGGTGGATGCGCCTCCACCGAGAACCTTATAGAGGTTGATGAGGGCAAGATATTCGTCGCGGAGAGCCGAGTTGACAGAAGTTCTGGCACTGAAATACTGACGCTGCGCATCAAGGACATCAATATAATTGAGAGTACCACCCCGATATTGCAATTCCGCAAGCCTCACGTATTTGGCGGCAGCCTCGCAAAGGTCGTTCATCAGCCGCTTGTTCTCGATATATTTTGAATAGGCTGTGACAGCGGTGTTGACTTCGGTGAAAGCCTGAATCACGGCCTGTTCATATTCAAACCGCGCCTGTTCATATACAGCAATGGCCGCCTGGTATTTACGCTTCTTGCTTCCGAAATCAAATATCGGTCCGGTGAGGGAGGCAAGCGTGTAGGTGAATGGAGACTTGAAGAAGTCCTTGAGACCATCGTTTTCAAAACCAGGCGTAAAACCAATTCTGAGGGATGGAAAACGGTCGGCGTATGTCATTCCGACATCTTCCAGGGCAGCCTTCAGGCGTTGCTCAGAAGCCCGGAGGTCGGGACGGCGTTTCAGCAATTCAGAGGGAATGCCCGTGGGGAGATCCATCTCCAGTTGGCGGTCGAACCGGAATCCATATCCGTCGAGAATATCCGATGGGTATTCCCCCATTAGGAGGGTAAGGGCATTGCGCATTGCGGTGATGCGGCGTTCGAGGTCAGGCACACGCGCCGCAGTAGATGAATACTCCACCTTAGCCTGCTGATACACCGTCTCAGAAGTCAATCCCCCTTCAAACCTGATCTTTGCCTGATTAAGGGCCTCATCGCGTGTGGCCAGCGTATGGCGCACAATGGTAAGCTCATTTTCAAGCGACAGCAGTTGTATGTAGGTGGAGGCGACTTCGGCTATCAGCTCCATCCGCATGGCGCGATAGTCTTCTTCAGAGGCCACATATCTTGCCTTTCCGGCATTGCGGGCATGAAACATCGAGCCCCAAAGATTAATCTCCCAAGAAATAGGGAATTTCAGGTCATGTTCTGGGTCTTTAGTCACGGGACCGCCATCATACTTGTTGGTTTCGTATGAATATTCCACATTAAGACCAATCCGGGGCAGCATATCAGCCTTTTTCACTCCATAGAGCTGGCGCATCTCCTCGATTTTAGCGGCAGCCTTCAGCAGGTCGCGGTTGTTTTCCAACGCTATCTCGAGGATTTTCTTCAGAGTAGGGTCAGTATAGAATTCCCACCATTCAAGGTCGGCTATAGAAAGAGAATCCACAGCAGGAAGATTGGTGAAAGATTCCGGCATGTCAAGGCGAGGCTGCACGAGATTTTTCGTGCCGCTGCAGCCCACCAAAGATATGCATACAGTCAACAATACATATATATATTTATATCTCATACTCAATTCATATAAAATAAGCTACTATCCTTATTTCTAAAAACTTATCTATATCAGCGGAAGATTCTCTTGATGAAGGGGAGCTTGGTCTTCAACATCGGTGTTCGCTTGATAAGTTTGTTGACAAGGACGAAGAAGAATGGGACAAACACAATGCCTACGGTGATGGCCACCAGCATGCCGAAGAATACACCTGTGCCAATGTCACGCCGGGCTGCACTGCCGGGGCATGAAGCGAAAAGAAGAGGGAGCAGGCCAAGCATGAATGCAAGAGATGTCATGACAATAGGGCGAAACCGGAGACGAGCCGCTGTGAGAGCCGCCTGCTTTGCCTCTGTGCCCTTGTCGGTCTCCTCTTTGGCAAACTCCACAATCAGGATGGCATTCTTGGCCACAAGACCAATCAGCATCACAAGACCAATCTGGAAATAGACATTGTTTTCCAGTCCGCACAACATTATGCCGAGATATGCACCCACACCGGCAATCGGAAGAGAAAGGATGACAGCAAGAGGCACCGACCAACTCTCATAGAGAGCGGCAAGGAAAAGGAAGACAAACAAGAAGACCAGACCGAGAATCATGGCTGTATTGCCGGTGTCATGTTTCTGCTGATAAGAGAGTCCGCTCCATTCCACTCCGATATTGGCGGGGAGCTTCTCACTCACAAGTTTCTCCATAGCATCCATCGCCTCGCCAACACTGTAGCCGGCGGCGGCCTCGCCCGAAATTGTGGCGGAGTTGAACATATTGAACCGCCCGATAGTGCCGGGACCCGTCGTGAAATATGAATTGCCAAGAGAGGACACCGGAACCATGCGACCCTCTGAATTGCGGACATAGAAGAGATTTATGCTCTCGCGGTGCATACGATAAGATGCATCCGCCTGAATATAGACGCGATAAATGCGGTTGAACATATTGAAGTCGTTGACATATATGGAGCCGGTGAAAGCTTTCATGGTGGAAAACACATCACTCACCGGGATACCTAACATCTGTGCGCGGTCGCGGTCAACATCGAAATAAAGCTGCGGGATATCGGCCTGCATCGAGGCAGAAAGACCGGACACCGAAGGAATCTCGGCGGCATAACTTTTCAGGGAATCGACAGCCTCCTGAAGATCGGCGTAGGATGCATCCCCCTTGGCCTCGAGCACCATTTCGAAGCCACCCGACGAGCCAAGTCCCGGCACGATAGCCGGAGAGAATATATAGGCTTTGCTTTCAGGATATTCCGATAATCGAGCGAGTATTCTGTCGCGGACCTTCCCTATGTCGTCGGTCGTGCGCTCTTCCCACGGTTTTAGAATCACAGTGAGCTGGGAATGCGCCTGGTTGGTGCCGACACGCGGAGAGGAACCTGTGACATTAAGCACATACTCCACATCCTCGTCGGCAAGGAGCATCTCCATGGCCCGGTCGGTCACCTCACGTGTGCGCTCAATGGTGGCACCCTCTGGCAGCTCCAGTTCCACCGTGAAGTAACCCTGGTCTTCCTGCGACATGAAACTGCTTGGCGCAAGTTCATTGAGCACAAAGATAAGCACCAACGAAAGACCAAAAGCAGCGACCATCCTCTTCGGGTGCCGGAAACTCTTGCGAATCATCTTGCAGTATATCCTGTTGCCACGGTTGAGCCAATAATTAATGTATTTGAACACTTTCGGCTTTTTCTTGTGAGAGGCAGGACGAAGCAGTTTGGCACACATCACGGGCGACAAAGAGAGAGCCACAACAGTGGAAATCACCACTGAAACGGCGATAGTGACAGTAAACTGACGATAGAGCTGGCCGGTGATACCGGGCAGAAAACTAACCGGCACGAACACGGCGCAAAGCACCAGCGACATAGCCACAAGTGCACTTCCAAGGTTTTCCATGGCCTTGGCCGTCGCCTCCTTTGGCTGCAGATGCTCAGTATTCATGATTCTATCCACATTCTCCACCACTACGATGGCATCATCCACCACAATACCGATGGCAAGAATAAGGCCGAGAAGAGTGAGCATATTGAGGGAGAACCCGAATATGAGCATCACTCCGAAAGTGCCGACGAGGGAAATAGGCACGGCAATGACAGGTATGAGAGTAGCGCGCCAGTTCTGGAGGGAAAGGAACACCACCAAAATCACAAGTATAAGGGCCTCGAAGAAGGTTCGATACACGTGATGTATGGATTCCGATATATAGGTGGTCATGTCAAAAGGAATCTCGTATGTGATTCCCTGGGGGAAGTTGGCAGCAAGGGATTTGAGTTCCTTTTTCACAGCTTCGGCCACCTCCATAGCGTTGGAACCGGGAAGCATGTTGATGTTGACCACCGACGCATTACCACCGTTGATGCCACTCTCCGTGGCATAACTCTGAGCTTCGAGCGAAATCCTCGCCACATCCTTCATGCGGATTATGGCCCCGTCGTCGGTGGCGCGAAGCACAATGTCTTCAAACTCCTCTATAGAAGACAGACGTCCGCGTGCGATGATTGGCATTGTTATATCCACCTCCTCAGCCGGGGCCTGGCCCAATGCGCCTGCAGCCGACTCACGGTTCTGGTCCTTGAGGGCATTCTGTATGTCTTTGACAGTGATTCCGAGGTCGGCAAGTTTGTCGGGCTGAAGCCAAATCTGCATGGCATAATATCTGCCGCCGACATTGCTCACACTTCCTACACCGGGTATGCGCCTGATGGGGTCGATTACGTTGAGAGTGGTATAGTTGCTGAGATACACTTCGTCAAACTTGGGGTCGTCAGACATTATAGTGATAGTCATCAGCTTGCTTGCCGTCTCCTTGGAGACTGATATACCGTTTTGCACTACTTCCGCCGGGAGGCGAGACTCCGCTTTCTTTATACGGTTTTGAATGTCAACGGCAGCGAGTTCGGGATCGGTGTCGATATCGAAAGTCACGAGAGCCGTGAATCCTCCCGAGTTGCTACTCGTGGAAGACATATAAATCATGCCGGGCGTTCCATTAAGTTCCTGCTCTATGGGGGTTGCCACAGCTTGTGTCACAGTCGTGGCGTCTGCTCCCGGATAGGATGCGGTGATTTTCACCACCGGAGGCACAATCTCCGGATACTGGTCCACCGGAAGCATCATAAGGCCAATGCCACCGATTATGAAAATCACAATGGAGACAACAATGGAGAATACCGGATGTTCGAGAAAGAAGTTCTTACGCATGGTCAATCCTTTTTGGCCGCAGCCGGTTTCTTTTTAGGCATGGCATAGCTTGGGACAGCCTCCGCCTTCATGCCGTGGGTGAGTTTGTGGGTACCTTCGACTACAATCTGTTCACCTTTTGCAAGACCACGTTCGATGACAGTGTTCTTGCCCACTTCCGGGCCGAGTTCCACAAAACGTTTCTCTACGGTTTTGTCTTTTCTTATCACGAATATGTAAGCGCCGTTTTTATCAATCACAAGAGCCTTCGTGGGTACAAGGATTGCATTCTCACGCACATCAAGAAGCACCTTCACTTTAGTGACCTCACCGGGGAGGAGACTTCGGTCGGGGTTTGGCATTTCAGCACGCACAGAGAAAGTGCCGGTCTTGGGATCCACCTTTGGGTCGGCGAAATCCACGAGACCTTTGTGGGGATATTCCGAACCGTCGGCAAGAGTAATCGTTACGTATGAGTTCCATTTGCGGTTGGGATCATCGCTGCCAAAGTTGACGTTGCGGTCCTTGCCACGTAAATAGTCGAGAGCAGTCATGGAGAAATCCACTCGGACAGTGTCGCTTTTCATCACAGTGGCAAGCAGCGATTTGCCGGCGGAGGGACCTACAAGGGTGCCTATATCGGCCACGCGCTCGGATATATATCCTGAAATTGGGGATGTGACATTGGTGTAGCCCAAAGTAAGTTCGGCCTGCGTAAGGTCAGCCTCATTGACGGTGACTTCCGCCATTGCACTTTCGTAGGCAGCCTCAGCGTTGTCGAGGTCGAGCTGGGATGCGGCGTTTTGTGCAAACAGGGGTTTCGTGCGGTCTAGGTCACGTTTAGCCTTGCGGGCCTGGGTGCGCGCCTTGTTGAGCATTGCGCTTGCCTTGTTGACATGGGCCTTGTAAAGACGCGGGTCGATTACAAAAAGGGTCTGTCCTTTTTTGATGTAGGAACCCTCCTTGAATAGCATTTTCTCAAGGTATCCCTCCACACGGGCGTGGATTTCGACAAACTGCTGGGCTCGTATGCGGCCCACGTATTCGCCGTAGATGTTCACATGTGACAGGCCGACAGTCTCGACCTCCACTTTAGGGAGTTCGGTTACTACCGGTTTTGGGCGCAGGTAATAGTAGAGTGCGCAAGCTATAATCGCTATAATAGGAGCGATTGCAATCCAAGTCTTTTTATTTTTCAAAAAGCTTTTCTTATGGCGGGAAGTCATGTATTGATATAGTTATGGCGTTGTTAACTTAAGATATTAACAACGCCATTGGCGGTTTGGTTCAATTACTGAAGGAGGGAGTTGCTGTAGATGCCGAAGTCGCGGCTACTTTTGGGGAGCATTGGGGTAAGGTCGGGATTGCGCTCCGGCTGCCACGTGCGCACCTTGATAATGGGCCGGTCAGCATCGTTAAGGTCAACAAACAGGAAGAGATAACCCTGGTCGCCGTAATGCTCAGAATAGTAGTCCTGCTTTATCTGTATTCCAAACGTGTCGCCACCGTAGGAAGATTTTTGCACGTCATTGTCGGAGAAATTGATATTGACAAACTCATTGCTGGCAAAGCACTTCTTGAGTTGCTTCATGTAATCCTCCTTGCTCTTTTGGGCATATTCATATTTCGGCATCATTGAGAAACCGCTCACGTCGCCCTCGACCCTTTTCACCGGTTCGAGTTTGTGGCCGACAATGATGTGGGCGTTTTCATCGAAAATACTGTTGATGTAGTCGAGACGTTTCAGGGCGAAAGCCGTCTTGTAGTTTTCAAGGAAGGTGACAATCACTATCTTCACGGAGTCGCTCCATGCGCCCACACCTTGCTCGAATATGTCGCGGCGTGCAGCGCTTCCGAGCCCGAAGGCCACACTCTCTATCTTCTTGTCGGGGGAGAACGTGAAGGTGACGTCTTCCACAAAACTGCGGCGGTTGTTTTTGAAACTGAACTTCATCGGAACGCTTCTGGCCACCACACGCTGTCCGAATGGATAGTAGCCGACTTCCGGATTACCGAGAATGGTGGCGTTGCCATATTTCAGCAATCCGTTGAACATCTCCAATCCCTCAGGTGTGAAATTTGAAGAATCGGGATTGAAATTGCTGTTCTTTACAGATTGAAGCACTGTTGCAAGGATTCGGTCATAATCCTTGGTGAGTTTCTTGTCAAGGGGTGTCACACCCTCACGTTTTCCGGCTGCCACCTGAGCCTGAAAATCAGTACGGGCAGACTTATCGACTTTCAGTTTCTTCCCCTCAATGCCGATTGTTTTATTAGCCTTCTGGAATTTTAGCGGCTTGATATTGTCTATTAGCATCTCCAGTTCGCGGTCGCACCTACTCGCATCGGTGTATGCCGTCTCAAACGTCAAAATCGCTTCTTCCACGGCATATCCCGGTGCAAAAGAGATTTGCCCTCTGCCGTCTTTCACACTATGAAGTTCGCTCTGGTCCTTACCGTTCCAATAGGTGAAGTCAGCACCCATCACGGGAATGCCCTTATATTCCACATATATGTTGGCGGTATTCTGTTCCTCGTTGAAATCGGCCACAGACACTTCAATACCATCAAGAATGTCAGTTATCTTGGAGGGAATCCAGTTTATCAGAAGTTTGCTATCTCCATCCAATGTCATTCTCTCGTTGCCGGGATATTGGAGGGAGTGAAGAAGCACGTATGCCCAGTTAAGACTACGCAGTGCGTCATCCACCTTGCCCTTTTCTTCGGAGCGCAACGCAGTGCGCACATAGTCTTCTATCCTGTCCTTGCGTTGAGAGAACATCTTTTCGAGTTCGGCACGGTTCATATACATGAAGTGGCAGTACGAACCGTTTTTATCCCTGTATTGTATTGACTTTGTATTATTCACAGTAGCCTGTGAATATGAATTCAACACAGATTTCAGGGTGCTTTTTGTCTCAATGACGCCGTCGATAGTGTTTTCCTCACCTGTTATTGAGAAACCGGAATTTACTGTCATACCTACATTTGAGAGCAGACTATGCAGTGCCGACTGCTTGGCCTCGCCCGGATTGTCACCGAACCCTTCGCCCCAAACATAATCAGCCTCATTCTTTATGAATCTGATACGCTGTTCATCTTCCGACGGTTTGGCGGCCATAACTGGCTTGCAAGCAAATGACAGGATTAACGCAATAATTGTGAATGTTCTACACATGATTTATTTAGAGTATTATTTTCTTTCCGTTGATGATGTAGATGCCGGGAGCAAGGTCTGATATGCGGATGGCTTCACCTTCCGGAATATTGATTACGCGAATGAGACGACCAACTGTGTCATATACCGGAACTTTCATGGCGATGTCGCTGCGGAGACAAAGATTGCCGTTTTCCACCGATACATGCAGGCCGAACCCGAATACTTGTTCCACATCGTCTGTATTGCCGAAAATCCTCACATATCTTGCACCGCTATCAGATGTGACATAGCATTCAAATGCAGGCACATCCCTCTTGCCGCGTACAAACAAGCCGCCGGGACGATAATCCGTGTTGTTCCAGAATTCGTTCTCCTCATTCAGGGCAAAAACTTTATCATTGGCCTTAACATTGGCATAATTGACATGGATATAGTTGCCGTTTCCAATACCGGTCATCACATCGTCATCAGAGGAAACGGGAACTACGACATTGCTTCCGGCAAAGACAACAGAACCCGACACATTGTATTCATCCATATACCATGGATTGTTGGGCATAGCGATGAGGTATGGAATATTTGCACCGATGCGACTTGCCTTTTGGAATGAATTGCCGTCAGGTTCGAAAAGCCAGAATGGCATACCGGTTCTGTTTTCAAAGGCAAACGGCTCGAGAAGTTTTGATCCATTCTTTATGATGTTCACATCAAACGGCACGGACATTGTCTCCCATCCGGAGCCAAAGCCTCCGGGGTTTACGTTGGTTTCCTTGGAGAAGTCCCTTGTGTATGATATTTCTCTTGCGGTAAACCCTTTGGGAATGAAAATCGGAGAACCATGAGACAGCGTGATGGTGTCGGCTTGCAGCGACTCACCATAAATCACATTTCTCAGTACACCTCTCAAAGGATTGGCATATCTCTTCTCCTTCACATAGCACAGAAGATTGGGATTCTTCACCCCATTAAGCAGCATTGCCGGAGCCACATAATTTGCCGGTATATCAATGGCACAAAGAGATGTGTTGTTTTCCCCGAAAACGAATTCTCCTACTGAATTCATTGCCTGTGGCATCACAGCCGACAGCAGTTTTTCTGATGAAAGTGCTTTGTCAGGCATGATTCTGTCGGTTACACCACTGAGATCTATGTGCTTCAGGTTTGGAAGAGCCATAAGCCATGAATAGTCCACATTGTCTTCCGTAGAGCCATCGCAGAGCGTGCCATGTACGGCAACAGACCGAATATCATAATAATCATCAGCCCATCCAAACGCATCCTTCACCTGATGAGGGGCTGAAGTGTAAAGGTCCGTCTCGTTGGCGTAATATTGAGAAGTGAAAGTTAGCATGTTCGATGGGTCATATTCATCGCGTATGCATATCCCTCTAAAAGTATTCAGTCCATTCATGTCAATTTTTCTCTGTGAATTGACCGAAGGTATTTCTTCACCTAAAGACAGTGGATCGTCACCATTCAAAGTATAAAGAACCTTACCATTTGGATCCGCATCAATTGTCAGATATCGGCCGTCGTAATTTGCTATAGGAGTTTCACATTTTCTATATTCTATTGATATTGGTTCTGCTTTCTATAATTCCTTGCAAGTGTTTTAACATTTTTTAAGGAAAATCTG
>JAMPAV010000018.1:7764-33555 GCA_023667055.1 Muribaculum sp. | reverse complement strand
ATCCTGATATTTAAAATGCTGAATACCAAAACAGAGTTTGATTTTCAGCACCTTAACAGAGGGAGCGATAAACGGGACTCGAACCCGCGACCCTCAGCTTGGGAACAATACCAAAGGATACATATATTATTGATTTATCGTAGAATAAAAATCGAGTTTTATTATCTATCGTATTTGCTCAAGTCCGATTGCGATACATAGCAAGCAATTCTTCCTTGCTCCTGAGCAATTCATCTTTCGTTCTTATTAGATCTTCTTTGGTCTCCAAGAGATTCTCCAAATCTTCTATTCGCTTCTTCAAAGTATTCGGATCTTCTTCACTGTCGGATTTCACCTGAAAACCGACATTTGTCGTTGTGCTGTTGTCGTGGCTGCTGCTGGTGATGAACACCGAACCGGCATTGCTGTATATGGAGGATAGGCTTACACCTATCCCATCGGCAAGACTCTTCATCTTGCTGATGTAGGAATCTTCACCATCCACAAGCTTCTTCACAGTCGGACGTGTGAGTCCGGATTTTCTGACACAATCTGCAATAGTTAAGTTCTTTTCCTTTAAAATCGCTGTCAGATTATTAGGTATTAATTGATTAACATCTTTTAACATAAAATATTATATATAAGTTCTTTTCTATATGAAAATTTCTTTGTAATTTTGCAGACAAAGTTAATAAATTAATTAAACAATTAATAAATAATGTGCAAAAAAAATTGGAATAAGGACAAATCCCCTCTTCGGACTGCTATTTGCAACATGGAGATAGGACAGATGCTTGTGATAAACAACAATCCTATCATAATGCCCCTGTCTTCCATCAGAGTCACAGCAAGCACTGTCAGCACAGACTTGGGAAGAAAATATTCCGTCGCGAAAGAAGGCGATCTTGTCAAGGTGACAAGAAATTCTTAAATCATAAACATTAATAAATAATATCTATGGGTATCAACTACGAAATGCCGGAGATCAAGAGGTCTTCACGATATACAGTGGGTCAGGCAGCCAAGGTGCTTGGAGTACATCGAAACACTCTATGCGGTTATTGCAACCAGGGTCTAATCAAATTCACTTTCCGTGTCGGAAAGAAAAAACTAATAATGGGCCATGAGCTTATTCGTTTCTGGGCGGAGAAGCATGTCAAGGCTTTCGGTAAAATATGATAAGCAAATCAACAATAGCAAAAGTGCAGGACGCAATGGATATCGCTGAAGTGGTGTCCAGCTGCGGAGTGGATCTAAAAAGAAAGGGCATCAACTATTCCGGCAGTTGCCCGTTCCACAATGAAAGAACAAAAGGTGCTTTCATTGTATCTCCGGGGCGCGGAACTTACCACTGCTTCTCCTGCGGGGCACATGGCGACGCTATTTCATTCGTACGAAACAAACTTGGATATGACTTCGAGGGCGCAATAAGGCACATCGCTGCATTATACAATATCCGGGTAGAAGATTCCACGTCAAGTATTTCCGACAAGGAAAGACAGGAAGCATCACAGCGCGAAACTCTTCGCGCTGTGATGAAGATAGCTCAGGATTTCTTTATTGAAAATTTCAAGTCAGAAAATGAGAAGGCGAAGAAGGCACGGCAATATGCGGAAAAAAGATGGGGCAATGAATACTGTTCTGAAATCGGAATCGGTTATGCTCCAGATTCTTGGTCCGAGTGTATCGAATATTGTCTTGAGAGGAAAATCAGAATTGAGGATCTTGTTGCCGCAGGCATTGCAAGAAAATCTGAGAAAGGTTCTTTCTTCTCGTTTTTCCGCGACCGAATTACAATACCTATCAAAGACAGGTCAGGAAACATAATAGCTTTCACCGCTCGATATGTCGGCGATAATAAGGACATTGCTAAGTATTTAAATTCGCCTGACTCCCCTATCTACAAAAAGTTGAATGTGGTGTTCGGCATCAATCATGCAGCGAGATTCGCCGCAAAGGCTCAAAGGTTCATAATCGTTGAAGGTGCGCCTGACGTGCTTACTCTACAATCTGACAAGGTACAGCTCTTTGAGACAGTGGCCGCTCTCGGAACTTCATGGAGCGAGAAACAGTTACTTCAGTTAAAGAAAATCACACACAATCTTTGTTTCATTCCGGACAGCGACCCTCCAAAAGATGGTGAGTCATTGGGCCCGGGAATAAGGTCTGTCATGAAGAATGGCATCACAGCCATGAATATGGGTTTTGATGTCATGGTGCGCGAAATTCCGATGTCGGAGGATGGAGAAAAACAAGATCCTGATTCATATATCACCGACAGGGATAAATTCTTTGGTCTTCAAGAATTGCATTTCCCTGTTTGGTACGGTGAGAAGGTGCTGTCGGCTTGCAATTCGGAGAAAGACAAGGCTGTGGCCGTGACAAGAATTGTAGCGGACGTTCTTGCCGACATAGAGAACAAGGCTCTGGTGGAGTTCGACATTGGGGAGCTGGCAAAGATATATGGCAGACGTAAAATATGGGAAGATGCTCTGAAGCACAGCAGGAAGTTGAAGAAACTGTATTCGGAAGACCGACCGGAAAATGACCAGTCTGAGGAGGCGGCCATGATGCGCTCCTTCGGAATCACGGTCAAAAACGGTTGCTATGGCGAGTACAAGGACAATGCTTTTGAAAGGTGGTCGAATTTCACGATGAAGCCGCTTTTCCATATCATTGACGGTGACAATGCCATTCGCATTTTCAGACTGATAAGCGACAGGGGATCGACAGAAGAAATAGAGTTCAGACAGGATGAACTCGTTTCTCTTCAGAAATTTCAACAAAGGGTGGAATCTATTGGAAACTACATATTCCGTGGGAATATGAACAATCTTATAAAATTAAAGGAATATATGTATTCAATTACCAAGTCGGCAATTCAATTGCCGAAGATGGGATGGAATGATAAATATAGGATTTATGCATTCGGGGATGGCATTTTCTACAAGGATGAATTTATCAAGGCTGACGATTTGGGCATGGTGGAGATTGATGAAAAGTCTTTCTACCTTCCTGCTTTCTCAAAGATGCATGAAGAAGAAAAGGAATCTTACCAATTCGAAAGATCTTTCTGTGCTTCGGAAAGCGGAAGCGTATCTATATATGAGTTCGTGGAGAAATTGACAAGGGTATTTGGTGACAACGCCAAGGTCGGTTTCGCTTTCGTTGTCGCTTCTCTCTTCCATGATGTGGTGAAAGAATCTTTCAAGGGTTTTCCACTCCTGAATGTGTTTGGCCGTAAGGGTTCGGGCAAGACGGAGCTTGGCATCGCACTGATGTCGTTCTTCATCAAGAACAATAATCCTCCGAGTCTTGCGGTCACTACGGTGGCATCCCTGAATGAAATTCTTTCTTCGGCGGAAAACAATGTGGTGCATCTTGACGAATACAAGAATGAGATTGATTTCCGCAAGATAGAGATGCTGAAGGGTATATGGGGAGGCACAGGCCAGACAAAGAAGAATATGGATGGTGACAAGAAGGTAAAGAAGTCATTTGTGCGTACCGGTGTCATCATCACCGGCCAGGATATGCCGACTCGCGACGATGCACTCTTTTCAAGAGTGATTCATCTTTCATATTCACAGACCACACACACCACAGAGGAGAAACGCGCTTTTGAGGATTTCCAGCATATATCCTCAAAAGGTGCGCAGCACCTCACAATTGAGCTGCTGAAATTGAGGGAAAGGTTTGAATCGGATTACGCGGATCATGTGGCAATCTGCAAAAGACAGTTGGTGGCCGCTCTCGGTGATGACAAACAGATTGAAGACCGTCTGCTAAACAACTGGCTCATTCCTCTTGCGGCATTTCATCTGATTTCCACTGAAATCAGGTTGCCTTATTCGTATGAGGATTTGTTTCAGGTCACAATCAAAGGGATGCGTGAACAGCAGGAGCATCTTCGCAAGAATTCCGATATCGCGGAGTTCTGGTCGCTTCTCAATTCTGCTCACATGCAGGGAAAGATCCTGGAGAAGGCTCATTTCGTGATCAAGAAGCAATCGGAGTTCAAGAGAGGTTCGGAGTCTTACAATTTCGAAAATCAGAAGTCTATTCTTTATCTCAACTATGCAAGTGTTTGTGCAGTCCTCGGGCAGCGGCAAAACGGCACCAACGTTGTCGGGAAGCTCGACCAGCATTCGCTTGAATCTTACCTAAAGACTCATCCGGCATATATGGGTCCGAAGCAATATCGCTTTTGGGTGTTGCAGCCGAACGGTATGCCGGACTTTACTTTTGAATCGAACGGGCATGGCGGCCACATCAAAAGAGTGAAGGAGGTGCGCCCGATGGCGTTTGCCTTCGATTACGATGTGCTTCGTAAATCTTACGACTTGAGCCTTGAAGTGGAAGAATCATTTGAAAACATTGACGATTGAATTATGAATGTAGATTTGAAAGGATTGAAGCTCCAGGGGGAATGTGGTCCGATTGGTGGCATCTTAATCTGGAAAGGAAGATGCATGACAGAGGAAGAGACAAGAATTCTTGTCAATTATGGATTGAAGAATGGTTACAGACTCGTTTCTGATGTGCCTGAGGACATTGTGGATGAAATCTGCAAATCTCATGGCAATGCTGAATGGTGTGATCAATATGATGAAGACCCGCGCCTTTACACGTTGGATTACATAGAGAGGATTATACACAAGGTTGTGGCTGTCCACAATCTTGCAGTGAGTGCATATAATTTGTGCGACTATATCCGTGATGAACTATGAGAGAAAAATAGCATTTTTCTTCTCAGATTTCTGAAATATGGCATAGACAAATTAGACAACATAGACAACACTGATATTATGAGAGTTACATGCATTTTTGCACTTGACAGAAATTAGACAACTTAGACAAAAATCGGAATTTCCGATTTTTCATAGCCAAACACAGACAAAATTAGACAAAATCCAGCAGTATTAGACAATGAGAAAGGTGGTTTTAGTATATATTATTTGATTTGATATTTAATCTTATCTTTATATATATTAATGGTTTGTCTGATGTGTCTGACCTTATTCTCCAGTCTGCGCCGGTCGTTTTGTCTGTGTTGTCTAAGTTGTCTAACCGACATCAGTTTAAATTTATAAAATCTAAATCATAAAATGAAGAACGTTATTCATATCTCTCTGCCAAAATTCATGGCTGCTTGGCTTGTCAACGATGCCGGTGGTTGCCCGGTTTCTTTTACAAAGAATTCCGTTGAGTTCCTGATCATGGAACAGTTCTCTGTCTCCGACCCGGCTCTGTCTGTTGAGATAATCGGGGATGACGCTGAACAGATGGTGCCGGTCATTATGCCCAAGTTCAAGTACAAGGATGATTCTTATCATTTCCTGACTGAGAAAGGACGGAAGGCTCTTGAAAGCTGCATCAAGGACCGTTTCAACATAGCACTCTGGAAGGCTCTTCACAAGTTCGGCCACATCGGCAAAAACCGTGCTTATCTTATCCTCGCCTGGATGGAGGCAAATGGCATTCCTGATGATGGCTCTAACTGGGATGCCATAGAAAAAAGATATCAGAGGCTAAGAAATGCCTATCTTTCCAAGTCAAGGCAGAAAAAAACACGAGATAATAAAAAAAATCATTAATTTTTTTGTGACGATTTCAACTCATGTCACGCTTGTAACGATTGTCACGATAGTAACGATAGTAACGCTTGTCACGCTTGTAACGATTGTCACGATAGTAACGCTCGTCACGATAATAACGATATTTATGAGTTATATTCAAAACCGTACCCCAGGCATCGTAAAGGTAGAATATTTCGACCTTGACCTGATCAATTCTGACAGAATCGACCTTGATGCTATGTCCGGCGTTTTCCCTCGTATGCCGGAAAAAACTCATGAAATACCGATGATTGAGTCCGGCACTGCCGAGATTCAGTCTGTCGGTGGTGCTGAATCCTGCACAATCTCTTTCTCATCAAATACAAGAATAAGACCGGCATTCCGCCCGGGGTTCATCTTCACGGATGCCAATAATGACATCTACATGGTAGCTTCCTCATGTAAGCCGTTCCCTTCTCTCGAGATTGTACGAACTTTCGGCAAAATGCCGGGCGAACGCCCGGAATACCGCTACACAATCAAGCACTCTTCGCTGATGGCGGCCATCCCTTTGTCTGTTTCATAGTAATTGTCACATATATTCTGATGATTGAAAGTCCATCGCTCGTGAGAGTGGTGGACTTTTTAGTTGGTTTTAAGGTCTTTTTTATTTATCTGGAGTTTGAATATCTTTGCATCGTAATATTTTACGCTATGGCAAAAAACTATGACCTTTATCTCCGTGGATATGTCGGCGGTTACGATTTCGATAGCTCTTACGTTGACTATATCCTTGACAAATTCTCTGACCGGCAGGTGTCGGTCCTGATTGACTCTTTGGGTGGAAGCACTGCCACTGCCCTTACCATCTGCGCCGCTTTTGCTAACCATGGTAATGTCGCGGTGCATTTCCAGGGTATGTCGGCTTCGGCGGCCACTATCGCTGCTCTCGGCGCGAAGTCTGTCACCATCGAGGACTCTGCATGTTATCTCGTGCATAAATGCTCCACTGAGTTCTTCGACTGGTCATCCAAAAATGCTGACCAACTTGAAGAGTACATCAAGGGGCTTCAGGAATGCAAGGAAAATCTTGACAAGATTGACCTGCATGTAGCCCAGCTTTATGCAAAGAAATGCAAGAAGACAACATCCGAAATTCTCGCCCTCATGAAGAAGGGCGGTTGGCTCACTCCTTCCGAGGCTCTTGAGTGGGGGTTCGTGGACAAAATCACCGAGGGTGTCTCCAAGAAACAGAATTCAATATCTTCATATCTCGCACAGGCAATGGAGGGCGCGGGCATCCCGCTACCGCCAAATGTCACTGTGGAGCAAGATTCCAAAGCGGAAAAGGGATTTTTCGCTTCGCTCGAACAAAAATTCACCAATCTTTTCAAATCTATTAACATGGACAAGAATGAACAAAAATCTACGGCTGCTGAAGTAAAGCCGGCAACAGATTCTGCTGCTTCTGCAGAACAAAATCAGTCTCCATCTGAGGTGGAGTCGCTCAAATCTCAGTTAGAGGACATGAAGAAAAAGCATGCCGAAGAAGTGGCTGCTCTCAATTCGCAGATTGAGGCTCTCAAGAAGTCTCCGGCTGCTGAGTCTTCCAAGGTCGTGGATTCATCTAAGAAGACCGGCCAGTCTTCCGGCATGACGGAGCTTCAGGAGTTCATGACTTCTTCTCAGAATGCAAAAAAACTTTTCAATTCAATTCCTTAATTCTATTTTTCTTTATGGGTAAATTAGTTTTCAATCTTGAGGATTACCAGACGGCTGCGGCCACTTTCCGTAAGGAACTGCTGCGGCTACCGCTGATCGGTGCCGGTGCCACTCTCAAGTACATGACCATACGTCCGGGTGTCCGGTATGAGGAAATGGTCGGCAGCGTTTCAGCTGATGCGGAGATCGCTCCATACAAGGCCGGACAGACTTCTGATGCAAATCTGAATCTCGACATCCGTGCTTTGCGCACTTACTTCGGTGCTGTCAATGCAAAGTTCGAACCGAACTCTGCCATTCAGACCCTTCTCGGCCACAAGGCCTCCCAGGCTTCGGGCGATGCCCTTGCTTCCACTCCGACTGCTCACGAGGTGCTTGCATGCATCGCAAAGTCGGTTTCTCATAATCTGAACATGGCTCTTTGGAATGCAAAGCGTGATGCTAACGGCAAGACCACTCAGACTCTCTTTGACGGTTTCGACACAATCTCCGAACAGGAGATTGCCGATGGAAACATATCCGTCGAGAAGGGCAATCTCATCGAGATTGACAAGGAGATCACTGAGGTCAACGCGGTTGACGTGGCCAAGTCTATTCTCAAGGCTATGGATGACTCACTTCGTGGCGAGCATTGCTACATGTATTGTACCATGGATTTCTACGACAAGTATTGCGAGGCTTACCAGCTCACCCATGGCGGTATCACTTACAACACGCAATACACGCAGACTTTCGTGGAAGGTTCCAACGGTATGCTTGAAATCGTGCCGCTTTCAAGCAAGAAGGGCTCGAAGCTCATACATGTGTCGCCCAAGGCGAACATGCTGTTCGGTTGCGACCAGATGTCGGACACCGAGACTGTGAGAGTGAAGGAATACGAACCGGACATCCTTACGCTCATGATGCGTGTGTTTGCCGGTTGTCAGTTTGAATCTATCGACAAGCGCCGCCTGCTTGTCGCCAAAATCGCATAAGTTATGCCTACAGGATTAATACAGAATCATCGCGAGACAATTATGGTCGGGCTCAACGGCCATAACGCCAAGGTATTCTCTGGAATTGAGCAAATATTTGTTGTACAGCTGAGTCCTTTTGAGAAAACAAAATTAATCAAAAGATTTTACAAAGCTATATATGCTGACTCACGTTTTTGGCTGAATAAACTCGCTTTTAATGGGTGGACAAATGGCAGAATGGAATATGACGAGCCAGTGGATGACAGTATAATACACAAACCGAATCCTTCTAAAGAGGAAGTTGAGAACTATGAAGAAGATGTAAGAGAAAGCGAAACATTATTTGATGAAGCATGGGTCATTCCAATTGATCCAAAAAAATCGAAATTTAATGTCAAGACTCAAGGACAAACAAAAGGAAAATCATATTTGTCTGAAATTACAGCTTACGTTAAGGGTTCCGGAAGAGTATCTGTAGAGTTCTTTCATTCTCTCCTTGATACTGAAATTGCATTGATATTCAAAGACGCAAATGGCAATTTCAGATTGCTGTTCGACCCTGTATATTCAGTTGAAATGGATGTGGAGCAAGACTCCGGAGAAGGTATTGCCTCGGATGTCGGATTTACAGTCAAATTCACAAATGAATCCAAAGTACCTCCAATCTACATATATGGAAGAATTGAAATTTTGGCTGGGCGTTTTGAAAATGATGGTCTAATAGTGCCTCAGACATTGGTAAGCGTTTACACAGGCCCTCGTCCGGATAGATTCCTTGACAACAACTATAAGAACTTCACTGGCCAAAAAGCTGAAGGAGGAGGACAATATATGGAAAACGGTATTTAATCATCATGGAGGATCTTCTTTCGGGCTGGGAGGTGCCGCAGCTTGAGATCCCGGACTTGTCGGGGCTGCAGCAGGTTGTCAAAGGTCAGTCTCCCGACCTATTTGGCGAACGCAAGCGTAAGGCATGGCACGAACAGAACGCTTTGGAAGCCCGCTGTGACTTGAAACCTTGCATCCGGCTCACAAAACGCGGTGTGTTCTTTGTCTCGGTCTGGAAGAAATCTCTCTTTGGACGTACTCTGATTGACCTCAAGTCTGACCGCGCTATGGTGGATGTCTTCGCATCCGCCATAGTTCCTGTAATCCGCGGAGTGGTGGGGCTTAATCTTGACCCCTCACACTTCGCATTGGTATGTGCTCCTCGCCGCAGACACATTGACTGGAATTTCGGCCATGCTGCTGCCGAAGCCATCGCTTCGGCTCTCGGTATCCCTTTCTTCCCTGACTGCTGCACGGCTCGCTCTCGTCAGCGTGTCAATGTGGAGTTCGACCCGGCTAATGTGCCGCCTCAGAAAAATCTCATAGTCTATGATGACATAGTCACGACCGGTCAGACTCTTTCCTCGATGGAAAGACTCTTCAACAATCGGCTTGAGAAAAATTGCATCTTCTTCGCTAACATTAACAATAAATTATGATTACTGATTCTGTAAAATCAAGACTCCTGCAGTGGCGCGATTCGCCGGAGGAGTCGCGCGACTACCAGGAGGGGCTCCGCCTGCTTGCCGATGCCTCGGGCAACAGGTCATTCCTTTTCTCTATCCGGGATCCGGAAAAGAGAAAGGACTTCATCGAATATCAGCTCACGAAATATATCAAGTTGGTGCTATCGGATGTCCAGATTGCCGAAGTCCGCGAAATGGAGAAAAAGGTGGATGAAATCATCAAGGAGAATCTTTCGCTCACTGAGGAGAAGGAGGATGCCGGACATCGCGGAAGACGTGATGACCATGAGTCGCTCCCTGATGAAATCAAGGCTCTTTATGTAGAGAATCTTGACTTGCTCCGGCAGATACGGGAGATTCATCTGAAGCTGCGCATGATTACGGCTGACGAAAAGCAGAAGCGTCGGGATGGATACTGTTGTGTGGCTGACCGGCATCCGCTCCTATCGCAAATCATAAGTCTTGACAAGAAGATGCACGAGAATTGGAAAACATACGATTCTTTTGTGCCTTCTGAACCTATCGTGTTCGACTGATGAGACGCGGTGCTTCGATTGACCAGATTCTCCGTCCGCTTGATTCGGGCGTTGTCTCGCAGTGCTTTCTCTCGGACTTCGTGCAGGTGGCCGACATCCTGGACTGGATTCTTTCTCAGGTCGGTGCTTCGGAGGTGTGGCAGACCTCTTTCTCTGTGTCTGACGAGTTCCTTCGCCGTCTCTATTCCATCCGGAAAAGACATGACCTGACTAAGTTCACGATGATTCTTGACCACAAGGCCACAAACAAGACCATCAAGCTTTGGCCGTTTGTGAGGCAAGTAGTTGACAATGCGTTGCTTGCCGACAATCATTCAAAGGTCATGGTGGTTGTCCCGAAGTCGCAACTACCCCCCCCCAGTGGTAGTTATAACTTCTCAGAACCTTACGCGCGGCAACCGTTTCGAGTCTTCGCTCATCACCACAGACCCTAATGTTTTCAATGCCATCTTCACTGACGTGAAGGACATGGCCACTAATCATTCAGTTCCCCTTAATGAATTATTCTCCGGACTTATTGAAGCAGATTGAGGCTTACGCCTCTGTCTATCTCCCCATCTCTGATATTGCGGTTATCCTCGATATCCCGGCTGACGTGCTGCGCGATGACATCAAGGATAGAAATTCGGATGTGGGCAAGGCTTACCTACGTGGCAAGGTCGCATCAAAGGTGAAGCTCCATCAGCAGGAAATGACTCTCGCCATGATTGGTTCTCCGCAGGCCCTTGCCAACGCCCACAGCAATCTCATCGACATGGAGGAAGACGAATGATTTCGCCGCTCTACCTTCATTGTCCCTCCCCTCTCCACTCCCCACCCCACAACCCTTAACTCTTAACCCTTAACCCTTAACTCTTGAAATGTACGCCCCCGCCCTCGATGCCTGCCGCAATGACCTGTTCACCTCGGAGGATGACCTGAAGAAGAAGTATCCTGCCGATACGGTGCGCAAAGTGCTTCGCGTCCGCGAAATGCACAATTGGATGGTCAGCAATCCGCGTTCAACAGACAGAGAGTTTGCCGCTGAAGTCATGAGCCGACATAAGGTGTCGAAGACAACTGCCTATTCTGACCTTGCCATCGTCAAGCAGCTGCTCCCGGTGCTTTCTTCTGCTTCAAGGGAGTTCCACCGTTGGCGTGCTTCGGAAATGCTACTCCAGACTTTCAAGATGGCGGAGCTGCGCAAGGATGTGCGAACCATGGAACGTGCTGCTTCCTCCTACGCCCGTATCCACAAGGTGGAGATTGAGGATGAGTTGAAGATTCCTTGGGAGAAGATTGTGCCGCAGCAGTTCACGGCTACGGATGACCCTTCGGTGTTGGGTATAAAACCAATTCCGAATCTCCGCGAGAAAATAAATTCGTTGCTCGAAAAATATCGTGCTGATTCAATCGACATCGATGATGTAGAATATGAGGAGGCGGATCTTGAGTTCGATTCTCTTTTCCCGGATAAAGTCCTTGGCAATGATCCTGACAAAATCCCTGAGCCATGAGCGAATCAAAGAAGGTATATTTCAATCGACCGCAGAGATTGACACAGCTGATTGCGGCCAACACTTCCGTTATCGTGGCAGGCCGCCGTACGGGAAAGACGGACTCAATAGCCGCGCCTTTTCTCTTGCGAAACATACAGCGGATGCCGGGTAGCACAGGCGGCATTGTCGTGCCGACTTTCAAACATGGTTTGCGAAACACCCTGCCGGGTGTTTTCTCGGCTCTCAAGCGTTGGGGCTACGAACAGAACATCCACTATGTCATTGGCAGAAATGCGCCGAAGTCGTTCGGCTCTCCTATCATCGACCCTAAGGATTCGGAGCATGTCATCCGTTTCTACAATGGAAGCGTGGCTGTCCTGATCTCCCAGGACAGGGAGGGATTGGCCAATTCGCTCACTCTCTCTTGGCTTCTCATCGATGAAGCAAGGTTCGTGGATTATTACAAACTGAAGAAGGATGTCCTGCCGGCCAACGGCGGCATAAAGACTTTCTTCGGCAACAAGTCGTGCAATCATTCCATGATGGTGCTATCGGATATGCCGCAGACTCAGAAGGGCTCTTGGTTTCTCTCTTACCGTGAGAAGATGAATCCGGATCTGATTGCAGCCATCGAGGGGTTAATCTGTGAGATTTATCGCCTCAAGCAAAAGGTGCGCGAATTCAGAGCCAAGGGCGTTGAACCGCCCAATTATCTAAAGGGATATATCCAAAGGCTTGACCGTGATCTCAACCGTCTCCGCTCTGTGGCTGTGTATTACAAGGAATATTCCTCTATCGAGAATATTCAGCTGCTTGGCGAGTCGTACATAGCGAAGATGAAGCGTGAGCTTACACCGCTCACATTCCAGACTTCTATTCTATGTCAGCGTATAGGCATCGCAAAGGATGGTTTCTATTCCTCGATGCGTGAGTGCCACAAGTACTGCGCGGATTCTCAGTCTCTGCTTCAGGACGTGTTTCAGTCAATGTCGGAGTCGAAGGATGCCGCCAAGACGGCGAAGATAGATTCCTCGATGTTTGACACGGATGTGGATCCGGACCAGCCGCTATGCATCGGCATGGACTATAACGCCAATATCAATTGGATTGTCTGCGGCCAGCCGCGTTGCCGCCGCCTGAATGTCCTGAAGTCTTTCTATGTGAAGTTCGACCGCAAGATTCCTTCTCTCGTTGATGATTTCTGCCGGTATTATTCTTCTCACAGAAACAAGACTGTGGTTTTCTATTATGACTCGACCGCCCTGAAGTCCAATTATGCGGTCGATGACCGCGACTTCCGGTATGCGGTGGTGCATGAGTTCGAGCGGCGCGGTTGGGATGTCATTGAGGTGTATGTAGGCCGCCCGATGCCGCATGACGAGAAGTATCTTCTAATCAACAATGGTTTCATGGGGAAGAACAGGCTCATGCCGTTCTTCAATCGTGACAACAATGAGGCTCTTATCCTTGCGGTGCAGTCTGCCGGTGTAAGCCGTGGACGGAATGGTTTCCAGAAGGATAAGTCGGCTGAGAAACTTGCGGAGTCGGAGGAATCTCTTCTCGAGCACCGCACGGATGGAACGGATGCCTTCGACACTCTATATATCGGTTGCGAGAATTTCCCTCAGTCTCATGCCGTATCGCTTTTCAGCGGAGGAATTTTATAATTTTTTGTCTTTTTTATTTTTTACGGTTCTTTATATCTTTGCATATCATCTTAAATATCAAATATATTATGTTAGGTCTATTTATTTCTAATCTTAATTGTCTCGGCCATGATATCATCAATGGATCCTCTTCTTTGACTTCTGCAGCCAAGACAATCATCGACGTACTGCAGGATAATTCCGTTGATAACGTCGAAAATCTGAAATTGACATTCTACGACAATCCGCAGGTGAATCCGAAGGCGGCTCTCGATTTCAGCAAGTTCCTCGTGGCTGATGACTATCCGGGATCTGCCGTTCGTTTCCCTCTCGGCATATCCAAGACAGGTCTCTCTGATGGTGTAAAGGCTGAGTTCTCATGTGATCCGGATTTGACAAAATACCTCGTTTGTCCGGTTGTCAAGGCTGAGTATTACAACAATGGCGAACTCTATGATGTGCCGCTGGTCATCGCTGTCGATGAGTTCGACCGAGAGTCAGGATTGCTTAAGGGACATCTTGTCACAGGGTTCTATGACGATGAGTCAGGTTCTTATATCATGAGATATGGTATTGAAGCTAAACAATACAAGTTTGACAGATTTGCAAATAAATATGGTTTTATTGATAACTTGTTCTATGCTTTATCGGATATTCCCGATTTGTCGGCTATGACTCCTGAATCAAGGTTCAATGCTTTCATATTGCAGTCTGACTGTCCTGCAATTAGGGAAGATGCAAAGGCTGGGGATGTTTTTATTTTCGGAAATTCTTTGTATGGCGAGGCTGAAGTTGATGATCTTGATAGGATTCCGGTTCTTGATTCTTGGGTCAAACTGTATTCTCTCAAGGAAAAATATGATTTCCTGATGGCTGACAAGGAAAAGAAATTCAAGGTAGAAATTGATGGAAAGGATTACGAACTTGCTCCTGATGTCTTTCTAACCGACCAGTTACTCTCTTCTCATGTCGGATTCGACAGAGGGTCGTATAAAATCGAGTCGATTGCATTTATGCGAGGCGATAGACCTCAAAATATATTACAAATTAATCCGGAAGATGCAAAAAATCTATATTCTTTAGAGACGCTTTTGGTTGAGGATGTGGCCGGTTTTGATTCTGAAGGAAACGAGAATTCCGATTTTCCATTGCATGTTATTGTGGTTGCTTTTGATACTCAAACTGGAAGTCCTATTATAAAAGCACTTAATGGATATAGGAACGACTCAGACAATGACCAGAATATAACATACCTGCCGGAAATTCAGGCCGGAACAACAATCACGGTGCTTGATGACCGCCCGAAGGTCTCTCCCACCATCGCTCTTATCATGAATCCGCTGACAATTAAGGTCAATGACAATGAGCGTGAGTGCAAGGTCGGTGAGTTGGTCGCTCTCGTTGATGACATGATTGTTCCTATTGAGTTTGACTCCATTTGCAGACAATGATTGATGATGTCCAGATAATAGTGATAAATCCGGGTTCGGGCAGCGGCTCTTCTTCCGGCTCGCAGACCTACATCGGCCCCGTCCTCTCTTCTGAGGTCGGGGACCTGGAGTTTGTGGTATCATCTGATTCTGCCGACATCAGGGTTGCCGAAGTTTCTTCGGGTGTAGAATTCTTTTCTGCTTCTCTTCATGCCTTCAATGGACGTTGTTCTCTTTACCAGGCAGGGGATATCATCGCTGACTTCATGAGGTCGAAGGATATGTCGTTCGGCTCTTTCATTGTGAGGGAAACGAATTCGGGGGCGTCGGTTCAATTGTCGGTGCTGCTCTCTGACCGTGTGATGTCGGGCGGCTACATCGCTGCTGCCCGGTTTCCTCTCTTGGGATGCTCCTCTTTGGTGGTGCCGTCTTTCGGCTCGGCTTCGCTCTATTTCATCACTGACAATCCATCTTCTGCTCGTTTCTCGGCTTCTGTGCGTGGCATTGACTCTGATGGAAATTCAGTCGTTGCCGATGTCTCGCTTGCCGGTGCTTACACTGTTGACGGTGCAATATCTGCCATCGACATCTGCCCGGATGCGCTTGTGGATTATATCAATCTCAACTGCCGGCTGTCGTTTGAGTTCGACTCCATTCAGTTTGTCCGTGTGCTGTGCTCCTGTGGTTCTCAGTATTTCTCGGCTTCGGTGTATGCGGTGGATGATCCGGATTACATCGGTTTCCGTTTCCGCAACAATTTCGGTCTCTTCGAGTGGCTCTATCTCCATGCGGAGGCGGTGCCGGTCCTTAAGTCTGACGCGCAGTCTGCCGTCATGGGACACAACATCGTGCAGTATGACGTGGAGAATGAACAGTCGTTCTCGGTCTCGGCGGCTAACATATCGGCTGATGAGTGGCCGCGAGTGTCGCAGTTCATTTCTTCGCGTGAGATTCTTGATGCCTACGGTCGGAGAATCCTCTTGTCGGATGTGTCCTCGGAAATCGGCAAGACCTACGATGGACTCGGTTCTCTTAAGTTCTCATATCGCTTCGCCGATACTCGTATTGTCTCTGATTGATTATGGCTTCTTCCGTACATATCTCCACAGCCAGACATATTCTAAATGCACATGACCCGGTTGACCTGAAGGTCTGGAAAAAGGATGGTTCTGTCATGGTGCTCAATAAGTGCGTATCACTCCGCTATGACTTCTATTCGGGGGTGCGCAATATAAAGATCCTTTCCTCCGGACAGATCCGCAAGATTCGGGATGTCTGCATCTTTGAGATCAATGGCATGGAGGTTTTTATTTGATTCGTTATGTTTACTGATGATTTTGATTTCTGCTCTGTCGAGCAGTTCGAGAATAATCTTGTGGTCTTCTCCACTCCTTCGGCTTCGGTGTTCCGTGAGGATGACAGAATCTCGCCGCTCCGCGTCTCTGACGATGTGGAGATAATGCCTTGGGGTGCCGACAATCTGATGCCTTTCCGCATCATGGATCTTATCGAGCGCGACGAAACTGTCTCCACTTGCCAGGAGTTCCAGTCGGAGGTCTGCTATGGCTCGGGTCTGCAGTATGATTGCTCTGAGGCCGCTCCGGGTATCTCTGAGGATGTGGAGGACTTCCTGCTCGACAATCAGCTCGCGCCTTATTTCCTTGGCGTGGCCAAGGATTTCAAGTATTTCGGGTTTGCTGTCTCGGTGCTTATTCTCAATGCTGACAATTCAAGGATTGTCCGTATCCTGCGTAAGGAGGCTTGCTATTGCCGATTCGCTCCGGTCGATGATCTTGGGGCTATACCTTACATCGTGTATGCCAACTGGCGGTTGGGCTATGACCGCTCTCATGAGGTAATCCCTTTGCTAAACGTTGATTCTCCTTGGTCGGACCTTCAGGAAAAATTGAGGCACAATCCGAATGTGCATAAATATGCTGTCGTGAGCCGAATCCCTACTGTCGATTCCACCTACTATCCTATCCCTTACTACGCTGCCCTCTTCCGGGGCCATTGGTATGACATCAAGCAGAAGATAAGCGCGGCCAAGGAGGCGAAGCTTCGCAATTCGGCTTCGCTCAAGTATCACATCGAGATTTCCCAGAAGTATTGGGAGGGGCTTATCAAGGACAAGGGCCTCACTGACAAGGTTCTTATGCGCCAGGCCATCAATGATCAGAAGAAAAACATCATTGAGTTTCTCACTGCTGCAGAAAATTCGGGCAAGGCTCTTTTCTCCCAGTTCTTCGTCTCGCCTGACGGCAAGGAGAACTCTGAGATCAAGATATCGAAGATTGATTCCTCCAAAGAGGGGGGCGACTGGGAGTCGGACATTCAGGAGGCAATCAACATGATCTGCTTCACCATGCGAGTCCACAGTAATCTTGTCGGCTCTGTGCCGGGAAAGTCGCAGTCTAACAATTCGGGCAGCGACAAGCGCGAGCTTTACACCATCGCGCACGCCCTGCAGAAGCCTTACCATGACATTCTTTTCGGTGTGCACCGTATCATCATCCGGTTCAATCATTGGTTGGGCGTGAAACCGGTATGTCCGTTCGTAATGCTCACCACTCTTGACCAACACAAGGATGCAAAGACGGTGACAGTAGATAATCCTCAAAATTCTTCATCATGCCAGACAAACAGGAAAATAGGATTCTGATTGATGTCTCTCTCCCAAATGGATGGAGCGAGTTGTCGCAGAAACAGCTGCGCTTCGTCTTCGACATCATTGCGCGTGGCGAGTCGAAGGAGTCCTTAATCACTCTCTGTTTCCTCCGTTGGTCGGGGGTGAGGGTGCTTGCTCATGACAGGAAGTCGGGTCGGTATCTGCTTTCCTTCGGAAAGCAGATTTTCGGTGTCTCGTCTGTCGAGATGACGCAGTGGATGCGCCCTCTCGGTTGGTTGGCGGAAATGCCTGACTATCCGGTGTGCATACGCAAGGTTGGCCGACACAAGTCGGTTGAGCCTTCTTTCTCTGAGGTGCCGTTCGACAAGTATGTTGACTCGGTGTTCCTCTGGAACAATTTCGTTTCCTCGGAGTCTGACCAGGTGATTAAGATGCTCGTCAAGGTGCTTTACGGTTTCAAGCCGAAGCGGTTGAAGCCGTGGTTGAAGATCAATGTAATCTATTGGATTTCTTCTCTCAATAATTATCTTGCCGCTGAGTATCCGCACCTTTTCGGCAAGGCGGCGAAGAATGCGGATGGCACAGGCTCTCTCGGCGGCGGCTCGACTGTACCTGTCTTGGAGTCAGTGAATGCAATGATCCGGGCTCTCACCAAGGGGGATGTACTAAAGGAGAAGGATGTCCTTAAGGTTGACACTCACCGCGCTCTCAACGAACTGGAGGCTCTCGGACGTGAATTCGATGATCTTAAAGCTAAAATGAAAAGTCATGAAAGATTGTGATTCAAATAGGTGTGATTTCAAGGAATGGAATGTGGCGAAGTATTTCAGCCGGTTGCTCGACATCAACCGTCTTGCGCTACACCATGATTTCAGGTTCTGCAGTGTCTCGGGTCTGCAGGGTCTGGAGGACATGCTGCATCTGATGCAGAACACTGCCAATTTCTTCGCTGTCTCGGATATGTCGGACGGCTACATGCAGATCTCGGACTGCTCTCCGCGTTCGCGCAGGATAAAGACATGCTTCATGGCCATGCGGCATCAGGAGGGTAACATGGAAGCGCGAAACAAGTGCATGGACATCATGCGCGAGCTGTTCCGGCAGTTGGTCACCGTGCTTTCACATGATGTCTCGCTGCTTTATCACCATCATATTTCGGTGGATGAGCGCATCCAGTTTACTGAAATTGACTCGTATTTCTTCTCAGGTTGCGCCTGTGCCTATTTTCAAATCGCGGTTGATTATCCGCTTAACCTTTGCATTGCCAATGATGAATGGACAGAATCCCCAATCCAGCCGGGAAGCTATAACCCAGAGGGAATCCTATGTTCGTGCTTTCAACACAACAATGGTCAACATCTGGAAGGAGAAGATCACTCTTCTCGATGCTTTTGACCGTGGCCGCCTGTATGGCTCGGTTGTCGGTGTGTCGGTTTCCATGGATGAGAAAATAACTTCGGTCTCTCTTCAGCAGGAGTTCAATGAGTATGGTATCTATGTGGAGCGCGGCACTGGCCGCAACACTCCGCGTGGAAATTCGGGCGACATCGGCCGCGACAATCCACGAAAGAAAAAACCGTGGATGACCCGTAAGTATCTTGCATCGATGTTCAATCTCAGGGAGTTCATGGCTGACTCTCTTGGAATGGAAATCTGCCTTGCCATGACAAACGCGCTGGAGAAGGTGCCGGATACTCGTGATATGTCTCAATTCTAATTCTATGTGTCTTATGAACAAACATCTTATCATCAAGCTTGCCGTGGCGGTCGCTCTCATCGTGGTGGGATGCGGACTCCTTATCGCCGGTTTCGTCACCACTCCTCCGGGTGAGATCCATGACTCGGTGCTTATCGCTTTCGGCGAGATCCTGACTTTCGCCGGTGCTGTATTCGGCATGCAGTATCATTACAAGTCGGAGTTCCTAAAGCATGTGCAGAACAAGAAATCCCCACAGTCTCACGACTCCGGGGATTCCTAAGTTCATCTATCACACTTATGCGTCATTGCGATTTATAAACTTATAAATAATATCTATGCCACAAAATTAATCATTTTATTTGGATTATGAAACGAAATTACAAAAAAATTGACACCATCATCATCCATTGCGCTGACACTCCCTTCGGACGCGAGGTTACGGCAAAGGATGTTGACCTCTGGCACCGCCAGCGTGGCTTCGACTGCATCGGCTATCATTATTTCATCCGCCTTGACGGCACTGTCGAGAAAGGCCGGCATGAGGACGAAGTCGGCGCTCACTGCCGGGAGGAGAAAATGAACTATCGCTCCATCGGCATCTGCTATGCCGGCGGTCGTGACAAGGACGGAAAACTTGCCGACTCTCGTACCGAGGCTCAGAAGGCCTCGATGCTGAAACTGGTCGCTGACCTCACCAAGAGATATCCTGCTGCAAAAGGTCGTGTGTATGGGCATCGCGACTTTCGCAAGTCGAAGGCTTGCCCATGTTTTGACGCGCACAAGGAGTATGGACAGTTCTGATAAGTGGATTCATCGCATAGCATGGGCTGCGTTGATGCTCTGCCTGGCATTCCTTCTTGTTTGTTCACTCGCATCTTGCCGCTCTGCCAAAATTTCTGATGTCTCGTCCTCCATGGAGAACATGTCGGTGGATTCTTGCTCAATCTCTCTTATATCTTCGGTGGACTCTGTAGGTTCTTCGGCGCAGAAATCGGAGGCGCATTCCGCTCTCCGCATTGATTCGCTTAAGGTCTTGACTCTTACGGTGGATGATGACTCTGTGCATTCCGACAAAGTGCCTCCCTGGAGGTTGGTCAACACGGCTGTTGCCTACGGCATCAGTCTCGGTTCTTCCTCTTTCGACTGGTCGCTGAAGTCTGACTCAATGGGAAAAGGCGTTAGGTCTCTTTTGCAAAGCACCAAGGAAGAATCCGCAAAGGATGAGAAAAGGAAATCTGAGCCGGAAGATCATTCGGTGGCTCATGCTGTAGTTTTGTGTTTCCTGATCGTGGCGTTCATCGCCATCGCAAGGGTTTTCTTTAAGGCTGACAAATCATGATGCTAAATATTTCTGAGGATATGGTCCGCGACCATTTCTCTAACGTTCAGATGGCCGTGATGGGAGAGCAAACTCTACTCGAGAGAATCTCTCCGGTAATCCTTCAGTGGGAATCTTGGCTCGAGGAAAACATGCTGCCCTGGGATCTCATACATACGGAGGACATCGAACAGCTATGCATTGACGTGGTCATATATGGTGCGCTGCATGATGCGCTGCCGATGCTTGACGTGGTGCTGACTCCGAATGGCCTTGCCACTGTCGGAAACAACAATCTTGTGCCGGCTTCTTCGGCTCGTTCGGAGGCGGCGGCAAAGACTCTCGGCAGACTCCTTTTCAATGCCCAGGACTTTCTTCTCTCAAGACTGAAGACTATACCTTCGTGGCGGTGCTCGATGTATGGTGTCAATTTCTCGCAGTCGCTTTTCAATTCTTTGCATGACCTTTGCAAGCTTAACAGGGACAGGGAGGCGAACTCTTTCGACCTGGCGATGGTGATGCAGCAGATGGCCGCTCACAGGGAAAACTCGATCGCCCGCTGCTTTGTGTCTTATCCGCTCATGGCGCACCTTCGCTCGATGGCTCTCGCCGGTTCTCTATCTGAAGCGGAGGCGCATGTGGTAAGTCTCATCCGGAATGCGGTGATCAACATAATCCGCAATAATGACCTCCATTGCGAGGATGGACAGCTCATTGATGTGGTAAATTACATCCAAAGTCGCCCGGATGACTTTCAGATCTGGCATGAATCGAATGTCGCCCGGTTCTTCGCTGACAATTCTTTCAAGAATGACATTGATGCTGGCGGTTTCTTCTTTAGATAGTATTTGTTTCAAAAGTTGTTATTAGTTATTTTTTTAGGTGTAATTTGGTTTATACACTCGTGGGAGGCGCTGTCGGGAGACATCGCCTCTCGTTTTTCGTTTTCTTCTCTCATTTACATTTTGATGTTCTTTTTTCAATTTTTATGAAAAGGAATTTGTATCTTTGCACCCGAAATAAATAATATCATATATCTATATCATGAAAATGGGAATCCTGTACATTTGCCTTGGCGTCGTTTTCCTCACGTTGGGAATTAAAAAATTGGCTTTTACAAAAGAGCATGAATCTGAAAAGAGCGTTTCTTTCAGCAGTAAGAAATCTGATTCCTCGCAAATCGAATCTGGGAATAAGATTGAGATACATGAATCATTCACCGAACAATTAAAGTCTGAGCCTGCTGTGGAAAAAGTTGAACAACCTTTTATTAAGAAAGAGGAGATGTCGGCAAAGGACAAGGGCAATGACTTCGAGTCGTATGTGGCTGACCTTTGCAAAAGTGGTGGTGTCCGCGTTCGCGAATGGCATCAGGGTACAGTTTCACCGGGCGGTGTTCTCGCTGAAAATGCCCTGAATCCTGACTTTTTCCTCTCAATCCCCCGCAGCGGTTCTTCGGACATCGAGTTTTGGCTTGAGTGCAAGTACCGCTCCCATCTTGGCGATGAATTCTCGCTGAAGGAGTCGCAGGTGAACCGATACAAGGAAAAACAACGCTCTTCAAAAAGGAAGGTGCTTGTTGCACTCGGCATTGGTGGAAAGCCGTCCAAGCCTCATGACCTCTATGTCTTCCCGGTGGACTCCATGGAGAATGCCGCTATCTCTTCTGCGGATTTGTCCGGCCACAAGGTTTATCACCATCCCAATTTGGGGGCGATTGTCGAAGCCTGGTTCAGAAACGAAGTATTCAAGAAGGCAAATAAGAAAAAGTAACCAAAAGTGTAATAAACCAAAAATCACAATCCATGAAAAAATTAAAATCTTTCACCGCTCTTGACTTCGAAACTTTCACAGCCGAGAGGTCAAGTGCTTGTGCCATCGGCCTTGTGAAGGTAAAGGATGGACACATAATTCACAAATTCTATTCGTTAATCAATCCGATCCGTGACAACAGGACAACAAATAATTCGTCAGTCAATGGCATCACATTGAATATGATTGAAAATGCCCCGACCTTTGCCGATCTTTGGCCTGTGATAAAAGGAATTATAGGAGAGGACAGCATCGTTAGCCATAACGCATCATTTGATGAAGATGTCTGGAACAATCAAATTATCGAATACAATCTAGAGCCAGTAGGATCTTACAAGTTTATTTGTACGTTCAATCTCACAGGCTTGTCTCTTGAAGCTTGTTGTGAAAAGCATAATATAGACATGGGTACTCATCATGATGCTCTTGATGATGCTATAGCATGTGCAAAAGTAATGCTTGCGGAGTCAGGCTGTTTTCAAACATCTGTGTTTAAAGGCGGAATATCAAAGGTTTTGTCCCAAATAGATACAAAGAAATATGACAAGACAACGTTGAATCCTTTGGATGATGAGGACATTGCTGTAAAAAATACTCCATTTTATAAATCACGTACAGTGATTACAGGGACATTCGATAGTTATCCTAATCGAAATGATTTAGGAATCAAGTTGAAGTCTCTTGGTGCGGATATAAATACAAGTATTTCCAAGAAAACGAATATTGTAGTCATGGGTAATGGTGCAGGTCCTGCAAAAATTAAGAAAATTGAAGAATTACGCGCTGACGGTATTGACATTCGTGTAATGTTCGAGCATGAATTGGTATCACTGCTAAAAAATATCTGATTAATGATAATTCTTTGAACTTATGCAGATGAATCCGTTTATTTAATTTTCTCAATTTTTGGTGCAAAAGCTTGCAAAATATAAATTAATTTATTAATTTTGCAGTGCTAAATCTCACAATAGTTTGACTATTCCGCTGAGCAACGGTTATTGCTCGACATAATGTTTGGGCTTTTTTTGTGCCTGTTCTGCTTTGAATGGATATTCATGGCATACATATATAACAGCCATACGGCTGCCATACCGATTTCATTTTTGCTCAGCTAATAGCATGCATTGTGAGATTTAGCAACGGTATCGGCAGCCGTTTTGGTATTTTACCACTGCCTTGCTAAATCTCACAATGCAATGAAAACAAATCAAATTGAATCAGTAAAATCGAGAATGCTCGATTTTCTGCCAGAAATGGCTCTCGGAGTGCTTTCACTCTCGTTTCCTGTGGCTCTCGCCTTCAATTCTTTCATCGGAACAACACTGTCGGTTGCCGCTGCGGCTATCGCCGCCCTGTCAATCGACTATGACAAGTACGAGAAAGGAGGTGAGCAATGAAAGGTTTCGAGGATCTCTATGGATTGACTTCGCCCCAGGAGGTGCAGTCAATCCCTCTCTCTGCGGAGGATCTTGTTGTCCTTGCCTGCGACACAGCACACGAAAAGTATGTGATGCCTGACTATCTGAAGGCGGTGGCCATCATTGCAAACAGGGTGGCCGCACTGGATGCTTCGGTATCGATGCTCAGACATCGTGAGCCGTTTGCTCCGTTCAACAAACTTTTCTCCGACATGGAGGAGTCCATCGAGCACCTCACCCGCTGCTGCATGGATCTTTTCGAGTTCGCCACTGCCAATAATGTCCTCGAAGTCCTTGACAAGGACTTCTCAAAGCCACAATGCCATGAAGAAAGTAAACAATAATCTCGTTGACAGCGATATGTCAAACATTCGTTTGGCATGGCGAATGGCTAACATCCTCGATGAGTGCGGTGTGACAATTGATTTCAGGGAGTGCGCAAGAAGCACAATGCAAGACATCATGGATCTCATGGAGGCTAAAAATCTTGCCATGCTATACGATGAAGATTCTTTCTCCAGAATATGGCTTGTGTGTAAAGATACAACATTTATCCTCAGGACTTCATCCGGTTATGAAGATCTCAAACAAAGGATTGTGGCATCTTACAAAATAATTTGGTCAAGAGATATTAATTGGTCTATCGAGGAGTTGTGAAATGCCCTGAGGGAGATTCGGTGTTGCCGAATCTCCCTCTTGCTTTGTGGTAACTGCCATGCAGACCGAATGACAACGCCATTCGCTCTGCATGGCAGTTATTTTATTAATGAAGTCGGGAGTGCCTCCCTCCGTTGTCTGGTCCCACCCCGAACCCCAAATGTCTTCGTTCCTCAACATTTGCCTCCGTCTCGCGCACGAAAGTTAGGGGAAGGTCTTATGCTCCATCGCGGTTTCATGAGTTACATAAAGCATTCAGATCCCTTGCGGCTGATGCTGTGGATGGTGATGGCTGAAGGCTTCCGGGCAACTTCGCTCTTTCCTCCGAATGAGTCCTATCGTCAAGATTGAAGCCTCCGTCTTTTAGGCACAATTTGGATTTGCTGTGATCTCTCCCCGGAGGGTCCCCTTTGATCAAAGCAAATCCAAATCGAGCCTTACTCCGGCTTCAATCTTGCCGGGCGAGCTGACAAAATCCCTACATCCATCCCAAGGCTCCATCCACATGCAGACACAAATCCCTGCGATAATTGTGGCTGCTTGTGGCCCCGCAACTTGGGAGGATTACGGAATTTTGGACTCGCCGGACTCTTCGGAGGAAAGAGCGAAACTGCCCTCTCGACTTCGTCATCACCATCCATCGGCATCGTCCGAGTCGAGCCGCTGCGGTTTCATGAGTAAGGTAAAGTATTCAGCTCCACAGCGGTTTCATGAGTAACATTAAGCATCCGGCACAAAAGAGGAAGTCCGGGAGCATTGATGGGACAGACAACCCCCTTGTTGGCCCTCCCTGGTAAAAGCGAAAGTCCTGCCTCCTTCCTCTTGGGGATTCCATGCAGCCTTGGCCGTATGTCCCAATGCACCGCAAGCGGACGCAGAGGATACAGACGGCCATCCGCATAGGTGCAATCTCTCCGCCGGCAAAGCCAGTCTTCGATCTTGCCCCAATGCGTAAGGCCTGTCGCTTGACGCGACACTGCATCCCTCCGCTTGCATAGAGCCATCCGGCGGCTGCCTGAATCCCAAAGATTCCCTCAGGCGGACTCTCGCTTTTCCCTCCCACCCGGCAGAGGAAGGGGTGCCTGTCTCATCAATGCATCCCTCCCGATTTGTTTCGTCCCACCCCGAACCCCAAATGAAAAGGAATCGCCTGACTCCTCCCGATGCCGGCCTCATTCCCTCCGGGCTGTCTCCATGAGGCAGCGGGCAAGAGGGAAACCGGCTCCGGCTCACTGTCAGAATTGTTCCTCCCTTTGGTCGTTCGCAAATTCTGACAGAGTGCCGGTGCAAGCACCGCCGGATTCCCTCTTGCCCCTTATGCTGCCACATCGAGCCATCCCATCGTGAATGTGCCGTCATCTCCTCCCGTCCGGCTGATTCTTTTCATTTGCCTCCGTCTCGCGCACGAAAGTTAGGGGAAGGTCTTATGCTCCATCGCG
>JAMPAV010000018.1:0-7664 GCA_023667055.1 Muribaculum sp. | reverse complement strand
GTTTCATGAGTTACATAAAGACAGCACCGAACAATAAAATAGGTGTTCGGTCGCTGCGCTCCCTCACGGCTCTTTTACCGAGCGTCAGTGGTGGTCGGTTGCGGCAGTGTTCAATTGGTCGTAAGTCATTGAAAAATTCGGAACTTAAACGCGCTACCCGAGAGGTCATTTTTGTCTAATCTGCTGTGGCATATTCCGCTATGAGAAGGGGCAAAAAGGGGTTCTTCTGTAGGGCGCGGGGGGGTCTCTTCAGACGGAACAAGGGGACACCCCTTGACCCCATTAATGGCTTATGCGCCATTAATTTAGAAAGAGGAAGCCTTTACAGGCTGAATTTTATTGAAATTTTGCATTGTATATTTATGCAAAATTGTTTGACTATAAGGTTTTTCGCTTGTCTTTTTATACCATATCCAAATCATGTATTTTTGCATCATCAAAAAATACATGATTTCAATATGGCAGACTACACATCAAAAGCGCAGGTCGTGCTTTCCGTCAACGGCAAGCAGGCTCAGCAAATACTCAAGACTCTTGAGAAGGACGCGGAACGTCTGAGGCAAAAGATGGATGACGCCGCCAAAATCGGCGACAAGGATTCCTTGAAAAGGCTTCAGCGTGAACTAAAGCAGACCGAGAAACAAATCGGTATGCTGAAAGGTGAGGCGAAAAATGTCGAGGAAGTTTTGAATCGGCTCGACAAGGCGAGTCCGAAAGAGTTGAAAAACACTCTGACCGCTCTTCGCAGAGAGTTGAACGGCATCGAACGTGGTTCGGAAGCCTGGGACAAACAAGTTGAGAAGATTAGGCAAGTGAACGCGGAGTTGGAGAGGGTTCGCCAGTCAATGCAGACTCAGGAATCAGGTTGGACGAGATTTAACAATTGGCTCAACAATTGCCAGACGGCAATACTCGGCATTGGCGCAGCAATCACCGGCATGGTAATGGCCGGCAAGAAGTCGGTCAACAGTTATGCGGAGATGGAACAGGAGATGGCTAATGTCCGCAAGTTTACCGGAATGACAGAGGAGGAAGTGGCGAGTCTCAATGAGGAGTTCAAGAAGATTGACACGCGCTCAAGCCGCGAGGAACTTAACCAACTCGCACAGGAAGCCGGACGACTCGGCAAGACCTCGCAAGAGGACGTGTTGGGTTTCGTAAAGGCGGCTGACCAAATCAATGTGGCTCTTGACGATTTGGGCGATGGGGCTACCCTCACGCTCTCAAAACTGACGGGTATTTTCGGTGATGAAGAAAGGTTGGGTACTGAAAAGGCTCTTCTCTCTGTGGGTTCTGTCATAAACGAGTTGTCGCAGAATTGCTCCGCCTCTGCTCCTTACCTCGCTGAGTTTGCTTCGAGAATGGGTGGTGTCGGCTCGCAAGCCGGAATGACCGTGCAACAGATAATGGCATTCGGTGCCGTGCTTGATTCAAACCAACAGGCTCTTGAGGCTTCGGCAACCGCTTTGTCGCAGGTGATAGTCAGGATTTATCAGGATCCGGCAAAATATGCCCGTGTCGCCGGAATGGATGTGAAGAATTTTGCAAATCTGGTGAAAACTGACATGAATGCGGCTCTACTTGAATTCCTGAATGCCTTGAGCAAAGCCGGAAACATGGATGTGCTTTCTCCGATGTTCAAGGACATGGGAGAAAATGGTTCTCGCGCCATACAGGCCATGTCAACTCTCGCCAAGCATATTGATGATGTCAAGAACCAGCAGGTGAATGCAAACATTGCTTTTGCTGAGGCCACTTCAATCACCAATGAGTTTAATGTGCAGAACAACACCGTACAGGCAGGACTCGACAAGGCGAAGAACAAAATCAATGAACTTGCCGTGGAGTTGGGACAGAAGCTAATGCCGCTGATGAGCGGAATCATATCTTCTTCCACATTGGCTCTGAAAGCTTTGTCGGTTATCGTTGACACTTTCATCAAGTATAAGGTGGAGATTCTGACTGTCACAGCTGCCATTGCTGCCTACAATGCCATATTGCTTGTGGCGGCCACAAGAACCAAAATTGTAGCCGGATATATGGCAATGGTCAACGGTGTGTTAGGTGCATTCAGGGGTGTCGCTGCAGTTGCAAATCTTTTATGGGAAGCAGGCACTGTCGCTGTATTGTATTTCAGAAACGGACTGCAAACAACATACGAAATGCAAGAACGCATGAATGTGGCCATGCAGAAAATGAAGATGGCTAATTGGGTGGGGCTGATTTTAACTGTTGCTGCAGCAGTATTCCTTCTTGCAAGACGATTCAGGGAGGGTAAATCTGCTGCTGAGGAATTTGCTGAGGCAAGACAAAAGATTGATGCAGAAGCCGAGGCTTCCACTAAAAGCCAAATATCTATGCTTGAGAAACTATATGAGAAGACTCAGGACCAGACAGCGGCACAGGAAGAGAGACTGGCTGCAGTCCAAAAATTACGGGATATTTATCCGGATTATTTCAAGGATCTGACAAATGAGGCGATTCTTGCCGGAGAAGCTGCTGATGCATACAATAATCTTCGCGACTCAATTCTGGAGTCGGCACGTGCCAAAGGTCGCGAGTCAAGGATTGGCGATCTTGAAAAGGAAATCCAAGAGCTGCAGTCGCAATATGACAAGGAGCGAAAGCCTTTTGTCATGGACCAGATGAAAGCCCGTAGAGAGTATGAGAAAAGATTAGGCACTAAGGCATATTCTTCTCATCCTAATGTGAGCGGACGAGCCTTAAGTCTGACAAACGAAAGTCTTGAAAATGACCCATATTATCAGAATGCACAAAACGCCTTGAATATTCTTGAAAAAAAATATCAGACCCGAATTGACAAACTCAAAAGGGAACAGGAATCGTTGGCCACAATGAATCTTGCATTTGAATTGAAAAACATGGATATAAATGCAAATTCAAGTTCAGAGCCTTCAATATCATCAGCGCCTTCTGTCAGTGTTGCGCCGTCATCGGGAGCAAGTCGCCATGAGGAAAGGTTCAAGGAGGAAAAGGAGTGGCGGCAGAAATCGGAAGCCATGGCCAAGATTTTCTATGCCACTGGAGTTACAAATTCAATAGAATATTACCGCGCTCTCGATGAGATTGCGGTGGAATATAACTCAAAGATCTTGCAACGTGAGGACCTGACGGATGATGAACGGTTGAAAATAGCCACTGACTTCGTGGAGGCTCAGAAAGCACAGGCGAAGCGGTTTACTGCTGACTCGGTGGAGGAAGAAAACAAGCGTTACAATCAGTCGCTTGCACTCCTTAAGCAATATTATATCGACGGTAAAATAAGCCGGCAGGCGTATAATGATTTCACCCTCGAAGCTGAAGCGGAGCATCTTCAGACCCTCATAGGTCTGTATGAGGAGGGTTCGGAGGAAAGACTTAAGGCCGAAGACAGGTTGAACGACATGCTTATTCAGCAGATGCAGAAGCGTCAGGAGGAAACCAAGAAACTCGAACAGCAATATGCCGAAATCAAGAAACAACATTTCGGCTTGAATGAGCCGGAAAGATTGGCCGCTTATGAGAATGACCTTGCTATGCTCGACATTGTATATGAAAGGGAATTGGCAGCTGTGGCCGACAATGCCAAGGAAAAATTACGCATCGAGGAAGCATACGAAGTGGCAAAACTTGCTCTGAAAAAGAAATATAATCAAGAAGCATCAGAAGACGAGAAGAACAAACTTGAAAGTGTTTTACAAGAATTGGCCGATTGGATAGAAGGAGAAAATGGGAAACGGATAATAAAATCTTTTGAGGTTATAACTTCCGGCATGTCATCAATTTTCACGCAGCTTACAAGTCTTGTTAAATCTGAACTTGAATTACAGACAGCCGCTATTGAAAAAAAATATGATAAGGAAATTGAAGCAGCAGAAGGGAATAGTTATCTTGTAGCTCAATTGGAAAAGAAGAAAGAGGCTGAAATAGCAAAACTAAAAACTGAGGCAAACAAAAAAATGTTTGCAATGCAAGTTTTTCAAGCCATCGCTCAGACTGCGACAAATGCACTGGCCGCATATGGAGCCGGTCTTCAAGTAGGAGGATTGGCCGGATTGGTTTTGGCACCGATTGCTGCGGCCATGGCCGTGGCTGCCGGCGCAATTCAGATTGCTTCCATCAAGAAGCAACAGGCGGCAGCCAACTCTCAAGGCTATGCGGAGGGTGGTTTCACAAAGGAGGGAGACAAGTATGAGCCGGTCGGCATTGTTCATGCCGGTGAGTGGGTGGCCTCTCAGTCTCTGACCCACAATCCGAGGGTGCGCCCCATCCTCGAGGCTCTCGACTATGCCCAGAAAACTAACACTTATCCGGTGATGTCGCCTGAAGCCGTTTCAATGCGCTTGGCTGCTCCTGCCGTCATGGCTCAGTCTATGCCGAGTGTAAGTGCAAATTCCTCAAGACTTGAAGACACATTGAGCAAACTCAATGCTCGGCTAAATGAACCGCTGTATGCCGTAAGCGAGATTGCCGGTGACAAGGGTTTACAGCGAAACAAGGAAAAATATGACCGTCTGATGAAAAACAAATCTTGATTATGCTTACTATTTTGATCGACGGCAAACGTGCCGCAATAAAAGAGAGCTGCAGCTTTGAGCTCGTGGCTGAGAACAGCCGGTTCGACAAGTCGGACTCCTACACTCTTGACATCTCTTTCCCGCTGAAGGATTGTCCGCAGAATGTGGAGATATTCGGGATGATGTTCCGCAAGGATGCTTCACCCTCAAAATACACTTTCAGCTGCGACATCATCGACAAGGCATTTCAGATGTCGGGGTCTGTGATTGTCACGGAGTTTTCCGAAACGGAGGTCAAGTGTCAGTTTCTCGAGGGAAAATCCGGGGCTTCGCTCACTTCTCCGCTTTCCGACATATACATCAATGAAATTAAGATTGCTTCCCCAGACACAAACAAAAACAACATTACGCCAAGAACCGCATGGGACAAAAGCCGTGAGTGCGTGGCGCTCCCATGGGTGAACAATGACACCGGAATCATGCAGAACAAGACTTCCTACAATGCTTCACCAGGCACAATCGCATGGAGCAATGATTGTCTTGGTCTGTCGTGGATGCCGTATCTGACCACAGTGATCAAAGGTATATGCAAGGCCATAGGCTTTTCTTGCGACATATCGGCCATCGAGAATGACGAGTCGCTGAAATATCTTCTTGTCTGCAATGCTCTTCCATACGCATGGTACAATCCGGAAGTGGCAATCGCCCTTCCGCATTGGACGGTGGAGGAGTTCTTCTCCAATCTTGAGGATTTCCTTTTCGGTGAGTTCAGGATTGACCTTATCGGAAAGTCTGTCTCTTTCCGTTCGGCAAAGGATATTTATGAGAATGCCGGTGTGGTGGAGATCAAGACCGACATCAACGAATTCTCGGCCGATGTGTTTGTCAGGGATTCGGAATGCAAGGCTCTTGACGTGGCCAACATTTCTTATCAGGAGTCTGACCATCAGATGCAGAAGTTTTATGACTGCAATTGGCTGGTCAAGATGTTCCGCAGCAATGGCAATGTCTTGGAATATGACACACTGGAGGATTTGATGGAAGCCCACCAGGGCGGTTTCCAGTTTATCGATGACAAGGGACATCGGAATTCAAACATGGGAAAACTGTATTATGTCCGCGACATGGACAAATATTTTTGCACGAGGACTATCTACAAGAATTCGGATGAGAAGACCTGGAAGCTGGACTTGCAGCCTGTCAATGAATTCGGTGCGAGAATAATTGATGACTCGGACGGCTACAAGAAGGTGGAGCTGAAATTTGTGCCGGCCTGCATCGACATGACAGACCTTACCTATGGATACACGCTCTTCAATTCGCCGGGCTCTACCTATGGTGATTCAAATTCTTCTGAGGTCAGCATCGAGGATGCGGATGCCACCTTGCCATCCACTTCCGGGGATGACGGCAACCATCGGGGAAATGATTCTGCCGTGGATATGGTGATAAGAGGTGAGTCAAACTCCGAACAGTCGGAGTTCTACGACAGAATCTATCTCGGTTGGTGGGACGGCATCAAGCAGTTCAGCGGCGCGACTAATCCGTTTCCAAATGTGTCGGACTCACTGCATATATGGAAACCGATTTCTGTGAGAAATCTGATTTGCAATTTCTCGCTTGCAAGCAAGGACAGCGTTTTCAACAGGTATGCGAATGACATTGACACTTCTGTGAGATACAACATAAAATTTATTTCGGACTCGTTGCCGAATCCGAAATCTATTTTCCTGATAAAAGGTAGAAAGTATATCTGTGAGAAGCTTACGGCTTCCGTGACCGTTAGGGGGATGTCTTCCCTGATAAAGGGTGTGTTCTGGCCGCTGAAGGGTTAGCCCTGCCATTGCGCTTTCTTTGCATACAAGACCCAGTCCAATATCATGCGGTTGGCGCGGTCAACCTTGGTATCGTCAAACCTGATGTATATGTCCGTCACTGAATCGCTGCCGTGGCCAAGCCCGGCGGCGATCACTTCTTTCGGGATGTCGAGCGAGGCGGCAATCGTCGCCCATGTGTGCCGGGCCCAATAGAGTGTCAGTCCGGGGAAAGCCGGTGTTATCTCCTGCTTTCCTCCGCGTCCGGGCAATATGCGGACTTCGCCAATGGCCTGAAGGCTGCGGTTGCACCTCTTTGTATAGTCCTGGTGTCTGCCGTATCGGTCCATGATGTCGAGAAGCCGGTTCTCGCCTCTGTATTTCTCAATTATCTCAAGAGCCTCCGGCTCTACCCTCACGCTGTAGAGTTTGTGGGTCTTCATGCGGATGTAGTCAACACGTCCGTCCCGGATCTCCTTCAGCCGGGCAAGGTCGGCCATGTTGATGCCGCGGAGCATGAAAACAAGTTTGAAGATGTCTATGTGTCTGCGCTGATATTCCTGACATGGATAGGAAAAGAGCGATCGAAGCTGATCTATGCTCAGCGAACGCTTCATGGTCGGCTCTGACTTTATCCTGAATTTCCGGAAAGGATAGCACGTGATTAGTTCATCGGTGATGGCGGCGTTGAACACCGCCCGGATGTTGCGCAGATGTATGCTCCGCGCATTGGCGCTTGGCGCGGTTTTTGACAAAAATTTGTCAAAGTCTGAAAGCCATGAGGCTGTGATGTCGGTGAAATTCAATTTTGAAAGTGAATCTCCGAGATATGCCTTGAGTCGGGAGCGTGTCTGGAGATAGACGGATTTTGTTCCCGGACTCTTCGAGTCGGCCACCTTGACAAAATATTTGTCAAAGTCTCCTTCCTCTTTCTCATTTTCTTCGGTACATATTAATTTCTTGATGTCGGCGGCTGTCAGTTTGTCGTAGCCGTCCCTGAGCTGCGCTTGAAAATCTATGTATTCGGCTTCCAGACGTTGCTTGAGAAGTTTTGCATTAATAACTTTTCGGAGTGGACGTTTCACACATGTTTCACTGGATTCATTCCATTCATCCTTGAAGAGATATATTCCGGTTCCAATATATGCAGTGGATTTATTCTTGCTGATTGCAATTCTAATTGGATAGCAGCCTTCACGGTTGGCTCTTCGACTATCCATGGTAATTCTTATTTTTGCCATAACTTTCATCGAAAACTGCTCAATTTTTTCGCAATCCTTTTTGCTCCAAATTGTGCATTTTTGTGCAAAAATGTGCAAAACAGTGCAAAATT
>JAMPAV010000017.1 GCA_023667055.1 Muribaculum sp. | reverse complement strand
AGTAGGTGTCGTTCTGACCCTTCCCGCTCTCCGGTCCCCGGCGTTCCAGCACCTTTCGCCCGAGACGGTCGGTATAGACCGTCATCTCGTTGCCGTCCTCGTCAATGGAGCGGACACCCTGCAGCGTGGATGCGGCATAGTAGCCGTCCTCGACGAGCGACAGCGATGTCATGGGGGCGTGGTAGTAGCGCACGCTGTTTGCCGCGTTGCCGACATATCCGGTGGTCTTCCACTTCTTTGCGTCGTTCCACGCCTGGCCGGGGGTTGTGACCTTCACGGGACGGTCAAGGCCGTCGTAGGTGGTCTCGCTGTAGGCGTTGGAGTCGTCGTAGGTGGATGTGGCGGATGAAAGAACCTCCGTGGCTGTCTTCCGCTCTATGTCGGTCCCTCCCACACCGGGCATCATGGAGCGCAGCTCACGTCCGAGTTTGTCGTATGTGACGGCGGAGTAGAGGTATTTTCCGGTGGTGTTCATCCCGGCCTTCGCGAGCACCGACGGGCGGCCGAGGCCGTCGTAGAACTGCCGGTCGATTATCCTGACGCTGCCGTCGCGCGTAAGGTAGCGGCGCGAGGTCACGGAGTTGCCCTCCTCCTCGGTGCCCACGCCGGGATGGTTGACGATTCCGTAGTTGTATGTCTCGGTGCCGCCGAGGTTGTCCTGCACGTGGCTAAGCCTTCCGCTGTCGTCGTATCCGTACCTTACGAAATGCCCGTTGGGCGAGGTCACGGTGTCAAGTCCGAAAAGGGGACGGTGGGCGTATCTGGTGGTGAGCCCTCCCGGCGCGGTGGCCGTCAGCAGCAGGTCGCCGGTGTCGTTCCACGTGAACGCTGTCTCGTCGGTCCCATTGACCCTTATCGACAGCGGGCGGCCGGCGCTGTTGTAGGCCGACACACGCTCACGCTCCGGAAGAACGGAGGGGACGGTCACCGCAGCGTCCGATGTGGGCATTGACCATGATGATGTCGCAACGGGGTAATACATGTCGTTAAGATATCCATATTCGGTTGCGAAAGATGACAGGAGTATGCCGTCGGAATATGTCTCCACCGACACGGGGTTGTCAACCTGAATGTCATCGGTCATCCACAGCGACATCGTGTCGTTGCATTCGAACGGATACCTGTACCTGGTGGTGACCGTACGTCCGCGGCTGTCGGTGACGCTCTCCGTCATGGGCCGTGTCGTGCGCATACTGTCGTCGTATGTGTAGCATGTGGTGGTCGTGAAGCCGGTCCCGCAGTCGGTGACACTCCGGCTGCTGACCGCCGCATATCTGACCCTGGCCGTGCTTCTCCCGGCTTCAAATGCCCCGCAGCTCAGGATGTCGTTGCCATAGGCGCTGCTGTCGCCTGTGTCGATGTCAACCAGCACATATTCACATGCAACCCTGACACCAGTGTCGAATGTCCGGAAATGGTCTTTGGTGACATAACTGAATGTTTCCTCCGTTACCTTTTCGCCACTTGGGTCAATCACCATGCGCGACTCAAGAAGTGGGATTCTGTTGCCTATGTCGATCAGGGAGTTGTCATACAGCATGGGATGCTGGTTGTCCATTATCCCGAATACGGATGTTAGTTCCGGCCCGTTGTAAGAATAGATGACCTTTGAGCCGTCCGGTCTTGTCTCCGTCACGCTTGTGTACGCGACACAGTTTGACGTCTGGAACGGGGACTGCATGGGCATGTCGGTGGCCTTCAGCTGCATATAGGTGTGGCCGCCAAGAATCCCTCCGCATTTCACTCTCACATACGAGCGGCATACCATCATCTCCTCCGGGTCAACCTGCGCCGTCTCTCCGGTGTAGCTGTATTTCCACACCCTTTTCTCCGTGCCGTCGAAGGTAGCCATCTCCTCGAGCCTGATGCCGCCGACGTTGAACCTCTCGGACTCATTCCCCTTGTATTTGAAGGACACCCATCCTCCGGTGGGATACGTTATTTTGATCAGCATCCCGTTCGTCGCCCTGTCGCCAACGGACGACCGGTCTCCGCAATTGCCGCTTCCGGGATGGTTCTTGTCTCCGTTGAAAATAGAGTACAGCCTTTCGGTGACCTTGCTTGTGAAGACACTTTTAGCCACCGGCCCCCGGTAAAAGCCGAAGAGGTCGCTGTAGCCTGCCTTGAAGACATTTTCTATCGGGGGAAGCATATACCGTTTGTCGTATTCGAATTCATACCAGCCCTCCGTGGAGTCGTGGAGACCGGTCAGCATCCTTCTTCCGTAGAAATTCTTTGTCTCGGACATCTCCGTCGATGGCCAGTGGTACGTGTTGTCAAGGGTCACGGTCTTCAGAGCCTCACCGCCGGGGTTCAGGATGCGGATGCGCTCGAGCCTGTCGGTCTCGAAGGAGGGATGGGGGTTGGTATATTCCAGAAGAATCCTGTTGCCGTTCCACGTTACGGACTCGAGGAGGGTCTGGCCGTAAAGCATCAGGTAATCGGACTGGGAGGTCTCCACCACATTCCTGTCAACCGGATGTCCCTCGTCGTCATGTGTGCACATCGGACCGGCGACCATGCACTGTGACACCCGCTGGTGCTTTAGAATGGCCCCGCTTCGGTATGAGAAAACGATCTTCCCCCATTGTGTCCTTATCCCGGTCACATACCATGCGGTGCAGGGGGGTGTTGACTCGTCGTTTGGATCGACTCCGGTACGCTCCATGGCCGAGAATGTCCATTCGGTCCCGTCCGAGAACCTCACGTCAAAGTATGAGCCGTCATCGTCGTTCCCATGGAAGGATATCCGGCAGTTCGCATGGTTGAGCACCACAAACTCCCCGTCGTTGTGGGAATACCTGAACACAAGGTTGCGCCCGCCTGCGTTGAGGCAATAGCGGTCGGACTCCGTGTCGTATTCCTGGTTGTGCTCGGCCAGGGCCTGTATGATGGCCCGGTCCCTGTTTTCCCCATAGATTTTATCGTTAAAGGTCTTGAAGTCCCGCAACGAATGGTCTTCATCCTTCTGGTCTTTCTTGTAATAGTCCGGGGCTCCCAGTATGGTGTGAGTTATGACTCCTCCGGCATTTAGCGCCCAACCCAGGCCTACGCATGTCGGCACCTCATCGACGCGGCAGCCGGAGGCGTGGTAGCTGATGGAGATGGGTAAGGTGAAATCTCCCATCCGTATCTCATAAAGGGGTATCGTTATGTCGGGCACTCCCGTGGTGTGGCTGACCGGATATTCGGCATACCGTGCAAGGGCCGCCGCCTGCGGCGAAGGGGGTATGACCCCGGTGAAGAAACTGCTGCCGCCCTCCTCCGACATAGACACCGGCAGTGCGATGGAGTCGCCCTCCTCGGGATACCCGGACTCATCATGGAAGTCAAGCCACGGATTGTGCCAGATGCCTTGTGAGGATGCCCCGGAGGGAATGGACGTGCAGATAAGCATCCATAAAAAAGCAACGGGGATAAGAGGGAGGAATCGTTTCATATTGCAGACTTACTTATTTCGACCGCAAGTTAATAAAAAAAATAGAATCACGCAAATAAATATTGAATAATTCAGGAAAACCAGAAAAAAGGCACCTCCAGTGATGTGGAGGTGCCGGGATGCTGCCTTGCAGCATCAATCAGCCTAAAGCTATTTCTTTATTTCTTTACACTGGTTTCTGTAGATACGGGGCTGTTGTTGTCGAGGATGCAGACTGCAACACGATTCCAGCTCTCTTCCTCAAACATGTGTCCGATGCCTTCACCCTCAGCATTGATTCTGGATGCATCGATGCCATATTTCTTTATGAGCATGTCCTTGACGGATTCAGCACGCTGATTGGCAAGACGTTCGTTGACTTCGAGCGGGCCATCCTGGGAAGCATATCCCTTGATCACAACTGTAGCCATCGGGTGATTTTTCAGGTAAGTACCCACTGCTGCCACATTAGGTAACTGGTCGGCGGGCACATTGTAGCGGCCTATGTTGAAGTTCACATATCTTACGGTGCTTAGGAAGTCCTGGGTTTGCTTCACCACCACAGGCTTCTGGTTCTTCAGTTCCTGAACCTGTCCGGCAAGCATCATGTTTTGATTCTTAAGCTGGTTGATGGTCTGAAGTTCGGCTGCTTCGTTGGCACGCATATTGTTGATTTCTGCATTCAACTCCGCAATCTTATCGGTATTATATTCAGGCAAGACATACTGGAATCCGTCGCCAAGTTTCACTGTCACACCGGCCATGATATTGAATATGGCCTTGTTGGCATTGTATGCAGCCGAAGTCTGACTCACGTTGGCGTCGCTCATGTCGAATACCACGCTCGGACGCACTGATATTGTCACGTTGTCGCTGATATTGAAATTGAAATTCAGGCCGGCTTTGGTGGCAAAGAAATTATGGTCGGGTATTCCGGTCTGGAACAGGTGCCCCCAACCGCCACCGGCCACAGCTTCTATGTCGAACACATTGCTGCTTCCGTATGGCTGGAACAACTGGAAAAGATTTACTGCGCCATATATACCTCCATAACTGGAGTCAAAGGCCGTCGTGGAGTGTTTCATACCCTTCCAGTTGGAAGAGTTCACTATGGCGTTGTATTCAGCTCCGATGCCGAAGGCCGGTGTGATCTGTTTGCGGATATCGATACCGGCTACACCGCGCATATTCTTAAAGAATGGACCGCCTTTAAGAGGAGTGGCCGCACCACCCTGAAGACCAATCGACCAATTATCGAAAAATCTTGGCTGCTGCATGGCTTGCTGTGCCATTGCTGTCGTCGCTCCGCCAAGCAGGACCATTGCGACTAGTAGATGTGCTTTCATAATTTTAAGTTTTTTCAAGATTAAGATAAATAAGTTGTGTTTTCAAGTAGGGGAGAGTTGTTGTGTTTTTCTGTTTTATATGTCGTTTATTAAAAATTAAGATAAGTTGTTTTTGATAATACAACACTTGGTGGGCAATAATTCCTACATTATTGTAGTGAATTTTAAAAAAAATTAAGGAAAAACGTCCTTGATGTTGAGCTGGAGTCTTAGTGCCGTAGGCTGGTGCCGTGTCCTGTTTTGTGATTACGTGGTTTGATATACTCAAATGTAGCCTCAAGCGGATAATGGTCTGACGTGTTGAGATTCAATCGTTTCACGTTAAGTGCCCGTATGGTGGCTCCTCTATAGAATATTTGGTCAATATGGAAAAGCAGCATAAACTGGTTGAATGTGTTTGTAGGGCCGAAGTTTGTTTCAGAATATGCATCGTTGAATCCGGCATTGCGCATCAGACGATATGACCAACTTCCCGGCACGTCATTGAAATCCCCGCAGGCTATGATTGGATCCAAACCTTTGGTGGCGGCTACAAGATCCTCCACAGATGCTGCCCTCGAACGGAATGCGACGCCAAGTTTTGGGAATATCTCATTTCTGAACTCAGAATAGCTTCTTTTGGCAGTCGTGACCCCTTTGATATCGGTCACCACCCCTCGCTCTGTATCGGTGAGCTCATACGAATTCATGTGGAAGTCAACGATAGGAAGTCTGAATCCATTGATATTTACTTCAAACATCTCCCACCTTCTGCGTCCTTCCCAAAAACGTTCCTCTTCGGGATCCTCTCGCCGTGCTTGCCTTACTTTTACTGGGTATTTAGATAATATCTTCAGATCTCGTCCCTTGGAGCCTGCCCTGTAAGGATACGCTGCATACAACGAGTCGATTAGCTGGCGGCTCCAGTGATGAATTTCAGATGCGTCCTCAAGATTCACCATTTCCTGCAGGCATATTATTTCAGCTCCACATTCTGTCAGGTATGTTATGGCCCTGTTGCCTGGGGCTGAGCTTTTGGTGGTGTCTGCAAAGTGAAGACAGTTGAATGTTATCAGCCGGAATGTCTGTGTGCTGTCGTAAGCTTCTCTGGATTTTGACAAAGGGGTCACATCCTTGAGAGTACCCCAACAACCGTATAAAACCACAAACGCAAGCAGTCCGGTGATCCATCCCTTGGTTATAATCCATAAAATTCCTGCAATAAGCGTTGCTATTGCAAGGTAGGGGAGTGCCAGCACGAGCACTGAGGGCAGTGCGCTGTAATCCGGATTGCAGTATCCCCCGTATGCTGCGGCTATGGTCACTATGTAGAGGATGATTGTGGCTATTCTGAATGCCATTCTAATCAGAGGTGATATTATTATCATAATAGTGGTCAATTTTGTTTCTTTGTGACTCTTTGCGACAATTCATTAAGTTCTTTGCGTTCGCGGTTTGAAAGGCTGTCATAGCCTGAAATCCTTATTTTGTCGAGCAGCATGTCGAGCCTTTCCATATCAGTACGGTGGTCGTGGAGTGCCTTCAGAACCTTATCCGCCCGTCGGGTACGTCCATGTCTTCTTTCTTTTACAAAAGACAATGCCTTGAATTTGCCGGAAATCAAACCATACGACACACCCCATATCAACCCACCGATATGTGCCGCCTGATTGCCGCCTCCTCCTATGAAGGTAAGGATTGCGCAAACCACTGCTACCCATTTCAGCCTTACATTCCCGATGAGCAACAACCGGATCTCAAGTTCAGGATGCAATATGGCTGCTCCGCTCATCACCGACAAGACAGCGGCACTGCAGCCGCACAGCCAGCCTCCCCCGAATCCTAATGCAGATGCAAGTAAGAATACTATTCCGCCAAAAATGCCGCCTCCGAAGAAGTAGATTGCAAGTTGCCGGTCGTCAAGTGCGTATAGGAGGATTTTACCAAACCAGTAGAGCCACAGCACATTGAATAGAAGATGAAAAACATCGAAATGAATTGCCATGTATGTGAGCAAAGTCCAAGGTCTGGTCAGGAAAATTGAGAAATCTGAGGGTAGTGTCAGCCAATGCTCAATGTCCGAGTCGAAATCAAGAAAGCGTCCGGCCAATGAGAGTATGGTCACAATAATCCAGATTCCGGCTTCGCACAGCGTAAGCCAAGCAAGCAGTCGGCTTCCTCCGCAATATCTCTTCCACTTTTCAATCATCACACCATTCACTCATTACTTATTGCTCATTGCTTATTACTCATTGCTTTACAAGAATTGATGAAATCAATATCTTGTAAGAGTCCCTTTCTTCCTCCAATACAGAAGCATGAAGATGCCAAACAGCATTCCACCCAAATGCGCAAAATGCGCCACCGTACTCACGCTGCCGCTGATGCCAAGCATAAACTCAATCACACCATATCCGAGCACCATGTATTTTGCCTTGATTGGTACAGGAATAAAAAAGAAATAAAGCGGCATATCCGGAAAGGTGAATGCAAAGCCAAGCAGAATACCATAGATGGCTCCGGATGCACCGATGGTGCACATGTTCGATTTGAAATCTGCAATGGCACTCAGCCATTTGCCATCGCTGTTTGCCACGGCCATATCCACAATTTCTTTTGCGTGCTCGTAGGTGAGACCGTTGATTTTGGCGATTCCGCTTACGTAATCGTGCTGCCATGTCAATGCCCAAACTGCTTCCTGCACCAGGCCGGCTCCTACGCCGCATACCATATAGAATATCAGAAACCGTTTGGGCCCCCAGACTTGCTCGAGTATTCTGCCAAACATCCATAGAGTGAACATGTTGAAAAGGATATGTGCGATATTCCCCGGATCATGCATAAACATGTATGTGAATATCTGAAAGGGAAAGAAAAGTGGACTCCCGATCAGATGTAAGCCCAATCTATCTACGAGCGTGTGGGAAAATCCCGGCACCAGTATCTCGGCGAGCCACACGATGATGTTTATTATTATCAGATTCTTTGTCACCGGCGGAATGTTGCTCCACCAGCTTCCTCCTCCGGGACGGTATGCATTGTTCATGGTCTGTATCTATTTGTATCTGCGAGACGCCTTCGAGGGCATTCAATAGTTTTAAATGGTTTATTTCGCAAAATTAACACTTTTACTTCGATTTTTATGTCTCGATTGCTAAAAAATGCTTAATTTTAATATTTTTTTTCATTTTTATCAAGGAAAAGTTTGCCGTTATTTATTTTAACGTTATATTTGCGTTTTAAAAGTGCGAATAACTGATATCACTTAATATAAAACAACCAAAATTTACAATTATGAACAAGACAGATCTTGTAAATGAAATCGCTGCAAAGGCAAATCTCAGCAAAGCTGACTCGAAGGCAGCCCTCGATGCAGTGCTTGAGTCTATTTCCCAGGCTCTCGCCAATGAAGACAAAGTTCAGCTTCTCGGTTTCGGCACTTTCGCAGTAGTTGAAAAACCGGCTCGCGAGGGGATCAACCCGCGTACAAAGGAGAAGATCCAGATTCCAGCGCGCAAAGTCATCAAATTCAAGGCTTCAGATTCAGTGCTCGGCGAATAATTATTCCTGTCGATCCTTCAGACCTCGGGTCTGATCTAAAATAACCATCCGGGCTTGCGTCTTGACGCAAGCCCGGATGGTTTCCATACATACGAAACAACCCTCCCAACTACAAATAAACTAAACCCTAAACCCTAAACTCTAAACCGTGCTCTTGAATATTTCAATTTAATTTACTAATTTTGCATTCTAATCAATCGATTGATGCAAGAATGAAAATAGAAGAAATTATCACGCGTGGCGTGAGTGATGCTGTGAAGTCGCTCTACGCCCTTGATTTTCCGGCCGAGAAAATCCAGCCGCAGCAGACAAAAAAGGAATTTGAGGGCAACCTCACCGTTATGGCTTTCCCCTTTCTTAAGGCCTCTCACAAATCTCCGGAAGCCACGGCCACCGAAATAGGGGAGTGGCTGGTACAAAATGTACCGGCTGTGGAGAAATTCAATGTGGTGAAGGGATTTCTCAACATTTCAGTTAACCCCACATTCTGGCTCACAACCTTGCATGCTATTGCTGAAGATGAAGATTTCGGAATCCGCAAGGCTGATGAAAACTCAGATCTTGTGATGGTGGAATATTCAAGCCCAAACACCAACAAACCGCTTCATCTCGGACATGTGCGCAACAATCTCCTCGGATATTCCCTTTCATGCATACTTGAGGCCAACGGGCACAAGGTGGTGAAGACCAACATAGTCAACGACCGTGGTATCCACATCTGCAAATCCATGCTCGCATGGCAGAAATGGGGAGACGGTGCCACCCCAGAATCCACCGGTAAGAAAGGCGACCACCTGATAGGTGACTTCTATGTGCTTTTCGACCGACATTTCAAAGATGAGGTGAAGCATCTGATGGATGAGGAGAATCTTTCAGAGGATGAGGCCAAGGCCAAATCTCCCCTCATGCTTGAGGCCCGCGAGATGCTCCGCAAGTGGGAGGCCGGCGACAAGGAAGTACGTTCGCTTTGGAAGATGATGAATGAATGGGTTTATGCCGGTTTCGATGAAACTTACAAACGTCTCGGGGTCTCATTCGACAAGATATATTATGAAAGCGACACTTATCTACAGGGAAAAAATCTCGTGATGAAAGGTCTTGAGGAGGGAAAGATGTATCGCAAGGACGACGGCAGCGTATGGGCCGACCTTACTTCCGAAGGACTTGACCATAAACTTCTTCTTCGCGCTGATGGCACATCGGTCTATATGACCCAGGATATAGGCACTGCAAAGCTCCGCTACCAGGACTTCCCCATCGACAAAATGATTTATGTGGTTGGCAACGAGCAAAACTATCATTTCCAGGTGCTTTCGTTGCTGCTTGACCGGCTCGGTTTCAAGTGGGGCAAGGATCTCACCCATTTCTCCTACGGCATGGTGGAGCTCCCAGAAGGGAAAATGAAAAGCCGCGAGGGTACTGTGGTGGATGCCGATGATCTGATCGACAAGATGATAGCGGATGCTGCCGAGACCGGTGCTGAACGTTTTGCCGATATGCCGGAAGATGAACGTGCCGAAGTGGCTCGTATCGTGGGTATGGGTGCTCTGAAATATTTCTTGCTGAAAGTGGACCCCCGCAAGAACATGCTGTTCAATCCCAAGGAGTCGATTGATTTCAATGGCAACACAGGGCCATTCCTGCAATACACCTACGCTCGTGTGCAGTCGGTGTTGCGAAAGGCTGGTGATGATTTCGACCCTCTTTATATGCCCACCGCCATACCGAATGAGGCGGAGTCTGACCTTATTCAGAAGGTGGCGGATTTTCCTGAGGTTGTCAAGGAAGCCGGCCGCACCTATAGTCCCTCACTCATAGCCAACTACTGCTTCGAGCTTGCCAAGGAATTCAATCGGTTCTATCACGATTTCAGTATTCTCCGTGAAGAGAATCCGGATGTGCGCCAGTTGAGGCTGCTGCTCAGTTATGTGGTGGCTCGCACATTGAAGTCCGGTGTGTCGCTCCTTGGAATGGAGATGCCGGAAAGGATGTAGGATCAGTGGCCGACAGAAAGGAGATGGCATAAATGTCCTATTTCCTCCCCTTTTTCGGATAAATCGTGCATTGTGCATTATGCATTGTGCATTGCTTTAAACCTTGGCACGCCTTTTGTTGTCTTTATATTGAGGGCAAAATTCAAAATTCTCAATTCAAAATTAGAAAAAATATGAACGACTATTTCAATAACCAGATGCCTCCGGCATATTTCAATGCCACCGAGGTGGCACATCAGACCAACGCTGTCATGAAGCGCGTGTATGTCCGTATGTTTATCGGACTTCTTGTGTCTGCTTTCTGCGCTCTTGGCGTGGCTTCCAGCCCGACAGCTATTTCATTCATTTTTGGTAATTCGATAGTATTCTGGGGCATGATAATAGCTATGTTTGCCATGGCCATTATTATTCCTGCCCGTATGCACAAGATGGCGAGTGGCACGGTGCTTATGCTGTTTCTGCTCTTTTCTGCCATCATGGGAGTTTCTATGAGTAGTATATTCCTGGTGTACAAGATATCGGCTATCGTATCCACTTTCTTTATCTCGGCAGGCACATTCGGCGCAATGTCGGTGTATGGTTATGTCACCAAGACCGACCTCACAAAGATGGGGTCTTTCCTGATGATGGCTCTTTTCGGACTCATCATTGCAATGGTGGTCAATATCTTCCTGAAGAGTGCTGCTATGGACTATGTGGTGTCTATTATAGGCGTGCTTGTATTCATAGGGCTTACTGCATGGGACACCCAGCAAGTGAAACAGCTGGCTGCCTCCAACCTTGAGCCCTCGATGACCGACAAACTTGCCACAATGGGAGCGATGAATCTTTACCTTGATTTCATCAACCTCTTCCTCTTCCTTCTGCGCATTTTTGGCGGCAGCAGCCGAGACTAAGCTGTTGGGGATTGGCTCGCTATTAATGTAGTGCGAGTCATGACAATAAGAAATCTTTCGCGGAGGTGTCGTCATCGGCACCTCCCCTTTTTTATATCCCATCCACTTACGGGCGCTCCAATCTTACCGACAATCACTGTCAGCATAGAATCACTCATGCCACACAGGCGAATAAACCAATTACAATATGAATAAGGCGAATAAGGTGAAGAAGTGGGGACGGAATTAGGATATTTGGGATTTTTTTATTATCTTTGCGGTCGAAAAGCGTTTATCAGATTTTGGGAGTGGTGACACTGCCAAAAAAATTACGCTAAAAAGCAACGAGAAAGAATCGAAAAACAAGAAAGAATAACAATTAGAATGAAACCACAGCCAATTAAGAAAACCATTGAGCTGGGCGACGGCCGCACTATTACTATAGAGACAGGCAAACTCGCCAAACAAGCAGATGGTGCGGTTGAAGTTCGCATGGGCAACACCATGCTGTTAGCTACCGTCTGCTCCGCGAAGGAGGCAGGAGAGGGAGTAGATTTCATGCCCCTCACAGTAGAGTACAAGGAAAAATACGCCTCTATCGGTCGATACCCCGGCGGTTTTCAGAAGCGCGAAGGACGCTCAAGCGACTATGAGATATTGACCTCCCGCCTGGTGGACCGCGTGCTCCGTCCGCTGTTCCCGGACAATTACCATGCAGAAACATTCGTCAACGTGACCCTTTTCTCAGCCGACGAGAACGACGCGCCGGATGCACTTGCCGGCATAGCGGCATCAGCCGCCCTGGCCTGCAGCGACATTCCTTTCAACGGACCTATCTCCGAGGTGCGTGTGGCCCGTGTGGATGGAGAATGGGTGATCAACCCGACATTCTCACAGATAGAAAAAGCCGACATTGAGCTGATGGTGGGCGCCACATACGACAACATCATGATGGTGGAGGGCGAGATGAATGAGGTGAGCGAGGCAGAACTGCTTGAGGCTCTGAAAGTGGCTCATGAGGAAATCAAGAAGCACTGCACCGCCCAAATTGAACTCATGAAGGAAGCCGGCAAGGAAACCAAGCGCGAATATTGCCATGAGATCAACGACGATGCACTCCGCCAGGATGTGCACGACAAGTGCTACGACAAGGCATACGCCATAGCAAAGACAGGCAGCGCCGACAAGCAATGGCGCAACGAGTCGTTTGCAGCCATCCGCGACGAATATATCGATTCTCTTCCGGAAATGACCGAGGAGCAGCTTGAAAACTATACAGAGGCACAGAGAATCGAGATGGTGAAACGCTACTATCATGATGTTGAGAAAGAGGCTATGCGCCGCTGCGTTCTTGACGAGGGAGTGCGCCTTGACGGACGCAAGACCACAGAAATACGTCCAATCTGGATTGAGACCGACTACGTGCCGGGTCCCCACGGATCGGCAGTGTTCACACGCGGAGAGACCCAAGCTCTTGTGACAGCCACACTCGGCACCACACTTGATGAAAAAATTGTGGATGACGTGTTGAACCAGACAAAAGAGCGTTTCCTCCTTCACTATAATTTCCCTCCATTCTCCACCGGCGAGGCACGCGCACAGCGAGGTGTTGGACGTCGAGAGATTGGTCATGGCAACCTTGCCCACCGCGCATTGAAGCGCATGTTTCCTGACAATTTCCCATACACATGCCGCATAGTGAGTGATATCCTCGAATCAAACGGAAGCAGCTCTATGGCAACTGTCTGTGGCGGCACACTGGCATTGCTTGACGCCGGCGTGAAGATGAAGCGTCCGGTGGCAGGTGTGGCCATGGGACTTATCTCTGACCCGGGAGCCACCAAATATGCGGTGCTCTCCGATATCCTCGGTGATGAGGATCATCTCGGCGACATGGACTTCAAGGTGACAGGCACAGAAAATGGTATCACGGCCACCCAGATGGACATCAAATGCGACGGCCTGAGCTATGAGATTCTCGCCAAGGCACTCGAACAAGCCCGCCAGGGACGTATCCACATCCTCGGCAAGATAGCGGAGGCAATTCCGGAAGCCCGTGAGGACTACAAGCCTCATGTGCCGCGCCTTGTGACAATCGAGATTCCGAAAGAAATGATTGGCGCCGTAATAGGGCCGCAAGGTAAGATAATACAGGGTATCCAGGAAGAAACCGGAGCCACAATCTCCATCGATGAAGATGAAGTGAAGGGTATCGGCAAAGTGGAGATAGCTTCAAAAGACAAAGCAAGCATCGACGCAGCACTCGCCAAGATAAAGGCTATCGTGGCAATGCCAGAGGAAGGGGAAGTATATGACGGCAAGGTACGCTCAATACTTGACTTCGGTGCATTTGTAGAGTTTATGCCGGGCAGAGACGGACTTCTCCATATCAGCGAGATAGCATGGGAGCGCCTTGACAATATGGAGGCTTCCGGACTTAAGGAAGGCGACATGGTGAAGGTGAAGCTTATGGAAATAGACAAGAAGACAGGCAAGTACCGCCTGTCGATGCGTGCGCTGAAAGAAAAGCCGGAAGGCTATGTGGAGCGTGAGGCCCGTCCGAGAGGCGAACGTCCGCGCCGTGAAGGAGGCGATCGCGGGCCAAGACGCGAATTTAACGGCGAGCGTGGACCACGCAGGGAATTCGGAGACCGCGGACCAAGACGCGAAGGTGGCAACGACCGCGGACCAAGAGGGCCAAGACATGAATGAACAATGAGTAATAAGCAATGAGTGATAAGTGGGGGGAATGATTGCCAATGCAATCATTCCTCTTCATTTCGTACTTAGAAGCGGAAACCTCCTGAAAATATTATGCTATGGACTGTGCTGAAGAGGGCATAACGCTTGGAATTGTACCAATAGCCTCGGAAATGCCCCTGAAGACCGGCAAACCAGTTGCCGTAATTATATGTGACGGACATCATGCCATGGGTGTTAAGAGAAAACAACTTGGCACTCGCTTCCTGCGAATCCTCATAGCAGTGGTTGAATCCTATGCCCGGAATTACAGTGACATTATAGAGCCAGTGGGGCAAGAACACCCAGTTGTAGCCATATCCGAACAGAACATTATAGTCGTGATAATGGAAACGATATCTGGGGTCAACATTCTTCGCGTATGGTTTCAACTCCTCAGGCAATTCACTGAAATCCACCTGAATATCTTGATCACAATAAGAAAGGCCCGCCATGAAGCACCCCTGGCTTTTTTTCTGAATCTTTGAGAAACCGTAGGCGGCAGCCTGGGAATACTTATAGCCATTGAAAAAATAGTAGGCATCAATGCCGAAATTGCTCATCTTTATTCCGGAGAAAGGTATTTTGAAGAATTTATGATTCTTCTCATTTCGATATTTCCCAAAGGTGCGAATATTAGAGCCGCCTCCATTCTCATAGTAATAGCCTTCGGCTGCGAAACGTGCACAGTTGAAACTGAATTCCTGCTTCTTATAATTGATCGGAGTGCCTCCGATGATATGTGAAAGGTCGAACAGATATGAGTAGCTTACAGCCATATACTGAATCGATGCACCGGCGAGAATATGCATGTCGCCAGTCATGATAGAGTTCAGTTCTTTGGAGAACTTCATATAATACGAATCATTCCAGTTGTCGTTGATAAGGCGGGCGCGCCATCTTTTACCGGTGCCCACCACGTAGGCGGTGTCGGTCGTACTGAACACCTCATCGGCCCAGTTATAGACATTGACGCAAAATTTAAGGAAAGGAGGCCAGATCACTGTGGTGTCGCGCATGGCAAGTTTTCCCTTTTTGAAGAGATACCACCAGTTGCGGTCACGAAGCTCATTTTCCATGTCGAGAGTACTGATGCTATCTTTTACTTCACCTTGTGTGCCATCGGCGGAAAGCGAATCCTTCTGAACCACTTCAATCAATTCAGAGGGTGACCAGCGCAATGCATCCGGCAACGTCTCATTTGAGGCAAACGCAACTGCAAGACCAAATTGCAAAAATATGAACATCAACCACAAGCCTTTTTTCATATCTTCCCAAATCACATTCCCATCAAAAAAATCTTTAACTCTTAACTCTTACCCCTTAACTCTTTAGAAGATACCTCGCCGATCAAGTTCTCGCTTGTATCGGCGTGCGTTGGCTTCATGCTCGGCATACGTCTTCGCGAAATTGTGGCGACCCGAGAAATCCTCCTTTGCACACATATAGATATAGTCGTTGGGCTGACTGTCGAGAATGGCATCGATTGTCTCTACAGAAGTGGTGCGGATTGGCCCCGGGGGGAGACCCTTGTATTTATATGTATTATACGGATGATCTGTTTTGGTCATTTTTAAAGTAATGCGCTTCACGCTGAAGTCGCCACCGGCAAAACGCACGGTCGGATCCGCCTGTAGCGGCATTCCGATTTTAAGGCGATTGACGTAAAGCCGACCGATGATTCCTTTTTCTTCTTTTGCGTTGGTCTCCTCATCGACAATAGAAGCAAGTGTCATCACCTCCGCGGGAGTAAGGCCAAGAGCGGCAGCCTTGTCTCGGCGTGATTTGTTCCACACATCAAGATAGTGGCTACCCACCTTAGCAATGATCTGATCAGGCGAGACACTCCAGAAGAAATCGTAGGAGTCATTGAGAAACAACGACATTGACTGCTGCGGATTGAGTCCGTATTTTTCAAGTAGCACGGCATCGGCCATGACCGAAGCGAGAGAGTCGGGGGTGAAATCAAACTTTGCGGCAATCTTATCCTCAAGCACCTGACGCTGGCGAAATCCATTGATGGTGACAGTGAGAGGATACTGCGGGCCGCCGGTGAGGCGTCGCATCGCATCAAGCGGACTCCACCCCGCCTCTACAAGATATGCACCGTGGCGTAGCGCAAGATCAGTGCCTCTGAGCCTTACCAACCTTGTCACTTTAGATGCGTATGAATCACCAAGATACTTGGCGATTGAATCTTGCAGGAGAGCCGGAGTTGCATTTGAAGGAATCTTGATCAGGGCACTTGAAGGAGTCTTCCCACTGAACATGAAAATCCAGACAAACAAAGCCACGACAGCCATGACACCTATTGCCACGGCCGTTATAATATTCTTTCTATTCTTTTTTTTACCTGAATTTTTTCTGACTCTATTAGTATGCGTCATGAGATAAAGTTGTTGATGGTTCTGGCTATCTCGCCGGCATCAAAGAAATCGATGTTTGCGACGGGGAGGCTGATGCATCGGCGCGAAATGTCGATGGAGGGAGTGGTATCCGATGGACGGTAGAAGCTTGCGTAGCAAGGCTGCAGATATGGAGGGTCGGGATAGTGGACGTCGGTGGCAATATCATTGGAAGCAAGCCATTCGCGCATGTCATCGCGCAAATGAGGAGGAAGGAGAATCACATACTGATGCCACACCTGAACCATATCGGGGAAAGTGGTCGGCAAAGTCACGAGCGGATTATCGATGGTGTCGGAATAAGCAGCAGCCACAGCCTGACGTTTTGCAGTGACATCGTCGAGATGACGAAGTTTCACGCGGAGCACAGCCGCCTGAATCTCATCGATACGGCAATTGTAGCCAACATAGATGTTGTGATACCGGTGGTCGCTCCCATAGTTGGCGAGCGTACGCACCACTTCTGCAAGTTTGGCATCACAAGTGGCCACAGCGCCGGCGTCACCCATGGCCCCGATGTTCTTCGTGGGATAAAAGCTGAAGGCAGAGGCATCGGCAAGATTCCCGGTGGCACGGGAGCCATTGAAGCCCATCTCAGCGGCCATAGCGCCAATGGCCTGGGCATTGTCTTCGATAATCACCATGCCTCGCTCACGCATCATGGTAGCGACATCAAGATTCCAGCAGGGGGTGCCGTAAAGGTGAGTTATGATTGCACCGGCAATCCGGAAAGAGGAGATTGTGCTGGAGTTGTCCACCTGTCGGATTATGTCGAGGGCGTTTTCCCAGCTGAAATTCATGGTGAGCATATCCGGCTCCACAAAAAATGGCACAAGTCCGAGCTCAGTGATAGGCATCACGGTGGCGATATAGGTGTTAGCGGCCACGAGAATAGCATCGCCGGGATGCAGAACCCCCATCTGGATATATGCGCGGAAAATTAGCCTGATTGCGTCAAGACCATTGCTTACTCCGACCACGTGGGATGCGCCACACTGCAGCGACAGTTCTTTCTCAAAAGCCTGAGTCTCCTGACCGCGCAAATAGCAGCCACTCCGAATCACTCTTGAAGTGGCCTCTATAAGTTCCGGCATGAATTGCCTGTTAGTTTCTGATAGACTTAAGAAATTCATGATATTCGTCGAGATCCCTTATGTAATCCTCTTCCTCGTAGTGATGGTCGCAAAGAGCGAGACATACGGTGCCGGTAGTGAAGTCGTGCATTGAGTCCCATACTCCGGGAGGAATCAGGACACCTTTGTTGGCACGGTTCATGCGAATCACTATCTCATCATCGCCATCTGAGAGATGAAGGTCGAAAGACCCTGACACTGCAATAAGCACAGTGGAATTTTCACGGTGGGCGTGGCCGCCGCGTGTTTCGCCTCCGGGCACATCATAGATGTAGAAAACACGTTTGATGGAAAACGGCACGTGGCAACCCTCCTCAATGAAAGAAAGGTTGCCCCGTGGGTCGCATACTTTAGAAAATTCAAATATCTTTACGTTGTCGAGAAGACGTCCCATCCGTTACTTCTTGTCTTTGTTACGTTCAAGCTGCGGCTCGAGAGCCTGAATTGCGAGGTCGAGAGCCTCTTCAAATGTGTCGGCTGTCTTGGATGCGAACAGGGTGGCGCCCGGCACCAATAGTTCTACGCCAACTTCCTTGTTCATGGCAGCTTCTGGTTTTATAAGTCTATAATTCACGTTTACGCCGCTGATAACGTCGAATCTGCGGACGAGTTTATCGATTTTCTTGTTGGTGAAGGCTTCGAGCTTGTCACTGATGTCGAAGTGGATTGCCTTGATCAATACGTCCATAGTCATTAGATTTTTAATAATTTTGAATTTTGAATTTTGAATTTTGAACCGCTACCGAATCCGGTAAGGATTCAGATTCGAAATTCCAACGATTCCCCTTATCCTTTTACTTATATAACGCGAAAAAAAATCAAAAGTTGCAGAGTAGATAGAAGAAATCTCATATTAGTTTATTTCATGGTTACGCAAAAGTTCTTTTTTATAAAGATTCCATTATTCTTATTTTATACGTGTTCATAAAATTATAAAATTTATGAATTTATTTGGAGCATTCAAATTTTTTAACTAACTTTGAGCGAAAACCAATACCCCCCATCATGAAACCCAAGCTCATAATTCCACTTGCCGCCGCTTCAGCATTGTCTGTGTCTGCCATGGCGTATTCCCAAACCATAACATACGCTTACGACGAGAGCGGCAACCGCATAAGGAGGGAGATAGTCATGAGTCAGAAAAACATCCCGTCCCATGCCGGGGTCGGGGACATCCCCGTGGAGGAGAGACTCTCAGGTAGGGAAATCAGGATTTACCCGGATCCGACGAAAGGAATGCTGAGGGTAGAGGTATCAGGTTGGTTGCCAGGTGACAACGGACGGCTGTTCCTGTACAGCCTGTCAGGCCAGACAATTGTCTCCATGGACATTGAATCCCCTGCCACCATTCTCGACATCAGCACCGTACACAACGGGGTGTATGTGCTTCAGGTATCCCTCAACGGCAGGTCATCATCCTGGAAAATCATCAGGGAATGACCTCCCGACAAATCCACAGTCCTAATCCACACACCATTTCTAAACCGACAACCATCCGAAAGCCATGAAACGGTCCCTTACACTCATACTGTCAGTCATATACATGTCACTCGCCTACGCAGTGACTTATCCATGCACGGCTTATTCATCAGATGATGAAGGAGACGCAATCGCCATCGAAGAAGACTGCGGACAGGAGTACCTTGACTCCCTGATTGACAGAATCCGCGGTTCCGTCCGCGAGGTCACATATCCGGACAGCACGGTTGAGCGATTGAAGTCAATGTCCGGCGCGACCCCTCTTTCATACACCCTTGGGGAAAACACCCATGTCCCCACATCAGTCTCGGTTGACACATCGAGGGATGTGGGCGAGATTCCCATAAACTCCGGGGTGTCCCAGGCCGGAGCAAAGACATACGAAGTCCCGGTCAGCCTGCCTGCCGGCATCCGCGGATTTCAGCCTCAGCTCTCCATATCCTACGACAGCCACAGAGGTAACTCGTATCTCGGCAAGGGATGGCACATGACGGGATTGCCGGCGATATCAAGGACAGGAAAGACATTCTACCATGACGATGGGACCGTGGCAAGCGTGGGAATGGATGCGGACGACGCGTTCATGATTGACGGAAACCGACTCATACAGACAGGTAGTCTCCCGGGATGCAGGCTATATCAAACCGAGTTCGGCAACATCAAGGCAAAGGCATACATAGACGGTGATGTGGTCAGATACTTCGAGGTCTTCTATCCGGACGGAAACAAGGGCATATTCGGCTTCACGGATTCAGACGTCAACCTGCCGGTGTATCCTGTCACAACCCTCACCGACCTCCACGGCAACTCCATTGAATACGCATACATCCTGTCGGACAACATCTACCACGTATCCCGGATCTCATACAGCGGATACAGCGTGGAGTTCACATACAGCCGGAACCGGAAGGACCCGATGTTCGCGTATGCGGCCTCCGTCCGGATGGAGGAGAACAGCCTTCTGCAGAGGATAGCCTGCAAAAGAGGGTCAACCGAAATCAGCAGCCACACATTCGGCTATGAATACCAGACGGACACAGACGGACGGCACTGCAACGCCCTTCTCTCGGAAATAGACTATTCCGCCGGCGGTGCAAGCCCCAACCCCCTCAGGTTTTACTACGGCACAGGCGACAACTGTGACACCTTTGCTTTATCCCGGACCATCCTGACATCATATTATTCCACGGATGACCCCGGGATGGTCAAACTGGTCAAGGGAAGGTTCGAGTACGGCTCGACAGACGACGGGCTGATCATGCTGCCCAACTACAGTCCGTATTTCAAATACTCAAGGGATGCCGGCAATGATTACTACAGGAACTGTTATTCAGGGACTGAAAAAATATTCCTCTACACCAGGCTTGGCTACGATGTGGCTCTCCCGATGCCGGACATGGAGACGGGCGAGGGGTTTGTGGATATACTGTGCGCCGACATCGGAGGCCGGTGCGGGGACTATGTCGTGAAGGTCAACGAATGTGTTGAAGACAAAAGGGACAAGCTCACATTCACCGTCTATGGCCCAACGCTTTTCAGCGGACTTGGGAAAGTATATACGCGCACCTATGACATGGGGTACGCGCATGCCGACAACAACAACAAGCACTGGAGCATCTGGCCGAGGTTCTTTTTCGCAGGTGATTTCAACGGCGACGGCAAGGCGGAGATCATGGCCATATCAACGGCCGGGGCCTTTTTGACAGCAAACCACGCTTCCTTATGTACCGTATTCGACATCGAAAGTGACGCCATACTCTATGAGGGGAATATGCTTAACTACAGGGTTGTGTTTACCGGCGACCAACAGACAGACCCGATTGAGGCGGTCAACAATTCGGACAGGCTTTTCATACTCGACTATGACGGGGACGGCAAGACCGACATCTGCCACATATCAGACACCGGCGTCTCCATATATACATTCGATGTCGCGGGAGGCGGGCTCGTTCCGAGACTCCTGGCCTCCGACAACACCCTGACCAAAAGTTCTGTCAGGGACCGCGAGGTCATTTGCGGCGAATTCAACGGCGACGGACTCATGGACATTGCCGTGTCCCCGTCAAACAAGACCGGGGGTTCCGACTGGCTCATCTATTATTCCCGGGGGCGGGACGGCTTTGCAAAAGACAGTTTCAAGGGTGTCACGAGAAATGCCTCCGTGAAAGACGGGTACTATGTCCAGGACATCGACGGAGACGGCAGGACAGAGCTTGTCAAGTATGACACGTCCGGCTTCACCGTGTTCCTCACCAGGGGAAACGTACCCTCCACGGCGGTGTCATCAGGATATGAGGAAAACACCCGTATGGTCCCGTCAGACATAAATTCAGCCACCGGGGCCTGCCGGCTTGTGGGCCTGTGCGGCGGTGTGGCCACCAGTTATTCATTTTCCGGAAGCACGGACATGGAGAGCCTTCTCACCGGCGCGGTGAACAGCCACGGGATAGTCGAGCGCAATGACTACGTCATGCTCAACGACCCCCTTGCGGAGCAAGACACCTATATAAAGGGGGTGGCGCTGTCTTCCCGTATGTGAACATCACGGAGGCGATACCGGTGCTTGCCTCCACCGAGACCTTCATGGACGGCGACGGCATCGGCAGATGGGATTACCGATATACGGACGCCGTCCTCCACCGCCAGGGCAGGGGATTCTGCGGTTTCTCCAGGATCGAGGCCACGGATGCGTACGACATGATGCAGATAAGGGAATACGCCCCCTGCATGTACGGTATGATGACATCGGAGAGAACACCCGGACATGAGATTTACTGCGAATACGAGGATCTGACCGGCAGCGACAGGATCATGAGGGTAAACCAAACCTCAAGGACCGACCGGGACCTTCTCAGGGGCTTCTCGTCCATTACATCCTGCAGTTCACACGACGCCCACGGATTCCCACTGCTTGATGAGACGGCCTATTCCGACGGAAGCACCGTCCGGAACGAATATGACGAATACGGACGCATCGTTGGCCGGGAGTGTGAGGAACTCACCGTATCATACGAATACGATGCTTACGGACAGCTGGTCACGGTGAGTGCTGACAACGGGACAGGGACAGCCTGCTCGTATGACAAACACGGAAGGGTACGCGAGCTGCTCGAGGAAGGCCCTGACAGCGTGTGGCTGAGACGGAGCTATGTTTACAGATCGGGCAATGTGTCAGCCGTGTCCTACACGTCCGACAAGGGGCGGATCGTCACCGAGACCCTCACATACTCCAACGGACACCTGCGCGAGGTCATACTTGACAACAAGACGGTGATCTACCGGCTCAACGGGGAGAACTCCTTCGGTCAGCCCACGGTGGTGCTGACAGGTCCGGTGACTCGCCGGTATGTGCACACCGGCTACGCGTTCCCTTTCAAAAGGATGGCTGAAACCGAAGCCGGAACCATTCAGGACCAGGGGTATCTGTTCGACCCCAAGACCGGCAACATGCTTTCGCGCACCGACAACACAAGGAACCTTAAGGAGACGTTCACGTATGACATCCAAGACAGGCTGACCGGATACGGCGGCACCACCGTCAGCTATGACAACAACGGCAACATCCTGAACAAGGGCGACGCCGGACGTTTCAGCTACGGCATATCGGGCAAGCCCTATGCCGTGTCCGGACTGACACCGGCAACCGGTGTGTCCGTTCCATCAGACACACAGGAGGTGTCATACACATCCCTCTCACGTCCGTCCTCGATAACGGAGGGTGACGTCACGGCGGAGTTCGACTACAACGCGGACGGAGACAGGGTGAGGATGACCGTCACGAAGGACGGCATGAGGTCGCTGACACGGCATTACATCGGAGACCGCTATGAGCGGGAGAGAAAGGGGCTGTACCTGTATGAGCGTCTTTACCTGGGAGGTGATGCGTACTCCGCACCGGCAGTGATTGAGCGCACAGTGCTTGAGGCCATGTTCGACACAATAAAACTTGAGCCTATAGGCCCGCTTGAGCCGGTGAAGCCCGCAGGAGGCGAAACGTCCGAAACCAACACCACATCCGCACCGTGGCAGGAGGCCGCATCCATAGAGGGCACGAGGGTTTACTATCTGCTCAGGGACTGCCTCGGGAGCGTGACACACATAGTCTCGTCGGAAGGAAAGGTCGTGCAGGAACTCAGCTACAACGCATGGGGAAGGCTGAGGAATCCCGACACACACGCCACGTATTCCTACGGCCAGCAGCACACACCTAAATTCGGCAGGGGCTACACAGGCCATGAGCATCTGCCGTGGTTCGGCCTTATCAACATGAACGCCCGTCTATACGACCCCCTGACAGGACGATTCCTCTCTCCTGACCCGAACGTGCAGACCCCGTTCTGGTTTCAGAACCTCAACCGCTACACGTATGCTATGAACAACCCCCTCTGCTACATCGACGAGGACGGGGAGTTTTTCTGGTTTGTAGTTGGAGCAGCAGCATTAATTGGAGGAGTTGCCAACGTGGCAACACACTGGGATGAGATAACTTCGGCCGGAGGATGGAACAGCTTTTGGAAAGGTGCGGCTTATTTTGGCATTGGCGCCGGAGCTGGCGGATTGGGAGCAGCAGCGGGCATAGGAGCCTCCGCATGGATTGGAAGCATGTTGGGGGTTGCTGCCACAACTTCTTCCGGAACTGCTTTAGGTTTATTGCCGGGGGCCTTTATAGGTGCGACCAATGGTTTTGCTGAAGGTTTCCTGCTTCACACATCAAACTCTTTGATGCATGGTGAGAGTGTTGGAAATGCTTTGCGTCTTGGATTGATTGGTGGCGGTATTGACGCAGCTTTTGGATGTATTACCGGAGGAGTGACAGGAGGAGTGCAAGCAAATAACCGGGGTTTAAATGTTTTGGATGGCTCCGAGAAAAAAATATACACTGGATATTTCGGCCGGGATGATGATGAAATTATTCGATACGTTGGAATCACTGGTAGAGATCCGGATATTAGGTTTGCTGAGCATTTGAATTCCAAAACAGAAAGAAGTCTTTTACATTATGATCCAGAAACTACTTTTAAGACTAAACTTCAGGCAAGAATATGGGAGCAAAAACAAATAAATAAAATGGGAATGAAAAAATTTGGTGGGCAACTGTTAAACAAGCGAAATGAAATCGCGCCCAGTAAGTGGTGGCTTTACGGTATCAAACCCTAACATGAAGAGATATGAGTAAGAGAGTAATAGTGAGAACTGGAAATGTGTTCTGTGTTGAGATTGACAACAAATACAAATGTTTTTTTCAATATGTTTGTAAGGACAAATTTATGCTTAATGGACAGGTGATAAAGGTGTTCAAGACCCGTTATTCCATGGATTATGTACCGGTGCTTAAGGAAATTGTATGTGGTGAAGTTGCATTTTATGCACACACATTGATACGTGCCGGTCTATACTTCAATGCTTGGTATAAAGTAGGGCATTCATCCATCGTATCTAATGACCATGAAAAAATATTATGGGGTATAGCGAAAGAAACCTTATACGCATTCGATATAACTGAAGATATTTATGTAGATCCTATGAAAAACTGGATTCTTTGGTTTACTAATGAAGTTCCTTTTCAATTTACCGGAGAACTTCCGGAAAAATATCGTGATGTAGTTGAATATGGGTCTCTAATGGCATTTGTGGATATAGTTAATCGTATAAGGCTTGGATATTATTTGTATCAATCCTGTGTATATAATAAATTAAAGAGAATTCCACATCCCGAAATTGACAGTTATACAAAAATTGAGGATATAGATAAGACTATCTATTCTCACTTCAAAGGAGAATCCGTAATCCAAGAAATAACAATATTTTCAGATGGAAAGAATGAGATGTTAGAGGGTAAACCTCTTGACAGACCAAAGTTTTGGGAGACGAACTGGAAACGCAAAGAACTTATATTGAAAGAAGAATTTGAAGAGGTATGGAACAAATAATTCTGAAGTTAATGTCATATTGTTGAATAATTATCACATACAGACTAAACTTTTAAACACTTAAACTTCTAATCTTTAGATGAACATGCCGAACTTAAAATACTAATAACTCAAGATTCTGATTTGGTATTTTATCAGTCAGATACATTTGTCCTTACAATCCGGCAAAATCGCGCATAGGCGCAGAGATATTGACAATCAATTGTTTAAATATTGATTAAGGCAGAGACTCGCAAGCGAGTTGCAAAGGACGCCAAGTCTGACTGCGGTGGCTTTGCTTTGCGTTCTTTGCCAACTCCAGCGAGTATCACGAGCGTGCGTACGGAAATAATATCCAATTTTCAGCCTCTCTGCGCCTCTGCGTGATGGTATAATATTGATATTTAAGATAATGCTAAATCCGAAACTTAAGTAATAAGAATATAATTATGGCAAAGAGAATAGTAACAAAAATTGGGGATGTATTCTGTATTGAGATTGACAATCTATACAAACGATTTTTCCAATATATTTGTAATGACCTTAGTTGTTTGAACAGTTCTGTTATACGCGTTTTCAAGGAACGTTACCCAATGGATTATAAACCTGTACTTTCAGAAATAATAAAGAGAAACATTGAGTTTTACGCTCATACAGTTCTTAAGCCCGGTATTGAGGATGGAGTTTGGTACAAAATCGGCAAGATTGATTCAACTGACACCAATATTCAAAATATAATTTGGGGTACAACTGACAAATATAAAATCGTAGATTGTCGAACCACCATAGAAATTAATCCTATGCAAAATTGGACGATATGGCAAACAAACGGTAATCGTATTTTTATAGGTTCTGTCCCTCTACACTATTACAATCAATTGGAAAATGGAATGGTCAAAAACTATATCGATATTGTACGCCGGGTAAGATTGGGATATTATACATATACTTCTCCGATATATGACATAATAAAGCGGATTCCTTATCCAGATGTAGATAGCTACACAAGGAAAGAATTTGAAGACAGAACAGAGTGGTCTCATTTCAGAGGGGAGTTTGTGGTGCAGGAAATTGTAGTAAAAGAAAGTGGCGAAACAATACTCTCAGAGGGGAATCCTCTTGACCGCCCTAAATTCTGGCAGACAAACTGGGAATATAAGGAACTCATTTCGGAAGAGGAATTCAATAAAGTCTGGAAGAACAGTGTAAAGTAATGGCAAAAAGAATAGTGACTAAGATAGGAAATGTCTTTTGCGTTGAAATTGATAATAGATACAATTTTTCCATATTTTCGACTGGAAATTGCATTTTTAAAGTGAATTTGGATCGAAAAGATTGAAAAGAAGGTCTGTTATTTGTAGTTTTGGATTGAAAAGTGTATATTTGCATTCTAAAATTTACAAAACCAATTAAAAACTTGATAATAGCATGAAAGCATTAAAATTCTTGTGTCTGTCGGGACTCGCGATGGCAATGGCAGCGTGTGGCGGCAACAGCAAACAGGCAGCAGAGGAAGAAGCTGCCAATGAAGATGCCTTCTATGAGGCACAGCCCATAGCAAGCGGCATATATGATGCCACTTATTTCGACATAAAGGGCAAGGATCCACGCAAGGGACAGTTTGACGGTCGTGTGATAGCATCCATCAGCCCCGAACAATCGGCGATCTTTGTATATGAAAACGGCAACCGCACAAAGATCAAACATCTCCTTATTCTTGAGGCACCGTTTGAAAAGGGCGACAGCACATACAGCAGCACAAGCAAGGGAATGCCTGTGACATTGGCAACCGACAGCACGAATTATATGGTGAATTACATTTCCAACAATGACACCGTCACCATCACATTCAATCAGAAAGCCCGCAGCGGCTACACTCCGATAGAGGCTCTGGAAAAAATCCAGCAGGAAGCAGGAAAATAAAACAACCAAGTCTATACGAAAAGAAATCCGGATTCATCTGCCAAGTGAATCCGGATTTCTTTTCGTATATTTATGGAGATGACTTCTATTGAGGAATAACTTCCTGCATATAGATGGCATCAAGACTCCAGAGGGCGGCATCGTTGGTGCTGACCGGAAGAAGCTCATGCTGAGGAGCCGGCACTTCATTTCCTTCGAGGAGACTCATTTGCGGACGTGGAGCTTCGGAATGTTCCGCTCTTGTCAGGAGGTCTTCCCATGCCTCTTTTGCAAGAGACTTGTCACCGCGTTTCCAAGCGGAATAGGCCTGAAGCCGCGACACCCGGAACTTGTTGTGACGGATTTCGATGGCTTTCTGTTTATAGTGCGTAGCGTGTTCAAGCCATGCATCCGCCCAATCCTTATCCGGAAGAAGTTCCATCATCTCGTTCATCAACTCAAATCCACCCATAATTGTCATCAGATGATTGGTGGTCTGAAGCGTCGGATCACATTCTGACGTTATGATGCCGGTGGCCGGGTCATATCCGAGGGCAAGAGGACCGGTGAAAAGACGGCTTGGCAGAGCACAGATACTCTTCATCCCGGCAAGAATCTTATCGCGATAAGTGGTATTTTCCGTTCGCTCCCATTCCGTCATCCAGTTGCCGGCGTATGCAAGCCAGTCGGGACCGAAGCGCAGGCGCGCCGGAGCGGTACATGGATATTGCTCACGCGGCTCGGCAAGACGCATCGGGTCGAGAGTATAAAGTTTATGGTCAGAGTCAGTCACGTCGCTCATAAGGTCGCCGAGACGCTCGTCGGCTGTGAGATAATACATGATGCGGTTGAACCCGGCTTGACTTATACGTGCCTCCTTGGCCCCGCATCCCCAGTGGCTCACATTGTGGCGGCTGCCAAGTCCGGCGTTTGGCCCTATGTGATATACATCTACCTCCGAGGCATGGCGCGTCATTGCGGTAGCCATGCGCCAAAGATCCGGGTCGGCTGTGCGCAAGAACTGATACCAGAGCCAAAGATTGCTTCCGAGTTCGGTGTTGTCCCATGCAAAACCGCCCACATCGTAGCGCCAGCAATGGCGAACCGGGTCGTAGGCATGCATCATGTCGCCATAATGCCAGAAGCCATACCACCGGTTTTCTTCAATTGCCTTTTTATAGAAATCAGTGTATTGGTCAAGACGATCCTCTACTTCGGCCCGTGCCTGTGTCGAGCGGTCAGGAAGTCCCCAGATACCGAATGCCTTGTGCCTGCGAAGATAGTCAGGGGTAGGAAGCAGTATATTCTCAAGCCCCACGGCAGCGGCTATCGTGGAGAAACTTTCCTTACCTCGGTATCCGAGATCGGGGCGTATAGTGAGCGACGATGTGCGGGCCACACCGTATGGCGTACTCATTCCCTCCTGCACGTCCTCATAACTTGCGTTGAGACCATGCGCGCGTTCGTCGTAGTGGCGAAGATCCATGGGTTCGGCATCCGGATTCCAGAGCCATGCATATATAGTTGCGGTATCTGAACGTGCACCAGACACTTCAAGACCTGACGGACACGACTGCCAGAAATCCTTCATCGCCACTGCAAGTCCTCCCGTGACATCTCCGGCATACACGCAGCCGGAAGCCCTGTGACCGCCAAATGTGCCAATCCAAGGAGAATCGGCGGTAGCCTTCTTGCGGATAGTGTAGCCGTCGGGTCCGTTCTGGCTTAGACGGAAGCCATCCCATTCAGCCCAGTCATCAATCAACTGTCGGCTCGCCTCGTTGAATTCGGAATAGTCGGCTACCTTTTCTCCGCGCATCTGCATTTCCTGAACGGATGGAAATGGTTTGCCGGTGGCGGGATTTGCGAGAAACCGGCGACCGACAAGAGGCTGTACCGGTTCGCTCCACACACCCCCATCTGCTGTGGCAAATGCCACATGCCGGTTGTAGGTGCGCTCACGCATAGGCACATCGAAGGCAAGGCCGAGAGAGGATATGAAATCCTTGTCCTGATCGCCATCGAAAATAAAGGAATGGGTAAGTTTGATATCTGGACTGCTACCAAACACACTCAAACGAACTGTCCATGGCAACAATTCGCAGCCATCGACTGAACCATGCACGCCTGTCAGCTTTATGACTGCACGTTCGGCTCCGTTGCGTTCTATTTCAGATGAAAGCAGGCGGCTTGTCATATCGGTGGCCTTTACGGAACCACCGTAGGGGGAATCCTTGACAGAAGCAACAAGACGTGCGGCACCGGCGGTTTTGACACCATCGGTGACAATAGAGTCAATGATATTGGAAACCTTGGCATCCGGACTTAAAACTTTTGGGATATATATGTATGAGTCGCCCGCTTTCGCCACTATTTGACCTTCCATTTCCTTAACAAGCGACTCCTTTATTACTTTACTTTTGCCTTTTTTGACTTTTGAATCTCCTATTTTTACCACAAGGCCATCGGAACCAGCCGGTATTGTTCCTGAAACAGCTGCCCATTTCACTGTGCCATCCGGCCAGAAAGCAAGGGGCCAAGACTCTGTGGAGAAATCGGCATCTGAGGAAGCAAGCGTGAGGGTGGTGTTCTTTTTCACAGCACCTGCATCAAAGGGGACACCGAATGTGACCGGAACATCCGATTTTGGTGCATCTCCCACCCATGAGAGAGGTACGTTTGTCTCCTGAAGCGGTTCGCATGAATATGAGAAATTAGTGAGTCTTGTGCGGCTCAGCGTTGAGCGGAAGGCAAACCACCCTTCGGTGAGAGGCTCGGGGTCGCGGAAATCTACGAGCCGCTTGCCATCGATGAAGTATTGCGTGCGCAGTCCGTCGGAGGTTATCTTGATGTGGTACCATTTGCCGGGTTTCAGGAGATTGTCGGCATCTGTGAATTCGGTTATGATAGCCGGACGAAAATCGGGATTATCGACACCCCTTGCATCGCCATTGTAGCGTCGGAATCGGGTGGTGGAATTGTGATTACCGCCGTAGCCGAGGTAATACAAGCGCAGAGTATAGGAGTTGAGGAATTTCCCGCCTCGTTTGTTGAGGTTGACGAATGGATCCTTGGCATTGGGATCTGTTGCCATCCAGAAGCAGTTGAGGTCGGAAAGACGGTCGTCAGGTTTTTCAGTGACCACTTGCGCGTCATATTCTATTGTGGTTCGGCCTGACATTTTGTCCTTGCGCCATACACTGAGTCCTTTCGGTGCCACAAACTCAGCCGTGTCGCCCCGGAAAGTCATCGTGCATGGGCCTTCCGACTCCACAATCCAATATTTGCTGAATTCCTTGTCGTTAAGTCCGGAAGGGTGAGAGTTGGGAGTTGTCTGTTGTCTGTTGTCTGTTGTCTGTTGCCGAGTGAAGGCAGCAGAAGATGCATTGGGATTTAAAGCAAATGCAAGCAATACGAGAATAGGTAGAGATCCTAAGTGTCGTTTCATATCTGGATATTTTTCGGTTAGCGAATGCAAAAGTACAAAAAAATTCAATAAAAAACGGAATATTTGGCTACGATTTGCTAACTTTGCAAGAAAATAAGAAAAATCATGGAAAAAGAACTAAATAAAGGCACTGTATGCGTGCAAGGCGGATGGAAACCAGGAAACGGCGAGGCAAGGGTATTGCCAATATATCAGAGCACTACTTGGAAATACTCCACTTCCGAACAGATGTCCCGTCTTTTCGACCTTGAGGAAAACGGCTATTTCTATACCCGTCTGGCCAACCCAACTAATGATGCTGTGGCGGCGAAAATCGCCGAACTCGAAGGCGGAGTTGCCGCAATATTGACCTCATCCGGTCAGGCCGCGAATTTCTATGCCGTCTTCAACCTTTGCGAAAGCGGTGACCATTTCGTCTGCTCATCAGCAATCTATGGTGGCACTTTCAATCTTTTTGCTGTGACAATGAAGAAGATGGGCATTGACTGTACTTTCATCGGCCCCGAATCTTCAGAAGAGGAAATCGCCGCTGCCATCAAGGAGAACACCAAACTTATTTTCGGGGAAACCATCTCCAACCCAAGCAACGACATACTCGACATCGAGAAGTTTGCCAAGGTGGCACACGCCCATGGCATACCTTTGATTGTTGATAACACTTTCCCGACACCCATCAACTGCCGTCCGTTTGAGTGGGGTGCCGACATAGTAACACATTCCACAACAAAATATATGGACGGACACGCCACCAGTGTGGGAGGAGCCATAGTGGATAGTGGCAATTTCGACTGGGAGGCCCATGCGGAGAAATTCCCGGGACTCACCACTCCGGATGAATCATATCATGGACTCACCTATACAAAGGCTTTCGGCAAGGGAGCCTTCATCACCAAGGCTACCGCCCAACTGATGCGCGACCTCGGCTCTATACCTTCACCCCACAATTCATTCCTGCTCAATATCGGGCTGGAGACTCTGCATCTCCGTATGCCGCGCCACTGCGAGAATGCACTGAAGGTGGCTCAGTGGCTTGAGAGGCATCCGAAAGTTGGTTGGGTGAATTATGCCGGATTGGAGAGCAACAAGTATTATGAACTTGCCAAGAAGCAGATGCCCAACGGCACATGCGGAGTAATCTCATTCGGACTGAAAGGCACACGCGACGAGGCTATCGAGTTTATGGACAAACTTAAATTCATCGCCATAGTGACTCATGTGGCGGATGCCCGCACCTGTGTGCTTCATCCGGCAAGCCACACCCACCGCCAGCTCAGCGACGAGCAACTTCGCGAAGCCGGAGTGGCACCCGACCTCGTGCGCCTCTCCGTAGGCATCGAAGACGTGGCCGACATCATCGCCGACCTCGACCAAGCCCTCGCCTGATTCATTCAAAGCTTAAGGCCCAACGCAAAAATCCTTGAGCGAAAACAAGAATTTGACTATTCCGACCCCATTCCCTTCTTTTTTCAGACCGGTTATCTTACAATAAGGGATTACGACTCGGAATTCAAAAAATTCATATTGGGATTTATCATCATGAAAACCTTCAAATTTCTTATGCTTTTGGTTCTGACTTTTAACCTGAATGCCCAGAATCCAAATCAACAGAACCATACCGATAAACCAACCGCCGAAAAACCTGCTACCAAATCTGGCAGCCGATACGCAAAGCAGATGCTCCGCGAAGACAACCCGGAGTTCTTCGCTTCCGGCGAGGCGCGCCGCATTGGCGACCAGGTGCTACTGTGGCAACGCAACACCGGAGGCTGGCCTAAAAACATCGATATGGTCACCCCAATGACCGACGAGCAGAAAGCAAAGGTTCTAGCCGACAAGGACCGTCGCGATGATTCTACCACTGACAACGATGCGACAAACCTTCAGTTGACTTATATCGCCCGTCTATACAAGGCTACCGGCGATGCAAAATACCGCGATGCCTTCCGACGGGGTGTGGAATATCTGCTTTCCGGCCAGTATGACAACGGCGGTTGGCCGCAGTTCTGGCCCGAAATGCGCGACTACCAACCCCATATCACATACAATGATGACGCCATGGTCAACACCATGACTCTGCTTCGTGATATAGCCAACGAAACTGCCCCCTACGACTCCGACCTCTGCAATGCCTCGCAGAAGAAACGAATGAGAAAGGCTTTCGACAAGGGTGTAGAATGTATCATTGCCACTCAGATTATGGTCGATGGCAAACCAACGGTTTGGTGCCAGCAGCATGACCACATAACCCTCGAACCGGCATACGCCAGAGCATACGAACTTCCATCTTTCTGCACTCAGGAAAGTGCCTCCATAGTCCGAATGCTAATGGAGATACCCAATCCAAACAAGAAAGTAAAGGAAGCAGTACAAGCCGCCATGGCTTGGTTTAACAAATATAAACTTACCGGTCTTACCTACCGCAGAGTGATGAAGAACGGCAGTTGGGAGGCAGAGTTAATCGAGGATTCAGACAGCAAGGGGCCAATTTGGGCAAGGTTTTATGACCTTGAAAATTGCATACCGTATGTCTGTGACCGTGACGGGATACCACGTCGTAGGCTTGAAGACATAGGCAGAGAGCGTCGCAACGGGTATGCCTGGTATGGGACTCGTCCCGCTGACCTATATGAATTGTACGACGACTGGGCCGATAAGCATGACCCCAAAAACAAAGTGGACATAAATCTCAAATCAAAAGGAGCCAATGAAAACGGCACTCTAACTCTCGGAGTGATCCCCAAAATCGATGAGAGTCGCTATGATGCTGTAGTCAGAAGGGGCGAAAGCATCCAGTCTGCCATTGAGAAAGCTCCGGAAGATGGCTCTGGTCCATTTAAAATCCTGATAAAAAATGGCCTATACAACCAGAAAGTGATCATCGACCGCCCGAACATTGTCTTGGTGGGGGAAAACCGCGACAGCTGCATTATCGTGGGTGCCGAGGCACAAGGCAAAATGATGCTAAGTGAATACAAGGGTGGAAAAGTGCCTTCGGGGATAATCTCCCTCACTGAGAATGCAGACGACTGCGTGATAAGTGGACTGACAGTGATCAACAACTACGGAACGACTGTCACTAACACCACTACACACCAATTCTCGGTCTTTGGGCGAGCCACCCGCACCATAATTCTCAACAGTAATATCATTTCTGATGGCAACGATGCCCTGTCGCTTTGGGGCAAAGGCGACGATGGATTAGGCGGAATGTATTATCACTCCGATCTCTTCATCCGTTGCCCGGGCGTGGATTTCATTTGTCCCAGAGGTACCTGCTATGCCACCCGCTGCAAATTCCTCGGTGATACCCGTGCCATTCTATGGCATGACGGCAGGGGCGACCGCAACAATAAGTTTGTGGTCAAAGATTCGGAATTCGATGCCCTTAAATCCACACCGCTTGGCCGATACCACCATGACTCGCAGTTCTACATCCTTAACTGCGTAATGTCGAAAAACATTGCGGATGCCGATATCGACCATGCCTATCGCAAGGAACCTCAGCTTGCGAAGGGAAAGCAAATAGATCCATGTCCGTGGGGACACAGGGTCTATTATAATGGCTGCATCCGGGAGGGTGGCCACGCCGGATGGCTTGCAGATAATCTACGCGATGCCCCCGGCAATCCGGAATACCACACCGTCACAGCCTCCTGGACCTTTGGAGGCAAATGGAATCCTGAAGAGCGCATCCGCTCTCTCTGGCCCTATCTTGCTTATTGACTTGGCATGGAACAGGCGGCTTCAGCCGCCTGACTTCCCTTTGGCTAAAGCCGAAGATTCCATACCAAGCTAATTCAAGCCATATTAGTCTTTATTGTTTGATGTCAGACCGGGAGTGGCGCTTGACAAAGTCTGTGAGATAGACAGTGAAGAGCGGAAAGATGATGGTGCCTGTAATAGGAAGGATAATTGCCACTATACGCCCTTCTACGGTCATTGGATTTATATAGCAGCCGACGGTGGTCACATTCATCGCGGCCCACCAGAGTGCCATCCAGTAGTCTGTGACCTGCTTGTTCACGCCATTCTCATACTGGAAGAATATCAGCGATCCAAAATAAACCACCATTAGCAGAATCACAATATACGACATGAAGAAACTTGTGACCGCGTTTTTTGAGAAATATCCGAATATAATGGATATTGCAAGCGCGGCGCGAGTCAGCGGAATATATCTGAGAAGATAGAAATGCTCTGCAGCTGCCTGAAGATGCAGGATCGGTAGAATATTGAGATAAGGAATGGATATGAGCAAAAACGGCAGACGGCGCCATGCGTACCGCCATTTGTTCTCAGCAAAAGCCATTTCCACAAAATAGTCTGCTATGAAAGCAAGACACATCCAGAACTGATATTTCATGTAGAGATGGTTTTCCATGAAATTCTGACCCTGGAAGGTGTCGTATGAAATAAATATTATCAGCAATGCCGACATAGCTATGACCACAAACTGCATTGTGACAGTAGCTACATTCGCTAAGGTATGCTGTTTTTTTATTGTTGTAGTGCCTTCGGGCGTATTTGAGGTGGAATCCATAGGCGATATAGTTTTGTTATTTCAACAATCCAGTCCCATTGAGGGTTTGGTGGCCTCTCATATACTTGTTTCAACTAAATTTATTGCAAAAATATTTCTATTTTTGGTATTTTGCTACAATACTATGAACAATTGATTAAATACCATGATACAATTTGCATACTCTGTGGCAAAATGATAATTTTGCACTCGAAAAAAAGAACGAGAGCCACTCAAAACAATAACCTTTAAAGCATTCTGCAAATGGAACTCAAATCAATCGGAATGGGCGCGACAATCATGCTTGCAATTGCATTTTCCGCCTGCACAGCAAACGACGAACTTGAAGAATTCGCCACATCCACAACTGACAAAAACGTGATTGGATTCCGTGTTCAAACGTCCAACCCAACCCGCTCAGCCAGTTCCTATAGCAAATCCTACCGTCCGAGCAATTTTAAAGTTATGGCTCTGGATGGAGAGTCAAACTATTTCGGTGGCTTGCCTGAACGCGTCAGCAGTAATGACGACGGCAACACATGGACCACGGACAACCAAAGGTATTGGCCGACAAATAAATCTGACAACTGGAAAGGTTTGACTTTTTATGCCTATATAGATGGAACAGAAGGAAACAAATCCTCGTCTTCGGCAAGCAGTTTCAATCTCTCCGGTTCAGTGGCTTCGTTTGAGAACTTTGAAGTTGAGGCTGATACTCACAAACAGACGGATCTTATGTATGCCGTTGCAAAGGATGTGAAAAAGAGTTCCTTCGGTGGCAATGTAAGTCTAAATTTCCGTCATGCTCTCAGCCAAATTTGCTTCACAGCACAAAACAATCACCCTCTGTATAAAGAGATTGAGATTGTCTCAATAGAGTTGGGAGGCGTTAAAGGTAAAGGTTCCTATACATTTCCGGAATTGTCCACCGATGCTGGTGCATCAGATTTCTATCGTAATGCAAATCTCTCGAAAGGTGTTTGGACTATTGCCAAGGAAGAATCTGACTGCTCATACTCTATAAGGGAGATAAATACAATTCTGGATGCTCCTGACGAGTCTTGCAAAGGAAAAGTAGTCAACATAAGTTCACCTAAATATAACAGCGGAAACGGGAACGATGAAATTTCAAATACGATGTATTTGATTCCGCAAAAAGTGGAAGCTAAAAAGTCCGAAAATGCCGAAACTGGTGCATATATTAAAGTTAAAGTGAGAATCACAACTACCTACGCTCCGGAAGAAAGCAAGGAGTACGAGAAATTTATTCCGATTGATATTGATTGGAAAGAAGGCCAGAGCTATACCTATAATATCTCTTGGAATGCAACTCCAATTTCTTTCAGTGTTACTGTAGATGATTATGATGATGTAGAAGTCACTCAAAACTGACCTGTTTCGACCACCATTTGAAAGTGATGCCCCGACTCAAAAAATGGCTGCTACCTCAGCAACTGCCATTTTTTGAGCCGGGTCTTATATGGAAAAGGGGCTTCCGATATAATGCCTATGTAATTTTGCAAGATAATTCACATTGATATGGCAAATTTAGAAGGAATCATCCCGTTCCTGATTTATTTTGAAACGGGAATCAAAGACGACCGTAAGAACAACAGCGAACTGTTTGAACAGGCAAAGACCAAGGGAATAGTCACTGATAAGGACGATCTTGGAGGTGCTACGCTCGTCGGGGTCACGATAGGGACCTATAGAGAATATTGTAGAAAGCCATAGCACATGACATTTTTATGTGGCCAAAGCGGACTTTGCTTTAACATTTGCCC
>JAMPAV010000016.1 GCA_023667055.1 Muribaculum sp. | reverse complement strand
CATACACCTTTTTCATTCCCTTTGGCGAAAGCCGTTCATGTCCGTTTCATATAATTGACACTGTACTTATGAATGGGCAGATTTCCGATAAAATAAACCCATAAACCCATAAACCTATAAACCAATAACCCCATAAACCTCAACTTATTGAATTAGTAGTAAAGGGCAAATCCTACCGCCCCCATAAGGCATATCACCAGTATGGGATGCAGTCCCCGCTTCTTTCCCTTGATTTCTATCTTGAAGAAGACCATGCAAAAAGATGCCACACATATCAAGATGCTATATATTAGCGTCTTTGTGTCATGGTCGGGTGCAAAATTGGCCCAATTCATCAGCATTATGGCCGCAGATGCAATCAAACCCACCACTACAGGTCTTAATCCCGCGAATATGGCTTTGATCACTCCGCTCTCGTTGTGTTTCCTGATAAAGTGGGATGCCTTTATTACAAGAATAAATGATGGTATGGTCACAGCCAAGGTGCAGAGAACGCTTCCGAGTATTCCCCATAGTGGTGAGGCAAGTGCGCCGGCGGTCACCTGCCCCGGGGCCACATAACCGATGTATGTTGCGGAGTTGATACCAATGGGACCAGGTGTCATCTGCGAGATTGCCACAATGTCGGTAAACATCTGTTCGCTTATCCAGCCGGGACCAACCACCGATCTCTCAACAAGCGATAGCATGGCATAGCCACCTCCGAATCCGAAAATCCCTATCTTAAGATAGGCCCATATCATTTTCAAGTATATCTCCATCTTTTCTAAATAGTTTAGAGTTTAGGGCAATGTCGCTATATTAACATTGTATTAAGGGGCTTGAAGCCCCTTACACAGGAGGGAAACCGATGATTTCAATGATTTATTTAGTGACATTATGGTTTAGGGTTTAGTTTATGGGTGAGGTTTAATTTGTTAGGGTTTTGTGGGAGAAACGCCAGTGCAAGTATCCCCCTACTGCTCCAAGAGCTATCCATGTGATTGGGTTTGAAATGAATCCGATGTCGAGAGAAATCATCAGTGCTGCAAGAGCCGGGATCCATATCGTGGTTAATTTCAATTTTGCGGCCTTTGCTGTGGTGATGACCGGTGCTATGATCAGTGCCACCACAGCAGGGCGAATTCCCATGAAGATACTGCTGAGCAAACGGCTTTCTTTTATTGTCTCAGGGGTCAGGAAAATTGCGATGGCAAGAATGATGAGAAAGGAGGGGAGTATCGTGCCTAATGAAGCCACAATTCCACCTTTTACCCCACGCAGTCTGTCGCCGATGGATGTGGCTATGTTCACGGCTAAAATACCCGGTAGTGACTGGGCTATTGCGAGCAGGTCGAGAAACTCATCACGTTCGATCCAGTGGTGCTTATCCACTATTTCCTTTTCGATGATGGATATCATGGCCCATCCTCCGCCGAAGGTGAATGCGCCTATCTTGAGAAAGGTGAGAAATAGCTGGCTGTAGATGTTCATATCTTTTTCTTGTCTTTATGGCTTGTGTGGATGTTTTGTCTCTTTATTATTAACATTTTTTGAAGCATTTATGTCATGCCGGTAAAAATATTTTTTGAGTCGCAGCATTTTTGATTGCCAAATGGGCGGTTTTCTCAATTTTTATTGCTAACTTTGCAGTTGCGCTTGTAGTGCCCTCTCCAAAAATAACTGAAAACTGAAAACTGAAAACTGAAAACTATCATGGCACTCTGGTTTGAAACCAAAATTAGATACGACCGCATGCAAGAGAATGGAGCGGTCAAGAAAGTAAACGAACCCTATCTCGTAGATGCTTTGACATTTACGGATGCCGAGGCCCGTATCATAGAGAAAATCACACCTTTCATATCAGGAGAATTTACTGTTTCCGCTGTCAAGAAGACAAAGATTTCAGAGATTTTCTTCGATGAATCCGACTATGCCGATAAATATTATATGGTAAAGGTCAACTTCATCACGCTCGATGAAAAAAGTGGCAAGGAGAAAAAATCTGCAAGTTTCATACTCGTTCAGGCAGGAGACTTCCAGAATGCACTTGGCAGATTTCAGGATGGCATGAAGGGTACCATGGCCGACTATCAGATAGCCTCCATCACCGAGACCCCACTCATGGACGTGTATCCTTACGAATACGACACACCTGAAAAAACAGCGACACCGGCATCTTAGCATGGAAACACCGGCTTTAGCCGATGTCGCTGAAGAAGCCCAACCCTAATCCATTATACACATGATTTCCGAGGAAATAATAAAGATTCATAAAGAGCTTCCTGCAGGTGTCCAACTTTGTGCGGTAAGCAAATTTCACCCGGCCGGGGCTATCGCAGAGGCTTATTCCGCCGGTCAGCGAATCTTCGGTGAAAGCCGTGTCCGGGAACTGCTGGAAAAAATCAAGTGTCTCCCTTCCGACATAAAGTGGCATTTCATCGGTCATCTTCAGACCAACAAGGTGCGCCTGCTTATTCCGCATGTGTCGCTGATAGAAAGTGTGGATAGCGAACGCCTTCTCAATCTGATTGATGAGGAGTCGGCTAAGGCTGGTGTCGTCACTAAAGTGCTGATGCAGCTGCATGTGGCTCGGGAAGAGACGAAATTTGGATTTTATCCGGAAGAATTGCTGGACTATTTCAAGGCAAGGAAGTTTGAGACCTTGAAAGCCACTCATATATGCGGAGTCATGGGCATGGCATCAAATACCGACGACATGCTGCGTGTGAGGGCGGATTTCCGCCGGATTTCGGATACTCGAAACCGGATTCTTGAGGTGGCACCGGATCTTTTGGGATTCGACATTGTCTCAATGGGTATGTCGGGCGACTGGCAGGTGGCAGTCGAGGAAGGCTCTAACCTTGTGCGCATCGGCACAGCCATCTTCGGCTCCCGCCAATACTAACCCTTAACTCTTAACCCTTAACCCTTAACTTTTAAATAATATTAACCTTAAAATAAAAAATTAAAATGAGTAAAACTTCAGCAGCAGCGGCTCCGCAATCGGGGCGTACAGTTGCAATCATCACGATGTTTTTCATCTTCGCGATGATATCTTTCGTGACCAACATGGCGGCCCCCTTCGGTAATATCTGGGGTTTCAGATATGAATGGGCCGGTATGGCAGGTAACCTTATGAACTTTACCGCATATCTATTCATGGGTATTCCGGCTGGTAACATGCTTATCAAATATGGTTATAAGAAAACTGCTCTTATAGCGCTTGCGGTGGGTGCTATCGGTCTTTTCATTCAGCTTGCTTCGAGTTGGGTGGGTACTGGAGAATCTGCTCTATTCGTATATCTTCTCGGTGCTCTTGTATGCGGTTTCTGTGTATGTATGCTCAACACTGTTGTTAACCCTATGCTCAACCTACTCGGTGGTGGCGGCAATAAAGGCAACCAGTTGATTCAGACTGGTGGATCGCTCAACTCCCTATCCGGTACTCTTACTCCAATGCTTGTAGGTGTGCTTGTCGGTACTCTTACCAAAGAAACTACAATGGCTGCCGTCGCTCCCCTTGTGATAACCGGTATCATAATCTTTGTATTGGCCTTTATTGTAATTTCATTCATTAAGATAGAGGAACCTCAGAAGAACCTGAGCAAAGCAACCTACGAACATACCCCCTTTGCTTTCCGTCACTGCACTCTCGGCATCATAGCCATCTTCTTCTATGTGGGAGTGGAAATCGGTATTCCGGGCGAGATGAACGCTTGGATAAGCCGTGAGAATTTCGAAGGTGCAGCTGCCGTGGCAGGCTCCCTTGCTGCCCTTTATTGGCTTCTTATGCTTGTAGGCCGTTTCCTAAGCTCTATTATCAGTGGAAAAGTATCTACACGTACACAGTTGATAGTGGTTTCTGCAGTTGCATTGGTTTTCCTTCTCATCGCAATCCTTCTTCCTGAGTCTATCAAGTTCCAGTCTCCGAGTTTCGAGGCTCTCAACATCACAAGTGGAGAGGTGCCGATGAAGTGTCTCTTCCTTTTCCTCTGCGGTATCTGTACCTCTGTTATGTGGGGCGGTATCTTTAACCTTGCCACTGAAGGTCTTGGAAAATATACTGCAAAGGCGTCGGGCCTTTTCATGACCATGGTGGTTGGCGGTGGTATCATGCCGTTTATACAGGACTGGATTGCGCGTAACTTTGGCTATGTCAACAGCTACTGGCTTGTATTCGCCATGGTTGCATATATCTTCTATTATGCACTCATTGGCTGCAAGAATGTGAATACAGATATCCCTGTAGATGACATCAACGAGGATCAGGTCCTCAATGCCGGCTAATTGACAATTCTCAACGTGACTGATTGCAATAAGATGCCAATCAGTCACATTTCTAACCAAAACATATACACTAAAATATAACTCATAATGTCAAAGACAATTGATTCAAACCTTCTGACTCGCGGCGCAGACAACATGCGTGTCCTGATAGCCGAAATGGTGGAGAAAGCAAAGTCCGGTCACCCCGGTGGCGCAATGGGCGGTGCTGACTTTGTCAACGTGCTTTATTCTTCATTCCTTAACTATGATCCTGAAGATCCCGGTTGGTTTGCTCGCGACCGTTTCTTCCTTGATCCCGGTCACATGAGCACAATGCTCTATTCTGTGCTTGCCCTCACAGGCAAATACACCATGGAAGAACTCCAGGGCTTCCGCCAGTGGGACACCGCGACTCCCGGTCATCCCGAACTGAATGTGGCACGTGGCATTGAAAACAGCTCCGGACCTCTCGGTCAGGGTCACGTGTATGCAGTGGGTTGTGCCATTGCGGAACGTTTCCTTGCGGCTCGTTTCGGAAAGGTAGTTGAGCACAAAACTTACGCCTTCATTTCTGACGGTGGCATACAGGAGGAGATATCTCAGGGTGCCGGTCGCATTGCCGGAAATCTCGGTCTCCACAATCTCATCATGTTCTACGATAGCAATGAAGTGCAGCTTTCCACAAAGGTGAAAGATGTCACTTCTGAGGATACTGCTGCAAAGTATCGTGCTTGGAACTGGAACGTGCTTGAGGTTGACGGCACAGATCCTCTTGCAATTGCCGGTGCTATAGAGGATGCCCGCAATGAGAAGGAACGTCCAACTCTTATCATTGGTCATACTGTGATGGCTCGCAAGGTAGTTGCTGCAGATGGAAGCAGTCTCGAAGGACATGTGGCTACCCACGGCCAGCCTCTGACAGCTGCCGGTGCTGACCTTGACAAGACCGTAGAGAATCTCGGAGGCGACCCGAAGAACCCGTGGCAGATTTGGGATGACGTTAAGAAACTTTATGCCGATCGCCGCGAGGAGCTCATCAAGAATGCTCAGGCTCGCAAAGCTGAATATGCTGAATGGGCACAGCAGAATCCCGAAGAGGCCAAGACCCTTCAGGAATGGCTCGAAGGCAAACTCCCAGACCTTGACTGGACCAAGGTCGCTCTCAAACCCAATATGGCTTCACGTGCATCTTCAGCGGCTGTCCTTTCATTCCTCGCTGATCATGTACACAACATGATAGTAAGCTCTGCTGACCTTGCTAACTCTGACAAGACTGATGGTTTCTTGAAGAAAACACATGCTTTTGTGAAGGGTGACTTCTCAGGTGCATTCCTCCAGAGCGGTGTAGCCGAATTGACCATGGCTTGCATTTGCAATGGTATCGCGCTTCATGGCGGTTGCATAGCGGCCTGCGGCACATTCTTCGTGTTCTCAGATTACATGAAACCGGCCATCCGAATGGCGGCTCTTATGGAACTTCCTGTGAAGTTTATCTTCACCCACGATGCTTTCCGTGTAGGCGAGGATGGTCCTACTCACGAGCCGGTGGAACAAGAAGCTCAGATTCGTCTTCTCGAACAGATGGACAATCTGGCCGGTCATCAGGCAGCACTTGTGCTTCGTCCCTGCGACAGTGCCGAGACTGTGGAAAGCTATCGCATTGCACTTGAGAATAAGAAATCTCCTACAATCCTTGTATTCTCACGTCAGAATCTTGAGGATCTTCCTGCCGGCGACCGTGCTGCCGAGGCCAAGAAGACTGAGATGGGAGGTTATGTGGTATATGACGCTCCAACCACCAAGATTGTACTTGTAGCCAATGGTTCTGAGGTGGCGCTTGCAATGCATGTTGCCGAAAAACTTGGTGAAGAGGGTATAGGTGCACGTGTAGTGTCTGTTCCATCTGTTGGACTTTTCTGCCGCCAGCCGAAAGAATATCGCGACGAGGTGATTCCTTACGGAGTGAAGATGTTCGGTATCACAGCCGGTCTTCCAGCAGTGCTTTATCCGGTCATGAAAGGTGACTTCGAGATTTTCGGTATGGAACGTTTCGGTGCATCCGCACCTCTGAAGGTGCTCGACGAAAAATTCGGCTACACCATCGATAACGTTCTCGCCAAAGTAAAAGCTTTTCTCGCTAAATAAAATAATACTGAATCATAAAAGCCCCGCGTGCTCTTGCATGTGGGGTTTTTATTTTACATTAGTTTGGATATTGTTGTTATTTTGGTTAATTTTGTAGTCTGAATGAATTGATCTGACAATTCTACTGAGGTTTGAGAAACAGATTAAAAATATTGTTTGATTTTGACGGGACTGTAACCAGAGAGGAAACGATCCCGTATGTAGCCATGCGCTTGGGGCTCAAACAATATGAGCTAATTGCGGACATGACCAAAGTTTCTTCTGTTTCGGAGATGGACTATGAAAAGAATCTCAGGAAAAGAATAGAAATGTTGAAAGAAATTGCAATTGAAGATTTCGTGTCAAGTATTCCGAAATCGTTGTTGCGCTCTGAAATTGTAAGTTTCATCAAGGATAATACCGATATTTGTGAGATTGTAAGCTGTAATCTCGATTGTTGGTGTCGGTCAATAACATCAGAGTTAGGTGTGCCTTGTCATTTCTCCAGAGCAGTTGTCGATAATGGTCATGTGATTGGTGTCGATTATATCATGGATAAGAGAAGTTTCGTGGCCAACTATAAAAGTCTTGGGTATAGGGTGGTTTTTGTAGGCGATTCCGTCAATGACTTTGCAGCTATGGATGAGGCTGATTTCGCGGTACTTTTGGATAATGGATATTTACATAAGGATGTCGTTGATGGCAACTTTTATGTGGCGACATCCGATGGGGAACTTATTGTGATGATTGACAAATATATAAATGGAAGAATATAATGATAACATTGGTGACTGGCGGACAAAGATCAGGAAAAAGTGCCTTCGCGGAAAAATTGACCCTTGAGCGATGTGCAAAACCTGTTTATATAGCCACGGCAAGAGTCTGGGACGAGGAGATGCGCAAGAGGGTGAAAATTCACCAGCAACGCCGTGGCGAGGAATGGACAAATATAGAGGAATGTCTGAAAGTCGGAGACATCGAGATTCCGGATGAATCAACTGTTTTGTTGGATTGTCTAACGTTGCTGTCAACCAATTGGTTTTTTGAATGTGAAGAGAATTCCGAAGAGGCTTTGATTCAAATAAAGACCCAGCTAAGTGATTTATTGAAAAAAAATGCTAACTTTGTATTGGTGACCAATGAAATTGGTTTGGGAGGCATATCCGAAAATGCTCTCCAACGAAAATTCACCGACCTCCAGGGCTGTGTCAATCAGTTTGTCGCCTCGCTTGCCGACGAAGTTTATCTAATCATCAGCGGCATTCCGGTAAAAATTAAGTGACTCTACTTCTCCCATTTCCAATCGGTAGAGTCAATGTATAGACCTCTGAATAAATGTTTATCTCCTTCGAAGAATGATCTTAGGGTGGAAAGAATTTTTGATGAAGACCTTTTCTTTAAATAACAATATTCTTACAAGAAAAGTTATCCTGATTATAGTGCGCTTCTAAACAAGCAACAAAATAAACAGTCGCCTGTTGAAGACGACTGTTTTTTGAATTTAAAATCTAAGACCCCTCAAAAAAAGACTATTTTAATTGTATTTTTAACAAAATAAGAGTAATTTTGCAGTCCATTCTACTTTAGAAATTCATCGTCATGAAATTTAAGATAAATAAGGTAAATACGGAAATGAGAGGTGAGATTATTGCAAAGATTGAGAATCTCACAAAACCGAAAGGTTCCCTTGGCGCTCTGGAAGACCTGGCACTTCAGATATGTCTCATTCAGCAGACACTGACACCGGAATTAAAGAATCCTCACAACGTGCTTTTTGCTGCTGACCATGGTATCATAGAAGAAGGGGTAAGCGTCTCACCAAAGGAAGTGACGTGGCAGCAGCTAAGCCATTTCTCAAAGGGTGGAGCCGGCATAAATTTCCTTTGCGAACAGCACGACTTCAAACTGGTGCTCGTTGACTCCGGTGTTGACTATGATATTCCAAAAGGTCACGGCATTATTGACGTGAAAGTCAGACGCGGAACAAACAATTTCCTGCATGGATCGGCCATGACGCTTGCCGAACTTGACCTTTGCCTCGAAAGGGGAGCTAAAGTAGTGGAGAGAATTCATGATTCTACCGGGTGCAACATCATCAGTTTCGGGGAAATGGGCAGCGGCAATACCTCCTCTTCCTCTCTCTGGATGCATCTTTTCACCGGAATAGAACTTGACCGTTGCATAGGAGCCGGTGCAGGTCTTGACACACCGGGTATCAATCATAAGAAAAATATACTTCACAAGGCTCTTGAAAACTATGGCGGTGGCGATGATGTGAGAAGCAAAATGGCTTGGTTTGGAGGCTTTGAAATGGTGATGGCTGTAGGCGGAATGCTTAAGGCAGCAGAATTAGGTATGATAATAATTGTGGATGGCTTTATAATGACATCCTGTATGCTGGCGGCCTCGAAGTTATATCCGGCGGTGTTTGATTATGCTATTTTCGGTCATCAGGGCGACGAAAGCGGTCACAAACTGATGCTTCAGGCTTTGGGAGCAAAACCGCTGTTGCAGCTCGGTCTCCGGTTAGGGGAGGGGAGTGGTGCTGTTTGTGCATATCCTATCATAGAGTCTGCAGTTAGAATGATCAATCGTATGGATCAGTTTGGCGATGCCAACGTGACGCGCTACTTTTGAAGGGGTTTATAGGGTTATGGGTTAATAAGTTTATTCAACTTTCGCAAGCGAAAGTTGAGGTTTATAGGTTTATGGTTTATAGGTTTATTTTGTCTGTGACTTGCCAGTTCATAATCAAAGAACGAAATTGGTCAAATAATTATCTATAACTTCCATCAAAATACCGATAAAATAAACCCATAAACATATAAACCTATAAACTTTAAGTTGAGCTTGCGAAACTTAAGTAAGTTTATTTTAATGATATGAAACGTATCAGTGCAGCATTTATATTTTTCACACGATTGCCGCTCTGGAAGGTGGTGAATCCGCCACAGGAGGCTTATAGGGATGTGGTGGTGTGGTGGCCTATGGTAGGTTGGCTCACCGGAGGTCTTACGGCTTTCGTGATGTGGGCGTTGTCATACATAGTGGCTTGGCCAATAGCTGTGATTTTGGCGTTAATTGTAAGACTTTTGCTTTCCGGTGCATTGCATGAGGATGGCCTTGCGGATTTTTGCGACGGATTCGGATGCGGTGGTGACAAGGACAGGATTCTTGCCATCATGAAGGATTCTCATATAGGCACATACGGAGTGATCGGCCTGATAATGTATTTCTTGCTTACTTTTGCAATTCTGACATCTTTGCCTGTAAAAGTAGCGACTTTGGGATTTTTCGCTGCTGATTCATACAGTAAGGCTTGTGCCGCACAAACCACCAACCGTCTTCCATACGCCCGACCCGAAGGTGCCAAGAATAAAATCACATATTCGAGGATGACTTTAGGAAAACTCCTGATTTGCCTTGCTACCGGAGTAATACCTATTGGAATTGCCATTTCGATAGTCGGAATTAAAATGCTTCCTGCAGTAATACTCCCTTATTTTGTGTTTACATGGATGATCAACCTTATGCGCCGTAAAATCGGTGGCTATACCGGTGATTGCTGTGGCGCAACTTTTCTGCTCGCTGAGTTATCATTTTTAATAGGTCTTGCTGTAATTTCCCCCTCTTTATGAAATTAATTTTAGTCCGACATACATCGGTTGCCATAGAGAAAGGCATCTGCTATGGGCATACTGATGTGCCTTTGTCCGAAAGTTTTCCATACGAAGCTGATGAGGTGAAAAAGAAACTCTCCGGATATAAGATAGATGCAGCCTATACCAGTCCGTTAACCCGATGTCGTAAGCTGGCGGAATTTTGCGGTTTCCATGACGCAATTCCGGATAAAAGGTTGATGGAAATGAATTTCGGAGAATGGGAAATGAAGCGATATGATGAGATAAGTGATCCTCGACTGCAACTGTGGTATGATGATTTTCTGAATGTGGCGGCAACGGGAGGAGAATCGGCAATGATGCAGCGCGACCGATTCAAAGACTTCCTTCGCTCACTGCAATATGATGAAGACAAGACAATAGCAGTCTTCACGCATGGCGGCATTCTAATTCATGCCCTCGTCTTGCTGAGAGGTATGTCGTATGAAGAAGCATACGCAACGAATCCCGGATATGGTTCAACTTTTTATTTTAATCTTTAGACCCATCCTACAGTTGTCATGGGCATTCTATGGCGAACACTCCGAAAATTTAGCAATAATAGTGACAGGCCACTTCGATATTATTTCGAAAATGGCCTGTGTGATATTACAAGTTCATAGATCCTCAATTGAATGGCAATGTATTAGATAAGGATAGAAAATTTTTGAGATTCCTGATATCCATAAGAATAGCCATTGAAATTTGTTTATTATCCAATGATCCTACAGCAACTCCATATTTATCCGACAATGTATGTATATTTACTGAATTCATTGATGAGCCATATTCGGATCCTCTTGAAATACTTGTTAACGCATTATCAAGCAAATCAGACATGTCTTTGTAGTTTTCAGAAGATGCTGATTGATAGATCAGGGCATTCACATCCTTCTGTATAAGTATCATAAATCTTGCGATAGGCACTCCTGCAATTGTATAAGCTTCCGGTGCAAATGCGAATAATTTTCCGTAGGGACCCAAATCAATAGTCTTATAATCAAGTCCCAGTTCATCTATACTTACTTTCAGAGAATCAAAGTCTGTATTATCAACTGCATTATATATGCCAATAGGATTTACGAAGATATTTGTCAACGTTTCATTGTTGCCAAAAATTTCAGATAATTCTTGGGAATTAATTGTCCCGATTCCCAATATAGAGCAAACTATAGAAATGATAATTTTTTTGCACATAATAATTTATTTAAGTTATAATCTTAGTAAGATTTATGGCTTTCGTTCAAAAATAGTTATAACGCTACGATAAGATTACTACATGATGAAACAAATATCATGATTGTACCGATGAAATACGATGTGTAATTGAGTTTCTTCATAATCTTTTTTATTAGAATTATTAACAAAATTTATCAATATTTATATGATCACTTGTGTATTCATAAATTATTAACAGCAAACATTGCAAATGGTTTAAAATAATTAAAAACAACTAACGTTTTATTATCATAGTGGTGTGCACATAGAATATCGTGTTATCCAAGAAAATCACTTTAGGCATGTTCTATAAATTAAACGGTACAGAAACAGTCAATATTAAAAAGCAAGCTCTTGGCATATATGTAACCACACAATGGAACGAAGGTAGCGTAGCACGCAACTACAACTTCTGGCCATGTTTTACCTACGAGCCACTTTATAAAGAAAAAATAAACCAAGGAACCATAACACATCCCAAAGATTGGGGAGAATAATGACCACGCCAATCCAAGACAAAACGTCCCTCCGGGACGCCCGAGCTTAAATATGACAAGACCCCGGACTTGAAGTCCGGGGTTTTCTCATATATCAACCCTCCGGGCAAAGCTTTTGAACAAAAATTTTCTTATGTCTAATTATACTATTTTTTAGGGAGACAGCGTTTATATATTGAGATTAACGATTAACTTTGCATTTGAATTCAAAACAAACATGCAACTAAACGAAAAGGTAACGTATTGGGTTGAGATGTCGGACTATGATTTCGATACAGCCAAAGCCATGCTTGAAACCAAACGATACCTATATGTTGGCTTTATGTGTCATCAAGTGATTGAGAAGATACTGAAGGCATATTGGAGCAGTGTCATAGCAGAACCTCCTTTAAAAATTCATAGTCTTTCTCGATTGGCTGAAAAGACTGAAATCGATAAAAATATGACGGACGAACAACTTGATTTCATTGATGCTCTTGAACCTCTGAATATTGAAGCACGTTATCCATCATATAAAGAACGATTGATGAAAAGCCTTAATTTTGATCGTTGCGAAGAACTTCTTAAAAAAACTGACGAATTAAGAATATGGATAAAGAGCAAGCTATAAAATTAGCACAACGCTACAAAGCCGAGGTTGCTGAACGATTACCATTAAAGGCTCTTTATCTTTTTGGATCGTTTAGCAAAGGTACGTATCATGCTAATAGTGACATAGACATTGCTGTCATTGTGGACAAGTTAGATGATGATTACTTTTCTGACACCCCTCTTTTATGGAAGCTTAAACGCGAGATAAGCAATCTTATTGAGCCCGTTCTTCTGATTGAAGATAAGAACAATCCTCTTTATTCCGACATACTTAAAACAGGAATATTAATCTGAGCTTAGATATGTATTACCCCGGACTTCAAGTCCGGGGTTTTCTCATAAATCAGCCCTCCGGGCTTTGATGACAATTCTATGGCGCTACAGGAGGATGCAGAGGAGGAGGGCGATGGATTCGGCGATGCGGTTGACGCGGACAGCGGTGAGCATGTCGGCGTATGTGAGGTTGCGGTCGTTGGTGCCGATGTAGGGTTTATAGACGGTGTTGCCGAAGTAGTCGTGCGTGCCGCCGAAGCGGCAGTTTAGGATGCCGGCGAGCGCTGCTTCCGGCCATCCGCTGTTGGGACTGGCGTGTTGAGGACCAAACTTCATCACAAAACGCCACAAACCGGGCTTGCCGGCTGCGATAATCATGAGAAGAGCTGTCAACCTCGCCGGAATGAGATTGGCTATGTCATCGATGTGCGCTGCCACATATCCAAATTGACCGTAACGTTCATTCTTGTAGCCTATCATGGAGTCGAGGGTATTCACCATCTTATAGGCCATCATCCCCGGCAGTCCAAGCAAGGCGTACCAAAACAAGGGTGCTATGACTCCATCACTGAGATTCTCGGCAAGAGTTTCAAGTGCCGCTGTCTTCACCTCCTTGTCGGTCAGGTTGGCAGTATCACGGCCCACAATGCGGGCCACCTGCATCCGCCCTTCCTCAAGCGAACGGTCGCAAGCCGCAAAGACGGCCTTGACCTCACGTATGAGTGTTGTACCGGCAAGACAATAGAAAACACCTACTGCAGTCACAAGCATCTTTATCCATGGAAATGGAGAGAGAAAGAACAAGATGGCATATACAAGCACGAAAGTGGCCAATATAAGAAAACCGGCAGTAATTCCACCTTTAAGTTTTCTGTTGTCACCATTGTTCAGGGTCTTCTCAAAATATGAGATGATTTTGCCAAAACCGACCACGGGATGCGGCAACTTCTCTGGATCCCCAAATATCAAATCCAGTATCCATCCTATCAGCAATGATATTTTCGAAATTATAAACTGCATATCGTCTTGTATTAAACCATCTTAGCATGGTTTGTGCAGTTTTAACTGCACGAACCGTCCAACCAAATCCACCATCATATCATTCTCACTCCTTGACTGTGCCGCCACTCTGAAATGCCTTTCCGTAAGCCCTTCAAAATTCGATGCATCCCGGATAAGTATTCCCCCTTCGTCCATAAGATATTGCTTGAGTTCAGAGGCAGTCCCGTCTGGCAGCTTGCAAAGAATGAAATTACAATCCGTATTCTCCACCTCAATCCCCAATTCCCACAATTTCCCGGATATCCTTAAAGCCTCCTTATGCAAACCTTCAGCATCGATATCATACTTGCCTATATTATCAATCAAATATTTCGCACTCTCAACTGCTATCCCGTTTACCGACCAGGGCATTCGCCATTTCTTTATCCGAGCAATCAACGATTCGCTTCCTATGGCATATCCAATTCTGAGACCGGGCACTGCAAACCGTTTTGTAAGCGACCCGAGCATGATGACATTTCCGGCTTTGATGACATCACTTGCATTCAATGTCGGCAACAATGTGTAATCAGAATATGCCTGGTCTATGACAAACACCTTATCCGTATTCTCATGTATGATTTCCCAAAGAAGGCTGAGTGGAGTCACCTTACCGGTGGGGTTATTCGGATTGCATAGCCAAATCAGTTGACTTTTATCCGGAATTGTATCAAGCGACTTTGTAAATGTCACCTTATGGCCATACATCTTGCAGGCATCCTGATATTCCCTGAATGTTGGCCCCAAAATGAGCGATTCCGCTCCCGAGAATTCTTTAGCAATCATGTAGATGGCTTCGGTGGCTCCATTTGTCACCATAACCTCTTTCTGATTGCAACTATGCAAACCGGAAATCTTTTTCTCCACTGAGACCGGTTCCGGTTCGGGATAACTGAGTATGGCATGAGCCGACGACGCTATGTGTGCCATCAAGGGAGAATGGTCAAAAGCCGAATGGATATTGGTGCTGAAATTGTGTCTTACTTTTCCGGCATATCTCCATAAGTCGTCACCGTGTCCGTCTATCATATCAAGGGTTTATGGGTTTATGGGTTTATAGGTTTATGGGTTTTAGGGTTATGGGGTTATTTCATCTGAATGTTAGTCGGATAGAATTTTATATAATAAAGGGATGTCGATGTGCTTGCGGAGATGGTAGGCAAGCATGTTGTATTGCTGTTCTTTGAATGCTTTGTAGGAAATTGAATCTTTGTTCTCAACCGATTTGTTTGGGAAATGTGACAAGACATGGTTTATAACCACTTCATTGTCGAGTATGCCATGAATGTATGTGCCAAATCCTCTTTCCCCAAAGGCTTGACAACCATCGCCATTGCCACTTGAGAACACACATGCCGGGTTGGAGGAATTGTCAATGACAGTGGTTCTCCCATTATGAATCTCATAGCCCTCGCATATTTCAGATTTACCCATGAAGCGGAAATGGACTTGACGTGTAATTTTTTCTCTATTCATCTCTGTTTCTATGGGCAATATGCAAAGTCCCTGGATTTCGCATGGTTCACCTTCTACGCCTTCCGGGTCCTTGATGGATTTACCCATCATCTGATATCCGCCACAAATACCTATAACATATTTGCCTTTGTGATAAGCATCTGTGATTGCCTTATCCATCCCTGTATCTTTCAGTTTTTTCAAATCTGATATGGTGGATTTACTCCCCGGCAAGATGATTACGTCAGCATCTTGCAAGTCTTTGGAGGTCCTGGCATAGTAAAGATTTACCAAGGGATGACGTTCGATTGTGTCGAAATCTGTATAGTTTGAGATATGGTCGAGCATGACGACTGCAAAATTCACCTTACCTTCCTTTGCGCGGAAATTCTTTGTAGAGAGAGCCACGGAGTCTTCTTCTTCAATATGAATGTCTTTTGCGTATGGCACCACTCCGAGCACAGGAACGCCGCATATTTCTTCCATCATTTTCCTTCCCTTTTCAAACAAGCGAAGGTCTCCACGGAATTTATTGACTATTATGCCTTTTATTCTATCTCTATCATCCGGTTTCTGAAGCATTATCGAGCCATATGCACTTGCAAATACACCTCCACGGTCGATATCGGCTACAAGAATAACTTTTGCATCAGCATGACGAGCCATTGACATGTTGACAAGGTCAGTGTCTTGAAGATTAATCTCCGCAATACTTCCCGCGCCCTCCATCACGATAGGATTGTATTTTTTTGTCAGTCGATCGAACGCATCATGCACTTCCTTACGCAAAACGTCTCGTCCCTCATTGCGATAATATGTATAAGAATCACGGTTGCCTATTGGCACACCGTTGAGTACCACTTGTGATGTGTGTTCACCTGACGGTTTCAGCAGCAGGGGGTTCATATCTGTGGAACAAGGTATTCCGGCGGCTTCGGCCTGGACAGCCTGTGCCCTGCCTATTTCCTTCCCATCTGGAGTGGCGTAGGAGTTAAGGGCCATATTCTGAGCCTTGAAAGGAGCCGGATGATAACCATCCTGAAGAAATATCCGGCAAAGCCCCGTCGCAATCAGACTCTTACCTACATCACTGCCCGTCCCGGCAAGCATCACCGACGATAAAGATGTTTTACCCATAAATATACAAAATAAATTTCTAATGATTATACCTCCTTGCCATATCCAGTTATATTGTCACATACGTATGCCTCTGCTAATATATCTTTATCAGAATGAGTCTCAACATTTGTAAACAAATTAAGTTGCTTTACTTTGTGACTTACAAAACAGGTTTCAGAAACGGAAGATGAACCATTAGAATCCTTTTTCAATAAACGGTACTTTCTTCTTAAGGTTGTTATATTAGAGAATCCGGTCGTAAATTTATTGAAAAACAATTCGTTTAATATTTTAATTCCTTCCGCTTTATTATCAGTGCATTTAATTAAATCATAGACTGCCTTGATTAAAGCGCATTCCTCATTGTCAAGTTTGGTCAGATCAACCACCAATCCTTTATTCAAATCATTTGGTTCAAATTTAATCAACCCATTGCCATATTGGCGGGAATTATCCATAAATATTTCTTTTGCGACATCTGTAATCAGATATGAAAACAAAATATCTACATCTATATCAATATTATTCAAATATACGCAGTGAAAGTTGGTCAGATTGTAAATTCCCGCTTCATTTCTAATGAATCTCAGTCCTTTCCTATTAAAAACCGAAACCCAAATTGGTGATGGCAGCCTGTTCTCTATTGCATACCATGGAGACCTGCTTTTGGTAAGATATCGTTTATTTATCTCCAATTCTTCTCCTAAACGAATGTATTTGATTACATTTTTATCATTTAATGCTATATTTGCATTAAAAATATATGCAGTCTTGTTTTGGATTACAAGACTTTGGTAATCATCATCTGTAAAGAAAGTGTCTTTTGCATCAACAGCCTTACAAATGCAAGGCATCATACACTTCATAGGAAGATTTAGATCACAAATTTTAGAGTGTTTGAATGTGAAGTATTCATTAGCACCGGTCGCTATTCCCCTCGTAACTTTGGCAAAAGTCGAAAATGGAACAAGGCCGGAATATTTGCTACAATTGGTTTTATCATAATATGATTTCCATTTCACCTGCGGATCTATTTCATTGTATGATATTTCTATGAAATTATTAAGGCAATAATTAATATCTTCAACATTGTTTACCAATGAAAATTTAATTCCATCAAATCTATCGGTTGACTTTTCACACAATAAAATACAAGCCGTGGTCAGGGCATCCTCGAATGTACACTGATTGAAATCAACAACAATTACATGTCTTAACGTATTACTTTCTAAAAGAAACCGCTTTACTTCAACACCATAATCCGAATTAAGGAACTCAGATGGAACGATATATGAAAGTCGTCCACCAACTTTCAGTTGAGACAAAGATTTTAATAAAAAAAGTGTATATATATTGGTAAAACCATTAAGTTTAGTTCCTAATCGGGCATTGACCATTGGAATATACTTGTAATTATCATAATCATGAAATTTCAGATATGGAGGATTACATAAAATTGCATCAAATCTATTGTCCCAGTCACTTTGTAAATAATCGTCATTTTTTAAATTTACACTATCCGGTAGAAGAGATTGTGAGAACTCATAAATTTGATTGTCTATTTCAAATGCCTCAATTGGGATATCAAATTTATTTGCTATGATGCGAGAAAATATGCCTAATCCATAAGCCGGTTCAAGGATGTTTGTCTTTTTTTTCCCATCCAGCACCCACCTGCACATAAACTCAGCTATTGGCTCAGGGGTAAAGAATTGAGCATATTTCTTCCTATGTTCAATCGAACTCTGTGAAATATATTTCTGTTCCAATGTCATGATTTCAATTTAAATCCAAATAAATTCTCAAATTTGTCAACATCAAGACAAGCGTTTCCTCCATCGAATTTAACATAGAAGAGAAGTCTTCCCCTATTCAATTCTTTTCTTACGCTGTGATGCTTAGGTTCTAAGACTGTTTGGGCAAGACATATTCCATTATGAGATGGAATTTTTATTGTGGTTTTGTTTTGGTTTTTCGTATCTTGCTCGATAAAATATTTCACATCTTCCAAGTCTGGATTAGCAATGAGTTGAAGGATATGTTGAAATGAGATTCCAAAGACTCTATCAAAAAACACTTGAACATAGAAATGAGGAACATTATATTTCATAATCCATTTGTGAACCACTTTTAAATCCTCAACCTTTGGTGTAATAGATAGAGAGTTCCTTTTTTGAATGATTTTCAGGCATCTCTTCATTTCAGAAAGCATTGATGATAAATCCTGGAGTCTTTGGGAAGACCGCCACGATGTTACCTTGAAATCAATGGATCGCACAGTAGAAGCATCTATCTGCCGAAGAATAGAGATTAACTCCGGACGCTTTTGACTCAACAAATCCTCATAATCACTAAGTATGATATCTTTAAGGTCAATAACTCTTTTTGTGTTTGTTTGGATAATCTTATTTACTTCATCATTATATTTGTTAAAGAGAAATGCGCTTGACCGCACTTCTATACCTGCGATTGCCTTGGAAACATAGCCGTCAACACCACTCCCTTCTATAGCACTGATGTCATATCCCAAATAGTCAATAAAATCATCCTTTTTAAATAGTAACAAGTCCGGTCGTTTGCCTATCAAGTCTAATTCAGTTTGATAGTCATTATAGAATTTATAGAAACCAGGATCTCCTGCTACTAAATTGTCTGATTTCCCATATTTTACCGCAACGATATCCTCGGAATAGTTATTTATGGCTCTAAACAAAACATCTTCTGCCCAATCTCCTTGCTGTTTGTTTGTAATGAATTCAGAAGAAGCAAGTGTGGGCATTGACGCTTCGCTTCTTGGCTTTGAAAAGTCAATTAGACCTGTGTGTATGTTTTTACATATTTCATTTATAACATTTTTATATGTAGCCATCTCAATATAGTTTGAATCCATTTAATTTTGTTAGGTCAATCAGTGGGGAGGTTCCAGTCGTCGGTGCGGAAGGGTATCATTGGAAGATAGTTGCCGCCATAAAGTGTTCCGGGCATAAAATCCCTGAAACAATATCTAACAGCAACCGGATTTGGCACATCCTTGCTCGCAACCCTCATTTCATTTGTCTGCCACTTGAAGAATACAGAATCAGCAGGATGGAAAACCTTATCAGGACCCGCCACCTCAAAACCAACAATATCATAGTTGCGGCAAATGCCATTATTTGGGGAATCAATGGCTACCCAGGCCACTCCATCCTCAAAACGATGGGATTTATAACGTGGACTCCCGGCAAGAAACTGTCTTTTGCCGTATGCTTTGTTTAGTGCAAGATCAGCGAGACGTTTGCCGACACCGGCCTTGTTGCCCGGATGAATATTATATCTTTCGAAAGGTTCCACAAGATCGTTGGTGCAAATCATGTCGCTGTTAGGAATTATTTCGGTAGCTTTCCATTGTGCCTCGCGGAGAAATGCAGATCTGCCTTGCTCGAGCGGATTATCATATTGATACGGAGCAATCTCGACAGCATAGAAAGGAATATTGCCAAGACCTATTTCATCACGCCAGCTATTTACCAAATTGGCAAGCCTCTCAGCGTATGTCTGATAAGTGGATGTGTTGGAGCATCCCTGATACCAGATAATTCCTTTATAGGTATAGTTTTTGATTGGATTGAACATTGCATTATACATCACCATCGGACGGGTGTAGTGCGGCTCATTCTCTATATCCTTGGGGTTGAGAGAAATGTCGGGATATGTTTCAAGTATTTCGCGGGGAGTCCAACTCTCCACTTTTGCTCCGCCGTAGGGAGCACTGACAATTCCCACGGGAACATCAAGCACTTTTGCAAGACGATTGGCGAAATACCAGGCTGTGGCGCTAAAGTCTGGCGAGGTTTCCGGAGATGGAATCTTCCATTGAGCATCTACAGTCTCCAGCGGTTCAAGGCTTTGTGTGAGAGGAACTGTGAAGAACCTCACCATATCAGAGCTTTGGGCAGAATTGACAATCTCGTCGTATCCACCTTTTACATTACATCCGGGAAAACCCTTGAGAGGCATTTCCATGTTAGATTGACCGGAGGCAAGCCAAACCTCGCCCACGAGTACATTTTTGAGCGTTACAGGTTCCCCGTCTGAAATTGTAATTTCGTATGGTTGGAAACCACCTTGTGGAGTCTCCACGGCGAGCGACCAGTTTCCGGTTCGGTCTGTAGTGGTGGAATAGGTTTTACCATTCCATGAGGGTGTGACGCTGATCTTTGCTCCCGGGTCGGCTTTGCCATATATACGGGCATTTGAGTTTTGCTGCACCACCATGTTGTCGCCGATCACCGGACCGGGCACAACCTTGGATTGTATCGACAAGACGGCAGTCATCAGACTGATTGCCATAAGGGTTCTTCTTTTGAAAATCATTTTAGTTGTTTGGTTTTAAGACTGATATTAGAAGTGATTCTATATCATGGTATATTTTTTCATTATATTTGTATTCATTGTCAGACGCGACAATGCACTCTTGCGAATCCAAATTGATTCGCGCATCGATGCCATTGCGTGCGAGGGCTTTTTGAAGCAGATTGCATACACGCAGGTCCCCTTCTATCCGGATTTTACGTCCAAGTTTATGGGCAATGCGAAACAATCCTGAATCGAGGTCAAACACTACTCCTTCCCGTTCGAAATACTTACCCATATATCCTTTCAGCGACAAGTCTTCCGGGGTTCCGGTCACGACCCCGTGTTTTTTGTCAATCAACCAAACCTTGTCAGCAATCTGGAGTGCGAGTTCCAAATCATGAGTGGAAAGAAACACAGTCTTTTGTTTCACACGGGAAAGATTCTGAAGCAACTGCATTATCTCCACCTTGCTTGGATAGTCGAGGAAAGCCGTTGGCTCATCAAGGAATATGATTGGTGTCTCCTGTGCGAGGGCTTTGGCAATCATCACTTTCTGACGTTCACCATCGCTCAGGGTTTCCACCATTCTTTCTTTTAAATCCTCGATCTTCACAAGCGATATGGCCTCCTCGATTACTTCTTTGTCGTGATCATCAAGCCGTCCCCAAAAACCGGTATATGGGCTGCGACCCATGGCTATCAGTTCATATACCGACATGTTGCTTAGACTGATACGTTCGGTAAGCACCACGCCTATTACCTTTGCCAATTCTGTGTCTGTATAATCAGGCAGTCGTTTGCCTTCTATATATATATCACCTGAAAGAGGAGGAAGAAAACCCGAAAGGGTTTTCAGCAGCGTTGACTTGCCCGCCCCGTTAGGTCCAAGCAGGCATGTCAGTTCTCCGGAATATAGCGATGCATTCAAGCCATCGGTAATGGCTATCTTCCTCTGCTTGTCGCTATATCCCGTCGCAAGATTCTCAACCCGTATCGACTCCATCTTAGAAATTCCTTAGTTATTAAGATTTAACAGATTCACACGCCTAACACTATAGCCGGGTCTATATTAAGTTTTTGACTTATTTTTCTCGCTTGATGCAGTGTAGGTTCCTTCTTGCCCGATAAATATTCAGATATTCTTGAAGGTGTTATTCCAAGCAATTTAGATAAAGATATTTGATTCAGGTCCATCTCGTACATACGCAATTTTAGCATGTCAACAAGAGTTGGTTCACCAATAGCATAATGCTCATCTGAATAATCAGCGACAAGTCCAGACAACAAATCAAGTTCTATGCTATAAGGATCTGTCAGAGGTGTATCATCCTTTACATAAGGAAGTATTTCCTCTACTCGTGCCAAAGCCCATCTGTATTGGTTTTCATTCTCAATTTTAGTCATATTTCGCCATTTTAAATTGTTGATGCATTGATTTTATCATATTCCTTATGAGTTCCTATGAATCTAATATAAACCCAATGAATCGTAAACTTTATAACTACAATAAGTCTGTGGTTATTACCACGTATATTGAACACATAATGTTGGTTTCCAACACTATCAGCCGTATTAAAATCTCTTTTAACATCAGCAAAATTTTTCCACTGAGCCTTTTTCACCGTTTTCAACCATGACTGTAGGGCGGTTTCCGTGTCAGGAAAACGTTCTATATATTGCTTCAAAGGTTCTTCGGTTATAACTCTCATGCTGATTAGATAGTTTTGTTTTGTTGCAAATTTAATAATAATCTTCCAAAATAGCAAACACAAAACGAAGAAAATAAAATATAGAAGAAATGTCAATAACTGAGCGATTGGGATCAACATCCGTCGTAACGGTAGTTGTAGAAAGAAGATTTGCCAGATACCGGCATATCCTTAAGTTTTGTGTCAATCACTGTCTTGTTGACGGGTTCGCTGATGCTGTCTTTGTCAACCTCCCGGTTATTTCTCAGGCCAAACTTTTGCATCCCGGCACGCTGAAAATCCCACAACTGCTCCTTATCCACAATAAAAACATTCTTTCTGGGGTATGATCTTCCCCGGCTGACTTGTGGTGACAAATACAAAGGTATCTGACGCATGATGTAATCAGCCTTGTCCGTCATTTTCGTGGTGGAATGCGGCGGATATTTCGCTTTCACCCCATATACATTGCTTCGGTCCCTGTCCGGGAACGCGTATCTTACGATAACCCTTAATAATGTGTCGGGAGTTTCATTTACGATATAACTTTCACCAGGCTTGAAATTTTGAATGTATGGAATCTCGTAACGAAGTTTTACATAAAATGTATTCCCCTCCTTGCTAACGTATGCCACATCAGGCATAGTCCACAACAACAATGGGAACACACCCAAATACATGGCAGCCCCACCAGTAAGAGCAAGCATGGCTCTTGCATTCTTGAAGATTTTTAAACTCTTGTGGACTTCATCGGTCGTGATGTTTTCAGTTGACACTTCTAATTTTGACAAAGAAAAGGTCTGCCTTTTGCTTGATATAATAAAAAGAAAAAAAGTCAACACCTCACCTATGGCGAGAATTGTTCGTGCTGCAAATGAAGTGATCATTGCGAAAATCATTACATTTGTCATTAAAATCGCAATGGCACTCACCCAATATTTATCAATACCGGCATTATGGGATTTCTTCCCGATTAAGTATTTGGCACTGATTTTCATTAGCCATAAACCTATAGGTATAAAGCATATCAGTGCCACAATCGCTGACACTATCTGCACTCCTTCCATTGTCAGTTGCCATTCCATATATCAACTATTTATAAAATTTTCTATGGCAAAATTACAAAATAATCAGTATAATTTCGTTATTGAGGAACATAAATTTGTTAGATTTAAAAATAATTTTAAACTTTGTAAAATTAATTTGTCCAACTTTCTGATTTGGCAATTTTCCTGTAAATTACGATACTTCTTTTGATGTAAAAATACTCTGCGCGATAATATAGTATTGATGATTAGGTAATTATTAAAACCGAAACTTAAGTCAATCATAACTTGTGTATTTCTTTCTTGCAAAATTAGCAATAAAATTCCAAAATCACAAACACAATCTTCCATTCCCAAATTTTCATATCCCACACCTCCGTAAATTCCACTCGCCCCTCCTCGCAAGATGCATCTGTGGTGAATTTATTTCTCTTGATTTTGTGCCTTCAAAGATTTGATGCACAATTAGAATATGTGAAGAAATAAGGGAAAAGTTTTTCAATAATTTGCAATCGTCTCCGAAATGTGCTATCTTTGCATGTGGAAAGGAATTCTAATACAAGCCAGCAATGGTATTCGAGAGCAAATATATTTGCTTTGAATGGGCGATTAAGAACAACCTAAGTTTCTAAGGAATATTAACGAATATGGAACAGCTGAAGATTCAAAACCTGGGACCAATCCGGAATGTTGATGTTGATTTCGGAGACCTTACTTTCTTTGTTGGTCCTCAAGCCAGCGGAAAGAGCATCGCTCTTGAAGCCCTTAAACTGATAAAGGACAGAGGTAGCATTATCGCTACTCTTGACAAGTATAATTACATATTAGGTCATGATCCTCAGAGAATTCTCAACGTTTATTTTGGAGAGGGATTGAGCAAGCTGTGGAAAGACAACACAATTCTTGACCTTGATGATAATATTCTGACACTTAAAGAGCTACCAAGGAAAACTAAAGATCAAGAGCCTTCCATATTCTATGTGCCGGCACAAAGAATTGTATGTATGGGTGATGGATATCCGAAATTTTTCAGTGATTTCTCTTTCACAACTCCTTATGTATTGAGAGAATTCTCTGAAATTCTCCGTACTTTCGTTCAGTTTGGTTTGTCTGGGGAAGATACGATTTTCCCATTCAATGAACACCTTAAGAAAATGCAAAATGACGCTTTTGACAATAATATTTTCCATAATGGCGAGATTGTGCTTTCTGAGTCTGCCGGTCAGAGAAAAATGTTTTTTGATGTCAATGACATCCATATTCCTTTCATGGCATGGAGCACGGGGCAAAAGGAATTTATGCCATTGCTCCTTGCTTTCTATTGTCTATCAGGCTCGTCGTCAAAAGTTATCAAAAGAGATAAATATTCTACAGTAATTATAGAAGAACCAGAAATGGGGCTGCATCCCAGAGCAATTGAGAGCATCTTGATTCAGATATGCGAATTGATTTGTGATGGGTATAAAGTGATAGTCTCTACTCATTCCTCACTATTCTTAGAATTTGCATGGGTTTTTAACACTTTGGTCAGAACCGGTTCTGATGTCCATTCTGCCCTGTGTGATTTGTTTAAAGTTCAAAAGACGTCTCCTACGGGAAAGATGCTTAAGGAGTTTACTTACAAGACCATAAAAACATACTACTTTTCTCGCTCAGCAGATGAATATGAGGTGTGTTCAAAAGATATCTCATCTCTTGATGTCATGTCTGACGAAATTGATTTGTCTGAATGGGGTGGAATTATGGATTTTGCCACAAGAACCAATGACACTGTATCTAAATTCTCATGAACATGCCTAATAAAAATCATACAACCACCAAGGAGGAAACTGAACATCACAAGACATTGAAAACTGTTTGCGAAGAGAATTCGCTTTTATGTCTATGGTATAAAGCAGGAATTCAAGCAATCGAAAGCAAATATAGAAATAGGATTATAGTTCCTGATTCAAAATTGTTTGGAGGAAGTGTCGATTTTGACAAAGCCCTGCAAAAAGAATATGGCCGAGATCATCGATGGGACTATGGTTTTGAATATGAGGGGAATTTTATTTTTATAGAAATACATCCCGCTCAAACTTCCGAAATAGAACGAATGATAGGAAAGGTTCAGGCCCTGTCTAAATGGTTAAAAACAAATTGCCCGGATATACTTCAATTGCCAAAGTTTGAAAAGGGAAACCGTCAATTTTATTGGGTCTCATCCGGAAGCAATGGGATTCTGGCATCGGGACTCTGTGCCAGAAAGATGGCGCTAAACCATATAAAACATGTAGGATCTCATTTTGATTACGAAAAATTAAAAAGAGAATCATAAGTTTAATTTGATCTATATCCTCCCCATCTCTCCTCTTATACGCGTTAGCAGTCCTCGCCTATGGGGTCAGCCCAATAGAGGTGGGTGTAGGAGGCAAAGGCATTTTTGTATCGATATACAGGCGTTTTCACCAAAGTACCTTTTGCATTCTTCTGTGTGGCCACCGATTCCATGCAGTCCGGATTGACTACATGGGAATAATGGAATTCATGACCTTTTAAGACCTTGTCGCCAAAACATATTGTACGATAACCCAATGATAGTTTTGCATCCTGCATTGTGCATTTTATGGGTAAAACTCCACACATCGGGAAACCGTCTATTTCCTGCGACAGATATATCATGCCACCGCACTCCGCCCAAAGCCTGCCTCCTCTTTCTACATACTCCCTGACCGAATTCTTCATGGAATCATTCGCAGCAATTTCCTCTTCAAAAAGTTCGGGATAACCTCCCGGAAGATACACGAAATCAGCTTTCGGCAACCACTTGTCATGTATTGGCGAGAACTGCACTATCTCATATCCCAGTTGGTGAAGTCGGTCAAGATTTGCCGGATAGATGAAATTAAATGCTTCATCGCAGGCCACGGCCGCCACCTTATTGGGAGTTATTGTGACAGTTGTCGGATTTTCAAATTCAAGTGATTGCAATTCGGTCAATTTCAAAAGTTTCTCTATATCTACATGTTCGGCTACAGCATCTGCGGCGGAATTGATGAATTTGTTCATCTCTTCTTTTGCTGTCAGCGTGAGACCCAAGTGACGTGAGGGCGTAGAAAGAGAATTGTCCTTCTTGATATAGCCTAAACATTCCACCCCAGCATCTTTACAGGCATCCTTCAAAAAAGAATAATGGGATTCGGAAGAAACTCTGTTGAAAATGACACCGGCTATGTTAATGTCCGGTTGGAAATTCTTGAAACCATATATGGTGGCAGCAACGCTATATGCCGTTGATGCAGCATTAATCAGAAGTATTACCGGAACTGAGAGCAGCCTGGAAAGTTCGGCGCTGCTGCCTCTCATTCTGCTGTAGCCGTCAAACATACCCATGACTCCCTCCACAATGGCGACATCCTTTCCGAAGGAATATCGCTGAAAGAGATCCTTGACATGTATATCAGACGACATGAATGTGTCAAGGTTTATCGAAGGAGTGCCGGTGGCCGCCCGGTGAAACTGGGTGTCGATATAGTCAGGACCACATTTGAATGGTTGAACGCAGATACCTCTGCGAGTTAGTTCACGCATAAGTCCGAGCGAGAGCGTTGTCTTTCCGCAGCCGGATGAAGTCGCAGCTATTATGAATCCCGATTTTGCCATCTATTTCTCTTATGATCTCACATAGTGGGGCATTTCCTCGGGAATGACCATTGAAATCTCCACCATGCCGGCAATTTCTCCATTCCTGCGCCAGGGTGTCTGATATATCATTTTCCTGAGTCCTCCCTTTGATATTGTGTAACTGTTGCTCTCGCCCGTGGCAAGCATGTGGCGAATTTTTGCCTTCGAGGAGTCGTTGTGACACTCAAAAAGGTTCTTGCCAATCAGGTCGCCATGCTTGGCGAAAGTCTGACGGGATTTTTCATTCATAAAGAGGATTATGCCATCCTTGTCGCAGACAGTGACCGCGCAGTTCATCTGTTCCGCCCACTCCATATTCTCAATCATAATTTGCAAAATTCTTTGTTGCAAAATTAACAATAAATTCCCAATCCGCAAAATCGCCATTATTAATTTTGACAAACTGAAAAAATCCGGTTCTCCCCATGAGATGTCATTGTAATGATATATTTTAATAAAATGTCATTGTAAAGACATTTTTTGATGGAATGTCATTGCAATAATATTTAAAAAAAATATCATTGTAATGATTTTTTTATTAACTTTGCAACATGGACACACTCAAAAGACAATCGGCATCGTTACTGAAGCATGTTTCCACAGAACACGTGCGCAATCTGTATGACTCAATCTCATGGAATACACGCCTCATTGGCATAAAAGGCGCCAGGGGGGTTGGAAAGACAACCATGATGCTACAAAGAATGAAACTTGCTTTTCCTGACACTACCAAGGCATTATACGTTTCTCTTGATGACATTTGGTTTGGAGGCCACTCATTGCTTGATTTGGCAGAAAAAGCAGAAAATGATGGTATCACGCATCTCTTTATTGATGAAGTACATCGTCTTCGGGGTTGGGAACGTCAGGTTAAAAATGTTTATGATTTCTATCCCAATCTGCATATTGTGTTTACAGGCTCCTCACTTCTTGAAATTGACCATTCCATCGCGGATTTATCGCGTAGATGTCTGCTTTACACTTTGCCGGGACTCTCATTCAGGGAGTATCTGGAATTTGAAGGTTATACTTTTGAAACGATGAATCTTCAAGATATCCTTTATAAGCACATCGAATTGACATCTGGAATAACAAATAAATGTGACGACATTTTAAAGTTTTTTGCAAAATATTTGAGACATGGATTTTATCCTTTTTACACCACAGAAACCGAGACCGATTATCTCACACGTGTAAACAATATGGTGGCAAGTGTCATCGACTACGATATTCCTGCCGTAGAAAATGTTGAGTATGCCACTCTCGTAAAAGCCAAGCAACTTATCAATGTAATTGCTTCTCAGTCGCCGTCACCATTAAATGCAAAATTAACGGCTGATCTTATGGAAATAACGAAGAATCAACTCATTAAAATTTTCTCATTACTTGAGCGATCTCAAATTCTCAGGCTTCTATATTTTAAGTCTGAAAGAAATCCCAAGTCAATGATTAAACCTCAGAAAGTTTTGTTCGACAATTCTTCCATTCTATATGCCACGGGAAATGCCGACAAGGGAAAGATCCGTGAATCATTTTTTGCATCAATGTTATCCGTCAATCATGAGTTGGCATATCCAAAAGATGGAGACCTGCTTGTTGATGGCCGATACCTTTTTGAAATCGGGGGTGCCCGAAAGAGTTTTAATCAGATAAAGGATATACCGGACAGTTTTGTAGCGGCTGATGACATTGAATTTGGAATCGGCAATAAGATTCCATTGTGGCTATTCGGATTTTTATATTGAACTCCCAATCTTGTATTCTAAAATATCATACAAATTTTTATGTGCATAATGAAACGATTATTTTCTCTTATAGCCCTTACATTAAGTTTGACATGCAGTGCCGTCCTGCCCATGGGACCGGACATTGTAATTACTCATACACTTCAGCAAGCCATCGACTCTGTTGCCAAACGACAGGGTGGCACATTGACACTTAAACGTGGAGTTTATTGTACAGGATTGATACGCCTGTATTCCAATGTCAACCTTCATCTTGAAAAGGATGCAGTTTTGCTCGGCAGTATAAATCCTTACGATTATGAAGGATACGGAAGCGGGGCAATAAACAATTCGGAAACAAATCATTTTGCACTTATCGTGGCATACAATGCCAATAATATCTCAATCACCGGAGATGGAATGATCGATGGACGCGGGCTTGAACTCGCTTTGGCCATCGATAGTCTGCATCATACAGGAGAACGCCTTGATCCTCATTATAATACAAGAAGGATGAGACCCGACCTTCGTCCGAAACTTATGGAGTTTGATAGGGTTGACTCACTACAAATAAAGAATGTGAATCTAAGAGCCTCGGCAAGCTGGGGACTTTCAATGAACAAATGTAACAACGTCAACATTCATAACATTGATTTTATCAACCGCGCTTATTGGAACAACGATGGCATCGACATGGTGGACTGTCACAATGTGATAGTCAGGGGATGCAAAATAGATGCTGCCGATGACGGTATTTGCCTGAAGTCTTCCGACCCTGACGACTGCAACGACAATATTCTGATTGAAAACAACTCAATTGCAAGCAGCGCAAGCGCAATAAAGATGGGCACCGGATCTTTCGGAGGTTTCAAGAATGTCAGGATACTCAATAATGAGGTTCATGACACATATCGGTCGGCCATTGCAATAGAATCTGTAGATGGTGCCGAGATTGAAAATATACTGGTTGATTCTCTGACAGCTTACAATACCGGTAATGCCTTTTTCATTCGATTAGGACATAGACATGGCGACCATCCGGGATCAATTAGAAATGTCACTGTCAGCAATCTTACATGTGAGGTGCCATTTGGACGGCCTGATGAAGACTACGATATACGTGGACCTGAAATCAGCACTATCCATAATCCTTTCCCGGCAAGCATAACGGGCATACCGGGACATCGTGTGGAAAATGTAATCCTTTCCAACATTAATGTGTCATATCCCGGAAGAGGCACAAAAGGAATGGCTTATATAGGTGAGTATAGATATAAAGACATACCGGAAGTAATTGATTCATATCCTGAGTTTCACATGTTTGGAGAGTTGCCGGCATGGGGTCTATATATTCGTCATGTGGATGGGATATCTTTTGAAAATGTAAGAATGACCAAACGAGAACCTGACTATCGTCCCGTCTTGGTGGCTACCGATGATGTGCACAACGTCTCAGGCAACATTATAGAATAGTAAAACCCTTAAGTTTCGCAATATCAACTTAAGGGTTTAAACCTCAACTTTCACAAGCGAAAGTTGAATAAAAAAAACGTACGATGATACCCAGGGGTATGAGGATAGAGTATTGGTTAATCACCAAACATTCTCCTGATTGCATCGAAACGAAGTTGCAGATACAACTTGGCTTGAGGTGAACCGGGCACTACACCCTCAAAGGCATGCATGACACCGGGGATGACATGTATCTCGGTGCTGACACCTGCACATATAAGACGTTGGGCATACCTTAAACTTGCCATACAGAAAAGGTCGAGCGAACCAACGATGATAAATGTCGGAGGCAGATTGTCAACGTTCTTTGCCAAGGCAGCTGAGAAGTATGGTAATTCCTCCTCTGTCAGTTTCTGGTTTCCAAGAAGAGTGCTCCAACCAAGGCGATTGTATTCGGGAGTCCAGATGAAATCACCGGCGTATGGATTAGGCATTTGGTCGTCGGCAGTCGAAGTCCTGCAGTCGAGCATCGGGTAAGTCAAAGCTTCTCCACAGAGAGGCACACTTCCTTTGTCACGGTTGTAAAGCGCAAGCCGTGCAGCAATGCCTCCGCCGGCACTTTCACCGGTAATGACAATTCGCTTTGGGTCTCCACCCAGTTCAGCAGCATGGTTATAGACATATTCAAGACCGGAATAGCAATCATGAATGTCGGCTGGATAAGGAGCGACTGTAGCTATACGGTATTCAACACTCACCAATATTGCCTGCAGTTCATTGGTCATAACGTCGGGAGGTGTCAGCATTGTGTTTGCATCACCTATCACATAGCCACCACCGTGTATGAAATATACTATTGGCAATGCACCCTGACGTGTCAGTTTTGTTGGTTTCCAGATATAGAGGTCGATAGAGTTGCCGTCCATCCCTGGTATTGTAATTTTCTCAGAACCGGGTAATTTCTTTCCTCCGGCCAGCATACCAATAAGGGGATTTTTGTCGAGAGGCATTTGTCCGGCTGCATATATCTCGTCGATATTGGGGAGCTGATACTCCCCGGCCAAAAGGTATTTTGACTTAATTTCTTGTGCCATAATTTGTTTTCTATAATATTTTTTGTATTTCCCTTTCTACTATCTCCATAGAATCGGTTGGCTCAAATCTGGCCACCACGTTTCCTTCCCGGTCAATCAGGAATTTTGTGAAGTTCCATTTGATATCGGGGCTGTCGGCATAGTTAGGATCTTGTTTCGACATCATTTCGTCCAGTATCTTTCCGAATTGCGTATTGGTGTCAAAAACGCCGAACCCTTTTTGCTGTTTGAGCCATTTGTATAGTTCCGTCTGATTGGCTCCGTTTACCTCTATCTTTTTGTATTGAGGGAATTTGGTGCCGTAGTTAAGTTGGCAGAACTGTGTGGTCTCTTTGTCGCTTTCAGGTGATTGCTGCCCGAATTGATTGCATGGGAAATCGAGGATTTCCAGACCTTTGTCGTGATACTTCTCATAGAGCCGTTCCAAATCTTCATACTGAGGTGTAAAACCGCAACGGCTTGCAGTATTGACAATCAGCAATACCTTTTCCTTAAAGTCTGACATAGGGATTGTATCGCCGGACTGCGATACTATCTTAAAATCATAAATACTTTTATCTGACATAAATTTAATTTTTTTGAATTATTGTTTTTTAACGTTTCAAAACCAGTTTCAGAGTGCCCTGCACCACGAGGAGACAGAGGCAGCAAGTGATGACACCCATAAGTTGAGTGCAGAACCAAGGCATGTCCGGATCGTTGATGGCAAATGCCGTGGTCATAGCCACGCCTGCATTCACTCCGAGATATACCAATGGGAGTATTACAAGAGCCCAAAGACTCCTTATGCCATTGAAGTAGTCGCGGTAGCGATAAAGGATTGCTATGCCGAGGAAAAGACCGGCATTATTCATGAACATCCACCAAATAGGCATATTGACGCTCCCACCAATCACTACCAACGGTTGATTTCCATAATAAACATACAATCCTCCGACACCAAGGAAAACGATCTCGGCGATGACATCTGTCAAAACCGCCAGGCCATATACAATCCATAGTTTCTTAGTCGAATAGTTGTCAAGTAGAGCCTTGTACATAGTGTAACCGACGACAGCTACATAACTCCACCAAACCACTACAACATGTAGATCCATCTTGTGACCCAGCAGAGTAAACAGCGTGAATTTTTCATTGGGCGAGACCGTCCAGTATATACAGTTGAGCACGCAATTGACCGCCTCAGGAAAAACAAAAAGGAAACCGGCAAGCCATATTGCCACCGGAAGACAATTTTTGGTGTTTTTTGAAAGTTTGCAGGCCAGACACAGATAGATTATTCCAGCCAGAATAAGTGCACCGCATATCCACCACACATGTGCGGTGTTGTAGGCATATCCCGTAGGGACGAGCGGCAGATCAGGAACGGAAAAGTATTTATCCATAGTATTAAAATTTTGGTTTAGATACCAATCTAACAATTATGGATAACCAACCATTTGTCCCGATGGGTTAAAATGTTGTCCCTTCGGATAAAATATTGATGACAATGATTATGGTTTTAGCCTATATGCCTTTGGAGAAAGACCGGTGTGGCGCTTGAAGTATTTTCCGAAAAAGGATTGGTTGGGGAAATTGAGGGCGTATGAGATTTCCTGGATGCTCATCGAGGAATACTTGATGAGGTTTTTGGCCTCGAGCACCACATACTCGTCAATCCATTCGGTAGCGAGTTTTCCGCTTACCTTCTTTATCATCAGACTCAGATATTTTGGAGTGAGCCCCATCTTGTCGGAATAGAATTTGATTGTATGTTGATGTTTGTAGTTTTCCTCAAGCAGTCGCATAAACCTGTCGAAATGATTGTTTTCCTGAGCCGGCAAGAAATCAGCAGTCGAATCTCCATATTGATAGTTCATTTCATATAATGCCCTATAAAGAAAAGCCTTGAATGAAGTCGTGACCATCTCACGATAATATGAATTCGTGCTGTCAAGGAGAATACATTCTCCGGTTTCTCTCATCATCAACTGAAGTGTATGACATGTCTTTTCAGTAAGACAGAAAGTTTGTCGCTCCCTGACAATTTTATATTGGAGGGGTATGTTGTCAAATTTAAGTCCAAGTTCATCTATGAACTCCCTTGTAAACACCATGATGCTCAATTTGCTCGGACAAATGGCATTGATCTTGACTATAGTGCCGGGATTATAGAGAAACATGCAGTTGGAAGAAAGTGTCAACTGATAGAGATTGTAGGTTAACTCAATCAATCCATCAGAACAAACCACAAAGATATATGCATCAATCTTCACGGGATATTTGAAGATATCCTTGTCGGTGTCTGTGTTGATTTCTTTCAGACAGCAATACTTGCCATACCTTATGCTTCCTTTAAGCGCCTTGCTGTAAGACAGCAACTTATCAAACGAAATGGCATCTATGTCAAAATTGAAGTTCCTATTTTCAGCGTTCATATTATTTGTTAAACAATCTAAACAACAAAAAAGTTTAAAAACCGATAAATACGACCAATCGACCAAAAACATACACCATTCAACCTCTTTTATGCGAAGAAAAGAACAATACAAATTGGTGACATGATTGTTATAATTGCAAGAAAAAAATTCCACTATAAGATATTGTTATGATTCCACTATTAAATTACAGACAGATTATTCCCACCGTAGCATTAGTGCTTGCAATGTCATCATGCGGACACAGCAATCCCGACATAAAGGGTGGAAACGCGAACCCCGTGAGGGTAAAAGTGATGTCGGCGACTTCCTCTGCTTCCATTGAATCTGATGCTTATTCAGGTACGATTGAAGCGGGAAGTAGCACGACACCGAGTTTTTCAGTGGCAGGTACGATAAAAAGCATCAACGTCTCTGAAGGCCAGCGAATTGGCAAAGGTCAATTGATAGCCACTGTCGATGGGTCTTCGTTGAGAAACAGTTATGAGATAGCGGAAGCCACCTTGAAAGAGGCTCAGGATGCCTACGCGAGAATGAAGAAACTGCATGATGCAAAGGCCCTCCCGGAAATGCAATGGGTTTCAGTGCAACAAAAACTCAAACAGGCCGAGGCAGCAGCTGAAATAGCCAGAACAGGCATGAAGGATGCAAACCTATATTCACCGATGAGCGGTGTAGTTGCCCACAAACTTGCAGATGTCGGTCAGACAGCAGCCCCGGGCATTCCTATCGTTGAGATCATGGATGTGGGTAATCTCAAGGTTAAGATTTCCGTACCCGAATCAGACCTTAAAGAGATGAAGACCGGGACAAAAGCCACTGTCACAGCCGGAGGAAAGACCTACGATGCAGTTCTTTCAGATAAAGGTGTGGCAGCCAATGCTCTTTCACGAAATTACGACATTAAATTCCGCATAACAAATCCGGATGATACTCTTCTTCCCGGAATGATATGCAGTGTGGCAGTAGATGGTTTTACGCCCATTTCGTCAAATACCCCTTCCGAAGAGATAATACTTCCTCCTCAGGCTGTCGTGCTCGACTGGGACAATACAAGTTATGTCTGGGTCAGCGACAAAGGTGTCGCACGACGCAAAAAAGTTGAGGTTGGAGGTCTTGACTCACGGGGAATAATCATCGACGGCGGTATCAATGCCACCGACAGCATCATCGTCGAAGGTCAGCAAAAACTCAGCAACGGAATCAAGGTTGTATCTGTAAACTAACGAGCCATGGATAAATTCAAAAATCCCAATATAGTGTCGTTCGGCTTGCAATACAGGCGAATAGTGCTTCTTATCACTTGCGTCTTGATAGCGTGGGGTGTCTATTCTCTCATAAAGATGGACAAAAACGAATTCCCGTCGTTCACAATACGCGAGGGTGTGGTTGCCGCTGTTTATCCCGGAGCCGATGCGACCCAGGTGGAACAAGAGGTGCTCAAGCCCCTTCAGGATTATGTGTTCAGCTACAAGGAAGTCAACAAAAAGAAAACCACAGCACAGGTATCCGATGGCATGGTGATGATTTTTGTGACTCTCGATGACAATGTGGGTACAGAAGAGTCCGACCAGTTCTGGGACAAGTTCAAACTCGGAATGGACGAAGTAAAAGCCGGACTGCCGGCCGGTGTGCTTGCCGTACAGACAATATCAGACTTCGGCAATACATCCGCCTTACTGCTGACGATGCAGGGCAAAGACAAGAGCTACCGCGAACTGCATGAATATATGGTGCAACTGCGTGACCGACTTCGCACAGTGCCGAGCATCGGCACAATGACAGTCTATGGCGAGCAAACCGAACAGATCGGTGTGCATATCGACACGGAACGGCTCTCACACTACGGCATAGATGAGAAGACACTTGCAGTGTCTCTTTTGGCACAGGGCTTCGAGACCACTGGTGGTCGTCTTAAATCGAAAGACTACACAATGCCGATATATGTTGAGGAGTCATTCAATTCAGTAAATGACATCAAGCAGACCGTGGTTTTTTCCACACCAACAGGTGATGTGGTTCGCCTTGGTGACATAGCTGAGGTGGTGAAAGAATATCCCGAACCAACAAGTTATATCACCAACAATGGGGAAAAGTGTCTTCTTCTCAGCATTGAGATGAAAGATGGAGAAAACATTGTGGCAATGGGGGAAGCCGCCGGAAAGGTTATCGACAAATTCGCTGAAGAGATGCCTATGGATATGGAGCTCTTCAAGATCACCGACCAACCTACCGTGGTAAATCTAAGTGTACTCGATTTCCTGAGGGAACTACTCATAGCCATTGTGGCAGTGCTTGTGGTGATCATGATATTGCTCCCAATGAAGGTTGCCCTTATTGCTGCGCTCACCATTCCCATAAGCATATTCATCTCACTCGGCCTATTCTATGCATTCGGTATTGAACTGAATACGGTGACACTTGCATGTCTCATTGTGTCGCTTGGTATGATAGTGGATAACTCTGTGGTGATCATTGATGAATATGTAGATCTGATTTCGGATGGTATGCCTCATAAGCAGGCCACGATAAACGCCGGAACAATGTTTTTCCGTGCGATAGTCTCAGCCACACTTGCAATTTCCATCACTTTCTTCCCGTTCCTCATCACGATGACGGGTATGTTCCGCGACTTCCTTACATTTTTTCCTTGGGCAATTCTGCTTATTTTGACGATTTCTCTTATAGTCGCGGAACTCCTCGTGCCATATCTTCAATACCGCATAATAAAGCAACCAATCTATGCTATCGAACGCGAAGCCATCAAGAGTGGCAAGAAGAAGTTTTCATTCTTTGTCAGTCTCCAAAACTGGTATGACAAACTGGTGGCTTTGTGTTTCGCTTGGCCAAAGACAAGTATTGTGATTGGAGTAGTATCTGTAATCTTGGGTGGGTGGGCATTCATAACCAGACCTATACAACTTATGCCAATAGCCGAGCGCGACCAGTTTGCAGTTGAGATATATCTGCCCACGGGATCTTCGCTCGATGCAACCGATGTCATAGCCGACAGCCTCGCCAAAATCCTCCGGAAAGATGACAGAGTTGTGTCGGTGGCATCATTCCATGGCATGTCGTCACCCCGGTTCCAGACCACATACGCCCCGCAAGTCGGTGGCCCGAATTATGCACAGTTTATAGTAAACACCAAAAGCAACGAGGCCACAATAGAACTTCTAAATGAATACACACCGATGTATCAGGATTATTTTCCGGGTGCATACGTGAAATTCAAGCAATTGAGTTATTCCAACGCCAAATATCCTGTGGAAGTGCGTCTGTCCGGACTTGATTATGAAAAGAACCTCATGGTGGCCGACACCGTCCTCTCGATTATGCGACGACAGCCGGGTCTGACACTTGTCAGACCAGCTGCTGCGAACCAGTTGGTGGCCGCTACGGTGGAACCCAATCCCACGCAGATGTCAAGGCTCGGACTCAATAATACGCTTCTTGAGTTGACCCTCGCAATGCGCTATGGATCAGGCGTGCCAATCGGCACATTGTGGGAAGGTGACTACGGCATGAGTATCGTGGCCAAGACACAGAATTCCGACAGCGCCACTTATTCCGCTCTTTTAAGGGAACCTATACCGGTGATGGGCATTGGCAACACACAGTTGAAATCTTTTGCAAGCGTGAATCCGACATGGCATCCCGGACAGATAGACTATCGCGGCGGAATGCCCACGGCAATCATATCCGCAGACAATGTCAGGGGATTGAATGCTTTGCATCAGACCACAATACTTCAGAAAGAACTCGACAAGATAGACCTTCCCGATGGAGTCACATTGAGTTATGGCGGTGATTATGAACAGGCTGAGGAGATTGTGCCTCAGATGGGTGGTGCCTTGATAATAGCAGTGGTCATCATATTCTTCATCCTTTTGTTCCACTACAAGGGAGTCACTGTCCCATTTCTGATGCTTTTGTCTTTGATTTTCATCATTCCCGGAGCCGGCTTCGGACTCGCCATTATGAATGAAGTCATAAGCCTTACATGTGTGCTTGGTCTCATAAGCCTGATGGGTATTCTTGTAAGAAATGTCATAATAATGTTTGACTATGCAGAGGAACTTCAGGAACAGGGCATGTCGGTTAAAGACTCAATCTTTGAGGCCAGCGAACGAAGGATGCGTCCTATATTCCTTACATCTGCCGCAGCCACAATGGGTGTGTTGCCGATGGTATTGTCAGGAAGTGCACTCTGGAAACCTATGGGTATAGTGATTTTCTTCGGAACTCCAATCACCATGATATTCATTCTCACCGTGATTCCGATTCTATACTGGAAATTCTGCAAGAAGGCCGCGCCTACAATCGAACTGCCGGTTTATCCCGTGGAAGAAACAGTAAGTCCCGTCACAACTCAATCAAATCAAGAAAATGAAAAGTAAGAATCTCATATTTATCGTTGTCGCAGTTGCAATGTCGGCATTGTCGGTCTCCTCTCAGGAGACCGCACAATCCGACACCCTTTCGCTAACACTCGACCAGTGCCGGCAGATGGCCCTTTCGGGCAACGCGGCCGCAAAGACAGCTGTCAACAATATAAAGGCTGCAAAGGAAACTTCCGATGAGGCCTTTACCAAATATTTCCCAGACATCTCCGCTTCGGGAATGCAGTTCTGGGCAAACCATGACATTATCCAATACAATGTGATGGATATGTTTCAGCTTGGATTGATCAAAAATGGCCTCGTTGCCGGGGTGACGGCAATGCAGCCGATTTTCGCCGGCGGCCAGATTGTAAATGGCAATGCGCTTGCGCATTTAGGTGAGCAAGTGGCTGAATTGCGCAAGAAACAGACAGATGAGGAGATTTGTGTGTCGGTGGAGAAATATTACTGGAAACTCGTGTCGCTTCATTCGCAGAAGGAGACCCTCACCTCCCTGATCACAATGCTCGACACCCTCGAATATCAGACGCAGGTCTCAGTCGATGCCGGCGTGATATTGAAGAATGACCTTCTGAAGGTGGAATTGCAACGCAATGACTTCAAAAATACGATGATCGACCTTGACAATGGCATTGCCCTTTGCAGCAATCTGCTCGGACAGTATATCGGTGCCGGTTTGACTCCCGTCAAGGTTGACGAAAGAGTCGTGCCCGGCAAGATACCGGAATTCGGATATGACCTTTGGCGCAATACCGAAGACGCGGTCACGAATACTCCGGCATATAGCATGCTGAATTCTGCGGTAAAGGCCGCTGAACTACAGAAGAAGATGACTGTCGGAAGCAATCTCCCCACTGTCGGTCTTGGTGCCGGATGGTTTTTCCATAATCTCCTTGATGAGAACCAGAATTTCGGCTCGTTGTTTATCGCCGTTGATGTTCCGCTTTCCGGTTGGTGGGGTGGCTCCCACGCCATAAAGAAAAAGAATCTTGAGATTGAAAACGCCCGCATTCAGTTTGAGGATGGCAAGGAATTGCTTCAGATAGCGATGCGCGATGCCTGGGACAATCTTAATGCGGCATATCGCAAGATGCAGAATGCATCAGAATCAATCGGTCAGTCTGAGGAAAATCTTCGTCTTAATGAAAACTACTATAAGGTTGGAGTTGCCTCCATCACCGATCTTCTTGAAGCGCAGACACTATATAAGAAAGCGTGCGACCAATACATATCGGCATATTCCGACTATCGTGTCCGTTGTGCTGAATATCTGAAAGCTACAGGTCAATTATCAATTGTTTCATAAGTTCTACTATCTCTCTAAAGGGGCATCCGGCGCACCGGATGCCTTTTTTATAGTCAGTCCTCAGTCCTCCCAGTCCTCGTGGGTTTCAGTCCTCGTGGGTTTGCAACCATTAGTGGCAACCTTTTGAGAGGAGTATTGTTATAATCTAAAACCGATAGA
>JAMPAV010000015.1 GCA_023667055.1 Muribaculum sp. | reverse complement strand
CATTTGGACTCTATAAGGCTCATCGTAAGCCGCAGAGGACAGTCAAGGTCAACCTGACGAGATTCATCATACTATTTGCTCGGCATTGCCAAAGTTCATATCCATCGGACGAATGAACGACCAAGTGGAGTGAACAACGTGCCATTCCCCTGTTGCCTCTTTGTGATATACTTCAATACAGTTGTATTTCATGTCTATGAGAGTAGTGTCGGCATAGAGTTGGTATGTCAGTATCGCCGTATCGCCAAACAGTTGTACCCGTGGATTTTCAAAACGATAGCCGCCATGTGCAAATAGCTTCCCCTCTATCGTTTTAAACACTTCCTCAATTTCTTTATGGCTGTCAATGCGTTTTGTGACAGCCCCGTCAAAATATGAGAAGGACTCACGGCTCCACAGCCGATCATAGCCCGATGTCTGTCCGTTGAACCAAAGATTCAGAGCTTCTTTCTCTAAATCAACAATATGCTGCGCCGTGGCAACATCAGCGGCTGAATGTCCGTTTTCCAAAATAAGATTTGTATCCATTGCTTTTTATGATTTTTCCAAGCCAATTATGGCGATGATTAGCATTGAAATGAAGAGAATACGCCTAAAAGTCAACGTCTCACCGAAAAAAAGACAGCCCACAATAACAGCCCCGGCTGCCCCTATGCCTGTCCATACAGGATAGGCAATGCCAAGCGGAATACTCTCCATCGACTTGTTTACAAAGAATATGCTGATGGCCATGCCGCAAAGCAGCGCCACGGACCATCCGGCAAGTTCGAGTCCGGCAACATCTTTGAGTTTGGCCAAACAGTATGTGACACCGACCTCAAACAGCCCCGCCAATATAAGATATATCCAGTGTATCATTGTTGTCGCTTCCCAATATTATTGGAAGTGCAAAGTTATGACTTTTTATTCGTTCTATCATAGCACAAAAGATGACAGATTTAGCATCATTGGTGACTTTCTTTATATTCCCCCGGAGTCAGACCTGTCTGTTTCCTGAAAAAACGTATAAAGTAATTTGATGATTCAAACCCGAGCATATCAGCCACCTGACTCACATTCATCCTTGTGATTGAAAGCAGATTTTTTGCCTCCGCAATAATACGTCCCTGCACATATTTCCGGGCGCTTACTCCGAGTGCCGCATGCGATACTTTGTTCAGATAGTTTACGGTGATGCACAGACGGTCGGCGTAATATTCCACATCGTGATGCTTGTATAATGCCATGCCCACGAGATTGACAAAGCCGGCTGCATAATTCTTTTGAGGCAGTTCGCCGGCAACAGAATTCGGATTCATTTGGTATTCTTTCTCTATCAAGAGAATGAGATGCCAGAGCTGCGCCCTCAGCAGATCCTGGAATTTGACCGGTGACTTTATCTCTTCCATCATTTCAACAATTATGTCGCGAATCCACAAGAACCCTTTGTCGCTCAGTTTTATAAAGGGGACATGGACATCGGCATGGAGAAATGATGGTCTCTGAAGCAGGAGAGGGTCTTTTACCGCTGACATTATGAAGTCCGGCTCAAATATCACTACTTTTCCTGCAAGATTTCGAGCATCTTTCCATTCCCATACCTCACCGGGCAAGCCACAGATTATTGTCTTAGCCTCAACATTCTTTTCTTTTCCATTCAATTTCAATATGGCCGTTCCATCCTCGACAAGTATGAAACAGAAAAAGGACTCCCTGTGTAAGGGATACTCCATAATCCCGGGTTTGATTGACTCAAAATCCATGGCATCACACTTGAGTTCCGTGCCATACTTCAGCCGCTGAAATTTGTATAGTTTTATCTCATTCATCTAATCTCAGGTTTTCTACTCTGCAAATATAACAACTAAATGCGGTTCAATAGCACAAAACATTCCATTATTATATCCTAAGATATTGTGCTATTATTGTCACGTTTCGTGCTATCAGGTGAGTCAACCAACACTTTGCGGTCTTTGTTTACTCAATAAAAGTCAAGAAATAAATTATGAACGTAGAAGAACTCAGAGAGTATGCGCTCTCACTTCCGAAAGTGGAAGAAAATCAGCCTTGGACCGAACCGCAGTACGAAATGCTTATCACCTACAAGGTGGGTGGGAAGTGGTTTATGCTCGAGGACCCGGACAAGAAATTTATCGATGTGAAATGCGACACGGAGACAATCGTCGAAATGCAAAGCCGCTACGAAGGTGCATTCCCGGCGTGGCACATGAACAAGGAGCATTGGCTTGGAGTAAGGCTGGAGTCTGACATATCGGATGCAACTATTAAGCAGCTTATCAAAGATGGCTATAATCTCATCGTTGACAAACTGTCCAAAAAGACCCGCGAATCAATCGGTCTATAAAATTACAACTATGAATTGTAAGGATTTCAGAAATTTCTGTCTGTCTCTGCCTGATGTGACGGAGAAAATGCCGTTCCAAAAATTCACCTCGGCCAAGAATACATTGGTGTTCTATGTAAACGACCATATATTCTGCTTTTACGATATAGAGAAGATAGACGAGTGTACGGTTAAATGTCCTATTCGAGCGGGAAACATCAGCCTTCGTGAAACTTCAAGAAAGGATTAAGACACGCCGAAACATCAACGCCACGTTTGATGACGAAGGTATCGTTGGGATTGAAAAACGTTTTCAAAGCGTTCCGCATCCAGTCAAACTGAAAGTTGAAGAATACAAAACAGCCACTCCATAAATAAGGGTGGCTGTCATGATTCTTGTGGACTTGTATTATAAGTTGTTGTAATCTTCTGCGCTGACTGGTTCGAGCCATTCGTTGGAGGTTTCCTCTCCGTCGAGTTCAAAGGCGAGGTGGGCAAACCAACTGTCTTTCTGTGCTCCGTGCCAGTGCTTCACGTTGGCAGGGATGTGTATGACTGTGCCGGGGAGTATGGCGACAGCGGGCTTACCTTCTTCCTGATACCAACCGCGACCGGCAACTCCAACGAGCATCTGACCGCCTCCCCTTGTAGCGTGGTGGATGTGCCAGTCGTTGCGGCATCCCGGCTCAAAGGTGACATTCGAGAATTTCACCTGCTCGGTTGAGATTGGGGCGAGATAGCTGTTGCCAACAAAATATTTGGCATACGCTGTGTTGGGTTCTCCGATAGGGAAGATCATCTCATTCTGGAAAGCGGCCTTGGCGTCAGCCTCCTCCGTTTCTTCTTTCCATATATCCTTTGCAAGACGGAACGCGGCCCAAGCCTTCGGCCATCCGGCATAGAATGCCACCTGCGTAATTATCTCAGCAATTTCCGTGCGTGTGATGCCGTTTTGTTTTGCTCCCTGAAGGTGTGCCACCAACGATGAGTCAGTGATTCCTTGACTGATGAGAGAAGTTACGGTGATAAGACTGCGATCGCGTTTTGAGAGCTTGTTTGTACGACTCCATACCTGTCCGAAAAGTACATTGTCATTTAGTTCCGCAAACTTGGGTGCAAACTCACCGAGCTGTGTGCGTCCGGCTGTCTGATTGGGGTTGACCTCTGTGGCGGTCAATTTCGTTGGATTGGCTTGTGCCTGTGCCATAATAATTGATGTTAATGAAATTATGACAAGAAATATTCTTTTCATAATTTTTAGTCGTGAATTTTGTTTGACCCGATGAAGCGGGTTGTAAAATCTTGTAGTTTATTTGTTCTGTACTGCAAATTAAACGATTTCTGCGCTGAAATGATTTTCAAATTTGGTGGGGAAATTTTCATATTTCGTGGATTTTGATTAAATTTGCGCTATGGAAGCCACTGAAAAATACGGAATCCTCTTCTCCGATGGTTTTGAAAGACGCTATGACGACCGCATTCTACATGTACTTTGTGTTCGGGGCAGTATAGGTTTTACTTTCCGGCACACACGATATAATGTCGGCAGAGGCGATTATGCCATTATAACAGAGATGCCGCTTGCCACCAATTTCTCCAAGTCGGCTGACTTCGAGGGTTTCATAATGTGGTTGTCTCTGGAGTCGGTGATGACTGCATGGGTGCGTAGCAATTATGATGTGGTGGGGAAGTTGTCGCTTATGAGTAATCCGGTGATGAAACTGTCGGAAAAAGACTTCAATCACTGTAAGGCAGACCTTCAAAGGCTGAAAGAACGGATTGAAGAGCCCCATCTTTTCCGCGACGAGATGTTCGGGGCATTGCTTGCCGCGCATATCCTTGACCTCTATGACATACACTCCCGTCAGGAACGGGTTGAAAGCATCCCGGAGAGGGCTGCGGAGCTGATGCACCGCTTCATTGACCTGTTGCAGAGTGGGGAGACGCGGAAGTCAAGGGAATTGAGACATTATGCGTCACAGCTCTGCATCACGCCCCACTACCTGTCGGACATAAGCCGTGAGATCAGCGGCAAACCGGCAGGATACTGGATTGACCGCTTTGCCATAACAGACATAATACGCAGTGTGTCAGACACCGGAAAATCCCTGACCGAAATATCAGAGAACTTCAACTTCCGCTCACTCTCGCATTTCTCCCGCTATTTCACCGCAAAAGTCGGCATGACACCCTCTCAATATCGTATTGTGATGGAGGTCTGAACATCGAATATATTTAATGGAACTTCCCCCAACTTTAAGGCTCCGACTCAAAAAAAATGGCAGCGGCTTGGGCGGCTTTGAGTCGGGGCCTTAGATTGCGCGTAACCCATGCCAATGCTATCTTATCCAGTGTCTTAGCGGAAGGAGTTAAGGAGGGTAGGGGAAGGATTGGTGTAGTTGTCTATGCCAAGATCCACTTTCGTCATTTCGTCAAGTTTATGCATCGAATTTTTCGAAGCCTTTTTATTGGCTATGCCACCGAAGTATTCAAGACAAGCATCCCTCCACCAGATGGCATCCTTATGCTGGGTTAGCAAACGTTTGGATATGTCGGCATATACTTCCTTATCCACACATCCTTCAAGACTCTTCCATTGAGTACGCATCCTATCCACTCCGGCCACTCCATTGTCGTAATGACGGTTGAGTGCTTGCCAAAGGGTCTCTCCGCTCTTCAATTTGTGATTCCAGTCGAGATGATGAAACCAAAGCAGATATTTTTCCGGACAGGATGATTCTTTTTCCAATTGATCCGCGATGGGAGAGGGGTATTGAGCAGTGGCGCCACTGCCGGTGGCCACAGTGCGGTCAAATCCAATGCCATCGGCGTCAGCCTTGTGATAATATTTTGGAAGCCAGTCAGGACGTGCACCGGGTATCTCACACCAGGGTTGCGGACCATAGTGGTGTCCCCATGCAAAAATATGGTGCAGACCCATTGGCATCATGTAATCTACCACATATTCTCGGCTTGACACCATAATATCCTTGAATTTTTCCATTTCCTCTCCCCCTGCATTTATCCATGGTGTCAGGTTTGCCCATTCCTCCACAATCCGGGAAGGACTAAGCTGCGGATTCCATGCAAGTCTGCCGAAGGCATACCAGTTGGCCTGTGCAAGAGGATGTCCCGTGAAATTCTCGTCATCTCCAATATTGGCCACTCCCGCCACTCCTTTCACATTATCACATGGAGCCTCTTCAAAAAATTCCGCCCACATCGGGGCAAGATAAGCAAGATGGTTGGCATGTCCGAGATATTCCTGTGTAATCTGCAGTTCAGCCATCAGTGGAGTCTCCTTCATACCGGCAAAAAGAGGGCTGTATGGTTCGCGGGGTTGAAAATCGACGGGACCGTTTTTCACCTGGACCAACACATTAGTGTCAAATTTTCCGTCAAGAGGCATAAATTCATTGTATGCCTGTTTGGCACGGTCCGGGTCTGTGGCATTATATACGAAAGCACGCCACATTACAATTCCACCATACGGTTTCAATGCTTTTGCAAGCATGTTGGCACCTTCGGCATGGGTGCGACCGAAGTCGCAGGGACCCGGTTGTCCCTCGCTGTTGGCTTTCACAAGGAAACCGCCGAAATCAGGAATCAGAGAATAAATAGTTTTAACCTTATCCATCCACCATCCCTGTACATCCTTATCCAGGGGGTCGGAAGTAGAAAAACCTCCGATTGCACTTGGAGAAGCAAAATTTACCGACAGATAAACCTTAATGTTGTAGGGACGCAGAATGTCGGCCACAGCTGCCACACGCTCCAAAATTTCATCGTTGAGCATATTGGGAGAGGCGTTGACATTGTTCAGTACCGTTCCGTTGATGCCTGCCATGGCATTTGCAAGCGCATACTTTTCATAAAGTGCCTTTTTTGAGTCTGTAATGGATTCATTCCAGTTCCATATACTTTTACCTGCATAACCTCTTTCTACAGTCCCATCAAGGTTATCCCAGTGATTTAATATCCTGATTGAATGTTTTGGTGAATCCTCATGATCATAGCATGATTCCAGACGATATAGGGAGAGGGCGCCATAGAGCATACCGCGACCGGAAGGCGAGGCTATTGTCACTGTTTTCTTCAGACTGTCAACGCTTATTTTGTAAAACTCATTGGGCGCAGCATCAAGTTTTTTAGACACGAGAACGTAGTTGCTGAAATAGTCATCGGGATTGCTTTTTGATAGAATCTCTACAGCTTTCTTGGCGATGGCATCCTTCCCTTTATACTTCACAGTGCATGGGGAATCAGAATCCGGAACCCAAAGAGCGGCATCAGGACGGGATGCAAGTGCACAGGAGCAAGCTGCGAGCAATGTCAGCAAGGCGGTCTTTTTCATTTCAATCAGTAGGTTAAAAAAGGGACGCGCTTCGGGCGCGCCCCTTATTAATGATGTTTTATAAATTCACAATTAAAAATTATGAATTATGAATTAATATCAGGCGTACATGTTGATGATGGCCTCGTAGAGTTCTTGCTTACCGCTTGTCTGTGCAGGCTCGTTGACCTTGCGGCCGATTTCAGCAAGCTGTTCGAGAGAAAGTTTACCTTCCTCGAATTCCTTGCCCTCGCCTTTGTCGAAGGAAGCGTAGCGGTCGGCCAGCATCTTCTTGTAAGGAGATTTTTCAAGAACGTCAGCAGCGCTGAGAAGAGCACGGGCCATAGCGTCCATGCCGGCGATATGGGCGATGAATATGTCTTCGAGGTCGGTGGAGTTGCGACGGGTCTTGGCATCGAAGTTTGTACCGCCATTGCCGAGACCACCGTTGCGGATGATCTGCATCATGGCCTGGGTGAGCTCATAGTTGTCGATGGGGAACTGGTCTGTATCCCAGCCATTCTGATAGTCGCCACGGTTAGCGTCGATGGAGCCGAGCATACCGTTGTCAACAGCCACGCAGAGTTCATGTTCGAAAGTATGACCTGCAAGTGTTGCATGGTTAACCTCGATGTTCACCTTGAAGTCCTTGTCAAGGTTGTGAGCCTTAAGGAAGCCAACTACGGTTTCTGTGTCAACATCATACTGATGCTTGGACGGTTCCATTGGTTTCGGTTCGATAAGGAAAGTACCGGTGAAACCTTTGCTGCGGGCATAGTCGCGGGCTTTTGTGAGCATCATTGCAAGGTGCTCTTTCTCACGCTTCTGGTCGGTGTTGAGAAGGCTCATGTATCCTTCACGTCCACCCCAGAACACATAGTTGGAGCCGCCGAGTTCGATAGTGGCGTCGATTGCATTCTTAATCTGGACAGCGGCGCGTGCCACAACGTCGAAGTCGGGATTTGTTGCTGCGCCATTCATATAGCGGGCGTTGCCAAATACATTTGCAGTGCCCCAGAGGTTCTTGATGTTTGTGCCCTGCATCTTCTGCTTGATGTAAGCCACAACTTCTTTGAGGTTTGCCTCATATTCTTCTACGGAGTTGCCTTCGTCAACGAGGTCAACATCGTGGAAGCAGAAATACTCGATGCCGAGTTTCTCCATGATTTCAAAGCCTGCGTCAGCCTTGTTCTTGGCACGCTCCACAGCAGTCTCGCCCACATTCCAGGGGAATTTCTTTGTGCCGCCGCCGAACTGGTCGCCGCCTTCAGCGCAAAGAGTGTGCCACCATGCCATGGCGAATTTGAGCCATTCCTTCATCGGTTTGCCGAGAACAACTCTCTCAGCGTCATAGTAGCGATAGGCGAGGGGATTATAGCTTGAAGTGCCCTCGAATTTGATTTTCCCAATATTAGGGAAGTATTCTTTCTGTGCCATTTCTTTTGAGTTATTTTATTTGGTTATTTTTTATTTTTAAGTGTTAAGGTCTTTAAGGACTTTAAGAACATTAATGACTCCAATGACTTTAGCAATCAGAGTGATTCGCGGTTCAGAATCTTTTTCCAGCGGGCGTAAGCCTCCAGATATGGTGCGCGGTCGGCAGGAGGAGTGATCTCCTTAATTTTTTTCAGAGTGGCGAAGGCCTCATTATGATCCTTGTAGATTCCGGCTCCAATTCCGGCTCCCTTTGCAGCCCCGACGCTTCCATCGGTCTCATAAAGTTTGATGGTGGCACCGCTCACAGCGGCGAGTGTGTCGCGGAAAAGAGGACTTAGGAACATATTGGCGTTTCCGGCATGGATAGTATCCACTTTCAACCCCATGGCTTCTGTGATTTCAATTCCATACATGAACGAGAACACGATTCCTTCCTGAGCTGCACGAAGCAGATGAGCCTTGTTGTGGATATTGAAGTTTATGCCGTGGATGGAGCATCCGATTTCCTTGTTCTGAAGGATACGTTCCGCACCGTTGCCAAATGGGATGATGCTTACACCCTCCGAACCGACAGGAACAGACTCGGCAAGCCGATTCATTTCATCATAGCTCATTCCTTCCGGAGCTATATTGCGTTTCATCCAGCTGTTGAGAATACCTGTTCCGTTGATGCAAGTCAGCACGCCGATTCTCGGAGCCTCGGCGGTATGGTTGACATGTGCAAAACAGTTGACACGGGATTTGGGGTCGCAATCCACCTTCCCATTCACTGCATAAACCACTCCGGAAGTGCCGGCAGTTGCAGCAATCTCACCCGGATTGAATACGTTAAGGCTAAGCGCATTGTTTGGCTGGTCGCCGGCTCGGTAAGTGACCGGTGTGCCGGGGGCGAGTCCAAGTTCCCTGGCTGCATCTTCAGTGAGAGCGCCCTGGAAACTGAAAGTAGGACGGACTTCCGGAAGAATCGACATGTCGAAATCAAAGTAGTCCATAAGGAATTTTGCCGGAGCATTTTCCTTGAAGTCCCACACCACATAGTTGGAGAGTCCTTCAGGAGTGGTGCAAATCTCTCCGGTCATCTTCATGGCAATGTAATCGGCCGGGAGCATCACCTTATATATCTTCTCGAAAATTTCCGGTTCGTTGTCTTTGACCCATGCGAGTTTTGAGATTGTGAAATTTCCGGGTGAGTTGAGAAGATGGGAAAGACACAATTCGGGTCCGAGATCCTCAAATGCCTTCTCACCATAGGGGACAGCGCGGGAGTCGCACCAAATTATGGCATCGCGCAGAAGTTTTCTGTCTTTGTCAACGCATACAAGGCCATGCATCTGGAATGAGAAGCCTATGGCTTTTATGTCTTTGGGGTCAACTTTCGATATATTGAGTACGCTGGCGGTGGCTTCCTTCAAATATTGCCACCAGCTTTCAGGATTCTGTTCTGCCCAGCCTTGATGCAGGGCTTTGATCGGAGCCTCAACTTTAGGAAAGAAATCGGAAGCCAAGCATTTTCCGCTTTCAGCATCCACGATGCTTGCCTTCACCGATGAAGTGCCGATATCGTAGCCTAATAAATACATTTGTCGTTGTTTTTATGGTATATAAAAAATGTTCTTAAGTTTGGTTTTGCTAAAGGCGGTGTCACTATTCCGACTTCAACATACAAAATTAATAAAATAATCGGAATTGCAAAAATAAATAAGGGTAAAAAAATAAAAAAATCCACTTGGGTTTGCTCAAGTGGATTTTTGCGAAGTTTTATAATTTTATTTCAGTCGGACAACTGAGAAGGAATAGGGCGGAACACTGACATTGCCGTTTAACCGGAGAGTGGAAGTAACCGGAGCGGCATTCCTTTGGCGTGGAGTGCCGGAAAGCGTTGTCATCTCAGCAGTCCCGGAAGGATAGCCATCAAGGTTAACGTCAATTTCCACCGGTAGCATATTGGCTATCTTCAGGATGGTATCACCTGTCTTTTCATCTACCACTGTGGAGATTCCAAATCTGTTGGTGACATCATCTTTAGTGACTTCCTTTCCACTCTTCTCCTGAAGTTTTACTGATGCAGGTATATATTGGGTCCCGGAATTTGTGCCATACATCTTCTGTACAAAATAATCAGGAGTGAGATTGATGTTCTCGTTGTCGAAGTAAATGAGGTCAGGACGCCACTGGGTGCGACCTTTCTTCGACAAAAGGGGAGCGTATGACGTCATTTCCACCACGTCTGCGTTGCGCTCCACATCGGTAAGATAAAGACCTATCGACAAAGCACATTCGAGATTCGACTCGCGCCCCGGATAGTGGGAAGCATACTCGCCGAGATATACCTTCGGTCCCTTACGGTCATAATTGTCGTAGAAATCGCGGTTGTTTACATACCATCCAGGAGCCACATAATAGTGCTCATCCACAATGGGCACATTTTCCTCGCGGGCGAATTTCCAGCCCTCTTCATAGTCTGATCCCTCAAAGAATGGACCTACAGTACCCACCACGATTATTTCCGGGTATTTGGCATTCACAGCATCCTGAATCATCTTGAATCTTTCCTTGAAAGCCTCGCTTATAAGATCTTCATTGCCGATACCGAGATATTTGAGGTTAAACGGTTCCGGATGTCCGGCCTCAGCGCGGACTTTACCCCATTTGGAATCAGCCGGACCATTGGCGTATTCCACAAGGTCGAGAATATCCTGTATGTAAGCCGGCATGTCGGCCAGGGGAATTCCTCCCTGCTGGCCGCAGGATGTTAGCAAGTCGTGGCTGTAGTGAGACTTGATGGATGAGTTCTGGCAAGGTACGCCGGCTGCAAGAACCGGAAGAGGCTCCATGCCCAAGTCTTCGCAGAATTGGAAATACTCAAAGAAACCGAGACCACGTGTCTGGTGGTAACCCCAGATGTTGCGTAGCGGTTTGCGCGCTTCGAGAGGGCCTACCGAGCCTTTCCAGTCATAAATGTTGTCAATTCCATTTCCATGGGTGACGCAACCTCCGGGAAAACGCATGAACTTGGGTTGAAGATCAGCGAGGGTTTGTGCCAAATCCTCACGCAGGCCGTTTGCACGTCCCTTGAAAGTCTTTTCGGGGAAAAGGGACACCATATCCATGTCAATCTTTGAATTCTTTGGCAACTCAATCTTAAGGACACCGTCGGAACAAGCGTCCTTTGCGGTGAGGGTGGTACTGAGTTTGTTCCAGCCGGACCCGGCAGGCACGTTGATTTTTCCCTGAGCCATAACTTTGCCTGCCTTATTAGTCAAGATGACCTTCAGTGCTGTCTTCTTGTCGGCTCTTGCGAATATATTGAATTTATATTTGTCACCCTTTTTAAGCACGATGCCGTCAAAGCCCTCATTGGAAATCGAACCCGCATTGTTGCCTGTGGCCACCTTTGCATAATGCGCATTGTTGGCATGGATAGGATTATCGGTGGCAATTTCCATCGAAGTGCCATCGGTGGCAGACCAACAGGTCTTGGCATCCCATTCCTTGCGGTCGTTGGCAGAATATTCAAAATCACGATTTTGGATAAGTTCCGCATAAAGACCGCCATCCGCACCATAGTTTATATCTTCAAAGAATATGCCGATAAACTTGTCGCTGATTGGTTTTGCGTTTTTCTTGTCAAGAGAGACCGTTGCCTTCAGTGGCTTGAGGTCTTTGAAACGCCAGGGATCCTGGTCCATCCGTTCGTCATTGCGCGTGTTGGCTATATTTCGATAATGGATATAGCCGTTTAGTCGGTCGATAAAGTCAGAGTCGAGTGTTAAGACAGTGCCCATCACCTTATTGCCTTGGACAGTTTCTTCAGAGAGGGAATTGAATTTTACGGAAGCCGGCAAGGCCTTCATGAAGTCAGAGTCTGCACGCCGATACTCCTGCGGAGTCCACACCTCAAAATTGTCGGAAGAAGCATAGGCTACCACCTCTCCATCTTTGTCGGGATTGAATACCACCCAGTATTTGCCGTCGGCATCTTGTGCGAGTCTGACATTGTGCATACGTTTGCCACTTCCCCATGCGCCAAAGTCGCTGCTCAGGAATCCGTAGAAGTTTCCAAGACTGTTCCATTCGTTGTTGCGGCCTCTTGTTGCAAGTTTTAGTCCGCCGTTACCGTCGGGCATTGAGAAAGCAAGAACTTCCACCGGACTACCAGCCTCAGCCAAAGTAGTAGAGGATGTGACAGCTGCAAAGACCATGGACATGCCAATCCCCAATTTATAAAGATTTTTCATTGAATAAGGTTGTAAATAACAGTTTGAAGTGCAAATTTAACATATTTTTCTTAATTTTCACAGTAGAAGAACGTATTATATAAAAATTTTTGTTAATTTTGCGATTGAAAAGCTGGTTGTATTAAGGAATGAATCCTTAGGATATGACAAATAAATGAGAAATAAACATAAAAAAATAGTCAATGAAAAAATTTTTACTAACAGCAATTTTAGCTGCAATGACAGCATCAATGAATGCAGAATCATTTGCAGATTACTTCAAACTCACGTTTGGAGACAAAGTGATTGAAAATGGACAGACTGTAACAGAAGATACGTATTATGACGAATATGCAGATCTCGGTTTTGACGATTTAAAAAGTTACATGGCAGCTGCAACAGTTAAGGCAACCAACGTGAACGACGAGAGCCTAAACTTAGATTTCAACATGACTTGTGTTAACGAAAAAACTGCTATGTTCCAGTTGTGTTATGATTTTGAATCAGCCCCTGGCAATTGTTTGGGTGCCCAGAATGGACAGGTTACATCACCGGCCAATTTAAGATCAATAGAAGCAGGAAGTTTTATCAAATTAGATATTCATGAGGTCGATATCCAGGATTTCACCACTCCTACAACCTTTAAACTTGATCTTTCAGCAAGAGTTGGAGACATGAAGTTGGAAGGTTCAGACTGTACGATATATGTAAACTTTACACATACAAAGGATATTACAGCCGCTGTAGATGGCATAGAAGTTGATGCTGCGTCGGCTGAATACTTCAACCTTCAGGGTGTGAAGGTGGCACAGCCTGAGAAAGGCAGCATTTATATCGTGCGTAAGGGTTCCAAAGTCACCAAGCAGCTATTCTAAAAAATTATAAACGCAATATATTAATTTGCAATGTGTAGGGACGTGCCTTTGGCACGTAGCATAGTAATATAAAAAATCCACATCTGAAAAGATGTGGATTTTTTTAGTTAAAATGGTTCATGGCGAAAGCCGGGCCGGAAAGACAATAAGCCTCAACGCAGTCGGCAGCCTTTTCGAGGATGGCCGGCAACTGCTCTCTCTCCTCCGGAGGGAATACGCCTAAGACGAAGTCAATCTGATGACCACGTGAGAATTCATTTCCCACGCCAATGCGAAGACGGGCATAGTTGATATTGCCGAGTTCGGAAGCAATATTCTTCAATCCATTGTGTCCGGCATCTGAGCCGCGTTGCTTCAGGCGGATTGTGCCAAAAGGAAGTGCGAGGTCATCCACCACAATAAGCAGATTCTCGAGTGGCAGTTTCTCCTGGTTCATCCAGTATCTCACAGCCACACCACTGAGGTTCATGAATGTGGACGGCTTCAGGAGCATCAGTTCGCAGTTTTTGATCTTCACAGTGGCCATGTCGCCATATCGGCATGATTTCCATGGTGCTCCTGCGCGTTTTGCAATATTATCCACAACCATGAAGCCGGCATTATGTCGGGTTCCGACATAATCGGGACCGATGTTGCCCAGGCCTACTATCAAATATCTCTTCATATTTGTTTCTTTTTCTTTTATCTCAGAGTCTTTTACCCTGCTTTTAAACAAATTCAGAAAAAAACTAATCATTGTGCATTGTGCATTAAATAAGGCGACATGGGGAATCCCCATATCGCCTCTGTGACTTTTTTGCTGAGCAATGATTACTCTGCCTTGGCAGCGGCACCACGTGCAGCACGAGTGAGCTGAACGGCGCAGACAACTGCATTCTTGGCATTCATCAGTTCGAGACCCTCGAAGTGGAGGTCGCCAACTGCGAGTGACTTGCCAAGACCAAGGTGGTCAACATTGACAACAAGCTGTTCGGGGATTTCAGTATAAACAGCCTTTACCTTAAGTTTACGCATGGAGAGCTGGAGCTTACCACCTGCTTTCACACCCTCGGCGTGACCTTCGATCTTAACGGGCACTTCCATCACAATGGGCTTGTCGGGATATACTTCGAGGAAGTCGATGTGGAGTACTGTGTCCTTTACGGGCTGGAAAGCGAGATCTTTCATGACAGCTTTACGGGTCTTGCCGTTGAGTTCGAGGTCGATCTCAAAGATATCTGGAGTGTAGATGAGTTTGCGAACATCCTCAGCCTTAACTGTGATGTCAGTGGTGATCATGCCACGCTTTGAGTCGAGTTCCACGAGTTTCTCACCAGCCTCGAGTGTGCCGTTGAAAGGAAGTTCCACGAGTTTGCCGCCATTGAGGACAGCGGGGATTTTGCCTTCGTTGCGAAGAGCCTTGACGGCTTTCTTGCCGAGCTCCTGACGAGCTTCAGCCTTAAGAGCGAATTTCTTCATTTTCTGAAAAATGTGTTACTAAAAATAAATTAATATTTCCCATCACACAGTGGGTCCGGCATGAGCGACATACCCGATGTCAACCAGCCGCCCGTATTGCTTTTGGGTTTGCGGTTGCAAAATTACTAATTTTTTCCGACATACGCAAGTTTGGTTTTCATTGTTTTCATTGTTTTCACTGTTGTCGTTGTTGTCGTTGTGTGGGTTAGCGCCAGCAGATGGTCTTGAAAGGGCAGTAGCGGCATGCTTCTTCATCAGCTGCTGGCCGGAATGGTGATGAGGGGTCAAATAGTTCTTCAAGGGTGTTTTCGAGCAGCGATAGATATTCGGCATTCTTTTGCGTATGGTCTTGCTGAAACTCGCCTTCCACTTTTGGATATACATGTCGGCCCGATGAAATATAGCTGATGTCGTAAAGTTCCAGAATCAGAGGTTGGGTGGGGAAGCCGGGCTTCTGGCCAAAGAGGTCTAAGATCGGACGAGGCCCGTTTTTATCGAAGTTCTTGTCTGGAAGAGCGTCAAAAAGATTTGCATAAAGCCACAACTGAAGGAGGTTTTTGCCTTTGTAGTCTCCCATGAAGACAGATTCCATGGTCTCAGCCTCAGCATGTACGGTGCCGGTCTTGTAATCTACAATTCTGAGAAGTTCACGTTCCACTCCATCGTGAGTCACAAGCTGAGTGTCGAGTCTGTCTATGGCATACCGCATGTTGACAAGCCTTCCATCGGGCATACGGAGCGAGACGTTGCCATCCATCTCAACTCCAAAAAGAAGAAACGGAGCCTGCGAAAGGTCAAATTTGAGGATTCCGATGACCTGATTGCGAAGAATCTTGGCCACATGAGCCGACGAACCACGAAGAGGTCGGTCTTCCTGGTCGGCTGGAAGGTGAAAGAAAAGCCGGTTGATTGCTTTCTTTATCATATCATCGATTCGGTTGGCATCCTTGATCCTCGAATTGATGAGTGCAGTATCGATAACCTGTGGATTTTCAAGGAATTTCTTCTGCAAATGGTCGGGCAGATACATTCTTTGCATCACGTCGTGCACGATAGAGCCCTGGGTGATGGAATCGATATATTCTCCGGATTCCTCATCAGTCTTGATTTTCAGGATATTCTCATAGTAGAATCTCAACTGGCAACCTGTATATTTTGTCAAAGCGGTGGCCGAGAGATTGCTTCCTTCTGGCCCGGGATCAAGGAATGTGGAAAGCCCCTCAAGCATCTGAGGGGTTTTCGCTATAGGTGATGGTTTCAATTCCGATTTCGACATTCTGAAAGACCTTGACTCCATCCGCAGGTTTTCGCGGGCATAGAGATACCTGAGCTGCAATACATATCGCGACACATCCCCGCTGCGCACACCTTCCGAGGAGCGTGAGTCGTAGAGCAACACCACTTCCTTGGCTCTGGCTATCATCCTATAGAAATAATATGCAAACAGGGATTCGGAGTAGTTCACGGGCGGCAGTCCGTAGGCCTTGCGGAGTGAGTCGGATATAAAGGTCCTTGTCCTTCTCCTTGCAGGCAGTATCCGCTCATTGAGTGAAGGTATAATGATTCTTTCGAAATCAAGTGCGCGGGTCTCGAGTATGCCCATCACCTGAAGTCCCTTCAGCGGTTGCCCCTCAAAATTCACAGTTTCGGAGGATATCAATCTGTCGGTCAGGGTTAGAAATGTGCGCCACTGCATTGAGATGCCATATTCCTCCACAGCCTCCAGCATCTTTCGCAAGGCGAGCCTATAGACTGCTATGTTGGAAGCATCCACGTTGTCTTTGATTGTCTTGGTCTCATCCCGGTCTGTGGCAGAGGCAATGCGACTGAGAATAAGGTCGAGCCATTCAAATGTTTCTTCGGGGCCTGCATCATCGTTGAGCGGACGAAGAAGATTGGCCATGTCGGGGCTTATATCCCGGATATCGCCCACGTCAATTATAAACCTGTGGTGCTTCATGATCCACTCCTTCACATCTGTCACGGCCTGTCCGAAGAGCACTCGGCTAAACGGATGGGAGAGTAGCATGTTGAAATCCTTGTAGTAGTAGCCGATGCCGTTGCCCGATTTGCGTCGGCTTGACTCAAGGCGCCGCAGAAGCGACACGAAAGTATAGACAGCCGACAGCCGCAGAGGATAACCCATGGTGAGATTGACATCCTTAATCCCTGCAGGCAGGGAATACAGCATGGGCATAAGCAATCCTTCATCGGGAAGCACCACGGCAACCTTTGCCGAAGTGAAATCCGATTCCGGCAGGCGAGAGGTCATGTCGGCAAGTACCTCCGACACCACTTTTGTCTGTGCTGAATTAGATGGTACGGAAATGACGCGGATATCCTTTGGCATAACTTCGACATCAGACTCTGCAAGATAGGGGAGAGCCCATTGCGGTGCCGGCCAACGATCTATGCCGTGTTGCACATATCGTCCGGCTGTGGAAAACCTGTCAAGAATCACCGGCCCGGGAGCGTCCCAAAAGAAGTCGGCGAAGGGTTCTCCTGAGGACTCATCCTCAAGATTGGAAAGGGCGTCAAAAATCTTCCTTTCAGAAGAGGTGAGGGCGTTGAATCCCACCATTACGACTTTCTCCGCTTTGACATTGCGAGGGAATCCTTTCTCCAGTATATCTGCGGCAATTCTATAGGAACCGCCTGAAGTGGTAAGACCCATGGCATCGAGATGCTCCTTGAATTTAGCATATAGCGGGGCAAGAACTTGCCAAAGCAATCTGAATTTAGAGTGCAGTTCGCTGTCTTCCTTATCGGTGAACTTTTTCCAGAACTCAGTGGCGATGTTTTCGGGATCGAAGGCTTGTCCGAAAAATTCATTCATCACTTTCATCTGTTCTTCAGTCAGGAAGTTGCTGCTTATTTCCTTGATGTCTTTCACATTCTTGAATATGGCATCCGGATCCACACACTGCATATCAACCTCGTTGAAATCAGAGAGGGCGGTCTCTCCCCAACGGCGGAATGCGTCGAAGTCGGGTATTTTCTCAGCGCCGGCATCCCTGAGCAATCCGGAGTAAGCCTGATACAATATGAAGAGCAATTCAATGCGCCCGGCCACTACTTTCCCTGATATTTTCTCCACAAAGTCGGACATGGTGGTGACATCGGGCAAAAGTATGTCGCGTCCGCGTGTGGATTCAGCCAGATACTTGATGAAGAAAGTGCCTGCTCGTCTTCCGGGAAAGACAAACAGAAAAGAAGACAAATCTGAATATTGAGCCGAGTATGCTTTGGCTATTGATGTAAGAAAAGATTCCACAGTATGAGAAATTTACTTTTTTTTCACCGAATTTAGAATGAAGTAATCGAAATCTGCATATCCTGAAGAAGGGACAATGTTGGGTGAACTACAGAAAATTCCTGTCTTTGCACCAATCCATACTCCGGGATATACGTTGCAGGGAACGCCAAGCGAATGAAAGTGTTGTCCGTCTGTACTGTAGAAATAGCTGCATTCAGTTTCTGAAGTCAGTTGCATTCTAAGCCAGACTCTGTCCGTACTGATTGGAGCCGATGCAATTTCCTCTGGTGTGACAGCAAATTTGTCATTCCGTCCCGTCACTACTGCCACTCTGTTGCCGCTATCACCTTTTATGACGGCAATATAAGAATACTTGCTTCCCATTGTGATAAGTCCTGCTCTATCCCCATCTGCAATGAAGTGTGTGTCAACGAGGGTCGTTGCTGTAAATTCCGGAGCTGGAAATTTCTGAAGATACATATTGCCGGCATAATAGAGATTTCCCTTTTCCGACGGACATGCTATGGCATAAAGACGCAGATGTCCGGGATTTGCTGTCAAGGAATACCAATCATTCTTTGCATGTGATTGCCATTGCCATTGATGAGAAGGGATGGTATCGGAAAATTGGTCGGTGGTTTGGGGCTTTGTTATGGCTTGACCCGGTAGCGATGGCTTACGATGACTTTTTACAGGGTTGCCTATACCATCTTCATCACTGTCTTCACCTATAACAATCCATCCATCATCACTCCAGGAAGCCGGTTGGAGATGAGTGACCCTTCCATAATTGCCTTTTGACTGAAAATGCACAAACCACCATTCATTGCCATCGGGAGTATCCACAAGACCTCCTTGATGTGGTCCGTTGATTTCGGTGTTACCTTGTTCCAAAACCCTGCGTGCCTCGTATGGGCCATAAATGTTTTTCGAGCGCAACACTGTTTGCCAACCGGTTTCCACTCCACCCGCAGGCGCAAAGATATAGTACCATCCATCCCGTTTATACATTTTGAGCCCTTCCAATATTGGATTTGTAGCCTCGTCATGATAGACCACAATGCCATTGTCGAGAAGCGACATGCCATCAGCCGACATTCGGTGCAGTACCGCCGGACCTCCACGGTGTATGCTGTGTATGAGATAGGCATCACCATTTTCATCCCAAAAAGGACATGGATCCTCCCATTTGACTACATCTACAATCTGTGTCAATTCCCATTCTCCCTTGGGATTCTCAGCCCGAGCTACGAAAAGGCCATCATTGGGAGTGCAAAAGTAAACGTAGAATTTACCATCATGATACCGTATAGCCGGAGCCCAGCTTCCTTCTCCATGCACCGGATGATCGTATTTGTCAAGTGGCAACCGCTCATAGACATGACCGGCTATTTTCCAGTTTACCAAATCTTTTGAGTGAAGTATGGGGATGCCGGGAAAGCAGTTGAAACTTGATGCCACCATCCAGTAGTCATCGCCTACCCGTATCACATCGGGATCTGAATAATCGGCATGTATTATTGGATTTATGTATGTCCCGTCACCCTGGTCGGGTATCCAAGGAGTTGCCATAGCAACTGAAGTGGCTGCTAACATGAGCGTGGTGCTTATAATGCAAGTTTTGACTGATTTGGCATTCATAAAAATCGTGTTTAACGAGACTATTTCAACTTATTTGTGTAGGGAAATCCATCGTATGTCGCGACACAAGACAAAAGAATGTCTCCAATGTTGCAAATTTAGTAAATTTTTTTGATTACACGTGAAAATTATCTTTCAAATTCTGCAATAAAGCCATAATTAGACCCAATGTGTTGTTATATTTACAAACGATTTAATTTGGAAATATATGAATGATATTATTATAGAGAGGCATCCTTTTGAGCCATTTTTGCCTGCTGGAGCAAGGGCATTGATTATGGGAACTTTCCCACCGGGAGAACACCGCTGGAGCATGAATTTCTATTATCCAAACCCTATAAATGATTTCTGGCGAATTTGCGGATTGCTATTCCTTGATGACAAAAATGCACTCTATGATTCGGAAAGAAAATGTTTTCGTGAAGCAGATTGCAGAAAACTGGCTGCCATCAATCATATAGCGTTAAATGACACGGGGCGCGAAGTGAGACGGCTTAAAGGAAATGCCTCTGATAAGTTTCTCGAGATACTCACCCCCATGCCCCTCTATGATTTGCTTGAGGAAATACCGGAATGTCGCACGATTGCCACCACAGGGGAAAAAGCAGCCGGAATTATAGCCGGTATCACAAAAACAAGATTACCCAAAATGGGGGAGATGGTGGAATCGGATGATGGCCTACATATATGGCGTATGCCTTCCACAAGCCGTGCCTACCCGATGAAGATGGAACGAAAGGCTGAGTATTATGCAGAGTTATTCCGTGCTGCCGGAATACTATGATAGGAAGCGATGAGTCATCTTGTGGAGTGCAGATGCTGCATGAAGGCGGCAAGTTTAGTTTCTGAGGAATTGTCCTGTGGAGTCCAAAGCCTCATGCCTGCGAGGGCATCGGGAAGATATTGCTGGTCCACAAAATGGTTGGGATAATCATGGGCATACTTATAGCCATCGTGATATCCCATCTCTTTCATCAGAGCCGTAGGCGCATTGCGCAGATGCAAAGGGACAGGCAGGTCGCCCGTCTTCTTCACCATATCAAGGGCTGCATCTATAGAAAGATATGCAGAATTGCTTTTCGGCGATGTGGCAAGATATATGGTGCACTCAGCCAATATTATCCTGCCTTCAGGCCAACCTATTTTTTGCAGGGCATCAAATGTGGCGTTGGCAAGAAGCAAAGCATTAGGATTGGCAAGACCTATGTCTTCGGCAGCAGAAATCACAAGTCGCCTGGCTATAAACTTTGGATCCTCACCCCCGGCCACCATCCTCGCCAACCAATACACAGCAGCATCGGGATCGCTTCCACGGATAGACTTGATGAAAGCTGAAATGATATCGTAGTGCATTTCGCCATTTCGGTCGTAGGCAGCGGGATTCACCTGAAGGCTATTGGTGACAAATTCATCATCTATGACAATAGGGGAGTCCTGTGGCACACTCTGTTCCAACAAATCAAGGATATTGAGCAATTTGCGGGCATCACCTCCCGAAAAACGAAACAAAGCATTTGTGGATTTCACTTCCACTTTTCTTTTCGACAACACCCGGTCTTTAGTCAACGCCCGGTCAAGAAGCGTTTTAAGATCATCTTGTTCAAGCGATTTGAGAGTATATACCTGTGCCCGGCTCAGGAGTGGCCGGATAACTTCGAATGATGGATTCTCTGTAGTGGCGCCAATGAGGGTGACCACACCTTTTTCCACAGCACCAAGCAAAGAATCCTGCTGAGCCTTATTGAAACGATGGATTTCATCGATGAACAATATAGGACGGGCCGTCGCAAACATGCTCGTTGCCTCGCGAGTGCATTTGTCGAGAACATCGCGAACATCCTTCACTCCTGAAGTTACAGCACTCAGAGTGTAGAATTTTGCATCTATTGTATTGGCGATAATGCGTGCAAGGGTGGTCTTTCCTACACCGGGAGGCCCCCAGAGTATGAAAGAATTGACCTTTCCGGTCTCTATCATATTGCGGATTATGCCACCGCTACCTACAAGATGCTTCTGACCAATATACTCGTCAAGAGTATTGGGACGCAGACGCTCGGCAAGAGGCTCGAAATTTGCCATGTTATCTGTCGGTTAGTTTGTTACGAATCACATCCACATTTACTTCGGCCACACCATTGACAACCATATCGGAATATGGGGCTATGTCTTCCTTTTTGAGTGTGCCTGCCACACCCACCACAAAAGCACCGGCTGCTTTTCCGGCTTTTACACCTTGAAGGGAATCTTCAAACACGGCACAGTTGTTGGGATCCACGCCAATACGATGTGCTGCGGTGAGATACCCCTCCGGATTTGGTTTTGAACGGGTGACTTCATCGCCGGTTATAATCACATCAAATTTTTCTTTCAATCCAGGCATATCATTCCAAAGATGCTGCATTTTCAAATCGTTGCTGCTCGTGACAAGTGCTACAGGTATATTCTGTCTTCTCAATTCATCAAGCAGTTCGATGGCTCCGGGCAATGGTGCATATATCATCAGGCTTTCAAGGCGGTAAAGCTCCTTTACGACCTGAGCCTTTACATTCTCATCGGGGAAGTAATGGTCAAGTATATCTTCAAGAGTAGTGCCTTTAATCTTGTATGCAAAATTATCTATGCCTGTAGGCCATTGCTGCTCTATGGCTTCCCATATTTTAGTGTACATTCTCTCGCTGTCGATCAATACTCCGTCAAGATCAAACAGACATCCTATATTGTTTTTCTTTTCCATAATATTACGATTACTTTACAAAATTACTCAACTTTTATTGAAGTGCCAAAAATATTTATTAATTTTGTACGATAATCAAAATTCCAATATGGATTTTTAAGTTTATTCTTTGGTCTTGATATATGATAAAAGATATAACGCTGCGTGTATCACCCGAAATTGCCGGAACGCCTGACCTGCTAAAAAACAAAGTGTCGGGCACTGCAGGATGCAAGGTAAACGATTGGAGAATCGTTCGCCGTTCTGTGGATGCCCGCAAGCGAGACATCATGATAAATCTCACAGTCCGAGTGGCTACAGCTGATGACAAGGTGATCCCATCAGGCTATTCACCGACACAGTTTCAGGATGTCTCAAACTCGAAAGACATCGTGGTGATAGCCGGAGCCGGTCCCGCCGGACTGTTTGGTGCATTAAGGTGTATTCAACTCGGCATGAAGCCGGTGGTCCTGGAACGAGGTAAAGATGTTGACTCACGTCGGATTGACATAGCCAACCTGAATCGTGAGAAACAAATCGACCCTGAGTCAAATTACTGTTTTGGTGAAGGGGGAGCCGGAACCTTCTCGGATGGAAAACTTTTCACCAGAAGCCGGAAAAGAGGTAATCCGGAGGAAGTGTTGTCTTTATTGGTGCAACATGGAGCGAAGGAAGAAATACTCATCGATGCGCATCCGCATATCGGCAGCGACCGTCTCCCGGGAATAATGAAGAGCATCCGTCAGACTATCATAAAATGTGGAGGCGAAGTACGATTCCAGACACGGGTGGATAAAATATTAATTGAAAATGTTGAAGTGAGGGGAGTGGTGACTTCCGACGGAACTGAATTGCATACAGATACCATAATACTTGCTACAGGGCACTCGGCCCGCGACGTATATAGGAATCTGCATCGCGATGGTGTGGAAATGGAATCAAAAGGAATCGCAGTGGGAGTACGCCTCGAACATCCGCAAAATCTGATAGACCAAATACAATATCATAACAAGGCAGGCCGCGGGAGATGGTTGCCTCCGGCAGAATACAGTCTTGTGACTCAAGTGGAAGGACGTGGGGTGTATAGTTTCTGCATGTGTCCGGGTGGAGTTGTGGTTGCTGCCGGAAGCGGTCCGGGAGAACTTGTGGTCAACGGTATGTCGGCATCCGCACGCAGCAGCATCTGGGCTAACTCAGGAATGGTAGTGGAAATACGTCCCGGTGATTTCCCTGAATACTCAGGCCATGGCGTATTCGAGTTGCTTGACTTCATAGAGGATCTTGAAAGTAAGTTTTATCACGAATCAGGCGACAGCATCTCCGCACCTGCCCAAAGAATGCAGGACTTCGTGGAAGGCAAAGACTCAAAAAATGTGCCTCCGTCGAGTTATCTGCCCGGTTTGTATGAAGCCAGGCTTGACAAAATGCTCCCGCCATTCATAACTTCAAGATTGCAAAGAGGATTTCAGGACTTCGGACGCAAGGCCAAGGGCTTTTTGACAAACCAGGCAATACTTATTGGCCTGGAATCAAGGACTTCAAGTCCGGTGAGGATACCCAGGAATAAGGATACTCTTTGCCATACAAAGATAAAAGGACTGTATCCGGCAGGTGAGGGTGCCGGATATGCAGGAGGAATTGTTTCGGCTGCCATCGACGGAATGCGATGTGCCGAACAAATCAAAATATACAAAGTGAACCGTGACATAGATTCTTAGGATTCAGAAAGAACACTCTCCAAAATTTTTCACAAAACAATATGAGCACAATATTAGCTATAGAGACTTCGTCGAAATACTGCAGTGTAGCACTTATCCATGAGGGACTTGCAGAATTCAGCAGGGAAGATGACACAGAGATGAATCATGCGAGGGCTATCGGTCCGTTTGTAGAGGATTGCATCAAGGAAGCCCGACGTAGAGAATGGAATATTGATGCAGTGGCCGTCAGCATGGGTCCGGGCAGTTATACAGGTCTCCGGATCGGCCTTTCGATGGCCAAAGGTCTGTGCTTTTCACTTGATGTGCCCCTGATAGGGATTTCCACACTCCAGATATTAGCGGTCAAGGCTATGTTTCGCGACCTTGACTGGCAAGGTGATGAGATACTTGTGCCTATGATAGATGCGAGACGAATGGAAGTATATACGGCCGCCTATAATTTCCGGCTTGACACATTGATGAATCCCCAGCCCCTGATTTTGGAAGAATGTTGCTACAGCGAACTTCCGGAAGAACATGATGTTTATTTCATGGGTGACGGATCGGGCAAGTCCAAAAATGTGCTTAAAGGAGAAAGATACCATTGGATTGACAACATCAATCCTCGTGCAGCGGATATGACGGCACTCGCAGAAAAAGCATTCAGAGAGAATAAATTCACGGATGTGGCTTACAGTGTCCCTGAATATCTGAAAGAATATGAGGCTAAAAAAAGCACAGTAAAAGGACTGTGATGAAATTTGATAAGAACCAGAGGAAAACAGACACAACGATGGAAGAAATAATTGATGAAGAAATAAAAAAAGATGAACCTATCAACACTCGCGACATTGCAATGACGGAAATTCCTGAGGGTATGGTAAGAATGATTCCGTACAATACGGGAATGCCTGTGCTTAAAATGGCTGAATACGGGCGTAATATACAAAATCTTGTGGATTATTGCGTTTCTATTGAGGATAGAGAGCAGCGAACCAGTTGTGCTAATGCAATTGCAGAGATAATGACTGTCTTGATACCATCCCTAAGAAGAGATCCTAACGACAGAAAAAAGATATGGGATCATATCAACATAATGGCTAATTTTCAACTTGACATAGATTTCCCTGTCCATGTCGTCACAAGAGAAGAAGCCAATCCGGTTCCAAATTCAATACCCTACAGCAATGCACGTGATATACTTTTCCGTTATTATGGGAAACACATTCAGAATATGGTGCAGACGGTGTCGGAAATGGAAGAATCTGAAGAAAAACAGACATTGATAGGAATAATAGCCAATCATATCAAGAAGCTGATGCTGGCTCACAACAAAGAGGCTGTAAGCGACCAAAAGGTTTTGAGAGACCTTTGCTTCATGAGCAACGGCAAAATAGATCTGTTGCCGGGCGAGATTCAGCTTTATGATTATCAAGAAGTGTTATCCAACAGAAACCAGAAGCAGGGAAACAAGAAAAAGAAATAACATACATGAGCGAATTTATAGTAGAGGGTGGATGCCGACTACAAGGCTCCATAGAACCGCAGGGTGCAAAAAATGAAGCGCTTCAAGTGATTTGTGCATGTCTTCTAACCCCTGAAAAAGTTACTATATCAAATCTACCTGACATTGCAGATGTCAACAATCTGATTGATTTGCTGACAAGACTTGGAGTCAAAACATCCTATATAGACCGACACACTTGCGAGTTTCAGGCTGACAATGTTAATCTGGAATATTTGCATTCTGAAGAATTCCGCACCAAGGCGCAGTCTCTGAGAGGATCGGTGATGGTGACAGGTCCGCTCGTAGCGAGATTTGGAGAGGCTGTATTACCCAAACCCGGAGGTGACAAGATTGGCCGAAGGCGGCTTGACACGCATTTGCTCGGTCTGGAGAAACTCGGAGGTAAATTTGAATATGATTCCACAAGACGTGTTTACAATATTACGGCTCCTAAAGGACTCAACGGAGTGTATATGCTTTTAGACGAAGCTTCCGTGACCGGTACGGCCAATTTAATTATGGCGTCAGTCTTGGCCAATGGAAAGACTGTCATATACAATGCTGCATGCGAGCCGTATATCCAGCAACTTTGCAAAATGCTGGTGAAAATGGGAGCCAATATTGAAGGAATAGGAAGCAATCTGCTCACAATAAAAGGTGTATCATCGCTTTGGGGAGTAAATCACAAGTTGCTCCCCGATATGATTGAGGTCGGAAGTTTCATCGGTATAGCAGCAATGACAGGCAGCAGCCTAACGCTGAAGAATGTCGGGGTCAGAGATCTTGGTATTATCCCGGATGCTTATGCAAGGCTTGGAATCAACCTTGAAGTGAAAGGAGATGACATTGTAATAGACCAGAAAGAAATTTATGAGATTGAATCGTTTCTGGATGGTTCTATCATGACAATAGCTGATGCGCCATGGCCAGGTCTTTCTCCTGATCTGCTGAGTATTTTTTTGGTGGCGGCAACCCAAGCAAGGGGAAGTGTGTTAATACACCAGAAGATGTTTGAAAGTCGTCTGTTCTTTGTGGATAAACTCATCGACATGGGTGCCAAGATCATATTATGCGACCCTCACAGAGCCGCAGTGATTGGAAGCGGAAAGTTCAATTCTTTAAGAGCATCGAGGATGGTCAGCCCCGACATACGGGCCGGTATCGCATTGCTCATTGCTGCCATGGCAGCCAAAGGTATAAGCAGAATTGACAACATTGACCAAATCGACAGAGGATATGAACGTATTGATGAACGTCTCAATTCATTGGGTGCCAAGATATTCAGAAATTGAAACAACAGATTGTCGGTAACGTAGGTCTGCAAAATGTATGATTATGATTACAGATGGAGAAATAAGTGCTGTGGGTAAACTTCAGAAGACTCACGGATTGAAAGGGGAGTTGAACATGCTGCTGGATATAACCCCGGAATACTTTTCATCCGGGAATCCGGCAATTATAGAGATAGACGGAATATTTGTGCCCTTTTACACGGAAAGTATCCGTAAAAAGGGCAGTTTCTCCCATCTTGTGAAGTTTGAAGGAATAGACTCAGAATTCGAGGCAAAAAAGATTGTCAACAAGACTATATATGCCTTGCGCAATAAGTTGAAAGAATATATTTCAGATAATTTCGATGAAGAGGTTGAATTATTGGATGATCTGGTAGGCTGGACAATTGAAGATTCCGAAACAGGCGTTGTGGGGAGTATTGTTGACATAGATACAAATACTGAAAATGAACTTTTTATAGTTCAAGCGCCTGATGGAAATACAATATATATTCCACTCACAGAGGATTTCATAGATGAAATGGATGAGGAAAATCATATCATCCGCATGACTCTGCCATACGGACTTACAGACTTGAACAAGAGTTAGGGTTTGTTAATTATAAGTTGCGAAGAATGAAAAAAATACGGGTATCTATTTTATGCCTTGCATTGTTTCTGTGTGCTTTCGAGTTGAAATCGCAAGATAATCTTGAAGATTTGACATTCACGCAGATGTTGAAATCGGTAAACTTGTCGGGAGAACCTAAGGCCGCCGACCTCATACGCAAATTCCAGGATATTGAAGCAAGACAAAAACTAATGAACGGGCCTCTTTCCCCAAGAAATGGAGACTGCACAATTGAGGCTTATCGGAAAAAAGAAGTTATTTTAATCACTATTCCCGCCGAACTTCTGTTTGCTCCAAATGATGTGGAACTAAAGTCAAACGCCTCAAAACTCCTGTCACCCATAAAGAGATACATGAAGGATCCTGATATGTTTCGTGTCCTTCTTGTGATGCATACAGACAACACAGGCTCTGAACAATACAGAGAAGGTATTACGGCCGATCGTGTTGATGCCATTACGTCATGGTTTGAAGACAATGGTGCAGACACCTCCTACGTTTTTTCCTACGCATTTGGTGATGATGTGCCTTTGGTGCCGAATACGTCGATGGATAACAGAGCAAGAAACAGAAGACTCGAGATTTACCTTATGCCCGGTGAGAAGATGCTTGAAGAAGCAAAGAAAGGGAAAATAGATTTCTGACCTCAAACAGTTTTATAGAAATGAATCACATACAGACACCATATTATATCGTATATGAGGAAAGATTGCTGAAAAATCTTGAACTGCTAAAAAGGGTGGAGCAAGAAGCGGACGTGAAAATTATTATGGCATTCAAAGCAAATGCATTATGGAAAACTTTTCCAATTATAAAAAGATTTTTCACGGCTTCAACAGCAAGTTCACTCAATGAAATGCAATTGTCGCTTGATTATCTCGGAAATGACGTGCATGCTTATTGTCCTGTATATACCGATGTCACATTCCCACAGTTTCTTAAGGGATGCAGTCATATCACATTCAATTCAATAACACAATATGAGCATTTCAAACCTATAATAGAAAGTTGGAATGAAACGCATTCTGAGAAAAGGGTCAGTCCGGGACTACGCATAAATCCCCATTGCAGTGTAATAGACACTGATATTTACAATCCATGCGTACCGGGCTCAAGATTTGGAGAATCCGCCCCGGCATTGTCCGGCGGCTTGCCAGAGGGAATAGAGGGGTTGCATTTCCATGCTCTTTGCGAATCAGACAGTCATGACCTGGCTAAAGTGCTTGAAGCGCTTAAGTCGCAATATGGACACTTGCTGCCTAAAATCAAATGGCTGAATATGGGAGGTGGACATCTCATGACAAGAAAGGGATATGATATCAGATTTCTTTTCAAACTTATAAATGATCTTCATGTAGAATACCCTGGTTTGAAAATAATTATGGAACCGGGCAGTGCCTTCACATGGCAAACGGGAGATTTGATCACGGAGGTGCTTGATGTGGTGGAGGATGCAGGTATAAAAACAGCAATAATAGATGCATCTTTTGCTTGCCACATGCCGGATTGTCTCGAAATGCCGTATAAGCCTGTGATAGCGGAGGCTTTGCCTGAAAAAAATAATGAGGATCTGCGGGTGCAAGACATTCATTCGGCTGATGGGACGAGATATACTTATCGTCTCGGCGGCAATTCTTGTCTGAGCGGAGATTTTGTCGGCGACTGGGACTTTGACCATCCACTAAAAGTGGGTGAAAGGCTGACTTTATGCGATATGAACCATTATACTACGGTCAAAACAAACATGTTCAATGGAATCCAACATCCGTCAATATGGCTAAAACCGTCAGATGGAGATCCTATCCTATTACGAAAATATACATACGAAGACTATCGCGACCGAATGTCTTAGATACAACGGGTAAAAGAGCCGTGGACTCCGAATCAAAAAAATTAAAAAAATCTTCCCTATAACAAATATTTGCAATATTTTTTGTAATTTTGCGTCGTGATTCCGACGAGCCATTCCGAATTGCGCTTCTTCGGAAAAGTTTTAAACAGGTAACAAGCATAACTTGACAATCTTATGGGAGGTTTTTTTGGCGCAGCCTTAAAACGAAAGTGTGTCAACGATATTTTCTATGGCGTTGACTACAATTCACATCTCGGCACACGCCGGGGCGGTATGGTGACCTACGATGCAGAAGAAAAGCGTTTCTGCCGGTCCATCCACTCACTCGAGAGCAGTTATTTCCGCACCAAATTTGAGTCAGAACTGCACAAGTACAAGGGCAACATCGGCATAGGAGTGATCAGCGACACAGACCCACAACCTATCACCATCAATTCACACCTCGGTAGATATGCCATTGTAACTGTGGCAAAAATCGATAATATCGATGAAATAGAGAGAGAACTGATAACCGAAGGCGCACACTTCGCGGAACTCAGCCAGGGCTCTACGAATCCCACGGAGCTTGTGGCACTCCTTATTAATAAAGGCAAAACGTTTGTTGAGGGGATCGAGAATGTCTTCAACAAGGTGAAGGGATCTTGCTCAATGCTGATTCTCACTGAAAGTTCAGTTCTTGTGGCAAGAGACAAACTTGGAAGAACCTCCTGTGTAATTGGCAAGAAAGAAGATGGATATGCCGTCAGCAGTGAATCCACATCTTTCCCAAATCTTGACTACGAATTGCTACGTGATGTGGGTCCCGGTGAGATTCTGGAACTTACTGCAGACGGAATCCGACAGCTTCGTCAGGCCAACAAGGAGATGCAGATCTGTTCATTCATGTGGGTTTATTATGGATTCCCGACCTCCACCTACGAAAACAGAAATGTAGAGGAAGTAAGATTCAAATCCGGATATGCATTCGGACAACAGGACAAGGAGACAGAAATCGACTGTGTGGCCGGAATTCCAGATTCGGGAGTAGGGATGGCACTTGGATATGCCGCGGGACATGGCACTCCGTATCAACGCTGCATCTCCAAATATACTCCTACCTGGCCACGCAGTTTCACACCGTCTGATCAGACTATGCGTTCATTCATAGCCAAAATGAAGCTCGTACCCAATAAGGCCATGCTTGAAGGGAAACGGGCGCTGTTTTGTGATGACTCCATAGTGAGGGGCACACAGCTTAACGACAACGTGAAAGTGCTATATGACTGTGGAGCCAAGGAAGTGCACATGCGCATAGCATGTCCACCTTTGATCTATGGATGCCGTTATCTCAATTTCACGTCATCAAAATCTGAAATGGAGTTGATCACCCGCCGCATCATTGAAGAACTTGAGGGAGATTCAAATGCACATCTTGAAGAGTACGCTACGACGGGAAGTTGCCGCTATTGCAAACTGGTGGAGAAAATCCGAGAGCGATATGGCTTGACCTCCCTTAAATTTAATACTCTTGAAAATCTGGTGGAAGCGATTGGTCTGCCAAAAGAGCAGATTTGCACACATTGCTTTGATGGCACTTCTCATTTTTGAGTCGGGACCTTATAGAACAGCTTTTAATATAATTTATAAAAACATTATATATAGATAAGGAGTTTTTGGGCTCCTTATCTTTTTTTATCAAATAAAAAGAAAAATAATTTTATAGATTCCGAAAAAATGACTATATTTGCAGTCTGAAAGGACATAAAGGACATTTTTCATATTTCTTCAAGAACTTACAATCATGATTGAAACGTTAACCTCTCTTGACAACCATATATTGTTGTTTTTCAACGGCAACCATACTCCATTCCTTGATGAGTTTATGTCGCTTGTCACTGGTAAATGGATTTGGATACCTTTTTATGTTTTGCTGCTTGACTTCTTGTTTAAGCGTTTGGGTCCGAAGAAAGCAGGCGTTGCACTTCTGGCCGTAGTGTTGGCCATAGTCATGACCGATCAGATATGTGCAAGTGTGATCCGGCCCATAGTGGCAAGACTTCGACCATGCAATCCGGACAATCCAATTTTCGAATATATCACCATAGTGAAAGGCATATCCCCCGGAGGCTACAGTTGGCCATCCTGTCATGGTGCCAACACGTTTGCACTTGCTACGTTGCTGTCATTCATTTTTCGCAACAGAATTTTCACCGGGTGTATTTTCCTTTGGGCCATTGTTGTCAGCATATCCAGGCTTTATCTTGGCGTGCATTATCCCACCGACATCTTGTGTGGAGCAGCATTCGGAAGTGTTTTCGGATACTTATCGCTTGTAATAGTCAACACACTCTACACCTTTACTCCAAGAATATACTCATCAATCCGCCAGAACATCATTACAAGATGAAGCACAATATAAGAAAAATCGTAATAGCCTTTATGGCATTCCACTGCATATCCGGTCTTTTCGCACAAAGACCGGATTTGTATTGGAGCCTCGACATGTCAGCGATATTCGATAATCGCGAAGGCGACACCAAATATGCTGCGGCCAAGACCTTCTTCCAGACCCAACTTGCACCTGAAATAGGCGTAAGTCTTTACGATGGCCGGCATCGAGTGGCCGGAGGAGCTGTGTGGACACAGCCAATAGGTTGCGAATGGGACGGACATAAAGTCTCGCCCACTCTCTACTATCGATATCAAAACAAAGGCTTGAGATTTGCAATTGGCATGTTTGGCAAAAACCAACTCTATGCTGATATGCCCAACTATATATGGAATGATTCGGTCAATTATGCACAGAGGAACGTGCGTGGTGCCTTGATTGGCTATAAAAATGAAAATGGATATTTTCAAGCCATACTGGATTGGCGCGGTATGCAAACTGAGAAGCAACGAGAGGCGTTCAACATAATAGCCTCAGGCGAACGCACATATAAAGATGGAAAATTTATGTGGGGAGGAGTGGCAATGATGAATCATCTGGCACTTGACAAGTCTGAACACATAGGCCAGAATGTGGTTGACAATTTCCTATATAATCCTTACGTTGGAATCAATCTGGCCAAGATGGTGACTTTATCTCTTGATACATGCAGTCTGCGAGCCGGAGTGTTGGGTGCTCTAACCCGAGATCGTGGCGATATGAAATGGAAGACACCGGTTGGTGTTTGGGCTGATCTTGACGTGATGTGGAGATTCATTGAACTTAAAAATACGTTTTATGCCGGTGGCAAACTTTTTCCATATTATGGTCATTATGGAGTCACTCTTGACCAGGGGGAGCCCTACTATGCGGCTTCACTCTATAACAGGACATCAGTTGCAGTTTGGTTTCTACGCCGCAAGTTCATGTCGCTGAGAGCTTCTCTTGATTTCAACATCGCGCCTTCCCACTTCAATTTCTATCAGCGGGTCATTCTTCATTTCTCCATCTAATATATTCAATACAGATTTCAATCAAAAAATTTCAAAAAAAAATGAAAAAAATTTGGTGGTTTCATAAAAAAGCAGTAATTTTGCATCGTCAAAAGGGAAATGACCCGATGACGCAAAAATGCCTTGTGGTGTAATGGTAGCACACCGGATTCTGGTTCCGTTTGTGAGAGTTCGAGTCTTTCCAAGGCAACTGAATTTTTTGTAACTTTGCGATGCCTTGTGGTGTAATGGTAGCACACCGGATTCTGGTTCCGTTTGTGAGAGTTCGAGTCTTTCCAAGGCAACATTTATACCTTCGATGTGAATCGAGGGTATTTTTGTAGTATCAAAATCCGCAGACATAAATTTTGAGTCCTTACATTCAAAACTGATTCATCATAAAAAAATGAATAATTTTTATGAAGTATGAAAAAAAATCCGTAATTTTGTAGTGTGATGCATGATTCCGCATCCCAACTTATTTATGGCACATATCAACATACTGGGTATGGGAGTGGCTCTTATAACTCCCTTTACCTCCACGAAAGAAATAGATTACAAAGCACTTGAAAGGGTTATCAACCACGTTTTGGACAACAACGCAGACTTTCTTGTGGTGTTAGGCACCACAGGAGAGACACCGACCCTGTCGCTCGAAGAAAAACTTAGTGTGATGAAATTTGTCAGGGAAACCGTCGATGGCAAGGTCCCACTCGTAGTTGGAATCGGAGGCAATAACACAGCTGAAGTGGTACGAATGGTAAAAGAGACTGACCTTGAAGGATACTCCGCCATTCTTTCGGTGGTGCCATTTTACAACAAACCATCCCAGGAAGGCATCTACTGCCATTTCAAGGCAATAGCAGAAGCCTCTCCTCTTCCCGTGATACTTTACAATGTCCCGGGACGCACAGGCGTGAACATGACAGCCGACACCACCCTCAGATTGGCAAGAGAAGTACCCAACATAATTGGAATAAAGGAGGCTTCAGGTCAGATTCACCAGATTGAACGGCTCACAAGGGAAAAGCCAGACTCCTTTGCCGTGATAAGCGGTGACGACGGCATGACTTATCCATTGATGACACTTGGAGCCGAGGGTGTAATCTCTGTACTTGGAAACGCCTATCCAAAGGAATTTTCCGAAATGGTGCATCTTTGTCTTGAGGGCAACTATATAGAGGCCGTAGATTACCACTACAGATTTCGTGAGATAATCAGCCTTCTTTTTTCCGACGGCAATCCCGCCGGAGTGAAATGTGTCATGCACGACATGGGGCTTATCGAAAATGAACTTCGACTTCCACTCGTCCCGGTATCCGACCACACGGCACAAGAAATACTTCGCTGGGTAAAACAACTGTAACCTGAATTAGCGTTGCGAATTTAACGCATGATAGATAAAGCCACAATACAGAAAATCACCGAGACTGCTGATATAGTCGAGGTGGTGAGCGATTATGTCCATCTAATAAAAAGGGGACGTAATTATATGGGGTTGTGCCCTTTCCACAATGAGAAGACACCTTCATTTTCTGTAAACAGCGTCAGAAACTTCTGCTATTGCTTTTCATGCAAGAAAGGAGGAAGTCCGGTAAACTTCATAATGGAGAAAGAAGGACTTTCTTACTATGATGCGCTCCGGCACCTTGCACAGAAATACAACATAAAGATAGAAGAAAAAGAGTTAACCGACGACGAACGCCGCCAAATGAATGAGCGAGAGGCTCTTTTGGTAGCTAATGAGTGGGCCGCAGCCCAAATGGAAAAAGCCCTACGCGATACCGAGGAAGGCCGGAATGTCGGACTTCAGTATCTTTACCAAAGGGGGGTCACAGACGAAGCCATCAGGAAATTCCGGCTCGGATATAACCTTGATAGCGGCCATGCCCTAACAAATGCTGCCAAACTTTCCGCCATGGATATGAAAAGCCTTGTCGAAGTCGGGGTGATAGGGGAATCACAAAATGCGGGAGGCGGTTTTTACGACCGTTTTCGCGGGCGTGTCATATTCCCGGTGTTAAACCCTTCCGGAAAAGTGGTGGCCCTCGGTGGCAGGGATCTGAAGGGAGGGCTGGCAAAATACATCAATTCTCCGGAATCCGCTATATATAAGAAAAGCAACGAACTTTATGGCATATTCCAGGCCAAAAGCGAGATTGCCAAACAGGACAATTGTTTTCTTGTCGAGGGATACATGGATGTCATAGGCATGTGGCAGGCAGGGATGGAAAATGTTGTGGCTTCTTCCGGCACAGCCCTCACTGATGGCCAGATTGCCATGATCCATCGCTTCACCGACAATATCACACTCATCTACGATGGCGATGCCGCCGGCATAAAAGCATCCCTGCGTGGCATCGACATGCTGCTTTCGCATAAGATGAATGTCAAGGTGCTTCTCCTCCCTGATGGACATGACCCGGATTCCTTCGCAAGAGTCAACACCCCGGAACAATTCCGCAAATATGTGGCAGAACATGCCACCGACATCATCCGGTTCAAAGCCCAGGTGCTTCTCAAAGATGTAGGCAATGACCCGCAGCGACGTGTGGCTGCCATAGAAAGCGTGGTCCAATCGCTTGCACATATCCCCGACAAGGTGAAGCGCAATGTTTATGTGCAGGAATGCAGCAGGATTCTTGGAGTCAGGGAGGAAGTAATCGAAAGCGCTGTGGAAAAATCAAGGGGATCTGTGGTGGCCAGGCAAATCCGGCAACGCAATGTGTCAGATGTTGACCGCATGGATCAACAAGAGCAAAACCCACAGCCATCGGTCTCAGGTAATCTGCGACCGATGAAAGGCCGCGAACTGTTAGACCAATATCCTTATTACCCGTTTGAGCGAACAGTGGTATTCAACTGCGTCCGATATGGAATGCTCGATTTCTGCGAGGTCGAATATGAGGATAACAGCATCGGAATGATAGATGTGACGGAATTTGTAGCCGACGAACTCCAATCAGACAATATCTGGTTTACTTTCCCGGCTTTTGAAAAAACATTCAATTGCATATTGCAATTGAGAAATGAGTTTGAATCAGCAAGGGTTGAATTCCTCAAAAAGCTTGAAGCAGACAAGACAGCAATGCTTAAAGCCGGCTACGACACAATTGCGGAAAGAGCAATGAACATAGCTGAGATCAAGCGTGAAGAACGCCTTCTGAAAGAACAGGTCGAAAAGGAAATATCACAACGAGATTTTGACTTCACCCGCTACTATGTGGAACAGAAGTTGTCAAGCCACCACGATGATGACATCCGGCGCACAGTGACCGATGCCATAAACGACGAGCCTCCTCTAAGCAACATATATATGCGCAACAACCCGGTGAGCGAAATGCAGATGGAACTCGACAGAATGCATTCACTTGTACCGCGAAGTGTGCTGGAATGGAAAAACGAGATGCTCAATCAGTTGATAAAGTCAAAGATGCAGTCCTTGACTGAAAACATAGGAAATATCAAGCCTGAGGCAGAACAGAAGATTTTAATTGAGATACAGGCTCTCATGGAGAAGCGAGGATTGCTGGCAAAAGAAATAGGCGACCGCACCATAGGCAAAAAAATATGAATGTATTCATCAAATAACCCTCTTATATTTTGCAAAATCCAAATCTTTTGATTAATTTTGCAACGTGAGACAGAATGTGCCGATTTCATTCTGCCAAGATTAACTGCCAACAATGATCAACAACTGGAACTACCAACCATTGACACGACAAGAACAGGAAGAGGCTGCGGCGTTACTTCCGGTTTGCGGAGGCATCGCGCCGGTGCCTGAGTTGTTGTTGCGCAGGGGCGTTTCTTCTCCGAAAGGTGCTGTCGGATTCTTTACTCCGTCGCTCGACGACCTACACGACCCATTTCTAATGCCCGATATGGACAAAGCTGTCAACAGGCTCAACCGAGCCATGGGAGCAAAGGAAAGAATCATGATCTATGGCGATTATGACGTGGACGGAACCACAGCGGTGGCTCTCGTGTATAAGTATCTGCAAAATTATTACAGCAACATAGAATACTACATACCAACTCGATACGAGGAAGGATACGGTATCTCACGCAAAAGCATTGAATACGCCGCCGAAAATGATGTCAAGCTTGTCGTGGTGCTTGACTGCGGCATTAAGGCCATTGAAGAAATATCATACGCCAAGCAACTGGGAATAGATTTCATCATCTGCGACCACCACGTTCCGGATGAAGTGCTCCCTCCGGCTGTGGCTATTCTGAATCCAAAACTTCCCGGATCCCCATATCCATGTCCCCACCTCAGCGGCTGTGGTGTCGGTTTCAAATTCATGCAGGGATTTGCGAAAAGCAATGGACTTGGAAACCACAACGAACTTGACTCCCTTCTTGACTTGGTGGCTGTCAGCATAGCCGCCGACATCGTGCCAATAATCGGGGAAAACCGTATAATGGCTTATCATGGACTAAGACGGCTGAATTCCAATCCAAATCTCGGACTAAGAAGCATAATCCGACTTTGCAAACTCACCAACAAAGACATAACCATCTCTGACGTTATTTTCAAGATTGGTCCGCGCATCAATGCTTCCGGAAGAATGCAGAGCGGCATGGAAGCCGTAGGACTGCTTGTCACCCGCGACTTACATGATGCCTACCAACGCGGCGCGGAGATTGACCAATACAACAAGGACCGCAAAGAACTTGATAAAAAAATCACAGACGAAGCAAACGAGCTCATTGAAAACAATGTGAACATCGTAAAAGGCAAGCGCTCCATAGTGATCTACAACAAGAACTGGCATAAAGGAATCATTGGTATCGTAGCATCCAGACTCACAGAACTTTACTACAAACCATCAGTGGTGTTGACCTACTCCAACGGAATTGCCACAGGCAGCAGCCGCTCTGTGCAAGGATTCGATATATATTCGGCCGTCAACTCAACAAGACATTTGCTTGAGAATTTTGGCGGACACACCTATGCCGTCGGCCTATCGCTCCGGGAAGAAAATATCCCGGAATTCAGCCGACTCTTCGAAGAGTATGTCGCACAGAATATTCAGCCGAATCAGCTAAGCCCTCACATTGATATCGATGCTGATATCACATTTGCCGACATAACTCCGGATCTGGTGCAATGGCTGAAGAAGTTCAACCCATTTGGCCCCGGAAATCAGAAACCGGTTTTCCGAACGCGCAACGTTTTTGATTTCGGCACTTCCAAACTTGTAGGCAAAAATCTCGAGCACATCAAACTCGAACTTGAAGACGACAGCACAAGCCGAGTGATCTCCGCCATTGCCTTCAACATGGCTCCATATTTCGAACACATTCACGCCCACAAGCCGATAGATATCTGCTACACAATCGAGCAGAACAAGCACAATCATTCCGAATCAGTTCAGCTGATGATCAAGGATATCCGCGTGTCAAAATCTTAGACCCCGTCTCATAAAATTTTTATGGCTTAGGGTCTTAATAAAGTCTAAATTTATCCTTTCTGAAAAGTATCGGCTAAAAATCGATATATGCCGACTGCGATGACTATGTCTTTCGAAACAATTCTCAAGAAATATTGGGGCTACGACTGTTTTCGTCCTCTGCAACGCGACATTATTGAAAGTGTCATGTCAGGACATGACACCCTTGGTCTAATGCCAACCGGAGGAGGCAAATCAATTACATTCCAAGTGCCCGGAATGGCGTATGAGAGCGGACTCACAATAGTGGTCACTCCTCTGATATCCTTAATGAAAGACCAGGTGGATAATCTGAAGCGCCGGGGTATTACCGCTGTAATGCTAAATAGCGGCATGTCAACACGTGAGACACGCATCGCATGGGAAAGACTTTGCAATGGCAGAGCCCGGTTTCTATATATATCCCCCGAAAAACTAAGAAACCCCAACTTCCTTGAAGAACTCAGGATGCTTCCCGTGAGACTTATCGTGGTGGATGAGGCTCACTGCATATCCCAATGGGGATATGATTTCCGCCCTTCATACCTGAGAATTGCCGACCTGAGAAAGATTCACCCGGATGTGTCAGTGCTCGCACTGACAGCCACTGCCACTCCGGTAGTGGCCGACGACATCATGACACGACTTGAATTCCGGCCCGGTGCCAATAAATTCAAAATGAGTTTCTCCCGCGACAATATCTCGTATATTGCAAGAGCATCGGAAAACAAGATGTATGATATTCTTCATATCCTCACCCGGACCGCCGGTTGCGGCATCGTCTATGTCAGAAGCCGGAGAAGAACCCGTGAGATCGCAGAGTTTCTCTCCGCATCAGGAATATCTGCCGACTACTACCATGCCGGACTCACATACGAGACCAAAACAGAAAAACAAAACAAATGGCAACGCGATCAAATCCGGATCATGGTGGCTACAAATGCATTTGGAATGGGCATCGACAAACCGGATGTAAGGACCGTGATACATTCCGACTTCCCTCCCTCGCTTGAAGAGTATTATCAGGAAGCCGGAAGAGCCGGAAGAGACGGCAAGGCATCATTTGCCGTTCTGCTCGTGTCTAAAAATGACAAGGCCACGCTTCGCAGAAAACTCACCCAAACATTTCCTCCACGCGACGAAATACGCAAAATCTACGAACGCGCCTGCAATTTCATGCACCTTTCGATCGGAGAAGGTTATGGGAAATTGATAGAGTTCGATTTCGAGTTGTTTTGTGAAACATTCCACCTCCAACGCCGGCAAGCGCTCGCCTCTTTCCACCTGCTGTCGCAAGCCGGATATCTTGATTACATCGAAGAGACAGAAAGCAACTCACGCGTGATGATTACAGTGGACCGAGAAGAACTATATCACACCGGAAGTTCACCAATAGCCGACAAAGTGCTTGCATGCCTCTTGCGTCAGTATCCCGGACTGTTTGCCGACTATGTCTATATAAACGAAGGAAAAATCTGTCGCGAGACCGGACTTGACCAGAAATGTATCTACAATGCTCTTCTCGAACTAAACCGGCAGAAGATTATCATATACGTGCCAAAAAGACGAACACCTTTTATCAGTGTGACAACTTCACGCGAAGAAAGCCGGTACATACAGATAGGCAGGAGCATCTATGAAGACCGCTTTAAAATAATGTCGGAACGCGTAGAGGCTATGATTGATTTTGCATACAACGACGATGGATGCAGAGTAAGCCGCATGCTTGAATATTTCGGAGAAGAAAATGCCGGTGAATGCGGAAAGTGCGATATATGCCGTGGCAAAAAGCGGTCTGCCTCACACATTTCACAAGAAGATATGGTCAAAAAGGTATGGGAATACATGCAAATGTATCCGGCCGGAGTCACCCAGACCATACTTGAGAGAAATTTCACTCCCGACGACCGGAAAGCGGCTGAAGCTCTGCGTTTTCTCGTGGATGAAGGCTTTGCAGTAGAGTCCCACTCAATCTATCGCCTTCGCGAGTATTCCTGACTTTAATTTTTCACTTTTCATTTTTCAATTATAAAAAATGGTTGGTCTTGCAGATTGCAATAACTTTTTCGTGAGTTGCGAGAGAACCCTCAACCCGGGCCTTGAGAACAGAGCCGTTGTCGTGCTTAGCAACAACGATGGTTGCGTCGTGGCTCGAAGCAACGAGGCAAAACGGGCCGGTATAAAGATGGGGCAACCGGCTTTTCAGATCAAGGACCGCCTACAGTCGGGCGAGATTATTGCCATAAGCGGCAACCATCTGCTTTATCGCGACATAAGTCTTAAGGTTCATGAGATTTTCCGACATTATGCTCCCAAGACACTCGACTACAGTGTGGATGAGGCTTTTCTTCTGATGGATGGTGTTCCTGATTCATCCCTTCGCGAGATTGGACTCGCAATAGCCCGCGATTGCTGGAGTAAACTGCATATTCCTGTCACCATTGGCTTTGCTCCAAGCAAGACATTGGCAAAGATAGTGTCGGAATGCTGCAAGAAGAAAGGAAAACCTGTGGGCGTTTTGCTGAATGCCGGAGATGCCCGTGAGGTATTGTGCAAAATGTCGATTGCCGATCTGTGGGGAATTGGACGAAGGCTTTCCAAACGGTTGTATTCATCCGGAATCTACACAATTGCTGATTTTGCCGACAAAGATGTGGCTTGGGTGAGAAGTAATCTTGGCATAAATGGAGAACGATCCTGGAGAGAGTTGCATGGCGAACACTGCATAGAACTCAGCCACGTGGAGACCTCACTTCAAGACTCAATAAGCGAAAGCCGGACATTTCCCGAAGATGTGGCCGACTATGACTATATACGTGCAAGAATAGCTATATATGCCGCAGATTGCTGCAAGAAACTTCGCAAAATGGGCGGAAAATGCAGTCTTCTGGGCATTATGCTTGAGACCAACAGGTTTCATCAGGAACGTGGTGTGGCTCGTCCTCAAGGCAGTCTGCGCTTTGATTCGCCTACTAACGACACCGTCATGGTTTGTCAGGCCGCCATACGGCTGCTTGAAAGCATTTTCCCCCACGGATTGAGTTTTAAACGGGCCGGTGTGTGGATGAGCGAGATCGTGCCTGAATCATCAGAAACGCCTTCGCTGTTCGAACCCGAACAAAACATTGCATTAAAAAGATCCAGGGCTTCTCTTATGAAGGCAATCGACAACATCAATGTCGGCCCGGGAATCCCCATATTGAAGCTTGCCTCGCAAATCACTCAGGGGCATCCCGGACACAATGATGGATACTCCAGTTCTTTCCAATCGCCCAAGTGAGGGGGGGTCTAATTAAGTAATTTAAGTTTCGCAAGCTCACTTAAAGTTTAGAAGTTTAATAGTTTAAAAGTT
>JAMPAV010000014.1 GCA_023667055.1 Muribaculum sp. | reverse complement strand
CATACACCTTTTTCATTCCCTTTGGCGAAAGCCGTTCATGTCCGTTTCATATATCATAATCTCAAGACATTAAATACCTCAAAATTGCAGCCAAAATACTTGTAATTGAGTGTTTTGGCTGTAATTTTATTTTGCAAATTATAAACTTAAAATAGTTTGGAATACAATATACTACAAAATATTGTAATTATATCACTAAATATTGATCTGTTTTTCCTCATACAATACCAACTTTAAATAAACGAAGTGGGGGAGTAGTGTTCGTTTTAAGAACTAAAACAACTACCTTATTATGCTGTATAAATAGTTTGCAATTTATAATTTGCATTTTAAACTATCGGCCTAAACTATAATGCAAATAGCAAATTGCAAACGTACTTCTAATTTGCATTTAAAAACAACCTTAAAGGATTCCTATCCGATAAAAAAATGCAAATTGCAAATTCAAACACTCTATAATTTGAAAATTAGTAGCATTAACATTTTTTTACACATTTCATATTTATCTAATATCCATAATATTGATTATATTAACTATAGTACTGCTGTCATGTTACGTGAGAATATCCCTCAAGTTTTTCCATACTACAGATTCACATTAAATTATTTCGAGATTTTGTATTAACTCTTAATAAATTACACCTAATATCTAAACTATTAATTCAATTGCAAATTCAAATATGCAAACTAAATTTGTAGAGTTTTGAATTTAAAATTTGGAATTTGGAATTGAAACTTTTAATCTTAAAATTTGGAATTTGCATTTTTATTTTGTAACTTTGCAAATCTAAAAACAAATGCAAATAGGACTATGATGGAGGAAAATTTTGGAACTCGTCTAAAACTCTTTATGGACTCAATTGGGGTGCAGTCATCTCAATTTGCGGATTCGTGTGAAATTCCTCGTCCATCTTTCTCACAATTACTGTCAGGTCGCAATCAGAAGGTAAGCGATATACTGATTAAGAAGATTCATGCAGCTTATCCTGATTTGTCTATAATGTGGCTTATGTTTGGTGAGGGTAGTATGAAATCGTCCTCCAGGAATCAAGATGAATCTCCTAAATCTGCTAATCCAGTTCTCCCCAGAGACTATAGTCAAAAAAATTCTTTTGAAGCTTCAGAAAATCCTACCGATGCACCGACTTGCAACAGATATCAAAATCTCAAAGCCTTAAATCCTACTGAAAACACAGTAAAAGATTCGATATATCAGCAACTTGAAGATAACAAAAAGATAGTGGAATTGCAGATGCAAATAGATAAAATTCAAAAAAATCCTCGAAGAGTTACCCAAATCACGGTTTATTATGATGATTCCACCTTCGAAACATTCATTCCATCAAAATAAAATCATCTATTTATCTGTAATACCCACACCTCAAAATATTCTTAAGGTTATGATGTCAGAATATAATCTGAGTTTTTGAGGAAAGGATCCTTAACCCTACATCACAATTACCCCCTTATCCATATAAGATATAATCAGTATTATGTTAAATAGGATAGAACAGTGAACTTTTTTGTTATAAATATGTACAAAAACTGCTTTCACATGAAAATCTCACAAACATTCTTAGACTTCGTAGCGACACATGCCAATGACGATGTGAATAGATTGCGTTTGAAATATTCCGATAAAAACATACAAGACTTTGGAAATCTAAATCTCGAATTTGCTTTTACGCAAATCGAGGCACGACGTAAAGCCAGAAAGAAAATCCCAAGCTTTACCGACAATCCTTTATTTATGTTCCCTTCATTGGTTGCTTCAGAACAGGCAACAAACGAAGCTGTCGCTCGGTTTCACGCATCTTTGATTGACAAAGGCTCATCACTTTTTGATATGACAGCCGGACTTGGCATTGATGATCTCACATTCGCAAAGGCTGATATTGAGGTAACCTCATGCGAAATAGACAACACAAAATGTGGTTGGTTACGACACAATTCAGAAATATTCAAGGTTGATAAAAATATAGAGATTATTTGTAATGACTCCATAGAAGAATTAAGAAAAAATCAACAAAAATTTGATGTCATTTATGCAGACCCGGCACGCCGCAATATCAAAGGCAAACGTTTGCACGCCCTCTCTGATTGCATCCCAGATGTAACCGGCAATCTGCCGTTGATAATGGATCATACCGACAGATTTATGATAAAGAGTTCTCCACTACTCGATATATCGTTTATAATCAATACGGTGAAGAATCTTTATCATATATACGTGGTCTGTTTCAGAGGTGAATGTAAAGAAACATTGATTGAAATATCAAAGGGAAAGGAATTTTCAGGTGTCACAGCAATAGACCTCGACTGGGATAAGACTATCTCTGAATTCAATTGTAAGACAAGTAATCTTAACGACAACAAATTGCTGCAATACGCAACACAATCCTCCCCTACCAATTACAATTACATCTATGAACCCAATGCGGCCGTGATGAAGACGGCAGACTGGCAAACTCTCACATCAAGATACCCCGATCTAAAAAAAGCTGACATCAATACTCATCTTTTTCTATCCGACACATTTTACAATGATTTTCCGGGAAGAACACTTCGAATTCTGATGTCTCTTAATAAGAAAGATATGAAAAAACTGACAAATTTTAAATTCAACGTGGTGACAAGAAATTATCCTCTTGATGCTCAGCAGATTTGCAACAAATACAATCTAATCCAAGGTGGAACAGATTATATTTATGCCTTCAGATATAATGGTTCCCATCACTTAGTAAGAGCGTCTGAATTATAATTTGTTTCAACCATTACCCAAATTATTTGTTAAAAAGATAAACTAAATAGTCTGCTTAAAATTTTTGTGCATTTATCAGCACATCCCAACAGGCTATGCCTCATATATAAGAGAAAAAAACTTACTTAAACTATATTGGAGACCATGGCTCATTCAATTTTCATTCTGAACAAGAATATACGTAATCATACCAATGGAGGCACCGTGCTGATGGCAGCCACGGCCTTAGCACTTCTGATAGTCAACATCCCGTTCCTTCATGATTTCTACAATAGCCTTTGGACTCATGAAATTGCATTACAAGTTGGAGAGTTTAACTTGTTCAGTCACCATGGTCATCCAATGTCGATTATGGCATTTATAAATGACGGACTGATGGCGGTGTTTTTCTTTTCGGTAGGTCTTGAAATCAAGCGTGAAGTACTGGAGGGAGAATTGTCTTCCTTTCGCCAAGCTCTACTGCCCATAGTGGCCGCGATTGGTGGAATGCTTGTGCCCGTGGCCATTTTTATAGCCATAGCAAATGGCAGTGATTATACAAAGGGTGCGGCAATCCCAATGGCTACTGACATTGCTTTTTCTCTTGGCGTATTGGCGATGCTGGGCAAACGAGTTCCTCTCGGATTAAAAATTTTCCTGACAACACTTGCTGTTGTAGATGATATCGGTGGCATTCTTGTTATAGCCATATTTTACACATCAGAAATAGACTTCACGTCGCTTCTATGGGCTGCCGGAGTACTTGTTCTTCTGATAATAGGAGGACAGTCGGGAGTGCAGCTGAAGACCTTTTATGTGACACTTGGAATAATAGTCTGGTTTCTGTTTCTCCAATCAGGGATACATCCCACAATTGCAGGGGTTCTTGTTGCATTCTGTGTGCCGGCAAGACCTGTGTATGCACCAAAAAAATATATAAAGACTATCAGAAAAAACATCGGTTATTTTTCACAGGACGATGAGGAAAATCTCGAGAAAAGAGGAATTCTAAGCAAAGACCAAACCAACTGGCTAAAAGAAATAGAATCAGCGTCGGACAAAGTCATATCGCCCCTGCAAGACCTTGAGGATACGCTCCATCCTGTGGTGAACTATATCATAGTGCCTGTGTTTGCTTTTGCCAATGCCGGTATCTGGCTTGGTGACATCGAGCCGGCTGCTATTTTCCAAGGAATATCACTGGCAATCATCATGGGTCTTGTGCTTGGTAAATTCATGGGAATCTTTGCATTTAGTTGGATATGCATTAAAGCCAAGTGGGCACCTATGCCTGAAGGTGTCAACTGGGCGCAGCTTGCTGCGGTTTCAGTGCTTGGTGGAATAGGGTTCACCGTGTCGCTCTTCATAGCCAATCTGACGTTTGGCACAGGGGATCCATACTTGACTGATTTACTCAACAATGCTAAACTCGGAATACTTGTAGGTTCTTTCCTTGCAGGTTTCCTCGGATGGCTATTCCTCAACATCACCCTTCCGAAGCATCGGGAGACTTTACCAGAGGATGAATAGACTTCTTCTTGTGTCCTTTTCCAAAAAGATGCGACCTCAAATTTTCATAGAAAGAATAATCTTTTAAACTTATTTGGTGTTATACTATAGAAAATAAAAATGAACTAAAATCTTATGATTGACCTCTCAAAAATAAAATCCCCATCAGATATCAAGGGATTGTCGATGGATGAATTGACCGATTTATCAAAAGAACTTCGTAAAACTCTTCTTAAGAAACTTGCCATCCACGGCGGACATGTGGGACCGAACCTCGGCTTCCTTGAAGCCACTGTGGCACTCCACTATGTGTTTGATGCACCGGCAGACAAGCTTGTCTTCGATGTTTCTCATCAGACATACGTCCACAAGATGTTGACGGGCAGAATGCAGGCTTTTACGGATCCGGATCACTACAATGACGTGTCCGGCTTCACAAATCCGAAGGAAAGCGAGTTTGATCTTTTCACAATCGGTCACACTTCAACTGCTGTGAGTCTGGCCGGTGGCCTGGCCAAGGCTCGTGACCTTGCCGGAGGAAAGGAAAGAGTGGTTGCTGTGGTAGGAGACGGATCTCTTAGCGGTGGTGAGGCCTTTGAGGGTCTTGATTTTGGTGCTACACTTGGCTCCAATTTCATCGTTGTGGTCAACGACAATGACATGTCAATTGCCGAAAATCATGGAGGTCTTTATGCCGACCTGCGTTTGCTCAGAAACACCAATGGAGAGGGTGTGCCTAACTATTTCCGCAGTCTTGGATATGCCTACCGTTATGTGAAATATGGCAACGACATACGTTCTCTTGTTAAGGCATTTGAGGAAGTTAAAGACTACCCCTACCCTATCGTGGTTCATGTGAACACCCAGAAGGGAATGGGATATAAGTATGCAGAGGCTGACAGAGAGACATTCCATTTTTCGGCTCCATTCGACATTCCATCAGGTCAACTGCTAAATGTTAGCGAGTCTGCAAATTGGGCTGATATTTTTTATGAGACAATGACGCCATTGATTAAGGAAAATCCAGGAGTAGCCGTCATCACAGCAGGTACTCCCGGTGTTATTGGGTTTGACCCCGATCGTCGCCGCGAAGCTGGAAGCCAGTTTATAGATGTTGGCATTGCCGAGCAAGAGGGTGTTGCCTTGGCATCAGGCATGGCAAAGGGAGGCGCCCGGCCTGTATTCGGCGTTATGAGTTCCTTCATTCAGAGAGCCTACGACCAATTGTCGCAGGATGTAGCCATCAATAGAAATCCGATGGTACTTGCCATTTTTGGCACGGGAATATATGGACTCAATGACGCCACACACCTTGGATGGTTTGACATTGCTTTGGTCAGCAATATACCGGAATGGGTATATCTCGCGCCAACATGCAAAGAGGAATTCCAGTCGATGCTGCGTTGGGCTGTAAAACAGACTGATTATCCTGTGGCAATACGCCAACCGGGTGGAATAGTTTGGGAATCAGGCAAGGAATTTAAAGAAGATTATTATGACCTCAATAAATTCCGCATCTTTCAGAAAGGTGAGAACGTGGCAGTCATTGCCGCCGGTAGCACCTTTAAAGCAGCACTCGATGCTGTCGGCAAATTGTATGACGAAGGAATCTCAACGACACTTATCAACCCGGTATTCCTTAGCGGAATTGACAAGGATATGCTTGAGAATTTGAGGAAAGACCATGACTACATCATCACACTTGAAGACGGAGTACTTGATGGAGGTTTCGGAGAGAAGATAGCACGCTATTATGGCAACACCGGCATGAGAGTGATATGCCATGGAATTCCGAAAGAATTTCTTGACCGCTACAATGGTAAGAAATTGGCCACAGAATGCCATCTCACCCCCGACACCATTGCAGCCGACATTCGCTCCCTTTTGTCCAATCCAAAATAAAAAAAGCATTTATGACAAAAAAGGGCAATCAGCTGATTGTCTTTTTTTGATTGTTTGACATAGTTTTTTTATCATTCAAACATCGACAAATATCGTAAAGGTATCGGCATCGGCATAGACGATGCCGATACCTTTACCAGCTTTCTCCTTTCACCGCAAATCATAGATAAAAGACGTACATTGTAAGCTTATACAAATTTTAAGATTACTAAATTGTTGTAAATAAGAACGAAATTTATTATATTTGCACGACATAAAACAAATGTCACATATATCCTCATAATGACATAAGTAGCGGTTCAAATTAAAACGATACAATAAAAAATGAAGTAAAACTATGAAAGAAGAAAAGAATATCAACGAAATAGCAGAAATGAAACCATCTTTTGAAAATATCAAGAGAGTGGGAGATGACGGATCCGAATACTGGAGCTCAAGAGAACTATGCAACGCCATGGGCTATTCTGCCTATTGGAAATTCAGTAAAGTCATCGATAAAGCAATATACACAGCCACTCAAAAAGGGCTGAAAATTGACGACCATTTCAACCAAACGGTTGAAATGGTCAGGCTCGGAAGCGGAGCCTACAGGAAGGTAGAACTATACCACTTATCCCGCACAGCATGCCTTATAATAGCCGAAAATGCAGATAGCAAAAAGGTGCTTGTACAGCAAGCAAGAAGCTATTATTCAGAGACGACACCCACCTTGGAACTTGTGGACAATTCATTGACATCCAATATTATATTTTACAAGACACCTCAAGCAGAAACAAGAATTGAAGTCATATTCAACAGCGAAACATTCTGGATGTCGCAGCGAAAAATGGCAGATTTATTCGGAGTTGACGTCCGCACCATCAGCTATCATCTAAACCAAATTTACGAGTCAGGAGAACTCGAGAAAAGGGCAACTATCCAAAAAATTTGGATAGTTCAATCCGAAGGAGAAAGGGATGTTGAAAGGAATCCTTTGTTCTATAATCTTGATGCAATCATAGCCGTCGGATATAGGGTGAACAGTTATCAGGCCACTCAATTTCGAATTTGGGCCATACAGGATCAAAATGAAGTATCCGATTTTGACCTCTTCCTGATGGAACCGACTGTTGAGTATGGGACATTGCCACGCTTTGATATTGATTTCGGAAAACACTCCACCTGGGAATATAAAGAATAACGATATTTATTATCCCAATATTTGAGGAATTCTTATTATTAAATGAAGGCAAACATACAGTTTTTGAGCGACAGATTCGAGAGGTTCAACCGAATGATATTCAGGGAGCCGCTGCCGAGGCCGGAGATGCATATTTCCTCGGCGAAAACCTTCATGGGTCAATTCAAGGCCGAACGGCATGGATTTGCCGGACGCAATGCGACATACCATCTCACTCTCAGCGACCGATATGACGTCCCGAAAGAGGTGCTTGAGGACACGGTCATCCACGAGATGATACACTTTTATATATGTCATGCGAAACTTCGTGACTCATCAAGCCATGGACCTGTCTTCAAGCAAATCATGAATGAAATCAACAGACGTTTCGGACGACATATCACCATAAGCCACCGCTGTACGCTGCAACAACTCGACAGCGACCGGACAAAGGCTCATTCCATAGTGTGCTTGTGCACCCTGACCGATGGCCGCAGACTATTCTGTAAAGTGTCGCAAAGCAAAGTGTTTGAGATACACCATGCCTTCAACGACTGGGACAAAGTGGCAAACCAGGAATGGTATTGGGTGTATGGCAGCTACTTCAACCGTTTCAGGCGTGTATTGACTCCCAAACTGTTTCAAATCGACGAAGAGGGGATTAAAAAAATCAAGGAGGGGACACGCCTCGAATTTAACGCTCTTGCTGATGGACGATTGACTCTCCAGCCTGTGCGGTGAGACAATTATGTCCGTCAAGATGTATGAGCTGCACCAGATCCTGGGTCTGAAAACCACTCTCCGTCAATTTCACCGATTTATTGTGATCGTCAAGATACCTGCGCTGAGGTTCGGAATATCTAAGCGAAGCCAAGTTGTCACGGCAGCAGCTTTTTGAAGTATGCACCCCCGCAAGACATGTCATGGTGTCAAAAAAAGACCTGCTTGAGGAAATTCTTTTGTCAATATTGTTTCTGAGTGCCATAGGCGCCTTGGGCTGGACACTTACGTATCCATCAGACAACCACACCACAAACGGAACCCTGAGCTGATAGAACGACGGACACGGAGAAGCATGGAGAAACAGGTTTCTGTCATCATCATAAAGATCCTCCCCATGATCGGAAGTATAGACCATGGCAGCCATATCAGGATTGCAGCCCTCTATTTTCTCTATCAAAGAGTTGAGCAAGTCATCCGTCACTCTTACGGAATTATCGTATGCATTCAATAGTTTTTCTTTCTCCCCTGCAGACGCCTCCTTATAGTTGTCAGGTGTGAAATGTCTGTATTCATCGGTGTAACGATCCTGATAACTGAAATGTGAGCCGTAGGAATGCAACACTATAAGTTGTTTCCGTGCACTTGGCGATACTATCTTGTCAAACTCCCCGACAAGATCCATGTCGCAACCGGTGGCATTTGACTCAGGCTTATCCTTTAAAAATATCGTCGTGTCAGCCTCTTCCCCAAAGAAATCTATGAAAGATCCATTGCGCTGCTGATTGGATACGAAAGCAGTCCGAAATCCGGCTTCCCTAAACAACGACAGGATGCTCTTCACCACATAGATGGAATCGCCGTATGTGGATGAATCAAGATGAGAAAGCAAAAGAGGCACACTCTTGTGGGTGGTGTTTGACTCGCTCATCGCCTTCGGGAATGAATATATGTCATTGCGCTTGGACAATTTCGGATTTGTCTCCCTTCCATAACCATTGATCTGCCAGTGGTCGGCACGTGAAGTCTCCCCCACCACAAGCACATAAATTTCCTTCAGGGAATCAGGGTGCGAGTCAAAACTGTTGAAATGGAAATTCTGCGAAAGTTCATCACGCTTCATCAGTTTCTCAGTGTGTTTTGTGGCAAGCCCTACATTGTAAGCCACATTCACCGGATAAAGATCTTTCCGCATGGCGTAGGAATGGTCGGTGACGAAACACAACAGCACACATACAGCCCCCGCTCCAATCAGACAATAAGACGTGACTCTGCCTTTCAAAGTGAAGCGTCCCGGAAGCTCAACCTTATGCACCATCATCCACACACCCATTACCAGGGAAGGGAGATAAAGCACACACACAAATATCACGACAGGCCACAGGTTGCCGAGCAACTCGCCGGCTTCCCCGGGATTGGTGGAGGTAAGATTGAGAAGCATATCCACTGCAATCACCGAGCGACCGTAAAGTTTCAACAACACTATCTGCATCGCCCCCATGAGAATGAGCGGAAGCAGAATCCAGATGGTGCGTCCCAGTTTGCGCGATATCGAAACCATCAATACATATATGCCAAGCGGAAGGAGGATGTTGGCACATCTTTCGAGAAATGTGAAATTCTCCGTGAACGCAAGCAATATGTTGGGCAATGCCAGCGACAGGATAAAATAGAAATATATGAATCTTGCCGAGCGAAGCCTTGCCGTCACCTTGCGCTTTAATCTTTTTATGTCGTCAGAATGCTTCATTAATATTGAATTCAAAACCAGTTGTACCTTTGCCAATACCGAAATCTACCCGGACATTGACGTTTTTCTTAAATTCCCATCTGTATCCTATCCCTAAATTGGGAAGAACCTTTTTCATTGTGAAATGCTTCAGATCCGGAGCCACCTCAGCCGCCCCCACCCAAAACACGATACCGTTTCTTCTCCAAACATGCTGACGCAGTTCTAAAGTTATGTCGGCCTCGCACTTGTCGCGGTATCTGCCTAAATAATAGCCTCGCATTCCGATATCGCCGAAAGTAGGCATCATGCTCCAGGGAGTCTTGCCGTAGGTGAAGTTTCCATGTATTCTTCCGGCAAGCACACCACCTTTCCACAGATGCTGATAATGACATAGCTCCATCTCTGTAGAAGAGAAAGAATGATTGTTGTTGCCCAAAAGTTTCGGATAAAATCTTTGGGAGAGAGACAACAGCCACCCCTTGTTGGGTGCGGTAATGTTGTCACGGGAATCGTATGAAATTTTTAGACCGACACCAAATATGGTATTTTTCAACTGCATTCCATCCCAAAGTTGCAGATTATCGCGACGGTTACGTGTATGGAAATAATTGAAATCCACAGAAGGTCCCACATAAAGCCGGTCTATAGGCCGATAAAGGAAATCGACATGTGTGATGAGACTCAGTTCTTTATATTTGCTCTTTATGTCATCGCGGGCGTTGGCATATCCGATTCCCCAGAAATACGTCGGAAGCGACTGGAATTTCGCCTTATAGTCAAGAATCCATCGGTTGCCCGGAAAAATATGTTCGCCTGATATTGAAAAGGAATAGAATAGCGTGGTAGAGAGCTGAGCCTTCAGAGCAGCATTTGATGGACGGAGAAGAGAGTCGGTCGTCGAAGTACGATACTGTGCCGAGGCAACCAGCCCGATACCGAAATGAACATCAGATGAATAATAAGGGCCACCGATCACCGACCAGTCAAACTTCTTGTAGTCTTCCTTTACGTCGTTGGTGTGGTCGAAATAGTATTTGATTTTCTCATATAGGTTTCGCTTGGGCTTTATGGAATCTACCGGCAACCTGCGAGCAGGAGTTATTATTGTTACACCTCGCTTGGCTTCCGGATCCTCTTCCGCACCCATCACAGGCAAAACCTGAAGCATCGCCGTGATTACGGCGATTAGCAAAGCTGGATATTTATAGCGGATAGACATAATACAAGTGGATGTGTTTGTTCATAGTTTAAACAGTTTCAAAAATCCTTAAATTTTCTTACCTGCTTTATCCTAAAACAAACATACCCACTCGATGTTTCACTACGTATGGTAGTTTCTATTGTTCCATTTGGGATAAAAAGAAGTCCTTGAGGTTGATTTTACAGGTTGATTTGGATTGGGCGGCTATCACACCGGCACCGGTGGAGACATTGCTGTAGCCCCAAACGGGATCGCTCATTCCTATATTGCCGATATCGGAAACCAACCCCTCATAGCAGTGCCAGCGATAGTTGGCCAGATTATAGAGGCTTTGCGACGTTGTGTAGAGATCAAAACATACGCTCCAGTCCATATCCGACTCATCGGGCTTGACATCGACCGTCTTTATCTCCATGTTCTCAAATTGAAGATTCAACGTATATTTTTCCCCTGAAAATTGGCGGTCGGTGAAGAAAGTGAATCCGTATGCATCCATCCCCGAGATCGCGTCGATCATCCCAATGTGTTCGGAAAAGACAGGTTCCGACTGATATTTGAACTCGCCCATGGAAAAATTCACACCATCGATTGAATTTGACGATGTCGAATCATCGCCCTCCATGTCATCATGCCTTGGATTGAACGTCACCTGATAATAATTTTCTCCATCCGCTGCATCCTCAAGTGTAAGTTTTGCATCAAGCCGGAATTTAACGCTATATTTAAATCTACCATACTCATCTTCAATTTTCCCCTGACTTGATATTGAGGCATCCCACTCTAAGGACTCAATCGGGACACTAACCGGCACCGTCACCTCCCCCTCAGCCGAGCCATACTTCCGGCTTGTGGCCACAATCCTGATATGATCTCCCTCTTTCGGAATATAATCATTGCTTTCCAGCCTTCCGTTGACATATATCTCCACTATGGCGTCAGAAACTTCCTTATCGTAGCGGATTTCATAGCCACCGCCATAGTAGTGATCCGGATCTATTACAATCTCCACATCCGTATATTTCCAAGTGTGGGAGACAGAAACCTCGATAGGTTCTCCTGCAGAAATCAGGGAATTTATGCATAGCACAGGTGTTGTGTCTATTTCATCTGTGAAATCCCTCAAACAGCCGGTCAGTATCACAACCGTCAGTACTGAATATATTGTATGTTTTAGAATTCCCATGTGTATGAAATTGATGGTATAATTGGAAGAAATGCTACTTTTTTGAAAACGGGTCGTGAGATCCATGTGCCGCCAAGTTCACCCTCCGGCCCCGCGATATCTTCCCAAGTTGAGTTCTCCCCTCTTGTGATGGCAATGGTATTCAGATGATTGTATGCGTTGTAAAGGCTGAATGTCCAGTATCCTCGTTTGTTCCTGACAGTGCAGGCAAGGTCAAGCCGGTGGTAAAAAGGCAACTGATAGTAGTTGAGTGGCATTTTCAGAGGAAAATCATCTTCATACTTGTCATAGCCGAAATATGGTTGTTCCCAGGATTGTGTGAGAAAAGTAAACCGGTTGCCTGAGTGTCCGGTCCAGGCTGCATTCAACTGTACTTTTTTACTGATATTCCAGTTGACAAGGATGTTGATGGTATGCCTGTTGTCGAAACGCGCCGGATAAGTCTTTCCACCGTTTTTCTCAGCGAAAGTTCTGTCGGCCCATCCAAGTGAATATGCGATGTGGCCCGTGACTTTACCTGTCTTTTTCTCCAATTTCACGTCAATGCCCTTTGCAGTCCCGCTGCCGGAAGTTAGCCTTGCATTCCACATTTCCACCGGAGGCTTGAGATAATACTCTTCGCAGTAATCCACAAGATTGCGCATCCACTTCCAGTAACCCTCCACCGACACTGCATAGTCACCCGATTTCGACTGCCAGTAGGCACCGGCTGCCACCTTGTCGGCTGTCTGAGGCTTGAACTTGCCCATCACCGGAATCCATTGGTCGGTGGGAAGTGCAAGATAGGATTCCGACAGTTGATGCACGTATTGGGTTGTACGGCTGTAGGCAGCCTTGAACGCAAAAGATTCCGAAGGATGATATGCGGCCGAAAGACGAGGCGACACGCCATGCTTGATGCCATGGTCTATATTGAAAAGCGATGCATGAATGCCTGCATTCAACCTGAATTTATCAGAGACTTTCCAATCATCTTCAATATAGATGTTGGCTTCATTGGCACCATAGCTCCATGTGGAGTCGCGTATCTGCCATTTCAGTCCACCTTCCACGCCACTGCGCGTCAACCTTTGGGGCAGGAATGAATGACGCACGAAGTTTGCACCAAATCTCACCCGTTGCTCTTCATTTGGCTGCCAGTCGAAATCGCCACGGAATATCCAGTCGTTGATATTGTTGTTGGTTTTGGTCTTCTCTTCAAGCTGAGAGATGACTATGCCGTTTTCATCTTTGTAATCTTCTTTATAATGGTGAGTAAGGTCTGAAAAATAACGTGTGTAGGCGGCAGTGAACTCAGCTGTAAGGTTTGGTCTGAAACGATAGTTAAGTCCCAGCTGAGCCACAAGGTTTCCCCAATGCATACTGTTGGTTTCAGTGTCATAACCATCTTCAATGAATATCTCCTCTCCGTTAATATTGTGTGTATAAAACGACCAGTCCTCCTCATATCCTACTTTAAGACGATCGTCGCCGAAATACACACTTACAAAGCCTGTGGCTTTATCGGAGAATTTATGGCTTAACTTGGCATTCAGATCCATGAAATAGTAATGGAATATGCTGGTTTCGTCTTGTTGGGAATTTATGACGGCAAGTGCCGGGATGGTCAGCACGTCATACCAGGAACGGCGAAGACCCACGAGATATGATGTCTTTTTGCCAATCGGACCGCGTATGTTGAAAGCTCCCGACGTGAGTCCGAGTCTTGCGCTTCCACGATGACCATCAGGAGTTCCGTTGAGTGTCCTCACATCAAGAAACGATGAGAGGCGACCGTCGTATTTCGCCGGCATCGAGGTCTTGAAGAAATCGATGTAGCGGATGATGTCGGTGTTGAAAGCAGAAAACAGCCCGGCGAAATGGTTCACCTGATAGAGAGGCACATTGTCGAGCATATACAGGTTCTCGTCGGTGTTGCCGCCATGCACGTTCATCCCTGCCATACCCTCTGTGCCTTCATTGACACCAGGTTCCATGGTCAATGCCTTTATCACGTCAGCCTCGCCAAAGAGTACCGGAGTGTTGCGCACCTGGTCGCCGGTAACTTTCCTTGCACCGATCTCAGCAGTCTCCACCTGAGGGGATTCCAGCCGCGAAACCACCTCCAGTTCCTGTAGCATCACGGGGGTGTCAATTGTTGATTTGGTTTGAATCTTCGATTCGGGTAACTTGGGAATGGTTCTCGCGTTCTGCTCCTTCTTTTTCTTTCTTTTCAAGACCACATTCTTTCCCTTTATCTTGTATTCGATGTCAGTGTCGGCAAAAATATCATCAAGCACGCGCTTCAGCGGCTTGTCTTTGGCCTCAACTGTCACCCTCATACCTTGCAGGAGTTCTGAACTATACACGAAGTTCTTGCCTGTCTGCTGCATAAGAGAGCGGAATACTGCGGAGGCCTGGCTGTTCTTTGCCGATATACTGACGTTTTGAGCCAAGCCTGCAAAGGAAATGCACGCCAATATCAAAACTAAAAAATGTCTCATTTCTATTCTTCTATCTTCAGATTTATATCGAGGATATCATTGATGGTCTCCACCAATTCAAAAGCATTTCCCTCATAATGAAGCGAGAGATTGAAGTCAGTGGCATCATCAGGGATATTGATTATCTTGACCTCGTAGGTGTTTTCAATACTTTCTATTACCTTTGGCAAGGGAGCATTCTCGAAATCGATGGCCTTGATCATATAGGCAGGGGCTACAGTATTTGGGGTTACTTCTTGCTGTGACGGGGTATCAACGTAATAGTTTTCATACACTGCAAAAGCAGCTGCCGAGACCACCACAACTCCGACCGCTGCTGCGGCACTTACCCTTTTCCAGTTCCAGAACCGGCGTGATATTCCGAGCCTTTTCCATCCCCTGTCGGCGTTGAATTTACTCGTACGATAATGTTTCGCTACAAACTCTATGTTTTTATCTTCATTCATGGATGTAGGATTTTGGATCATCAGAAATCAAAGCCTACGCGGAAGGTGAAAAATGGAGTGGCACCTCGGGAGACCCCTATCTTTTCTCCATCGAAATAAATATAATTCGTTTCCGGATCCTTGCTATAATGCAAATCGTAGATGTCTCTTGAATAGCCCTTAAGAGAAAGACCCAGAGAGAAATTGATGCCGACTTTCCTGCCCCAGTTCAGACGATATCCTATTGATGGAGCAAAATACAAACCACCCTCTCCGTCTATACCTCCATATCCCAAGCGAATATCCCCGAAGGGTGTGAATTTTCCAAACTTCAAATCTGCTCTTCCTTCTGCAAAGAATGCCAAAGAATTGCTTTTAATACTCGAACAATGCTCAAAATCCAGTCCGACACCGGCAAAGAAGATCGAGTTTATTTGGTATCCGTGTGAGGTGGAGATACCGGAATAAAATGTGGAAGTCCGTGGTAATCCGGAAAAATTAGCTCTTGTCCGGTAACTGTTGCTCCAGTCGATAAAGCCTCGATAGCCTTTCTGTGGTTGCCGGGCAATTGCCGGCGAAACCGCCGACATGATGATCATTAGAATGATTAGAATTCTTTTCATTGCGTCTTTATTATTGTTGTTTTCTATCTATAAGACGCAGCGTCTTCCAAAAAGTCCTATCGAAAAAATGAAAAAATTATAGGAAAGGAAGAAAAAATGGTTTATGTCCGGAAGAGAGCGACTCACGGAGACGGGAATAGGCTTTTGTCATCTGGTTTTTCACAGTCTTTATGGAGATGTCAAGTTCTTCTGCAATCTCTTCATTACTAAATCCATCGCGTTTGCTCATAAGAAATATTTCCCGACATTTCTCAGGCAATTCATCTATTGCCTTCCAGATCCGGGCATCGCGTTCTGATGTGTCGATGGTCTCCTCCCCCACATCCGGTATTTCAGAAACATCTGCAATAATTTTCTTCTTTCTTAAGAAATCGATACATTCATTCCTCACCAATAGATACATATAAGACTTGAAATTGTCCGGATTCTTACCATCCTGAATAGCCTGCCATGCCTTCATGAAAGTATTTTCCACCAAATCCTCGGCATCATCGGGATTGCCGACTACACGCAATGCGTACATGCCCAATGACATATACCATTTTTTGAATGATATTTCAAATTCACGTACAGTCATAAAGCCTCACTTAGCCCTTGCAGGAACTGCCTTTATCGGTTCCATCTGGTTTTTGGCTGGCCCGCTGACTGGCTTGATGGCAGTTTTTCCTGATTTAACCGGACTTAACTTGACAGTATCCGATTCCGCCGTCTTGACAGTATCATTGTGTAGCTCTTTCATCTTACGGGCAGGGGCACCAATCTTCCTCTGATATCCACTTCTGTGATATTCCTCCTTATTGAATGGATAATGCAGCAATTGAATGCTATCGATAAAGGCACGTGGAGAAGTATGCTCAGCTTTCAGAATTGCAAATATCCTACTCACCGTACTCAATGTATCCGTCTGTAGGCTTGTCTCCATCCATTGATCCATGCCATTGTTGGAATTATCCACCAATTCCGACCGCCCGTCATCATAATCCACGCCGAGAATCATACGTCGGGAAGTGACACCGTGAGTGCGCATCTTCCATGTAAGTTTATCGCCCGATGCAATATCAGGAACCGGAATACTCACCACCAAGCCATCGGTCATCTGATTCCTATCAAGTACGAAGTGTCTTCCGTAAGGCCATAAGTCAGTACTCGGGCCATCGCTTTCGCTCTCTCCGGCCGCCCGTGCATATTTCTGTTGCATTTTGGCAAGACGTTCGTCAACCTTTTTATAAAGCTTGGAGTATTCATCCATGTTTCTGCCATACCATGCAAGCGTGGAATCCATCTCCTCCACAGTCACACCATGAGCCATAAGTACTCCTCGACCAATCAATTCCCTATTGGATCCATTAATCTCAGGGCCGACATGACCATTGCGCTCGTATGCTTCAGCTATCTGAAGGTCGGCCATAATCTCGACCATCTTCTTCTCGTCAATAATGTCTTTCGGACGATTGGAACAACCGGCCAAAACCATCATTGACAAGAAAAAAATCAGCCAATTTTTCATCTAATTTTATTTATAAAAATTTCCACGCTTACCCATGAAAATCCATGTGTACTCACGTGTACTCATGGAGATCCATGAGTACACATGTTGAAATTAATTATTCTCACGTTCGGATTTCTTTTCAAAGACTGCATTGAAGGCCTTGGAGCAATCCGAACTGTAAAATATCAGCAACAAAGCCACCCCTACACAAATTGAAGAATCGGCGACATTGAATATATACTGAAAGAACTCATATTCATGTCCCCCAACTCCCGGTATCCATGCAGGCCATGTGAACGAGAAAAATGGGAAATAGAGCATATCCACAACCTTCCCCTCAAACCATCCGGCATATCCACCACCGGGAGGCAGAAACTCGGCATGAGCCGGAGGAAAGGGGTTGTTGAAAATTTCTCCATAGAAGACGCAATCGAATATATTGCCGGCCGCCCCGGCTATAATCATGGCGCCTGCCACCAAAAAGCCGATACGCAACCCCCTTACCAAAAGAGCCTTCTTGATAAACCATATAAAAAAAGCCACTGCAGCGATTCTTCCGAATGTAAGAAGATACTTGCTGAAGAGTTCCATGCCAAATGCCATGCCATTGTTTTCGATGAAGCGTATCTGAAACCATGGGAAAACCTCATACGCCTCCCCAAGGTAGAAATGCGTCTTCACATAAAACTTCGACATCTGATCAATCACTATTATCAGAAGAATGATAAAAGTGACCAGCCACCCCGTTTTAGAGACGGGATGGCAGGAAGATTCATTTATCTTGTTGTCAGACATATCAGCGAACTACGTTGGCATAAATTTTCATGCCGTCGATATCAAGTTCCTTTGCAGGTTGCGGCACGCCGGTTGAAAGTTCAATAGAGTCTGCAAGCACCTGCGAGGCAATGTAATCCTTATATTCAGCCATACAAGCTTCCACTTCAGGAGTGTCTGTCAGTGTCACCTTCACACGGTCGGTGATGGCAAAATCAGACTCCTTGCGGATATTCTGTATGCGATTGATGAGTTCACGCGCCAAACCTTCATTGCGAAGTTCGTCGGTCACTGTCACATCAAGAGCCACTGTCACATTTCCTTCATTAGCCACAAGCCAACCGGGTACATCTTCCGGTATGATTTCGACATCCTCGAGAGTAACTACCGGCGACCCTGAAAGTTCTGCAAATTCAATCTTACCTTCTCTTTCGAGTGTGGCAATTTGCTCTGCATTCATGGCAGCTATTGCCTTGCCAAGATCTTTCATTATCTTACCATAGCGAGGGCCAAGTTTCTTGAAGTCAGCTTTCACTTTCTTCACCAAACCGGATTGTTCGTTGTCAACCACCTTGACTTCCTTTACATTGACTTCTGCAGCCACAAGCTGAGCCATTGCCTCAAAATCCTCTTTCTGCGAAGCATCAATAGCCGGTACAAGAAGTTGACTTAGGGGCTGACGCACCTTTATATTTACCTTGCGGCGGAGAGCAAGCACAAGTGAAGTTTCAGTCTGTGCGAGTGCCATGCGTCGTTCCAGAGCAGGATCTATGAGAGCCGGGTCACTGACAGGGAAATCAGCGAGATGCACAGATGCATATCCCTCTCCTTCCATACTGTCTCCATTAAGGTCGCTATAGAGGCGGTCGGCATAGAACGGCGCGAAAGGTGCCATGAGAAGAGCCACAGTCTTCAGGCAGGTATAGAGCGTCTGATAAGCAGCAAGTTTATCGGCATCCATTTCTCCTGCCCAGAAACGCTTGCGATTAAGACGCACATACCAGTTGGAAAGGTTGTCGCTGACAAATGATTCTATTGCACGCGCTGCTTTTGTCGGCTCATAATCGTCAAGGTCGGCCTGAACTTCTGCAACCAAGGAATTGAGAAGTGACAGCACCCAACGGTCGATTTCCGGACGTTGTGCCACCGGAACTTCTTTTTCCTCACCCGTGAAACCATCCACGTTGGCATACTGAGCAAAGAATTTATAGGTATTGTAGAGCGTGGAGAAAAGCTTGCGGCTAACCTCAGCCACACCCTCTTCGTCATATTTCAGGTTGTCCCATGGCGATGAGTTGGAAATCATATACCAACGCACCGGGTCACTGCCGAATTTCTCAATGTTGCCAAACGGATCGATTGCGTTGCCAAGACGTTTGCTCATCTTGTTGCCGTTCTTGTCAAGTACAAGACCATTTGAGATTACAGCCTTGTAGCTAACGGAATCGAACACCATTCCTGCGATGGCATGGAGAGTGAAAAACCATCCGCGTGTCTGGTCAACACCCTCTGCAATGAAATCTGCAGGGAATATCTCATGGCTGTCGAGCGCTTCCTTATTCTCAAAAGGATAGTGACACTGAGCATACGGCATGGCACCACTGTCAAACCACACGTCGATAAGGTCAAGTTCGCGTTTCATCGGGCGACCGCTTGGTGATACAAGGATGATTTCATCCACGTATGGACGGTGCGGATCTATCTTGTCGTAGTTTTCCTTGGAATAGTCACCGGGCACAAAACCTTTTGTCGCAAACGGATTTTCTGACATCACTCCAGCCTTCACAGCCTTCTCTATTTCATCATAGAGTTCCTGATAACAGCCTATGCATATTTCCTCCTTGCCATCTTCCGTGCGCCAGATTGGAAGCGGAGTGCCCCAATAGCGTGAGCGGCTGAGATTCCAGTCCTGAACATTCTCAAGCCATTTGCCGAAACGGCCTGTACCGGTTGCTTCCGGTTTCCATTTGATGGTCTTGTTAAGTTCAATGAGACGTTCACGAGCTTGGGGAGTACGAATGAACCAACTGTCCAATGGATAATAAAGCACCGGTTTGTCAGTGCGCCAGCAGTGGGGATAATTGTGCACGTGCTTCTCAATCTTGAAAGCCTCTCCCGCCTGTTTCATCTCCATGCAAAGAACTATATTGAGATCCTCTGCCTTTGAGGCTGCAGCTTCGTCATATTTGCCATTGACGTTGTACTTGGGATCGTATGCGTTCTTTACAAAGTCGCCGGCATGATGACTATAGAGCTCTGTGTTTACACATTTATCCACAAACTCAGGTGCGAGTTCTTCAAGTGTGTAGTATTTTCCTGTCAGATCCACCATAGGCCGGGTCTCACCGCGACGGTTGATCATGAACAATGGAGGTATTCCGGCATCCTTGGCAACTTTTGCGTCATCAGCACCAAAGGTTGGGGCTATATGCACGATGCCGGTTCCGTCATCGGTTGTCACATAATCACCCGGTATCACACGGAATGCCTCATCTGCAATCTCCACAAAACGGTCTCCTGCCACTTTGTAGCATTTGTCAGGGTGTGCCTCGGCATACTTTTTCACGTAGTCGGCGGAGAATTCATTTACCTTTTCGGTGGGTTTCACCCAGGGCATAAGTTGAGCATAACGCATACCCACAAGATCAGAACCCTTCCATCTGCCCACGATTTCGTAAGGCACCAGCTTGTCTCCCGGTTTATAATCTTGAAGAGGTGTTTTGTCTGCATCAGATTTGAAGTAGGATGGCAACAGCACTTCCGCCAATACAGCAGTTATTGGTTTGCCGGTATATGGATTATAGGTGCGGACAGCCACATAATCGAATTTCGGACCTACGCATAGAGCGGTATTTGAAGGCAATGTCCAAGGTGTAGTGGTCCACGCCATGAAATAAGGTTCACCCCACCCCGTCATCTCAGGCTTCGGATCAAGCACCTTGAAAAGTGCTGTTGCCGTGGTGTCCTTCACGTCGCGGTAACAACCGGGTTGGTTGAGTTCGTGGCTCGAGAGTCCTGTTCCGGCAGCCGGGGAATAAGGCTGTATAGTATATCCCTTGTATAGATAACCTTTATCGTAAAGCTGACGGAGCAACCACCATACAGACTCTATGTATGAATTGTCGTATGTGATATAAGGGTTATTAAGGTCAACCCAATATCCCATCTTATGGGTAAGGTCGGTCCATTCCTTTGTATATTTCATCACCTCACGCCTACAGGCGGCGTTGTAGTCCTCCACTGAAATCTTCTTGCCGATATCCTCCTTTGTTATTCCGAGTGTCTTTTCCACTCCGAGTTCTACGGGAAGACCGTGGGTGTCCCAGCCTGCCTTCCGCTTCACGTGGAAACCTTTCATGGTCTTATAGCGGCAGAAGATGTCCTTGATGGTGCGGGCCATCACGTGGTGTATGCCGGGCATACCGTTGGCAGACGGAGGACCCTCAAAGAAAACAAATGTGGGGCAACCCTTGCGCACATCCATCGATGTCTCGAAAAGATTGTGAGCATCCCATTGCCCAAGCACCTCGCGGTTCACTTGCGAGAGATTGAGCGGGGTATCGTATTCAGTGAATTTTTTCATATATTTTTATGCTATAGCGTTTTTTTACTTCTTTGATGCATCATGATTAATCTTGATACATCAAGGTTAATCATGTTTTTTCTTTTATAATTTACTGCCTTTTGTGCCAAGTTTTCCGCCTTTGCCGCCTCCTCCGAGAGCGAAAATGTTGCGGTCGTAGCTGAACGTCTTTCGCTCCACTTCGCGTTTGCGTTTCAATGCCAATTGGACAAGTTTGTCCATCAGGTCGGCAAACTTAATGCCGGTGGCTTCCCAAAGATAGTATGAAAGGCTTCCGGGGATAGTGTTGATTTCGTTGACATAAATTTTATTGTCTTTTTCATCAATCATCACATCCACACGGCTCACACCATGACATGACAGCACACGGAATGTTTCTCCGGCAAGGTATTGCACTCTTTTGGAAGTTTCTTCCGGCAGGTCGGCGGGAATTCGTTTCTCGCTTGCCGCCATACCCTCGTTGCCTCCACGATATTTTTCATCGTAACTCAAGAAGTCACCTTTGGAAATTGGCTCTTCGCAGACGGAAGGTTGGTAGTTATCGCAATCGCCAAGCACTGAGCAATTGATCTCTTTCATCTTCTCAATCATATGCTCCACGATTATGCGTTGGGAAAAACGACATGCGTTATCCACCTTTTCAATCAACTGCTCGCGGTCGGCAGCTTTGCCGATTCCGACACTTGAACCGAGATTGGCGGGTTTCACTATTACAGGATAACCTATCTTCTTCTCAATGTCTTCAATGAGAGACTCTCGCTGACGACTCCACTGCTTGTCGGTAAACCAAACATAATCCACCACCGGGACACCCGATTCACGAAGAATCATCTTCATCGTGATCTTATCCATACCGTTGGCCGAGCTAAGGGTGTTGCATCCGGCAAAAGGAATACCTATTGTCTCGAGAAGACCCTCAAACACGCCATCCTCTCCATTTGTGCCGTGAAGCACCGGGATTGCAACGTGCAGTTCTGCCACCACAGGGTCTTTTTTGGAGAAAAGCCCCGATTTGGTGTTTACCCTATATAGGCTGAAATCCCCATATTCAGGACGCATGAACACCTCCTCGGCATTCTTCACCAGCGAGTCCATGTCGCGGTAATTGCGGATGTTGAGAAGGTTGGAGCCGGTGTACCAGCGACCCTGTTTTGAAATATATATTGGAACTACGTTATACTTTTCCTGATTGAATGCACTGATGGCCTGAAGCGCTGAAATCACCGAAATCTCATGCTCCACGCTGCGACCACCGAAAAAGACTGCTACGTTGGTTTTCATATTCTTATTAATTATGCCTAAGAAAGCGCAAAATTACAAAAAAATCGTGAGAATATCAAATAAAAAATTCCTACTAAAAGAGTGTTGCTATATTAAATGTCAACACTGCTATCAACCATGCGAGAATGGTGTTGTAAAAAAGTGAGAAGAGACCGTAACGCCAACTGCCGGTTTCCCTTACGATAGCAGTCAACGTAGCAATACATGGAAAATATAGCAGTACAAACACAAGAAATGCCAATGCAGACGCAGTCGTAAACGGTGTCTTTCCGGTGACCGGTGACGGTGTCTGAAGTCGTTTGCTTAATGCAGACTCATCATCATCACCCACATAAAGCACTCCCATAGTGGAAACCACCACCTCCTTTGCTGCCATACCGGCTATCAACGAAACACATGATTGCCACCCAAGTTCCATCGGACGGAATGCAGGCTCACAGAATTTGCCTATGTTGCCAAGTATGGAATGCTCCTGTTGGTATGTGTGAAGTATCAATTCATTCATTTCCGCTTCATCCATTTGGACTTCGGAGGATGCATTGATTTCTTCCATTGCTGAGACTTTATATGAATTGGGCACATCGGCCATGCTGTATCTCGGGAAATAGGAAAGCGCCCATATTATGATGGATGCCACAAGAATCAGACCACCCATCTTCTGAAGATATTGCTTCGCCTTTGCCCACATATTGCGTGTCACAGCTTTTGCCGTAGGGACCCGATATGGAGGTAATTCCATCACAAACGGCGTCTCATCTTCTTTAAACCAGAAACGCCTCAACATTTTGGCTGTCAATATTGCCACTATTATTCCCAACAGATATAGACCGAAAAACACTGAAGCGGCATGACTTGGAAAGAAGACCCCGGCAAGCAAGACATAAATGGGAAGTCTTGCCGAGCAAGACATAAACGGCAAAATCAAAATCGTGATAAAACGGCTTGACTGACTTTCAATTATTCTTGTTGACATTATTGCCGGAACATTACATCCGAAGCCTGTCACAAGTGGTATGAAGCTTTTTCCGTGAAGCCCCATCTTGTGCATAAGGCGGTCCATGATGAAGGCCACTCTCGCCATATATCCCGAATCCTCCATAAAGGATATGAAGAAATATAGAATTAAGATATTGGGCAGGAACACGATTACACCTCCCACTCCTCCTATTATTCCATCGAGCACAAGATCTTTTATCGGACCATCGGGCATATATTCGCTCAGTTGTTCCGAAATCCACGACACAAGATTCTCTATCCATTCCATCGGATAGGATCCCAACTCGAATGTGCACCAGAACATGAAGAACATTGCGGCAAAGAAAATCGGGAAACCGAACAGTTTGTTAGTCACAAGTATGTCAAGAAGTTTCGTGGTTTTCTCCTCCTGCGCTATGCTACCCTCAAGGGTCTCCGCCAGGGCTCCTTGAATGAAGCCGTATTTGTCGGCTGCAATTGCAGCCTGTACATCGACCCCCATCTTATCCTTGATTTGTTCCGCCACCCGATCACGGTCTGCCATGATTTTGCCTATATCCGGCACATTACGCAGCAAACGCTCCGCTTCCGGATCCCCCTCCAATAATTTAATAGCCATGTAGCGGTTGGCAAAATGTAATGGCACATTCGACTCTCCCTTGAGGTCTTCCCTGAGGACATCCACCGCCGACTCTATTTCCGGACTCATCCTGACGTGTATATGTCGCGTGTCGGGATGTTTTAGTTCATATACCTTTATAATGGTGTCGAGAAGTTCATTAATTCCTTTACCTGCAGATGCAACAGTTGGCACCATCGGCACTCCCAACATGGCACCAAGCTCCTTGTAATGCAGCACTGCCCCGGACCGCTCCAGTTCGTCATACATATTCAGGGCAATAACCATAGGACGGTTCATATCTATAAGCTCGGTAGTCATATAGAGATTCCGCTCAAGGCTCGAAGCCACTACCACGTTTATCATAACATCGGGTGTCTCGTTACGAAGATACCTGATTACGTATTGTTCCTCCGGACTATAGGCTGAAAGCGAATATGTTCCCGGCAAATCCACAATGTTTATTCTATATCCCTTGTAGTTTATGTGACCGGATTTTGCATCCACCGTCACCCCGGCGTAATTGCCTACATGCTCATTGGCTCCGCTGACTATATTAAATAATGAAGTCTTGCCACAATTTGGATTGCCAAGCAATGCCACATTTATAATCTTGTCGTGCCTGACTGCATGAGAATTGTTCTCCTCATGCTTAGCCGTAGCCATCTTCTCAGCTTTCTCAGCATCAACCTCATGTTCGCGCCATTCTTCAAGAGGCATTATCTCTATCATCGACGATTCCAATCGTCTTAGCGAAACATCGTAACCCATCAAAGTGTATTTGATGGGATCCTGGAGAGGTGCGTTTAGGATACAAGTTACCTCACGACCTCTTACAAACCCCATTTCCATAACCCTCTTTCGAAAGGCTCCATGTCCTAATATCTTGGTTATCACACCCGTCTCACCGGGTTGAAGATCGGATAGTCTCATGTGTATGTATTATGTTTAGACAGATTCTAAATAATATTCTATAAAGATAACCAAATCCATTAAAAAAAGTTTGCGCATCTTTAAATTTTGTTATTATATGTTGTCTGAGCATATAAACAATAATACACTAAAGCACATCAAGTTGACTTGATGTCCCATCACCAGATATCAGCGATAAAAATTCAGATTCAGATATAATGGGGATTCCCAGTTTGCTACATTTCTCAAGTTTCGCCGGCCCCATGTTTTCACCTGCAAGCACAAAGGATGTCTTCTTGGAAATGCTGCCTACATTCTTGCCGCCGTTGCTTTCTATAATTTCCTTATATTCATCTCGGCTATGATGGGTGAAAGTGCCTGATATCACTATTGATTTACCCTCAAGCGCATTACTTTCCCTACGAATCCTGTCTTCGCTTACCTGCATCTGAAGCCCATCGGCGCAAAGACGGTCGATAGTGTCAGCATTGACCGGATCTCGCATAAAATCATAGATGCACTGTGCCACAATAGGACCAACGTCAGGGATTGACTGCAATTCTTCCACACTCATATTTCGCAGACGCTCCATGCTCAACACGCTTTTAGCCAGTCGCTTTGCAGTGGTTTCTCCTACATTGGGTATGGAGAGAGCATAAATTAATCGCTCAAAGGGAATCTGCTTTGAGTCCTCAAGGCCTTTCAAGATACGCTCGGCACTCTTGTCGCCGAAGCGGTCCAAGATGGAGAGTTGATCCTTGGTAAGATCGTAAAGATCAGCGGGAGTCTTGACAAGACCTCTGACATAGAGCAATTCAGCTGTCTCCTCTCCTATTCCGTCTATATTCATCATTCGCCTTGCGCAGAAATGCTCGATCCTTCCTGTAATCTGTGGGCGACAACCATATTTATTTGGACAATACCATGCCGCATCCCCTTCGTTTTTATGAAGAGGAGTGCCACATACCGGACATTTGGATACAAATTCCACAGGATTTGCACCCGGCACTCTTCTTTCTTTATCAACCCCTGTAATCTTTGGAATGATTTCCCCTCCTTTCTCGACATACACCCAGTCATGCTCGTGTATGTCAAGTTGCTTCATGATGTCTGCATTATGAAGTGACGCACGTTTTACTATAGTGCCCGAAAGCAAAACCGGTTCAAGATTAGCCACAGGTGTGACAGTACCCATTCTTCCGGTCTCAAAACTTACAAAGCGAAGTTTTGTACAGGCATTTTCAGGATTGAATTTGAACGCAACTGCCCAACGTGGAGACTTTGCTGTGAATCCGAGATTCAACTGCTGACGAAGGGAGTTGACCTTGAATACAAGTCCGTCTGTAGCCACGGGGAGAGATTTTCTTGCATCATCCCAATAGGAAATATACTCATTGACATCATCCTCAGAATGCAGAATCTTCATTTCAGCTGTAACCTTGAATCCCCACCGGCGGGCTGCCTCCATGTTTTCATAGTGAGTGTCGAAAGGCAGATTGTCAGACAGCAAATAATAGAAAATGGCATCAAGATTGCGTTTTGACACCTCTCGTGGATCCTGGGTCTTAAGTGTGCCGCTGGCCGCATTTCTGGGATTGGCAAATAATGGCTCCTCATTATATTCTCTCTCTTTATTTAACTGTTCGAATACCTTCCAGGGCATCAATATCTCACCACGTATTTCAAATTTTTTCGGCCAGTCTCCAGGGCGAAGTACCAGAGGAATGCTACGGATGGTTTTCACATTGGTCGTTACATCATCACCCAGTGTGCCATCGCCACGAGTCACAGCCCTTACAAGTCTCCCATTTTCGTATGTCAATGATATAGACGTTCCGTCATATTTCATTTCGCCTGTAATTTCAAAATCTTCACCCGCAAGTCCCTTGCGTACCCGCTCAAACCATTCGTCAACCTCTCCAATAGAATATGTATTGGCAAGCGACAGCATCGGACGCTCATGCACCACATGCTCGAAACCCTTGGAAAGATCAGAGCCGACACGTTGTGTCGGAGAAAGGGGATCGGCAAATTCAGGATGTTCCTTTTCCAGAATTTCCAGTTCCTTCATCAACATATCAAATTCCTTGTCGCTAATTTCAGGCGAATTCAATACGTAATAGTTGTGATTATGGCGAGTAAGTTCATCGCGCAACTGATTTATTCGTTTTTCGACATCCATGATTTTTCGTTTAATTATCTGTCAGAGGTAAGAGTATTTCACGTCCCACAAAAAGAGCGCTTCTCCCGGCATAGACTGGCCTGCCGAGCAACGGTCTTTCTGGCATATCACATCATAAAAATCTTCTTTTGTCATTTTTCCCCTTCCCACCTCCACCAAGGTGCCAACGATGGCCCTAACCATGTTGCGAAGGAAACGGTCGGCAGTGATTGTGAAGACAGCCATGCTGCTTGCATCTTTCGACCATTTGGCATGAGTCACGTTGCAGATGTTTGTCTTGACATCACTGTGAAGTTTTGCAAAAGAAGTGAAGTCTTTCGCTACAATCAACCTTTCAGCCGCCTCATTCATTTTTTCCAAATCAAGGCCATTGGGACAATGCCATGAGAAAGGGTAGAGAAAGGGATTTTTCTCGAAGGATACAAAATATTTATATGTTCTGCTTATGGCATCAAATCTTGCGTGGGCATCCTCATGGACACATATTATATCGTGTATTGCAATGTCACGTCCGGCCAACCTGTTGAGCGAGACCAAAAGTCTCCCCTTGTCGGGCAAAGGCATGTCATAGTCAAAGTGTGCATACATGTTACGTGCATTCACACCGGTATCGGTTCTGCCGGCTCCCACAATGGGTATCTCCGAACGCAACACTACAGAAAGAGCATTCTCAATCTCTTCTTGCACACTTGAAGCATTCGGCTGGCGTTGCCATCCATGATATTTAGCTCCATTATATGCCAGTCTTAAGAAATATCGTGCCATATTAAATCACAGACTTTTTCAATAACGCTCGAGATATGTGATTCCATAAAGTCCGGATTTATAGATATTGAGGAATTGACGACCTTCCTCAGCAGTGATCCTTCCTTCCTTCATGGACTTTGAAACCCAAGTCTCAAGGTTTCGTACCAGTTTCTTCGGGTTATACTCCACATAATCGAGCACATCTGCCACCGGTTCTCCATCTATCACCTGTTCAATCTCATATCCATCCTTATTGCAGGTGATGTGCACGGCAGCTGTGTCGCCAAAAAGATTATGAAGATCGCCCAGAATCTCTTGATATGCACCGACAAGAAACACACCGATATAATAAGGTTCGCCGGCTTTCAACTGATGCACCGGAAGAGAATGGCTAACGCCCTGAGGGGCAACAAAGCGATTGATTTTGCCATCGGAGTCGCAGGTGACATCCTGAATAGTGCATTCATGAGTGGGTTTCTCGTCAAGTCTGCTCACAGGCATTATTGGAAACATCTGATCGATTGCCCATGTATCCGGGAGTGATTGGAAAAGTGAGAAGTTGCAGAAATATTTTTCCGGAAGCATGCGTGCAACCTTGCGGAGTTCTTCCGGTGGATGCTTCATGCTTTTGGTTATATCATGCACATCGCGTGCCACACTCCAGAACAATTTCTCTATCTGTGCCCGCGTAGTCAAATCGAGAAGTCCGAGACTGAAAAGTTCGAGAGCCTCTTCCCGTATCTGAAGCGCATCGTGCCAGTCTTCAAACACCCGAGATGAGTCAATCTTGTCCCATATATTGTAAAGTTCCCTCGTCAGTTCATGTGCATTCTCCGGAAGGTCATCGTTATCATTCCATATGGGAAGCTGAGTAGTCTCAAGTGTCTCTATTATCAGCACAGAATGGTGGGCTGTCATCGAACGTCCGGATTCTGTTATGATATTAGGGTGACGCAGTCCGTTTTTCACACAGACATCCGTAAGTGCGGAGACTGCGTCATTGGCATATTCCTGGATGGAATAGTTCATTGAGTTTTCACCTGATGAAGACCTTGTGCCATCGTAATCCACTCCGAGACCTCCTCCTATATCTACGAAATCAATGTTGAATCCGGATCTTGACAGTTGCACATAGAATTGCATCGCTTCCCGGAGGGCATTTTTGATACGGCGGATTTTGGTGATCTGACTTCCAATGTGGAAATGAATGAGTTTCAGACAATCTGTCATCTTATTCTTTTCAAGAAACTCAAGAGCCTCCAGCAGCTCACTGGAATTCAATCCAAATTTGCTGACATCCCCACCGGACTCTTCCCATTTGCCGCTGCCGGCAGATGTGAGTTTTATTCTGATGCCGATATTGGGCTCAACTTTCACTCTCTTTGCCACCTTCAGTATCAGGCGAAGTTCGTTGAGTTTTTCCACCACAATATATATCCTGCGTCCCATCTTTTGGGCGAGCAAAGCGAGTTCCACATAATCCTCATCCTTATATCCATTGCAGACCACAAGTGAGTTTTCATGTGTGTTGACAGCCAAGACGGCGTGTAGTTCAGGCTTCGAACCGGCTTCAAGACCAATGTTATACTTATTGCCATGACTTACTATTTCCTCAACCACCTGACGCATCTGGTTGACTTTTATAGGATACACCAGATAATTTTCTCCTTCATAATTATATTCATTGCTTGCAGTCTTGAAACAATTTGTGATTTTGCGAATCCTGTCGTCAAGGATATCAGGAAATCTGAGCAGCATGGGGGCTGAAATATCGCGTAGTTTCAGCTCATCGAGCACCAGACGTATATCGACGGGTGCATATCCCTGTTTGGGTGTCACCTGAACATGACCTTTATCGTTGATGCTAAAATAGTTCAATCCCCACCCCTGAATGTTGTATAGCTCACTCGAATCTTCGATTCTCCACTTCCTCATCTTTATGTATTTGAATTATTGTAAATTTTTTGATTAAATGCTTATGCCCACATCCAACTATTGCATCATTTGGGGGCGAGCCAATATCTCGAATATCTGGGTATATATTTCCGTGCGTTTCCTGGCTATTTTAAACTTGTCGGTATATTGACGAGTCCGAAGTTGCCCCTCAATATATAGTTTCATGCCCTTCCTGATGTATCGTTCGGCATACTGTGCCTGTTCGCCGGTCATGACGATGTTGTGCCATTCGGTCACTTCCGTATTGCCACGCAATTCATTGGTGGCAAGTGAAAAATATGCCACTGCGAAATCTTTTTCAGGATAACGGATCTCAGGATCGCCACCTACATTTCCTATTAAAATCACCTTGTTGATACTCATGATATCTTAGAATTTATGTGCTTTAAGATTGAGTCCCGTCTTTTCTTGAAGGCCAAAGAGAAGATTCATGATATGGACGGCATCACCGGCACCACCGCGCATTCTGCAGTCTGCAACGACAGTCAATGTCAAAATCCCCGGAGTGTGTTTTTGAAGGGTTATCAAAGTTTTTTGCGTTCCCTCCACTTCATACATAGGCATAGAGCGTGGCACTGTAAACGTGAAATTGTGGTCATCATACAAATTTGAATAGATTTTAAAAAGTTCGTCAATCTCAAGACTGCATGGAATATTAATCACAACTTTGATGCCACGGTTGGAGACACTTTCATCATTTCGGCTCAGATTTATGTTGCCACAGAAGGAATTTTGCGTTTTGCATAGCGTCTGATGAATTTCCTGACAAGCCATATCCACTTTTTCCTTTGTGTCGATATCAGGCGGGCATATATAGTCAATATCAATGTCGCCTTTTAGCAATAAATGTTTTGCAAGAGGATAAAGCCCAATAATGGATACCGCTGCCAAAGACCGTGGCACTACAGCTCTCTTGCAATCTCTGACAAGTTTCTTACGGTTTATTTCAGGCAAACCGTATGTCATGCTGAGGTCATCCATATCAAGCGTCGGACAATGTGACATATCTATAATGCGCAATCCGGGCCAGCGGTCGGTATTCATTCTGAAGCGGTCTGCCACTTCAGAATGGGCATCTATAAAAATCACATCAAGTTTTGCCGGATTGATGTCAGGCGAGAACTCAAGCTCACATTCACCGGCAAGACCATGATGTACAGACGATACTTTTCTGCCAACCTTTCCGGGCGCGAAAGCACTCACCAACTCTACATCAGGATGATTCACAAGTATGCGTATCAATTCTCCCGCCATTGCGGTATCTGCACCGGCTATTCCAGCTCTAATCATAACAAAAGGTTTTTATACAGGTAGAATCATCGAAAGAATTTCTCGAGCCTTATCATGGGTGACACCCTCACGAAGCACAATGAACACAGTATTGGCACCCGCTATTGTACCCATGATTTCTTTGGAATTCAACATGTCTATATCGTAAGCAATACCTGACGCGTATCCGTTTCGCGTAAGCATTACCCCAATGTTGCCGGAAAATTCCAAAGAAAGGAAACCATTACCCCTATGACGTGAATAATCCACCATGTGGCTGGAGTTGGATTTCACCTTGGCCGTGGTGGCATCAGGCAGCATATATGCATATTCTCCATGGTCGAGAGGCACCTTTGTGGTTTTCAGCATTTTCAGATCTCGTGATAGTGTGGCTTGTGTGACAAATATACCGCGAGCCGATAATAATTTGAGCAAATCTTCTTGACTTCCAACATTATTGTTTTTGATGATTTCTATCAGGGTCTCTATTCTGTCATTTTTTCTGCTCATGACTGTTGGGATTTTTATTTAGTCTTCTATCAATTTCTTGCTTTATCTCACCCGCCTTTTCATAATCTTCCTCCTCTACGGCTTTGGTCAGAAGTTGTTCAAGTTGGTCGAAAGGAACTCTTGAAAGTCCATTGCCTATAGGTTTGCGTACTCTCTCCACTGCCTGACGGACAGGTATGGATTGATTTGATATTATATGGTTGGCGGAAGGGGCAAATGATTCCTTTTCAACACCATACCTTTCCAACAATTCCCGTGAAATTAAAACAGGTGCATCCAGGCGAATTGCAATTGCTATGGCATCGCTTGAACGGGCATCGAGTGTATGGATTTCATCACCTTTCTTCAATTGCACATCCGCCGTGAAGATACCGTTTGAAAGATGCTTTATTATCACAGATTCTACAGTGATAGAGAACGATTCAAGTATTCTTTTTATCAATTCATGGGTCAAAGGACGCGGCGTTGTAATTTTCTGAAGTATGCATTCGATTGACTGTGCCTCGTTGTACCCTATGATGATTGGGAGGCGTAATTTTCCGCCCTCTTCTTCAAGGATAAGAGCATACATGCCGTTTTCAATTTGATTGTATGTGATTCCTGTGATAGTGAGTCTTACAAGTTCCTGTTCCATATCCATAGTTTAATCCTTTTTTTTCGATACAATCATTCCTGAACCAAGACAAATCTGGCGGTCCGGTGTATAGATGATGGCATATTGTCCGGGTGCTATTCCTTGAATATCAGTTTCAGACCTCAATATATAATTATCCTCTTCATCAATGCAGAGAGTGCCGTCTGAAAATTCCGGTGTGTGGCGGGTTTTGAAAGAGACCTTTACATCTGAGACATTAATGTTGAAAGGATTTTCTGTGATCCAGTCCATCTCCTGAATATGAATGACACGTCCATATTGAAGTTTTGTATCATAGCCATGACTCACATAAATGACATTGTCGCGAATGTTTTTTCTAACCACAAACCATGGTCCGCCTCCGAGTCCGAGACCTTTGCGCTGACCAATGGTATGAAACCAATATCCACGATGCTCGCCAATTTTTTTCCCGGTCTCAATTTCTATGACAGGTCCTTTTTTAGTCCCAAGATGACGCTCAAGGAAATCGTTATAATCTATTTTCCCAAGAAAGCATATTCCCTGGCTGTCTTTGCGCGTAGCATTTGGAAGCTTTGCATCAAGAGCTGCCTGTCGCACTTCTTCTTTGGTCATGTCGCCAAGAGGAAAAATGACGTGACTCAACTGGGAATAACTTATCTGAGCCAGAAAATCTGTCTGGTCTTTTACAGGGTCCGGAGCCGTTCCAAGCCAATATTTGCCATTTTTTTCTATTACCTTTGCATAGTGACCCGTAGCAGTTTTATCAAAATGTTTACCCCATCGGTCTTCAAAGAATCCAAATTTTATGATTTTATTACACATCATGTCAGGATGTGGCGTCAGACCTGACTTTACAGTATTCAAGGCATACTCCATCACATATTGCCAATATTCCTCATGAAGAGAAACCACCTTTAAAGGAAGCCCGTATTTTTTTGCAATCAATGTGCATATTTCGATATCTTCTTCTGCAGAGCAATCCCCTTCACCATTGTCCATGCCGATGCGAATGTAAAAGAGGTGCAAATCATGTCCCTCCTTGTACAACCGGTCAACAGTCACGGCACTGTCAACTCCTCCTGATACCAATACAGCTATCTTCAATTTCGTTATGAATTAGTAATTATTACCCAATACTTATAAAACTATCACACTTCCTCAAGTTCATCTTCGCTGTGGTCTGAAGAATGAAGAAGATGCAAGGAAAGAAAATAATCTACAGATATTTTTCCAGGTCCCACAAGAAGCAGGAAAAAATATATCCCAAGAAACATTATAGGCAAATAGCCGGGCTGTTCCCAACTTATCAGATATGGCGCAGTTGTGGCAACTTCACAGAGAAGATAGTGTTCTGCCACAATCATTGCTACGAAAGGCGGTATTATCATCAGTCTGGTCATGAAACCGGCCATTATGAAAATACTACATATTATTTCAATCCAAATCAGGACATTGAGGGTCTGCCCGGAGTTCATTCCAAGCATTTCGGGAAATGTAGGAGCTATTATTGCAAAGTCTCCAATCTGTCTGATGCCAAACTGAAGAAGCATGATACCTACAAAAAGCCGAAGAAACAATCTCCCAAGATGTGTGTAACTATAACCCGTGGTCTTGATATAAATTTGTTTTGGCAATCCGAAAACCTTTGATTTTTTATTCATGTGGCATAATCTTTAACCGGTGTTGCTATTTTACCTTGCTGTTATTATCTTGAGCTATCAGATCCATGCATCGTTGGACAGCCTGTGTGGAACTGAGATGTTTGGCCATAATCTTACCCTCGCCATCTATAAGATAGATATCTGGAGAGTCACGCAAATCGTATATGCCGGAAACTGTGTCGGACGCACCAACAGTCCATGTCTTGGGAAGATTCTCAACGTCTTTTTCCCATCCCGGTTCGGGATCGGGAATTATGTATAGCACATTGACTTTCCCATCCGAAACTGCCTTGCTGAATGAGACGTTGGATTCCATACGAAGTCTTGACATACGGCAATCAGCACACCCCGGATCTCCGAAAAATATCAGGGTTGGAGTTGACATAGGAAAATATCTTGCATCTTCACCATTGGTACGCTTGAACTCAAACGATGCAGGTGCACCTCCGACAAGTGTATTCTCCAACTGCTTCAGTTGTGCCTCATATCTGGTCCGCCGGTTTTTAGGAAACTTTTTACTTGACAGAGCCGAACGAAGAATCTTGACATAGAGTTCGTCTATCCAGACTTCAGCTCTTGGCCCATAAATGCTTTCTTCGGCGGCTTTAGTGAACTGGACAAGCAATGTGGGGTTTTTCTGTAGGTTTTTCATCAATTTGTCTAATGCCACATTCACTTTGTCTTTTGAAGCGAATTGAGCGGTCGTGGCATATACATTGAATGCATGGTTCAGTTTCACCTGGTCCACTGCATTTTGATTCTTAACATCCCATGGAAGCCAGAAATTTTCTGCAAGCCAATCGCATTTCTGTGCAAACTCTGACAGTTCTTCCGGTGCAATAGGATAATCAAACAATGGATCGACATACATCACACCGCTGTCTATTATACGTTCGGATTCTTCTGAGTCTTGAGCCATCGCCGGAATCCACAATCCAAGCGCGGCTATAATAAGCATATATCTTATTTTCATTTTTGCTATGAATTTCATTTTAATATAACAATTTATCAAGAGGTTTTTGCAAAATGTTTCTAATTTTCCATCCCCTTAGGCCTGCTTCAAACTCTATTTCTTTTGATAAGAGATACGCTACAGAACCCACAAAACCTATCCCCTCTTCCTTTAATTCCGCTTCAGGATAAGAGCAAAATTCAAGATTAAAGAATATCGACAGCTGTGATCGAATCAATGTGGATACGTATGGATGCTCTTTGTAGCCTACTATAAAAGGCATGAATCCGGCTATCCATTTGTTAGGTGCTGGTTGCCGGTAAAGATGATCCACCACCTGCGGCACACTTAAATTGAAAGTCTCAAAGAATTTCTTTCGTATGTCAGGGGGTGCAAAATTTTTGAACACATCCACCAGTAATCTCCGTCCGAAGGCAACCCCGCCACCATTGTCATCGAGCATATATCCAAGAGAAGAAGCCTTTCTGTCGATCATGACACCATCATAGTGGCACGAATTGCTCCCGGTCCCCATGATGCATGCAATTCCGGGGTTTTCGCCAAGCACAGCTCTCGCTGCACCTTCCATATCGCTATATGCCTTGATGTCAGAACACGAAAATATATTTGAAAGATACCCCTCCATCATTTCCTCCATTTCCGGAGTTCCGATGCCGGCTCCGTAAAATCTTATTTGATCAAATCCATCCCCAATATCGTCGCGGACTCTTCTTAGTTCCTTCTCTATTTCGCTTGGTGAGAGTATATGGGGATTCAATCCAAGACCTGTGTATGTCTTGGACTCCTCTGATTGGTTGAGAAATCCGGTCATTTTCAACCAGTCTGTCTTTGTGGAGCCAGAATCGGCGATGAGTCGTTTCATTTGCTCCACAAAGTTACTAAAAATTCATTAATTATGCAAATATCCAATAATAAATGGTGTCTTATACCCAATATATTTTTCTTTCACTACTTTTTCATGATGATTTTTTTGCCATTTCGAATAACTATTCCATGATATGAGTCATCAACCGGAATGCCTGATAGGTTGTAAGTGCCTTTGATAAACTCTTGTCTATCATCTTCAATCGCAGCGACATCATCAATTCCTGAGCCATCTATATATGACTTCTCACTTACAAAGAAAAGGGTGACGTTATCAGGCGAGCCTGATAATTGCTTTGTGTAATTATACCTATAATGCTTATTCCCGGATGTTGTGATTTCAGCTGTCATGGTGAAAATACCTGAGGCCAAATATTCCACAGTCATATCTACCTTAGAACCATTCATGTCCGACTTGAACGTATCCCAATTGAAATTGCTGCTGCATCCTGTATTGCTCCCGGTAGTGTTGTCCCAATTGTCACACCTTACGCCGAAGTATTCTTTGTAGCCGGAACCTCCATGAGTGCAATTTGCACCATAAAGTGCCCAGTTATGCCAATTCTCTGTAGCATCTGAATAATTGAAGAAATGAAAACTCATTGACTCACCTTGACCTATTACATAGTCTTCTTTGGAGAAATTGCTCCACCAGCCCGAAGTCATGTCCTTGCGGGATGATTCCGGATAATATATGTTGGTGGCCACATAATTCTCACCCTTGGTGGCTCTTGTGAATGGACCTGCGCTCAATACCAAATCTCCACATCTCATCTCCACTGAGATTATCAGTTCATGTCCATCTTCCGTAATGGAATATATTCCTTCCGACGATAATGTTTCCGGTTCGGGTTCGCCGGTTGCAGCATTCAAGGCAGTGAAAGTCACCTCCACATTGTCAATATGGGGTGCATCACTTCCAATCATTGTCTTGTCTCCACCAATATATTCTTTCACAATCTTTTGATAAGCCAATGCAAGAGACGCCTTGGGAGTATGCTTGTATAACCACACGGGTATGCCACTTTGGCTGACTGCCGACATGCATATTGCTGGCATATCTACATACCCATCGACGTTTTGTGCAAGCACTACCCCCTCGTATGTTACGCCACCGACCGAAAGTGTTACATAGGACTTACCATCTTCGCAGTATCGCCAATTACCGGTGCGGTCTCCGGTTACAGTTCCATCTTTATGCAAGATTACTTTCACCGGTGTTGCTTCAGCAAGATTCTTATGGTTCAGTCTATATGGATGCACCAAAAGACTATAAGTACCAGAAATTTCGTCGGTTGTAAAAAGTTGGCAACTATCAATATCTTTCTGCCTTGTCTGTTTTCCTGTATATCTGAACGGTGATGCGACAATCCAGCCATTTCTATTAGTGAAAAGTTGTCTGATTCTTACTTCATGTCCGTATGAACCATTGTTGAATTTAGTGTGATACACCACAAACGCATCCCCCTCTTTATCCACGATAGCGGAATTGTGCCCTTCAGCACATTCTCCAGTAGTCATATTGCCCCAATTATTCATAGAGCCCAGAATCTTTTGTCCTTTGTTGGTGCCTGCGGATGGCCCGTAATTCAATATATATTGAGTGTATTTTGCACTCGCCCCTGTGGCGTCTTTATATTCACCATCGGGAGTGGCACTTCTGAAAACACGCATTTCATAACCGCCATCAGGATCAAGACCTCCGTATGTCACAAACAGATAATAATAGTCACCAATTTTCTGAATATATGGACCCTCACCGGAGACGTATGCACCTCCCGCTATCAACTTTCCGAAATAGGGATCGCTCGTGTATCCGGTATAGCTGTATCCACTTGTACCTTTGCCACTGTAGGTTTGGGACTGGTAGGTATAAGTGTAGTCCCTAAGTCCGGTATCGCGGTCAAGCCTTAGCATGAAGATGCCTCCTGACCATGAACCGTATGCCATCCATAGGTTATCTTCTGTATCAAAGAATACGCAAGGGTCGATGCAGTTGGGCCAAAGGTCTCCCCATCGATTAGTCTTATAGCGAGATGGAAGTGCATCCTGTTCGCCGAGCACTATTTCGATGTCTGTGTCTTTATAGTTTACGCTTTTTCCGGAATAAGACTGACCATTGAAACCGCCAAACACAATAGGGGCCTCGTAGGAGAATGGCCCTTTGGGACTGTCAGACGTAAGCATTACAATGACAGATGCCCAATTATCACCATTGAGGGAAAGATAAACACACCATTTCCCCATGTATGGATTGTAGATTATATCAGGAGCCCACTGATTGCCTGACAGCCATCCGGTTTCAGTGGTCGGTTCTCTTGTCCCAACCTTGATTCCTGAGTATGTGGCACAGAAAGCAGCAGCGTCAGTTGATTTCAAGATTCCAGTTGTCAATTCACCATTCCGTATCACTTTAACCGTATGTTCGGGACATGACTTGAACTCCTTGTTGAGTCCATTTTTGTAGAAATTTGAATTGCCAAGGCTACTCATGTCTATCATATCAGATGTTCTTGCAAATCCAATGTGAGAACCGACTACATAAAAATCATCATCAGCTGGATTATAAACTATTGAAGGATCGTGAATCGACACCTCTTTTTGTGTTTTTATTGAAGACATCCTCGTGGCTTCATCCACAGGGAACTCCGTATGCGCACTGACACTTGCTGCTGTCAGGCTCAACATTGATAAGAATAAAATTCGTTTCATGATTTCGTTTGTTTTATAGATTTGAATTGTAGTAGCGAGGATTGTCTGTCACGTTTTCGCCAATGAAACCCGGTAATGAATATGGTTCGGATTCCGACTGAAGCTCAATCTCCGCTGTCACCAAACCTTGTCTCTCTCCATGAAATTCATCCACCTCCCAGATATGGCCTTCAAATGGCACGAGATATCTTGTCTTGTCGAGTATTGGAGGTGTACAAAGCGACAGTATTGACACAGCATCCGCCTCCGGTATCTCATATTCAAATTCCAAACGCTTGGCACCGGAATTCTTCCCTTTTACGGTGATATATCCTTTTTTACCCTTTATCCTGATCCTTACAGTCCTCTCCGGCTCACGGTTAAGGTATCCTTGTCTGATCCTGACACTACCTGATGCCATGACCTTGTAATTGTCATTTTTCACCAAATACTTGTACTCTATTTCTACTGCCATACGAAAATCGGATTATTTTTATTAATTTTGCACCCAAATTATTTAGATGACACAAAAACTCTATCAATGATACAAAGTTAATGAAATTCCACTATATACACAACAATAATATAATAAAATCCATGCACAGACAATTTGTATTGCTTATGATATCAATAGCTGCCTTTGCTTGTGCTTCCGATACAAATGCCACAAAAAAGAAAGAAAAGTGGGAAATAGAAGTAGATACCGCAATATTCATGCGTCAGGCCAAAGAATTACAGGAAATTTTGGTCAGGCCCAAGAAAGAGAAATATAGCAAAAAAAATAATCTTGCTGTTGAGTTGATGCAGCGTGTACGCGCTTATCAGAAGAATGGAGATCCCGCCCTGAAGGATAATTACAGCTTCGACCAATATGACAAGACCACACTCGGCCTTCTCGACTTTTCAGATAAAGAACTTAAACGACACCCTTTTCTCAATGATTACATAGACACCACACGCTATGGTTCGCGACCAGTACTCAGTGTGCTCATGAAAGAGAAAAATGCAACTCAGTTGTATTCAGAGGCAAAGAAAAAGCATAAGACAGTAGTAATGGGGAGATCATCGTCAGGTATGGATGATGCTTTCGACGATGGCAACATAAACACCATGCTGGAAGAAATACTACGAGAAGTGGATATTTATGGCAATGATATAACATTAATGGCAAACAGGTTTGTGAGTCCCCTTTCATCAATAGGTGCCGACTACTATAAATATTTCATCACTGACACGCTCGATGTGGATGGAACCAAGTGCATTCAGCTTACCTTCAGTCCGCACAATCCTGAAAGTTTTTCGTTCATGGGCAATCTATATGTTGAACTTGGCGATACCACAGGATTTGTAAAAAAGGTATCAATGAAAGTGCCACGCACCATCAACCTGAATTATGTAGATAATCTCTACATTGACCAGATTTTTGAAAAAGACTCCCTTGGCAAACGCCACAAGGTGCTTGACGAGATGAACGTTGATTTGTGCATAATCAAAGGTACTCAACCGTTCTACAGCAGACGTGTGACACGCTATTCAAATTTCAGTTATGAAAAACGCAAGGATCTCAGCAAAGCATACGATATGCTTGGCGATATCTGGGAGATAGACGCCGACGGCAACAACTCTGGTGGGTTCGGTTCCATACAGCGCATGGAATCTCTGTCAAAGGCAGAAGCAAATATGGGCACATTCATGACACGTATCAGGGAGGTGCCGCTCTTTTACTGGGCGGAGAAGGTTCTGGTGATACTTGTCAATGGATATATAAAGACCGGAAAACCCAGCAAATTCGATATTGGACCTGTCAATACACTAATTAGTGCTAATACAATTGAAGGAGTCCGTTTAAGACTGGGAGGTATGACCACTGCCAACCTTTCTCCTCATTGGTTTGCACGTGGATATGTAGCATACGGTACACGTGATGAAAAATGGAAATACAAAGGAGAACTTGAATACTCATTCAACAAAAAGAAATATCATAGCCGTGAATTCCCGGTAAATAGCATACGGGCCACTTATATGTATGACCTTGACATGCTTGGACAACACTATCTCTTCACTAATGCCGACAATATTTTTCTGTCTTGGAAACGCCGTCCGTCTAATCTTGGCACCTATCGTCAACTTGCTAAAATAGAATATAACTTGGAACTCGCCAGCCAGTTCTCTTTCTCAATATGGGGAGAACGGATCAAGCAAGAGGCAACAATCTGGCTTCCTTTCAAAAACGGGATGGGGAGATCAATATCACATTATTCACGTATGGGTTTTGGTGTAACCCTCCGATATGCACCGGGAGAAAAATTCGTGCAGGAAAAAAGTGTCCGAGTGCAGATAAATTTAGATGCACCGATATTCCAACTTACTCATGAGTGGGGACCGAAAGGATTGCTTGGGTCTGATTTCACAACCAACAAGACAGAACTTTCCATTCAAAAACGTTTCTGGTTTTCTGCATTCGGATATACCGACATAATCCTTAAAGGAGGGATCATCTGGAGTCAGGTGCAATATCCGGAGCTTATGTGGCCTAATGCAAACCTGAGTTATACCATCCAGCCGGAGTCTTATTCACTTATGAATCCGATGGAGTTTGCCATGGACAAATATACCTCGTTGGATGTCACTTACTGGGGCAACGGTGTCCTTTTCAATCGCCTACCTTTGATAAAAAAGGCAAAACTTCGTGAAGTGATAAGTTTCAAAGGTATATATGGAGGTATAAGCAACCGCAACAGACCGGAACTGAACAAAAATCTTTTTCTCTTTCCATCAGATAGTTATACTCGATATATGGGTAGGAAGCCATATATGGAAATCAGTGCTGGTATAGACAATATATTCACCATATTGCGTGTTGACTATATATGGCGACTGAGTTACCGTGACACTCCCGGTGCAGACAGATCCGGCCTACGAATTGCCCTGCACTTTACTTTCTGACAAATCACTGCGGCTATACCACGAATTATTACTTAATTCAACTTTCGCAAGCGAAAGTTGAGGTTTAAAAGGTTAAAAGTTTAGG
>JAMPAV010000013.1 GCA_023667055.1 Muribaculum sp. | reverse complement strand
TGTATGCGCCTCCTCCTTATAACCAGTTACCATAGCACAGAAAGCAAGTTCACAGACTATCTCGTTGACATATAGCTGTATTATGTCGGTTTTATGGCCGTAAAGTTCCTTAAATTTTGAGTAGGCATCTTCAAAACTCATCTCATCTATGAGACGAGAAGCGTACATTAAAGGAATTGATACTTCGAGAGGATTCTTGAAGTCAATGCCTATGCCCCACTCAAACCATTCAGCAGGCATATCCTTTGGCTGCATTCCATTTTGAATCAAGGCGTTAGATTTCAATTGTAAGACGACAGCCCTTTTGCTCAATAAATTCTGGTTGAGATAAATGATGTTATATCCGTCATTGCTGATACCATTGAGCTTCATCGGGATTCCATTCATTAAAATCAAGAATATATCAGTCAGACAAAATATCACCAATCCTTCAGCCATAAATGAATTTAGACCCAGCAAAAAGAGAGGTGAAACTAACAGCAGCACTACGATGTTAGCCAATACTCCTCCGGCATTATACCATGCAGTTGGAATCTCCTTAAGCGGCAAATCAGGAGGTGTCAACAGACACTGGCCACCTGTACCCGCTACTGAAAATTTCTTAACTCGGACTTTGCCATTGATTTTGATGAAAGTAAGATTGAATACTCGAAACGACACAAACTTATAGCCAGTGAGCAACCCACATACCAAATGCCCGGCTTCATGAATAGGTATAAGAATAGCAATCGAAACTATGAAAGATAGCACTCCGACAAGGGCTGCTGCGACCATTTCAATCCCATCGGTGGCAAGCATATTGTCTTTGAACTCCGTGAAAGTAGTATCTGTAAAAACAACCACTATGACAGCTGCAATGGCAAGTCCTGCTACAATACCAAACAATAGGCCTCCTATAAATTTCAATATCGTTTTCATACAATTTTTTCTGCAATATTAGGATTGACTTCTTTGAGTTGGGCAATGAAGCCAGTTTGTTTTATTTTGCAAATGTACTAAATTCCGCCGACATGACAAAATCGGCATCGCGATGATTGTAATAAATAAGTCCTCCCCGGCATCAGTCAGGGAGGACTAATTATTACATTATTTCTGATTACATACAGAATTGATACATGTAATTTTGGTTTCATTTTATAACCTGATAAAGTATTTTATACTATAACAAGCAGATGGTCAAGAGGGGTTTCTTCAGCATTCAATTTATAGAACCTTACTTTAATGTCTTGGTGAAGAAATCGCTGACAAGGAGGGCGGCCTCTTCTGTTTCTGTTGTATAGGAATGATCCTGACCGGGCATCAGTTTCAACTCGGCATTCTTATATACAGACTTGTATCGCTCGGAATAAGTGTATGGCACAATAGTGTCGTGTGTACCGTGAAGGATGAACACAGGACCGGTATAATTCTCGGCGGTTTCATAAATGGGAAGAGTCTGCGCTGACAATACATAATTGCGTCCCATGTTTATAGCGCCACCATGCAGAGGTATCAGTTCAGGTACATTCCAAGGGTCATAAAACGAGCCTTGTGTGTTGCCACGCAAGGCATCATCACGAAGTACGGCGGCCGACGACATTATTGCCAGAGACTTGATTGCCGGATAGCCAAGCTCCCCGGCCACCATCGACGTGACGACTCCACCCTGCGAATGTCCGGCCAACGAGATGTCGGCGGTAAAATCCTGACACTTGGTCCATTCAATGACCTTTTTCAAGTCCTCAATCTCGTTAAGAACTGTCATATTCTCGAATTTCCCTTCGCTTTTGCCGTGTCCGTTGAAGTCAAAACGGACTACTCCAATGCCACTTTCAACCAAGTCGTTGGCAAGGTCGGTCAGCAGTGGAGAATCCATGTTGCCTGTAAATCCGTGGCATACTATCACCACATGACATCTGCTATCCTTTGCCTTTTCGGGCAGTTGAACTTTGGCGGCTAACCTGCCCACAGAGCCTTCAATTTCCATGGGATATGACTGCTGTGCGTTTGCGAATATTGATACCATCATAGCAAAAGCCAGTATATAGAATGTTTTCATTGTTTTTCGTAATTTAAAACTGGACAGTATGGCCATTTGAATCGCCCTTGCCTGACTGAACTTGTATCTCGCGGGCCACCTTCACGCCCTCGTCAAAAGCAGCCTGCAAGTCCTTCGGGAATTGCTCCTCGTGCCAACGCTTCTTTTCCGGTTCGGAGAATATGCTTGACTCATATCTCGCATAATCCGTAAACTGATACGTGTTGAATGCATGAACATGATGCACCGGCGCATAGTACATTCTACTAATGAAATCCTCTGTCATTTGGCAACGGGCCTCAATGCCGTAACTTTTGAACGCTTCCTCCGACGCGTTCATGGAATAGAGCATTGTGAACGACACACGCTTTGGCGCGAGACTGCCGTTTGAATAAGGATATACCGAGAAAATCATCCGCTCCAGCATACATTTGGCGTATGCATTGATGTCCATCTCATAGATTGGGACGGCTATGCCGACCGCATCGGCATGGCGTATATCCGCAAGCAAGTCGTGTATCCCGTCTTTAGGCGCACAAGTGCCTAAAAGTTTGCTACCCTTCAGTTTGCAGGCGAAACAACTGATACAACCCGTAAACTTAAGGTCGTAAAGGTTGACTTCTTCCAGTTCAGCGTCAGGAAGTATAGACAATACTCCTTCTTTCCATTTCTCAAGCAGCTTTGCGCTGTTCCAACCCTTGCGAGGGCTTCCGTTTATAGCGATTATCTTCATATTAACGAGGGATGTGTTATGACTATTTAACAACCAACCCCTTGGTATGGTTTAACAATGTCCTCATATCTTCAATGAGTTGCGATATTGAGTCGGTGTCATGCCGATTTTTACGGTAAAATATCGGGAGTTTTCATCATAAAATCACCCGGAATTCATGCAAAGGCATATAATCGACAAACAACGTTTTTATTGCGTATATTATAATTTTGATGTTTGAAAAAATCTTCTTAATTTTGTGGACAAAAACAAAAACACAGGCTTATGGAAAAAGGAAAAGAATTGACGCTTGAAGAGAAACAGTCAATACTTTTTGACATAATGAAAGAAATCGATGCATTCTGCCGTGCAAACGGCATTAAATACAGCCTATCGGATGGCACGATGTTGGGAGCTGTCAGGCACAACGGGTTCATTCCATGGGACGATGATGCTGATATCTGCATGTTGCGCGAAGACTTCGACAAATTTGCGAAGACTTTCAAGAGTGATAAATATCACCTCCTTTATGATACCAACGAAGAGAATGAGGTGTTATATTCCGGATACATTAAGGTAAACGACCCTACTACCTATATCCCTAATCTATATTGCAACGCCAAATACGGGGTGAATGTGGATATTTTTCCTATTGAATCTGTGCCGGAAGACTTGAAGGAACGAAAGACATTCTACCACAGGGTGAGAAGCCTTAACAATAGATTATGGCATAGGCATAAAAAAGATTTGCTTTCAATCATTAAGACCTATAGGCATTCCAAGGAATATTGGTGGAACAAGGTTGACAAAGCGGTGCACGATGGTAATGCCAAGTATGCCGGAAGCACGCTTGCCGGACAGATACTCGGCATCAAGGAAGACCACGTGCTTTTAAGGAAAGATATGTTTGAAAATCTTAAGGATTATTCATTTGAGGGATATAATTTTCTTGGGTTTGAAGACTATCATACCTATCTGACGACAATGTTCGGTCCGGATTACATGATACCCAAGAAGTATTGTCACAACTTTACAATTTACAGAAGATAAATTTTGTCATGTCAGCACCGGCAATTTAAATTTTTATGAATGAGGGTATAAATTTGAAATGAGAAATAAATTCAAAAGCCTTGTCATGAAATCCAAGATAATAATGCTTGGACATATTCTTAATCCCCTTTGGCTATCTCACGACCAGCGGAGAAAAAGACGCAAGACAATAATTGCCAATGCAAAAGTGGATTACCTCAAGATATATGAACAATACGTTCGGAACATGCGTCCGGCGACCATAACTGAGAATGATGATTCCGAAGAAGAACATCTGTTCACATTATGGCTGCAAGGAGAGCAGCAGGCTCCGCCTATCGTGAAAGCATGCTTCAGAAGCATGAGGCGACACAGCAGTCTGCCGGTGGAGGTGCTCGACGAAACTAATATCTTCGACTGGATTACTCTGCCTCGCCATATCGTTGACAAATGGCACAGCGGTGTGATTTCGCGTACCCATTTCAGCGACATCTGCCGTATAGAACTTTTATACGAACATGGAGGAGTATGGGCCGACTCTACAGATTTCTTCACTTCCAGAATCCCTGAGACAATAATGAATCAGGACTTCTTCATGTTTATGGCATGCGACAATTTGAAATTGGGAGGTACCCATGCTTTCATTCAAAACTGCTTCATGAGGATGAAAAGACATAATCCGCTATTGGGAATGTGGAGGGAATTGGTATTTTTTTATTGGGAAAAGGAAAACCAATTGTTGGACTATTTCATTCATCAATTTCTGTTTCGTTTCCTTGTGGAGAATAATGCACAGGCAGCGTCGCTTTTTGCCAAGATGCCGCGATTCAGTTCCGATCCCACCCATGTCTTATACTGGGAATATAAGGATGCTACCTATACCCCACAATTATACAGACAATTGACTGAAGACACATTCTTTCAGAAGACAACCTACAAGGATTCAAGTTCAAGAAATCCAAAATCCGGCAGCGTAGCTGAATACATAATCAACAGTTGAGAAGAAATGGATACCAAACGATTCAAGGCTCGGATAAGACATGGTGCAGATCTTATAGTCAGAGGACACATACTGAACCCCGTATGGAAATCGCACGACTACCGTAGAAGAAGAAGATACAGCGTGACCATCGAATCGGCCATGAAGTATTTTCAATTATACAAGCCATACGTGCAATCACTTTCACCGTCAGTATTCCAAGAAAAGAAAGAGGATGAACCACAAAAAGAAAGGGTATTCACGCTTTGGTTTCAGGGCGAGGACAATGCTCCGGCAATAGTGAAATCCTGCCTACGAAGCATGAGAAGACATCTGAAGCAGGAACTTATTGTGATTGACGAGAAAACTCTTTTCGACTGGATATCACTTCCAGAGGAAATTATCCTGAAATGGAAGTCCGGGAAAATGTGCAATGCCAATTTCAGTGACATCTGTCGGTTGGAATTGCTCTATAGATATGGCGGTGTCTGGATGGATGCCACCGATTTTGTCACCGCACCCATTCCGGATTATATCATAGATTCGGATTTTTTCTTGTTCAAGACAGGTGAAAGATATGGAAAATGGTTTTCTTTTATCGAGAGTTGCTTTATCCGTGCCAGGCGGGGCAATCGGCTTCTTGCTATCTGGCACGACACCGTGATGGAATATTGGAAACATGAAAACAGTGCCATCGACTACTTTGTCAACCTGATGCTATTCAGGTTTGTGGTTGAAAACAACAAGATTGCGGCTGATTTATATGCAAAAATGCCAAAAACTGACCATTCGCTGATACTTGATTTCTGGAGATATTACGGTGACAAGCAGTTTGACTATGAGGAGTTCAAGCACTTGATGAGCAACTCTTTCATGAAAAAGACATCTTATCACACCCGGAGCGCTGAAAACACCATACCCGGCAGTTTTGCGGAGCACGTGATCAATTCTTAGCACTCTCAGGGAAGAGTTTTCTCATAAAATCAAGGAAATACTGTCGGTCGTCAGGGTCGGCCATTGCCAGAGAATTGATACACATAAATTTGGGCAATGGCTCACCTGCTACATATTTCTTCAGGTGATTCCTCAGATAGAATGGTCTGTCAGCGAATGGTTTTAGAAAGAGCACTTCTCCATTCGCAGGCCGCAGTTCAAGCATTCCTTCTTTGTATGCAATGAGTTGCCTTGCCTCCTGCACATTAAATTGGGTGGAAGTGCGAAACTTATCCTTGCAATTGATTTCCACCACTTGCGGATACTTACGTATCAAACTCTCCCCGGCAGATTTAAGGAGCGCATGAGGATTATGGCGCATTATCAAAGTTCTATTGAAACCCAACAACTTTGCACCATTCATCATTGTATCCTTAAATCCCACCTGCTTTAGTCCATCCTTCTTTGGTTTTAGAAAATGCAATATGTCAAGCAAGAAATTTGGCATCCAATTTCCGTACTCCACCACACCACCTCTTTCTGAAAACCAGTCGCTTACCTCCACTTTGTTGGAAAGAAGAAAGTCATCATTGAAATATACGAAGTGTTCCGACAATCCGGGTATTCTATGCATCATGAGTTCCAACGCCCGACACTGGAAAACAGGCAAATATTGCTCATATCCCCTGAAAATAACCTTATGATCCACTATCTCTACAGGAATCGGATTATCAAACCATTTGCCCACCGTATTCTCAAGATGCGGGTCCTGATTGTCGGTGATGATAAAGATTTTTCTTATGAAGGGCGCGAACTTGTTGATTGACGCCACACACCAGTCAATCTCACGCATCTGCCGGAATCGCAATTCTCCACCTATGTCATTACGCCTTGTCAGCGGATTTCCACCTCGGGCTGCCTCGCATCTCGCTTTCCACTCAGGGTCATCGCCATCCACCCACAATATCACAGCGTCTATGGGGAAGTTGTCAGTTTTCAGTTGTCGGTTGTCAGCATCCATTGGCCTTAAAGAATAGAGGAGAAACGATCAGGTATTTCCACAACTATGGTGCGTCCCAACATGGCAGGTTTGTTAAGGGCATATATCGGACGAATCCACGTCTGCAGTTTCCTTGCTGTTGCAGTCCACTTGTCAAAATCCCTGGCAGGATTGTTGGTCACAATACTTATTGTCTTTGTACGTTTTTTGAAATGACGTGTTGATTTGCCTCCGATGCGGTCGGGATTCATGAATCGCTCTCGCATCCTTTTCATGTCCAGACATCCGAAATGGAAAAGATATAAATCAGGGCAAATGTGGAAATTATGTCCCTTCACTCGGTGAAATCCCCTTCCCCATCTCACGGGTTTTGCTATTACAGATCCTTTTGTATATCGTGTGCAAAGATACCCATACTTACGTTGCCCAAGAAATTTGCGGTTAGGATCTATTTCAGACTCCTTGTCAAGATGCTGGCCTATATCTATTCCAAGCGGCGAGATAGTAAAATCAATATCCTGTTGCGACAAAAAATCAGCGAGTCCCATGCCAACTTTGGGATCAACCACAATAAACTCATCACAATCCACTCCAATCACAATGTCATAGCCTGCATTGAGAAGTTCTTCGGCCTTATCACTCAGAAGACCAAGACGCATACGTTCGCCTTCCACAATCTGATTGCTCAGACGCTTGTGGATAAACGTGTTGGTTCCATTGCAGAAATCAGCCGGCTTCTGGTCTTCGCCATCAAAAAGAATATAGAGATTCTCCTTCCCGAGTTCACGACCGTAATATTCCACCCACTTGCGAAGGAAGAAATCATCATCCCTGACCATAGTGATTGCCGCTATTTTCTTTGGCGTTGCCATCGTTGTCTTAGCTGTCATCGTCTTCATCGTTTTCACCGTTTCACGGAATCCTTTACAGATACGTATCAGATTTTACTTCCCTCAAGCGTTGTGAACTGCCGATAGAATGACTTCCGACACGGTAGGATGTCCGAAAATGATATTTTTCATTCCGTCAAGTGTCATGTCTGAATTCATCATGTCAGCACATTGCTGGGCAAGGTCTGCGGCTTCAACCCCCATGATATGTGCTCCTATCAATCTGCCGTCGTCTTTTCGGAAAAGGAGTTTACACAAGCCTTCAGTCTCACCCATGGCAAGTGATTTGCCATTTGCACGGAAGAAACCAGTGCCTTTACGCACTTCTATACCCCTCTCTTTGCATTCAGACTCAGTCATTCCTACCATGCCACATTCCGGAACGACAAACACAGCACTCGGCACTATGTCGAAGCTGATGTTGTCAGTCTTGCCTTCGATATGATTTAGAGCGCGTTGCCCATGGAATGAAGCCACGTGTGCAAGCATCATCCTCGCATTCACATCTCCTATGGCATATATGTGGGGCACGTTGGTCTGCATGTTGTCGTTCACAGATATTCCCCGTGAACCATATTCCACACCGGCTGCCTCAAGATTAAGTCCATCCACACGCGGTGCTCTGCCAACTGCCATGAGTAGGTCCGTACTTGTCACTTTCTCTTCCTTTCCTTTGACTTCGTAGGTCACCGTGATTTCATAATCTTCATTCTGTTCGATTCTTTTTGCCGCTGCTCCGGTGATGATGTTTATACCCTTTTTGGAAAGAGTCTGCTTCAGTCGCTTTGCTATGTCAGCGTCAAATGGTGGCAGAATCTGCTTCATGAATTCGACCACTGTCACCTTGGAACCAAATGACGAGAATATATTGGCAAACTCCATGCCAATCACTCCGCCACCTATGATGGTGAGTGATTCGGGTATATATTCCATATCGAGCAACTGTGTCGAATTCTTCACACATTCCAGATCACTCCCTTCAATCGGCAGAGATTTTGACGTGGATCCCGTGGCTATGATAATCTTGTCTGCCGTATAATCCATTCCATCGGCGGTGACAGTGTTTGCATCCTTGAATGATGCGTAAGCGTTCACCACTTGCACCTTAGCCGACTTAAGCATAGCCTCAATACCATTACGAAGTGTGTCAACCACCTCTTTCTTCCTGTCCACCACTTTGTTGTAATCAAGGGTAAACGTAAAGTCGTCTATGCCAAATTTATCAGCCTCTTTGAAAGCGGAAATGATCTCGGCATTTCTGCAAAGACATTTTGTGGGGATACAACCTTCGTTGAGACATGTTCCACCAAGCTTATCGCCATTGAAAAGCGTGACTTCATGTCCTCTTTTGGCAGCTTCCAAAGCTGTCTCGTAACCGCCGGGGCCGGCTCCAATGATAATTATTTTCATCGTTTTGTTAATTTCATGGGTACACATGGGTACACTTGTGTTCGCATGCGTACCCATGAAAATTTTATTATATATTTTGGCTCGCCTTAAGTGCCTTGTAATTCAGGATAGGATTCTTTGCTGCAGTAGTTTCATCAAGTTTGCGTACCAGCGTGGTGATTGGTGCATTCTTGACTGTGTCCGGATCCTCGGCAGCTTCTTTGGCTACTTTATGCATAACCTCTATAAATTCATCGAGGGTTTCCTTGCTTTCCGTTTCGGTTGGCTCTATCATCATTGATTCGTGGAAGAGCAACGGGAAATAGATTGTAGGCGCATGGAAGCCATAGTCGAGCAGACGCTTTGCCACATTGAGAGTGGTGACTCCTGTGGATTTGTCTTTCAATCCGTCAAACACAAATTCATGCTTGCAAGTTCCTTCGATTGGAAGCAGATAATCATCTTTAAGGCTCTCCTTTATATAGTTGGCATTTAGAGTAGCCATGGGGCCAACTTCCTTGATGCCTTCCTTGCCGAGACTCAGGATATAGGCGTATGCCTTCATCATCACTCCGAAGTTGCCAAAGAAAGTTGAAACCCGGCCAAGAGCCTCATCTCTATTCTCAACATAGAACTTGCCATTCTCGTCTTTCTTCACATGTGGGTTCGGAAGGAACTGTACAAGATGCTTCGCCACTCCCACCGGACCGCTTCCGGGACCGCCTCCACCATGAGGAGTGGAGAATGTCTTGTGAAGATTGATGTGCATTATGTCGAATCCCATGTCGCCCGGACGCACCTTGCCGAGAAGCGGATTGAAGTTTGCTCCATCATAATAAAGCAGACCGCCCGCTTCGTGCACCAGTTTTGCAATTTCTGCAATTTCTGTCTCAAACATACCCAGAGTATTGGGATTGGTCATCATGATACCGGCTATTTCATCATTGAGAAGCGGCTTCAGGTCCTCGATGTCGATCGAGCCGTTGGGTCTGCTCTTCACTTCCACCACTTCAAGACCCGAAACCATTGCCGAAGCAGGGTTTGTGCCATGAGCAGAATCGGGAACTATGATTTTTGTACGCTTGTGGTCACCGCGGGCCTTGTGGTAACTGCGCATTACCATCAGCCCGGTCAACTCTCCATGAGCACCGGCAAAAGGATTAAGCGTAAACTCTTCAAAACCTGCCAGATTTGCAAGTGCATTCTGTAGGTTCCAATAGAGTTCAAGTGCTCCCTGTGTCGAATCCGCATTTTGCATAGGATGCAATCCGGCAAACTCCGGCATGGCGGCCACCTCTTCGTTGATCTTCGGATTATATTTCATGGTGCAGCTGCCGAGCGGATAAAAACCGGTATCCACACCAAAATTCTTGTTGGAAAGGTTTGTGTAGTGACGCACCACGTCAAGTTCACTCACCTCCGGAAGGTCAAGTTCCGACTTGCGGAGAAGATAGTCGGGTATGGCATGTTTCCCGTCTGTGGCATATTTGTTTTCCGGAAGTTCATAACCGACACGTCCCGGACGTGAAAGCTCGAATATCAGTTTATCGTAATATTTCATGTCAGTGTCCTCCTTATGCTTCCTTTATTAATGCTACAAATTCATCTATTTCCTCCTTGGTGCGCTTCTCCGTCACCGCAAAAGATACCAATCCGTTGCCAAGATCTATGCCTCCCATGAAACCTTTGCTTTCAAGATATTCATTGAGTTTCTTGACATCAAGATTTGTCCGGAGCGTGAATTCCTTCAAGAATGGCTTGTCGAATGCCACTTCAAATTTGCCGGTTGCGATAAGTTTGTCGCAAAGGTAATGTGCACCGTCGCAACTTAGCTTGTTCACTTCTTCAAGACCTCTCTTGCCCATCAGTGCCACATAAATAGTAGCATACAGTGCCATAAGGCTCTGGTTTGAACAGATATTTGAAGTCGCCTTTTCCCTGCGTATGTGCTGTTCGCGCGCTTGGAGTGTGAGCACAAAAGCACGTTTGCCATCGGCATCCTTTGTGGCACCCACCACACGTCCCGGCATTTTACGCAATGTGGCTTTGCCACATGCCATGAACCCGAGATAAGGACCTCCAAACTGCAGCGGCATTCCAAGACTTTGACCATCACCACATGCAATGTCAGCTCCCCATTCGCCCGGAGTGCGAAGCACAGCGAGTGTAGAGGGATCGCAGTTGATGGCAAGCAGCCCCTTCACACCGTGCACCTTGTCGGCAAGCCCGGTGAAGTCTTCTATAATACCATATTTATTGGGACACGGCACAATAACTCCGGCCACATCGCCTGTCTCAAGTTCCTTGTATATGGCATCAAGGTCAGTCACACCCTCTTTCTCCGGGACTACAGTTAGATCCACCCCGTGGAATTTTGCGTATGTCTTCACCACATCCTCCACTCTTGGCGAAATGGTAGATGAAACAAGCACGCGGTTTTTCTTCTTGGCCGATGCCACCATCATCATCATGGCTTCAGCTGTAGCGGTCGCTCCATCATACATTGAAGCATTGCTGGCCTCCATGCCGGTTAATTCACAAATCATGCTCTGATACTCGAAAATGTATTGGAGCGTTCCTTGTGAGATTTCGGGCTGATATGGGGTGTAGGCTGTGTAGAATTCACTACGTGCAAGAAGATGGTTCACCACTGACGGTGAATAATGGTCATAGACTCCCCCACCTGCAAAAATCTTCAGATTGGAATTTTTGTCGGCAAGACTCTTGAAATGTTTGCGGATTTCTATCTCCGACATGGCGGAAGGAATATCGTATTCACCCTTGAAAACAACTTCCTCGGGAATATCCGAATATAGATCGTCAACACTCTCAACGCCAATCGTCTTCAGCATCAGAGCCACGTCTTCCTCGGTATGCGGTATATACTTATTAGGCATAAATTAAACTTTAAACCTTAAAACTTTAACCTCAAATTTTGCAATGCAAAATTTGATTTATTCCTCACAGATGTTCTTGTAAGCTTCTGCATCAAGCAGAGAGTCAAGTTCAGAAGCGTCTGACACCTTCACCTTCATAATCCAGTTGCCAAAAGCATCCTGATTGATCAAACCTGGTTCGTCTTCAAGTGCCTCGTTGATTTCCACTACTTCTCCGCTTACGGGTGAGTACAGGTCGGAAGCAGCCTTCACTGATTCTACTGCTCCAAATTCCTCGCCGGCTGTCACTTCATCGCCTACTTCCGGCATATCCACATATACTATATCGCCGAGTGCATGCTGAGCATAATCAGTGATTCCTACAGTTGCGATGTCGCCTTCAAGGCTTACCCATTCATGAGATTCCGCATAGCGGAGATTTGCTTTGATTTCCATATTGTATTTTTTAGTTTCGTTGTTGTTTATTTTTGTTTAGATTGACTTGAGTTTCTTATAGACTAAACCCTAAACTCTAAACCTTAAATTATTTCTTATAATTTTTATCGTAGAAACGTTTTTTCACTACCTTGCCGGGGAAGGTCTTCTTGCGGATTCGCACCTCTACCTCTGTGCCAAGTTTGTCGAATGGTTTCTGAATCATGGCCATTGCCACTGATTTACCGGTGGAAATGGAACGATACCCCGTAGTGATCTCTCCCACCACTTCTCCATTCACCTCCACAGGATAGCCATGGCGTGGTATGGCATTGCCTTCAAGTTCAATTCCGACAATACGGCGTTTCACTCCTTCTGCCTTCTGAAGTGCAAGAGCTTCCTTGCCGATGAATTCCTCCTTGTCAAGTTTGACAAACATTGAGAGGCTTGCCTCTATCGGGCTGATGTCATCTGCAAGTTCATCACCATAAAGGGGAAGTCCCACCTCAAAGCGAAGAGTGTCGCGGCAACCAAGGCCACATGGCTGAACACCTGCATCCATAAGCTTGTCCCAAAGTTTTTGGGTGAAGTCGTGTGAACCATACACCTCAAAGCCATCCTCCCCGGTGTAGCCCGTACGGCTTATTATAACATCTTCATCGTCGATGTGATATGTCTTGAAATTATAGAATGCTATCTCTTCGAGAGGCAAACCAAGAATCTTCTTAAGGGTTTCCTCGGCTTTGGGACCTTGCACTGCAACTTCTCCATAATACGGACTTTCGTCTTCTACGTTGACATCATACTTGTCAGCATTTCCCATAATCCATTTCACATCTTTTGCAATGTTGGCCGCATTGATCACAAGGAAATATTCATTGTCGTTCACTTTATAAACGAGCAAATCATCTACAGTGCCACCATTTTCATAGCACATCATGCCGTAGAAAATCTGTCCATCGGGAGCACCTGCAACATCATTGACAAATATGTGCTGTACATACTTGAATGCTTCAGGACCGGTGATTCGCACCTCACCCATGTGGCTGACGTCAAATACACCTACTTCGTGTCTTACAGCGTTGTGCTCTGTAGTGATGTCCTTATACTGTATCGGCATGTCGAATCCGCCGAATGGTGACATTAACGCGCCAAGTTTTACATGACGGTCGTGAAGACATGTTTTCACGAGATTTTCTTCCATATTTGTAGCTCGTTTAATATTAGATTTTTATTAATTGCTTAGTTCTGTTGGCAAAGTGATATTGTCAATTCACACGGTTGCCCACTCGAACATTCAAAATTAACAAATAGGATTAAAATAGGCAAATTTTTCATGATTTTTTATTACCTTTGCATCGTTTTTTTGATTCAACCTTTTCTCTCTTTCCCAACATGCTGATTTTACAGGCTGTTTTTGTTGCTTGCGTTTAGTTGTGTTGTGTTTTGCAGGGTGATTCAAAATTCAAAATTCGAAATTTAAAATTCTACAATGAATTATCCTCTATATCTTGGCTGCCGACTCGCACTCGGCAGCGACGGACGCAAATCGAGTCCCGGCGTTAAAGTAGCAATTGCTGCCATAGCGCTTTCTGTGGCCGTGATGGCAGCTTCCATTGCCATTGTGCTCGGTTTCAAAAATGAAATCACCAATAAGGTGGTTGGCTTCACTTCCCACATTATAATGACTGTCGTGCCGGAAGAAGGCAATGAGAATCTGACAACCCTCTCTCCCACCCTTAAAAAAATCCTCGATGAGCAACCATTCATAGCGGACTATTCCCTTCAGGTGTCTCTACCGACTATTCTCAAGACTCCTGATGACTTCAAGGGGGTTATCCTAAAGAACCTTGACGACAAGGCCACACATGATTTCATTAAATCCAACCTGATATCCGGTGCAATGCCGGATTATTCCAGCGACAGCACGAAACTCGACATTGTTATCTCACGTATGGCTGCCTCACAACTCGGACTTAAACAGGGCGACAAGGTGGATTGCTATTTCATAAATGATGATGTCAAGGTGCGTCGTCTTAGGATATCGGCTGTATATGATTCTCATTTTGATGCCTACGATAACCTTATGGTATATGGCAGCCGACAATTGTCTGATATTTTCGGTGGGTTCAAGAAAACACAAGGCACCAGTCTTCTCATCACCACAAAAGATTTCCAAAAACTTGACGAGTCAACTGAAGTGCTTCATAAAGTGCTTCAGAAAGCATATTCAGAAGGATTGATCTATCGGCAATACAATCTTGAGAATGCACATGTCGGGGGTGCAAACTATTTCCACTGGCTCGCCATGCTTGATACAAATGTGATAGTGGTGTTGGCTCTGATGATGATTGTCGGGTGTGTCACTCTAATCAGCGGCATGCTCACCATAATCCTCGACAAGAAAAAATTCATAGGACTGATGAAAGCACTTGGTGCTCCCTCGGGGAAACTCCGCATGGTGTTTGTCTATCTTGCCATGCGTGTCGCCATTACGGGTATGCTTATCGGAAACATTCTAATCATCTCCTTGTTGTGGCTACAGGATAAATATCATATCCTGAGACTCGATGCCTCAAGCTACTATATCGACTTCGTGCCGGTGGATATGAACTGGGCTGCGTTTGCAATCCTAAATGTCGGAATACTCGTGATAATATACCTGTCACTGATTCTTCCAAGCCGTATAATCGCAAATATAACTCCAGCCGAAACCCTCTCCACAGAATAACAAGACTAATAATATGAGTAAAAACACACAAACCGAACGACTTTGGAATTCACAATATCTCAAGGTGATGCTCTGCAATTTTCTGCTTTTCTTCGCCTTCTATCTTCTCACGCCTCTGCTGCCACTATATCTTGATGCCGAATTTGCGGCAGACAAGGATTTAATCGGAATCGTCCTCTCAGGATATGTAATTGCAACTCTTCTGGTAAGGCCATTCAGCGGTTTTGTGGTCGATTCTTTCGACCGTAAAACTGTTCTAATGATATGTTTTTTCGCATTCTTTATTTGTTTTGCAGGATATCTCGGAGCTGCTTCCCTTCTGATGTTTGCCATAGTCAGAACTATGCATGGCATTCCGTTCGGTGCCACCACAGTGGCAAACAGCACCGCTGCCATCGACGTACTGCCTTCTTCGCGCAGAAATGAGGGCATAGGCTATTATGGCCTGAGCAATAATCTTGCAATGGCAATAGCTCCAAGTGCAGGAATCTACATATACCACGCCACCAACAATTTTGCCCTCCTGTTTTGGATTTCTCTTATCCTTGCCTTCATCGGTTTCCTCTTCAGCACTTCAGTGAAATTACCCAAGAGAGACAAGGTTGAGGGGAAACCCAAGATGAGCCTTGACCACTTCTTTCTGATGCGTGGATGGTTGCTTGCCGTAAATATCTGTTTCTTTGGTATCTGTTGGGGATTAATGAGCAACTATGTAGCGCTTTATGGTCAGCAAGAGTTGGATATCACCGATGGAACCGGTATTTTCTTTGCCATTCTTTCCGCCGGACTTTTCGTGTCGCGTCTTTTTGGTGCAAAAAGTCTCAGGAAAGGACTAATGACCCGCAATGCCGCCGTCGGCACACTACTTTCCCTTGCAGGCTATTCTCTCTTCGCATTTGTGGTGCAGCCATGGAGTTTTTATCTCTCCGCTTTGCTGATAGGCCTTGGCAACGGTCAGATGTATCCGGCATTCCTCAATATGTTTATAAAGGTGGCACGTCATGACCAACGCGGCACAGCCAATTCCTCCATTCTCATTTCGTGGGATTTCGGCATGGGCATTGGCATACTGGTCGGGGGCATTATCGCAGAGAATGTAGGCTTTGAATCCGCCTTTCATTTTGTGGCCTTGATGCAATTGCTCGGAGTCATCCTCTTCCTGACCCGCACCCGCCGCTTCTACGAAGCCCGCCGACTCAACGAAAACTAAAAAACCTTATCATCCAGGTTCTAAAACCATCCAACGCCGCCGCGCTTGCACGGTATGCGGAGTATCCCGTGAGCCACACCACCGAGTACCCGACATAACGATACCCCTGTACAACATTGAGATGGATTGCCATAGCAGATTCCGCAGCCATAGGCCCACATCCGAAATTCGCGAAATTGATCTGCTGCCCTGCTGAGTCCAGTGCAGGTGTTGAACCGATCAGTTAAATGTTCCTAAAAACTGCCTAAAAAACGGTCAAGGAGGAAAAGAGACGGTTTTGCCAAAATAATTTTAGAATTGTGTTGCACAACATATAGATTTCGTAATCTTTTGATGTTATCAAACGTTCTTATTTCATAAAATACCTTAATATTAATTTTTATGAAACACTCATTCCACTTCACAACGCGAATTGCCGCCATACTGCTTGCGGCTTCTGCCGTTTCCTTTACGTTCGCTCAGGACGATTCCGCTAAAAAAATCAAGGATCATCGCACTGACCCCACCCTCTTCTTCCTTCAGGAAGGTGATGTGCCCAACAGCCTTTTCCTTCTTCCACCGCCACCCGATGGCATGTCGATCACTTTTCTCAACGACCAGGCCCGCTACAGTTGGGGAAAGGCCATGCGCAACACCGCACGCGGCGACACGGCTGTGACTGACGCCCGCGTCTCCGGCGACGGAGTGCCCAAGGCTTTCTCAGAAGCGTTTGGTGTTGAAATCAATCAAAAAGACACCCCTGAAATCTATGCCCTCATAGTCGGCATGCGTGAGGATGCCGGAGACCTCGGTACTCGAGAAGCTAAAAACTACTACAATCGGACCCGCCCATTCGCATACTACGAGGAAATGACCTGCAATCCGGAGCAACAGGAGGAACTCTCCTCCAATGGTTCATATCCTTCCGGACATACTTCCATAGGTTGGGCCACAGCCCTGGTTCTCGCCGAAATAAATCCTGAACGCCAAAATGAAATCCTAAAAAGAGGTTATGATATGGGAGAAAGTCGGGTGATATGCGGATATCACTTCCAAAGTGATGTGGATGCAGGCCGTCTCACCGGTGCCATGACTGTGGCCCGGCTACATGCAGACCCGGCTTTCCAAGACCAGCTTCAGAAAGCAAAGAAGGAATTCAAGAAATTGAAAAAACAGGGCAAGGTGGCTGCCGGAACTCCAGTCCCAACCCCAACCACATCCGATTAATGCACAATTCACAATGCACAATCGCATTGATGGTTTGTGCATTGTGAATTGAATCAAATGTTTTATCCTTAATCTAATAATTAAATTGTTTAACTATTGCGCATTGTGCTTTGTGCTTTAATTCTATATCTATGAAAACTCTAAATATCATATTGTCAGCACTTGCCATATCCTTTGCCTTAGGCGTTTATGCCCAGGATGATGGACCCAAATTCACAATAAAACCTACCGGACGTATCCTTATGGATGCTGCCGCTTATATCGGTGGCAACGATGACGCCGAGGATGTAGGCGACACCAAATTTGTCGATGGCGTGGGTATTCCGGATGTTCGCCTCGGAGCCAAGGCCGACTATGGAAAATGGAAAGCAAAAATCGATATCGGCTTCAGTTATGGAAAGGTTGGTCTCAAAGACACTTATTTTGAATATGACTTCAATGACGCCAACCTGCTGCGTGGAGGCTACTTCGTTCCCCAGTGGGGACTTAACTCCGAAACCAGTTCTTCTATGAAACCATCTTACGAAGAACCCACAGCCAACGAATTCTTCAATGCCAATCCCCGTTTACTCGCACTTATGTGGCAATATGACAAGGGGCAGTTTCTCGCCGGCACCTCAATCTTTGCCGAGGCTAACGCCATGACCGAAAATGCCGCAGCCATGGGCAAACAGGCCTGGGGGGTTCAGACTCGTCTTGTTTGGCGTCCGCGCCATGCCAATGGAGACGTAATCCAAACCGGTATATCACTGAACTATACAGCACCCAATGATGAAGACCACCATGGTTTTGCATACTCTGCCAACTTCCCTTCAAGAGTCTCCAAAATAAAGGAACTGTCGGCCACAGTGGAAGAAGCACGCGGTTCTTTCAAACTTTCCCCTGAACTCCTCTTCATCAAAGACCGCATTGCTCTTGAAGCCCAATACTACTATATGAACATTGCCCGCAAAAACAGTCTCCCAAGCTATCATGCCCATGGTGCCTACGGCATGTTTCGCGCACTGCTTATTGGAACCGGCTACTCATATAATCATGCCGACGGAGGTGTCGCCACTCCCGCCAAGGGTTCACTCGAATTTGTGGCAGGCTACAGCTATGTGGATGCCTCCGACCATAAGGCCGGCGTGATGGGCGGCATAGCCAATGATGTAAACTTCACATTCAACTATTACATCAACAGTTGGATGATAGCACGTCTGCGATACTCCTATACCAATGTCCATGACCGACAGGTTGAGAATCTGCTTCCAAACAGGCACGTCAACACACTCGAAGCTCGCCTACAGATCATCTTCTGATGATATTTCATAGTTATGAGGGTTGAGGCTGTGTCGATCGACACAGCCTTTCCCTGTTCTACAGAACGAAAGGGCTAAGAAAATTGTTAATTTAAAAAAAAACAATTGTATGCGACAGATCATAAACCATTTCACCGACGACGACCTATATAAATTCACCATGTGCTGTGCCGTAATCGACAATTATCCACGTACACAAGTGAAATATAAATTCAACGATCGCGACAATACCGTCTATCCTCAGGGTTTTGCAAAACTTGTGATGGATCAGATACGCATGCTCGAATCTCTTGTGATCACAGATGAAGAAATAGCCTTCATGCGGCGAAAATGCAACTATATCCCGGCCTGGTTCATGAGTTATCTCAGAGGTTTCCGGTATGATAGCCGCTGGGTCAAAGTCTGGCAGGATGAAGACGGTCATCTGCATATCGAATTTGAAGGAACCTGGAGCAATACAATAATGCTTGAGGTCAAGGTGCTGGCCATCGTTTCCGAGCTTTACTATATTGTGACAGGAGAAGCCAAGAAATTCGATTATGACGCATATTATGACAAATCTCAGTCAAAGGCAAAGCGTCTTATTGAGGCAGGATGCTCATTCAGCGATTTTGGCACACGTCGCCGCGCCTCATTCGAAGCTCAGGAAACCTGCGTGAAAGCCATGAAAGAATGCTTAGCCAAGGGCAAAGGTCGTTTTGCCGGCACAAGCAACGTATATCTCGCCATGAAATATGATCTCACCCCAATAGGAACCATGGCCCATGAGCTGGTGTGCGCCATTGCAGGAATGTATGGGCCGCTGATGGCCAACCACATTGCAATGAAAGTATGGTCAAACACCTATCGCGGTGCTTTGGGCACATTCTTATATGACACTTACGGCTGGCAAATCTTCAGCCTCAACTTCTCGGAAGATTATGCCAACATGTTCAAGGGATTGCGTGTGGACAGTGGTGACAATTATGATCAACTCGACAAAATAGAGGCCAAATACCGAGCTCTGAGCATAGACCCTACAAGCAAGCAGGTGGTATTCAGCAACGGCCTCAACGTAGATGAAGCCATCAGCATACAACAATATGCAGGGGGTAAATGTATCCCCTCATTTGGCATTGGCACCCATTTCACCAACGACTTTCCCGGAGTAAAACCGATGAACATTGTAATAAAATTACTCTCAGTCAAAATCACCGAATCATGGCCTTTCTATTCCACCACATGCAAACTAAGCGAAGACAAGGGCAAATACACCGGTGATACGGACACCGTGAGCCGCTTCATGCAGACTCTCCACCTCCTACCCTAATGAGTAGTTTTCGTGTGGCATATAATCTGTTGCCCTGACTCGAAACGAAATCATTGGCCAATCTGTTATATTAAGAAAAGAGAAAAAAACGACGATAGCCATGATATACTTCAAGAGCGATTATATGGTAGGTGCTCATCCAAGCGTGATGGATGCACTCAATCAAACAAATCTTCTGCATACAGTCGGTTACGGTGAAGATGAGTTTACAGCCGAGGCTGCTGCCAAAATACTTGACATCTGCCGGATTCCCGATGGCAAGGTATATTTCCTTGAGGGTGGCACGCAGACAAATGCCGTGACCATTGACCGCCTTCTCGACAGAAATGATGGAGTGGTATGTGCTGACACAGCCCACATTAACGTGCATGAGGCCGGTGCGATAGAACTTTCCGGCCATAAGGTAATTGCTCTCCCATCTCATGAAGGCAAAATATCTGCAACTCAAGTCAAGGATTACATTGCAGCTTATAAGAACGACGAAACTTTCCCTCACATGGTGCGTCCGGCAATGGTATATCTGACATATCCCACCGAACTCGGCACGCTTTACTCCAAAGGGGAACTGGAAGCAATATCTGAAGTTTGCAAAGAGGAAGGGATACCTCTTTATATCGATGGGGCAAGACTTGCATACGCACTGGCCGCCAATCCTGATGTTACGCTTCCCGACATAGCAAGGATTGCTGATGTGTTTTACATAGGTGGCACTAAATGCGGTGCTCTTTTTGGAGAGGCTTTGGTGACTCGACGTCCGGAACTGTTGCCACGCTTTGATTCCCTGATCAAGATGCACGGTGCGATGATGGCAAAAGGGAGAATACTTGCGGTGCAGTTTCTCGCCCTATTCACCAATAACCTCTATCTTGAGATTGGACGCCATGCAGTAGATATGGCAATGAGCCTGAAGAAAGCATTTATGGACAAAGGTTACAAACTATTTATAGACTCTCCCACCAATCAGCAATTCTTCATACTGCCAAACAATCTTATCGACCGACTCCTTGAATCAGCACAATTCGAGCTGTGGGGGCCGCGTGGCAAATCCGAGACCCCGGTCCGCTTCGTCACTGACTTCAGCACGGCATCCGAAGACATCGACACTCTCTTAAGGCTTCTCCTTACCATGACATCGGAATGAAATCGGAATTATACGAAAAATTTGCCAAATTCAACTATTATTTGTATTTTTGTAGTTGATTATGGATTTTAAGATTACTTCTAAATACAAACCCACAGGCGACCAGCCGGAGGCTATCGCCGAACTCGTGGAGGGTGTTCGCGACGGACACCCCTCCCAAACCCTTCTTGGTGTGACCGGCAGCGGCAAGACTTTCACCATGGCTAATGTGATCGCTGCAGTGAAGAAGCCTACTCTCATACTTAGCCACAACAAGACTCTCGCCGCCCAACTCTACGGCGAGATGAAGAACTTTTTCCCGGAAAACTCCGTGCAATACTTTGTCAGCTACTACGACTATTATCAACCTGAGGCGTATATCCCCTCAAGCGACAAATATATCGAAAAAGACCTGATGATCAACGACCAGATAGAACGTCTGCGTCTATCCACTGTGGCCTCTCTTCTGAGCGGCAGACGCGATGTAGTGGTGGTCTCATCTGTCAGCTGCATTTATGGTATGGGAAATCCGGAGGATTTTTCCAAAAGCGTCGTTAGAATCGAAGTGGGTCAGCAGATCACCCGCAATGCCTTTCTCCGGCAACTTGTCGATTCGCTTTACAGCCGCACCGAAATGGATCCGGCAAGCGGTGAGTTCCGCGTGAAGGGTGACACTGTGGATATAAAACTATCATTTGAAGACATACAGCTTAGGGTAGTATTCTGGGGAGATGAGATAGAGACAATCCAGACCATTGATCCTCAGACAGGCGTGGTTCTCAGTCAACTTGATGGCTTCAACATCTATCCGGCCAACATTTTCGTGGCAAGCAAAGAGCAAACCGCCAACGCAGTGAATCAAATAGCCGTAGATTTAGGCACTCAGGCCGACTTTTTCCGCAAGGAAGGACGTCTGCTTGAGGCACAGCGTCTTACCGAGAGGGTAAACTATGACCTGGAGATGATAAAGGAACTTGGACATTGCTCGGGAATTGAAAACTATTCCCGATATTTCGATGGGCGCGAACCCGGAATGCGTCCGTTCTGCCTACTTGACTACTTCCCGAAGGATTTCCTCACCATCATAGATGAAAGCCATGTCACACTTCCCCAGCTCAGAGGCATGAATGCCGGAGACCTTGCCAGAAAACTGAATCTGGTGGAATATGGATTCCGCCTTCCTGCTGCCATCGACAACCGGCCTCTTAAGTTTGAGGAATTCGAGCGTCTCACACCACAGACCATCTATGTAAGCGCCACTCCGGGTGATTATGAGCTGCAGAGAAGCGAAGGTATTGTCACCGAACAAATCATACGCCCCACCGGACTTCTGGATCCCGAAATTGAAGTGCGACCTTCCATCAACCAGATTGACGACCTGCTTGAAGAGATTCAGTTGAGAGTGGAACGTGAGGAACGCGTGCTCGTCACAACCCTCACGAAAAGAATGGCTGAGGAACTTGATGCGCATTTGCAAAGTTATGGCGTGAGAAGCGCTTACATACATTCCGATGTGGATACCCTCGAGCGCATACAGATTCTTAATGACCTTCGCGAAGGAATATACGACGTGCTCATTGGCGTCAATCTCCTCAGGGAGGGTCTTGACTTACCTGAGGTTTCTCTTGTGGCAATCCTTGATGCCGACAAGGAAGGCTTCTTGCGCAATCACCGAAGTCTGACGCAGACTGCCGGTCGCGCAGCCCGTAACGTCAACGGCATGGTGATCATGTATGCCGACAAAATCACAGACTCCATGCAAAAGACAATCGATGAGACGGAGAGACGCCGGGCCAAACAAAAGCTTTACAACGAGCAGCACGGAATCACGCCTACGCCGATTATAAAAGAAACCAACACCGACCTGGTGGATCTCTACAGGGGAGACAAAGAAGAAAATGCGCCAAGCGGCAAAAAGACCAACTCTGCCAAACCGACTGCCAAAGCCGGCAAAAAGAACACGACTCCGAAACCTACAGCCGAACCGCGTCCTTATATCGAGGAAGAATTCAATGGTGATGATCTGGCTGCTGATCCGGTGGTGGAATACATGAGTGTCGCAGACCTTAAAGACCGCATTGCAAAAGTTCAGTCCGACATGACAAAAGCGGCAAAGGCTATGGACTTCATGGAAGCTGCGCGTCTGCGTGATGAACTCCTTGCCCTAAAAAACCTTGTAACAGCCAAAGAAGAAAACACCAATGTATAAAAAAACCGACTTCCTACCCACCACTGTCGATGAGATGAAGATGCTTGGTTGGGACCAAGCTGATGTCATCATTTTCAGCGGGGACGCCTACGTGGACCATCCTTCGTTTGGAGCCGCCGTGATAGGCAGGACGCTTCAGTCTGCAGGCTACAGGGTGGCTATTGTGCCTCAGCCCAACTGGCGCGACGATCTGCGGGATTTCAAGAAGTTCGGAAGACCAAGACTTTTCTTTGGAGTGTCTGCGGGTGCAATGGACTCCATGGTGAATCACTATACGGCCAACCGACGCTTGCGTCATGACGATGCCTACACACCTGGAGGAAAGCATGGAATGCGCCCCGATTATCCCACCATCGTATATAGCGAAATCTTGAAGAGACTTTTTCCCAATGTTCCGGTGATAGCCGGAGGTATAGAGGCTTCATTGCGCCGGGTGGCACATTATGATTACTGGCAAGACCGCCTCAGACCCTCGATTCTCGTCGATGCATCTGCCGACATGATATCCTACGGCATGGGAGAAAAGACCATAGTGGAAATAGCCGGCAGATTAGACTCAGGTGAAAAGATAACGGATATCCGCGATGTGCCACAGACTGCTTTTTTTTGCGAACCCCAAGAAGCGGATATGGCCGACAATAAAAGCGCCATAGTGCTTTCAAGCTACGATGATTGCCTTAGAGACAAACGGAAACAGGCTGCCAACTTCAGGCATGTGGAGGAAGAAAGCAACAAATGGAACGGAAAGATAATATATCAGGCCTGTGGCGACAGAATGATACGAATCAATCCGATGTGGCCACCTATGTGCCATGGTGAGATTGACGCTTCATTCGATCTCCCATACACACGTGTGCCTCATCCCCGCTATAAGGGAAAGAGGATTCCTGCTTATGAGATGATAAGGCATTCTATCTGCATGCACAGAGGATGCTTCGGAGGGTGTGCATTCTGCACCATATCGGCTCATCAGGGTAAATTTATAGCTTCACGCAGCAAAGAGTCAATTCTAAAAGAAGCGAAAAAGGTCACTGAAATGGAAGACTTCAAAGGTTTCATATCCGACCTCGGTGGCCCTTCCGCCAATATGTATGCCATGGGTGGCCGGAACAAGGAATTTTGCAAAAAATGTGTACGCCCCTCCTGCCTGCATCCAAAACCGTGTCCTAATCTCAATACTGACCACTCTCCTCTCACCGACATATACCGAAGTGTGGATTCCCTACCCGGTGTGAAGAAATCGTTTGTGGGCAGCGGCGTAAGATACGATCTTGCCATGGCCCATGCGGAATCTTCCGAAATCAACAAGGCAAACCGTATCTATATGGAGGAACTTATTGCCAACCATGTGAGCGGGAGATTGAAGGTTGCTCCGGAACACACTTCTGATAAGGTTCTCAGCTGTATGCGGAAACCCTCATTCTCCTTGTTTCATGAATTCAAGGATGTATTTGACAGGGTCAACAGAAAATATGGACTTAACCAGCAACTGATACCATATTTCATATCATCCCACCCCGCCTGCAGGGAGACTGACATGGCAGAGCTGGCTTGTATCACCAAGGGACTTAATTTTCAGCTTGAGCAAGTCCAGGATTTCACCCCCACTCCAATGACGGTCTCCACAGAAATATATTACACCGGAATCCATCCATACACGGGTGAGAAAATATTTACGGCAAGAAGCGAGAAGGAAAAACTTGCACAGCGGCAATTCTTTTTCTGGTACAAGCCCGAAATGCGCGATTCAATCCGCCGGGAACTGTTAAGGCTTCACCGCCCGGACCTGCTTGACAAACTATACAACCGCGACAATAAATCAAAAACCCAAAACTCAAAATTCAAAAATAACAAAAAATGAACAAAGCCAGTATTGCAATGAGTGCACTCGTTTTGCCTCTCTGTCTTTGCACTTCGTGCAAGGAGCAGACAGCTGGAGAGAAGGTCATCGAAAAACCGGAAATCACCGTAGTCGATGGCATGATGACTCCGGAAGTGCTTGAGTCTCTCGGACAGGTGAGTGGGGCCGTACCCTCTCCCGACGGGAAGACTATAGCTTTCACCATCAAGTATGAGGATATAAAGGAAAACAAGGGGAATTCCGAAATCTACTGTGTCAACGTGGAAAGCAAGGAAGTAACCCGTCTGACTCACACTGCCGAGTCGGAAGGAAATCTGCAATGGATTGACGATGGCAATCGCATTGCTTACATTGCAAAGGACAGCAAGACTGAAAAACCCCAGATCTTCTCCATGAAGGCTGATGGAAGCGATGTCGTTTGCCACTCAGAAGTTGAGACCGGTGTGGATTGCTTCCTGTTCTCTCCCGATTCAAAGAAAGTGGTCTATTCCACCCACATCAAAGACTTCAACCAAAAAGACTCCACTCTCTTCGAAGGTCTTGACAAGACAAGCGGACGCCTTGTGGATGACCTGATGTATAAGCATTGGGACGAATGGGTGGAGGCTATACCTCATCCGTTCGTGGCTGAATTTGATGGCAAGGCAATTTCTGGCAACAAAGACATAATGGCCGGCGAGCCATACGAATGCCCGATGAAGCCCTTCGGTGGTGCTGAATCGTTTGCTTGGCATCCCGACAGCAAGCAGCTTGTATATGTAAGCCGTAAACTCACAGGAAAGGATTATGCTTTCTCAACCGACAGCGATCTCTTCCTCTATAATCTTGAAAATGGAAACACGGAATGTCTTACTCCCGGAGAAGAATGGCCTGGCTATGATACCGACCCGGCTTTCTCACCCGATGGCAAGACCCTCGCTTTTCTTTCAATGAAGACTGCCAAATATGAAAGCGACAAGAAACGCCTTATGCTTCTCGACATGTCCGGCCGCGAAGTGCGTGACCTCACCGATGGCTGGGACCGCTGGCCCGAACAAATTGCTTGGGCAAAAGACGGCAAGCAGATCTTCTTTGCCGGATACTCTGATGGCGTGATGCCTATATTCAAAGTGAACGTGGCCGATGCAAAGATTGATGTGGTGACTGATGGTCAATACGACTATGTAGGTGTCCAGCCTCTTGGCGACACGGGCAAACTTGCATGCATGCGCCACTCCATGCTTGAGCCTAACAATATCTATGTGGCAAGCACAGAAGGAGTGGATAGGCTCACCGAAATCAACAAAGACATCATGTCGCAGCTTGCTGAGGTTAAGGTTGAGAAGCACCTTGTGCCCACCACCGACGGCAAGGAGATGACTTGCTGGGTGATTCTTCCCCCGAATTTCGACCCGAACAAGAAATATCCCGCAATTCTGTATTGTCAGGGCGGCCCGCAGCAGGCTGTCAGCCAATTCTGGAGCTACCGCTGGAATTTCCGCATCATGGCGGCCAACGGGTATGTAGTAATCGCACCCAACCGCCGTGGTCTTCCAGGATTCGGCGAGGAATGGAATCGCCAGATTTCCGGCGACTATGGCGGCCAGAACATGCGCGACTATTTCTCAGCGACAGACTATATCGCGTCGCAGCCATACGTGGATGAGAAGAAAATCGGAGCCATCGGTGCAAGCTATGGCGGCTTCTCCGTGTATTGGCTCGCAGGCCACCATGAAGGCAGATTTGCCGCTCTCGTAGCTCATGCGGGCATCTTCAATATGGAGACCCAGTATCTTGAGACTGAGGAAATGTGGTTTGCCGACTTTGACATGGGCGGTGCCCCATGGGATACAGCCAACGCCACAGCACAGCGCACCTTCGCCACATCGCCACATAAGTTTGTCAACAACTGGACCGCCCCTATCCTCGTCACTGTCGGAGAACTCGACTATCGCATACTCGCGTCGCAAGGTATGATGGCATTCAACGCTGCCAAAATGCACGGGCTTGAGGCTGAGATGCTTGTATTCCCTGATGAGAACCACTGGGTATTGAAGCCACAGAATGCGATACTCTGGCAGAGGACATTCTTCCGCTTCCTCGACAGATATCTGAAATAATCTCCATATACCTTTCTCGCGCCAACAGCCGGCTTTTTAGTAATCGTAAAAAAGCCGGCTTTATTTTATCCTTATCGTAAACAATGGATAGCAGCAGAGTGTTAATAAAATATAGGCTTGTTCTATAAACTTATCTAACTTAAACAAAAAATGAAAAAAATAATTATCCCGGTGGCCATCGCCGCACTTTTGTGCAGCTCTATGAGTTCGTGCATGGGACATTTTGCTCTCACAAAAAATCTTTATGCCTGGAACGAACAAATCTCAAATAAATTCGTCAACGAACTTGTATTCATTGCATTCTGGGTGTTACCGGTCTATGAGGTGTGCGGAATTGCCGACCTGCTCGTTCTTAATTCAATAGAGTTTTGGAGCGGTGACAACCCCATGACTGCCTCCACTAAAATTGTTGACACCGACCAAGGTCGTTTCCTTGTCAAATGCGATGGAAAAGGCTATGACATAACTCTTGAAGCCACCGGAGAGTCTTATCGCCTTGACTTTGCTGAAGATTCCAATACTTGGTCGCTGCAATACGACGGGGAGGAATATCCTTTGATGACCTACGTTGACAAGCGACACGTATCAATGCCTGTTGGCGATGGGAAATGGCAGACAGTCGAACTCTCTCAATCCGGTGTACTCGCCTACCGACACACAATTGCCGGAGAAAAACTCCTTGCCGATAAATAATTTTGCTTTGATTAATCCAAATGCAAAGTTGTTTGTTGTATATTATGTGAACAATAAATTTGAATAAACACAAATTCTGATACAATTATGAAAGCAATCCACATCATCAGCGCCGTCGTAGGTGGTGCTATCGCAGGGGCAGCCCTCGGCTTGCTCTGCGCTCCTGAAAAGGGGGAAGACACTCGCAAGAACATTCTCAAACTTCTCAAGGAAAAAGGTCTTACCCTTAAGAAGAACGAACTCGAGCAACTCGCCGACGAAATTCAGGAGCAAATCGACAAATAATCAAAATAAACAGTAATCCGTATGAAAGCACTCAACATATTGTACGCATTTCTTGGCGGTGCAATCGTAGGCTGCGGCGCAGCTCTGCTTTTCGCACCTGAAAAGGGTGAGGATCTTCGAGCACGCATCGTGAGTATCCTCAAGAGAAAAGGCATCAAAATCAGCGATGAGGAAGTAGATGCTCTTGTGGCCGAACTCACCGGTGAAGAGTAAATACTTTGTAAAAACTGGATATTCTAAATGAGCAACAACTCGCTTTTAGATCAGTTCAAGACTATTATAGCCCGGTCGAAAGACTGGGCTGCTCTTGAATTGGAGTATGCAAAACTGACTGCCGCCGAAAAAATTACCGTGCTTGCCGGGGCCGCAGTCACTGGCATGGTGTGCCTCATGCTCGGAATGACCGCCTTGCTCATGTTTGGCATAGCCCTGGCCTATCTTCTGCAGGAAGTGATGATTAAGTCTTTGGCATTTCTCATTTCCGGATGCATCATCATAATTGTGATGCTGATCGTATATTTCTTGCGCGAAAAGGTGATCATGAACCCTATAGCCAAAATCATCACTCGTATCTTACTTAAGTAATAGCACCCTATGGACACTACTAAGCAAATCCCTCATTCTTCCTCTGAGGTGCATACCCAACAGCCGGCTATGGAATTCAATGGATTCACCCTCGATGAAATACGCCATCACAGGGCTCTTCTTTCTGTGAGAAAAGAATTCGCCAAAGCCAAGGTACTCGAGAAGGTTGATAATGTAAAGGAGCGTAATCCCTTTGCCGGCAACAGCAAAATGAAAGCGGCTTCACGACTTGGATCTCTTCCTCTCAAATTAATGAAGGGACTCAACTACACTGACTATATATTGCTCGGAATCTCCACTTTTGGCACTCTGAAAAAAGCCTTCTCATTTTTCCGTAAGAAAAAATAAGTCAACCACGACACCTTCTACATGAACTACTACAAAGTGCGATTCAACTGCAATCCATGCAGTGAAGACATCACCGACCTGCTCGCTGCCTTTCTGGCCGATGCGGGCTTTGAGAGTTTTGAGCCGGACCTTTCCGGACTTACTGCCTACGTGCAGCAAAACGATTTTTCCGCCTCTGCCATTGAGGACATGTTGGCTGATTTCCCAATGGCATCCGATATCTCTTGGGATTATGAATTTGTGGAAAGCAAAAACTGGAATGAAGAATGGGAAAAACACTATTTCCAGCCCATAGTCATTGCCGGCGAATGCGTGGTGCACTCTTCCTTCCACAAGGACACACCTAAAGCAAAATACGACATTCTCATCGACCCTAAAATGGCTTTTGGCACCGGACACCATGCCACCACATCGCAAATGATGCGCTTTGTCATCGGCGAGGATTTGGCCGGCAAAAATGTGATAGACATGGGCACTGGCACCGGTATCCTTGCCATCCTTTGCAAAATGAGAGGTGCCGACAATGTCACAGGCATCGAGATCGACCCCGATGCTTACGACAATGCCGTAGAGAATGCGAAACTCAACAACCAGGCTGTCAGCTTCATCTGTGGCGACGCTTCCGCCCTTGCACAATGTGGACAAGCCGACATTTTCCTCGCCAACATCAACCGTAACGTCATCACCTCCGACTTGGCCCGATATGCAGAAAAACTAAAGCCCGGAGCCACTGTGCTACTGAGCGGATTCTACACCCACGACATTCCCGTGGTCATGGCTACAGCCGAACTGTTTGGATTGGTACTCGACAAAACCTCTGAAGAAGGCGATCACTGGGCCGCCATACGTCTCATAAAAGCCTGACCATCAACCCCAATATTGATAAATCAATTACCTAAGGCCCCATCACCTGTCATCATGATGTCAATCATGATGATAAGGTTCTCCTTTAAGTATTGTCATGGCCCGGTACACCTGTTCTGTGAAGAAAAGACGTATCATCTCATGGCTGAAAGTCATGCGGGAGAAAGACAGTTTGGCATCTGCCCTTGCATACACTTCCGGTGAAAAACCGTATGGCCCGCCCACGACAAACACCATCCTCTTCTTCCCGCTTGCCATTCCTTTCTGCAGGAATTCCGAGAATCCTCGTGATGTCAGCATCTCGCCACGCTCATCAAGAAGCACCACACGGTCAGACGTTGACAGTTCGCCCAATATGACCGATCCTTCGGCAATCTTCTGCTGGCTCTCGCTCATGCTGCGAGAGTTTCTTACGTCTGGAAGGCACTTGATGGAAAACGTCACATAGCGTTTCAGACGTTTGCAATACTCCTCGATTCCGGTCTGTATGTAGCCTGTCGAAGTTTTTCCCACTGTTATTAAAGTTATTTCCATAATTTTTATTATCTTTGCACTCTGCAAAGATAATAAAAAAAATTATGAAGACAAAAGATGAATTGATAGATGCTCTCCTCGACCTCGCTTTCGCTGAAGACATTGGCGACGGCGACCATACCACCCTCGCCACAATTCCAGCCGATGCCCGCGGACGTTCCAGGCTTCTCATTAAGGAAAAGGGGGTTCTCGCAGGCGTGGATATTGCCGAAAAGATACTCCACAAGATAGACCCCGACATAAAAATCAACGTGTTGATCGGCGACGGAAGCGAAGTGAATCCCGGCGATGTGGCCTTCACTGCTGAAGGTGCTGTCAGAAGTCTTCTCGTTGCAGAACGCACCATGCTCAACGTGATGCAGCGCATGAGCGGCGTGGCCACTATGACCCGCAAATATCAAGACCGGCTAAAGGGTCTTCACACTAAAGTCCTCGACACACGCAAGACTACTCCGGGAATGCGTATTCTTGAGAAAGAGGCCGTGAAGATCGGGGGCGGTGTCAACCACAGAATCGGTCTTTTCGACATGATTCTCATCAAAGACAACCATGAGGATTTTGCAGGAGGGCTGGAAAACGCTGTGCGTCGCGCCAAGGAATACTGCAAGGAAAACGGAAAGGAAAATCTCAAGATCGAAGTGGAATGCCGATCTCTCGATGACATCCGCAAGACCCTTGAGATCGGAGGCATCGACCGGATTATGTTCGATAACTTCACACCCGAGCTGACCCGGGAGGCTGTAAAACTTGTCGATGGCAAGGTTGAGACTGAGTCTTCCGGCGGCATTACTTTCGACACCCTCCGGGCATACGGAGAGACCGGGGTTGACTTCATTTCCGTGGGGGCCCTCACCCACAGTGTCAAGGGGCTCGACATGTCGTTCAAAGCCTTCTGATCCAACTGAAAACTGAAAACTGAAAACTGAAAACTGACAACTGACAACTGACAACTGACAACTGAAAACTGACAACTGAAAATGTCCGACAAATCCAAGCAGGAAGCAAAGGAATGGGGCCGTCAGGCTGAAATCATAGTGTGCCATTGGCTCAGGTCGAAGGGATACACTGTGAGAGAACAGAACTGGCGACCCAAGACCTCCAAAAGCGAAATCGACATAATTGCCCAAAAAGACGATACCCTCGCATTTGTCGAAGTCAAGGCGCGCTCCGACACCGACATTGATCCCGCCGAGGCATTGACTGCCGACAAGATTCGTTCGCTTTCCAGAGGAGCCAATTCATATCTTGACACTCAGGAATTTGATTTCTTCTATCGCTTCGATGTAGCCACAGTGAGCGGCAATGCCGATAGCTACACTCTCGATTATCTCGAGGATGCTTTCATCCCCCCGCTCTCACCTCGCTGATATTATCCCGCAGCCACAAAAAATCGGTGAAAACACCGCCAACGCCAACAACACCGCCGACGATGAAAACAATGAAAACGACGAAAACAGCATTCCGCTTCAAGCATTTTTCCCTCAGCCATCATAGGAGTGCCATGAAGGTTGGCGTCGATGGCGTGTTGGCCGGATGTTGGGCACAAACGTTTGATGGAGCCCGAATCCTTGATGTTGGCACAGGATGTGGACTCATCGCCCTGATAATGGCCCAGCGTTTCCCCCTCTCCGAGATCACCGGCATTGAGATCGATATCCCTTCAGCACAGGAGGCTTCCGAGAATGTCGCTGCAAGCCCCTGGCCCGAGCGTGTGAGGATTTTGCAGGCTTCGTTTCCGGACAGCATTGTTTCTTATTGCAATCGTTCTTCCGGCTACGACCTTGTGGTCTCAAATCCTCCCTTCTTCAACTCCGGCATCACCGATGCTTCCACTCCACGCGAGAAAGCCCGCCACCAGGGCATTCTTTCCCCCATATCGCTTCTGACGTATTCGCCACGGATTCTTCGCGAGGGAGGGATGCTGGCCATGGTGGTTCCTTTCGACGAAATTCCCTCAGTTGAGGAAGTTGCCGCACAAGTCGGTTATGTGCCGGTCAGGAAATGTCTGGTGAGGGGACACTCCGGTGCGCCATGGAAAAGAGGGCTGCTTCAATGGCAATTAGGCTGCATTCCGCCCTCGAGATGCGAGGTGGAGTCTCTCACGCTTGAGGCATCGCCCGGAGTCCCCACTGATGAATACCGCACACTCTGCAAAGATTTCTACCTGAAATTCTGATATGTTAAAACATACACTGAATTAAACCATTCAGAATCTTGATTGTCTTTATAATATAACACTAACACAAACGAATTATGAGAATGAAAAAAAGCATCTTGATAGCATTGACATTGGGAGTTCTCTCTTCAAGCTATGTGTTGGCCGACGACTACGTCGATGATATATATTTCAATCCCAAGAAAGACAAATCTGCGGGAGCCGCTAAGAAGAATCCAAACTATATCGAGAACTTCAGCGACATGGACGTGGATGAATACAACCTGCGTGGTCAGTATTACTCTTCCCCGGTGGATACCATCGGCTCAGGTGTCAGCTCTGAAGATGATTTCGTATATACCCAGCAGATCCAGAAATACTATAATCCCACTATTGTGCTCGACAACGAGCAGCTCCTTGCCGACGTGCTTGAGAATTCCTACGGCAACGTTGAGATCGTGTTTAATGGTCTCACTCCGGCTTTCATGCCCGCTTATGCCTACGGATGGCCTTATTATCGCGGCTACTATGATCCGTGGGCTTGGAACGTAGGCTTCGGTTGGTACGACCCATGGTATGTCGGCCCGTCATGGTCATGGGGATGGGGCCCTTCCTGGAGCTGGGGATGGAACTGGGGTCCGGCCTGGGGATGGGGCGGCCCGGCTTGGGGCGGTCCGGTACATGGCCCCGGATGGGGACGGCCTAATGCCACATGGAGTCCTAACGGCAATCGCCCGGTGCGCCCCGGAGTGGGCTGGGCCGGAAATGGACACAATGGCGGCAATCGTCCGGCCAACCGACCTGGCGTCGGCGGCAACAGCAACACCTCGTCCGGCTCCAAATGGAGCATCGGGGGCAACCACCGCGGCTCTTATGGACAAGGCAATGCCAATACCGGCAATGGCAGCTATAAGATAAACGGCAACAACTCCGGTTATACCATCGGTGCCGGTGGTCATCGCTACACAGGCTCAGGAAATGGAAACGTAGGCTCAGGATCCTCCACCAACCGCAATTCTTCGGTTGGCAACCACCGAACCAACAGCGGAAGCAACCGCAATTCCTACAACTCCTCTACCCAGCGCCGCAGCAACTCCTCCACCACTACCACCAACCGCAACACCTACAACTCCGGCAGCCGTTCCTCCGGCAATGGCTCATTCGGAAGCGGAAGCTTCGGTGGCGGCGGCAGAAGTTCCGGTGGCGGTGGCAGAAGCACTGGCGGTGGCGGCAGCCGTGGCACCCGCAGATAAGCATGTCACATCTTTAAATCTGATATATTATGAGAAAATTATATTTATTCGGCACAATGATTGCCCTGCCTCTCCTGGCGGAGGCGCAAAGCGCAATCGATGCTTACCGCTTTTCGCAGCCCGACATGAAGGGCACTGCCCGCTTCATGAGTATGGGCGGAGCCTTCGGTGCCCTCGGTGGCGACCTCAGTGCTATTTCCTCCAATCCGGCCGGTCTTGGAGTATATAGGCGAAGCGAGATTGGCATCTCCATGGATTTCGACTTCCAGTCGGCCACTTCCGAGACGCAAGGCTACAAAAACAAGCAAAACCAGACGAAGTTCCCGCTTAGCAACGTTGGCGGCGTGGTGAGTTTCAACCTCTACAACAAGGTGATGCCAAACATAAATCTTGCCTTCACCTACAACAGGGCTGCTTCTTTCAACGCGCGCTACTCAGGGTCTGTGCCCAAACTGTATAATTCTCTCACAAACTATATAGCCGGGGCCACCAACAACGAGGGAGCGACTGTGGCCGACCTGCAATCCACCGACACCTTTGATGCCTACAATCCCAACGATGGCGGGTATGCCGCGCCTTGGCTCTCAATCCTCGGTTATGACAGCTACTTCATCACCCCCACCGGCGACAACGACCAGCCCGACTGGATCGGGCAATGGAATTCGCAGACTTCCGGCACAGGCGTCTTCGATGTTGTTACCACCGGCGGGGCCGACGAATACAACATCGCAATTGGCGGCAATATTGCCAACAAGGTTTTCTGGGGTCTTGACTTCGGCATTGTTGACCTTGACTACAACATGACCGCCGTTTGGGGTGAGAAACTTGCGAATGCCACTGTTGACAACACCTCCGGGATAGCAAATACAAGCGCCGACTGGATGATGACCAATTATTATTCGGCAAGCGGAACAGGCTACAACGTCAAGCTCGGTCTCATCTATCGTCCTATTCAGGAACTCCGACTTGGCCTTTCATTTGCCACCCCCACATGGTATTCCATCAATGAAAGCTACCTCGCCCGCACCAACTTCAACTATCCCGATGTCAACCTGCCAGACATGCAGCAGAACAGTGCAGTCACCAATGGCGGGCGCTGGGGCACCAACTCCTACAATTTCCGTACCCCTTGGAAACTGGCGGTAAGCGCTGCCGGTGTGATTGGTCGCAACCTTATCGTCAGCGCCGATTTTGAGTGGCAGAAGTTCAACAAAATGAGATTCTACGATGGAGGCGGCAGCTTCTATGATTACGGCTATGATGATGACTATTATCCCGACTGGGGTTGGGGCGATCCATGGTATGCGCCTGCACAGGGACATGCAAAGGCATCTCCGAAAGCTTACAGCAATGATCCTTGGTATGCCACCAACCATGACATAGAGGATTATTACAAGTCAACCACCACAATCCGTGTCGGTGCCGAATATCGTATCACTCCCCGCTTCAGTGTTCGTGCCGGATACGCACACGTTTCGTCGCCGGTGAAGACCGAGGCAAAAGATGGCTCCATGCTCATCTACACCTCCGGCACCATGACAAACTATAAGCTCGACAACTCAACCGACTACATCACCTGTGGTCTTGGCTACAACTTCAATAATTTTTATGTCGATGCGGCTTTTGTCCACAAACGCATGGGAAGTGAATACCACGCCTACACCCCCGACCCGGCGAATCCGCAGATACCGAGTCCGACATCAAAGCTCTCGCTCATCAACAATCAGCTCGTGGTCTCAGCAGGCTTCAAGTTCTAAGCATACCGTCACCCACCCCATACAAAAAAACAGCGACCCTCCGGTCGCTGTTTTTTTTGTATGGACCAGGCGTGATTTAGCCTCCCGCCCGAAACCAATCCCAGTACCACCACGGTTCGCGTTGGAGTCAAATCTCTACTATCCATTGACTTATAAATTTAACTTAAGTTTCGGATTTTGTAATTTATCAGCAAGATACATTGGTTTCTTACAAACCGGTAAAGCCGCGCAGAGGTGCAGAGGTATTGACAATCAATATTTTGAATATTGATTAAAGCCGAGACTCGCAAGCGAGTTGCAAAGGACGCCAAGTCTGACTGCGGTGGCTTTGCTTTGCGTTCTTTGCCAACTCCGGCGAGTATCACGAGCGTGCGTACGGAAAAAACATCCAATTTTCAGCCTCTCTGCGACTCTGCGCGATGGTATATTATTGATGTTTAGAGAATGCTAAATCCGAGACTTAAGTTTTTTATTCACGGAGACAATGGTGCGCGCGGCGTTCCGTGACCCTTCTGATCCCGACAGGGATTAGAGTTCCTAAACCGAAAGTAGATTCCCCATTCCGAAATCAGAGAAAAAGTTCCGTGCCAGTTCTGTGACGGCCTTTGGCCCGTTCTGTGCCAGTTCCGTGATTCCCCCGCCGAAGCAGAATTTGCCAATTGCAAAATTTTTCCTGACTTCGTCGTTGCGTCACCCTCGAAGATAATTCAATCAGATGGAGTTGGATGGGAATGATTTGACTCCAATACGGATCCGGCATACGCCGGTTAAGGCGCGGATGGTTGCGGATTTCTTTATTAAGAATCAATTAGTTGGAGTCAAATCACTCCCATCCAATACCGAAGAAAAAGAACATTTTCTTTATGCGTTATCCTACAACCGAAACTTAAGTTATTCAACTTTCTCAAGTCCAATTATAAAATCCCACGCCGAGGCACAGAGGTGCTAATAACATGTTAATATGTCAGTTAAAGGTCACAGAGACTCGCAAGCGAGTTGCAAAGTACGCAGAGTCCGACTGTGTTGGCAATGCTCTGCGTTCTTTGCCAACTCCAGCGAGTATCACGAGCGTGCGTACGGAAAAGACATCCAATTTTCAGCCTCTCTGCGACTCTGCGCGATGGTATATTATTGATGTTTAGAGAATGCTAAATCCGAGACTTAAGTTTTTTATTCACGGAGACAATGGTGCGCGCGGCGTTCCGTGACCCTTCTGATCCCGACAGGGATTAGAGTTCCTAAACCGAAAGTAGATTCCCCATTCCGAAATCAGAGAAAAAGTTCCGTGCGAGTTCTGCGATGGCCTTTGGCCTGTTCTGTGCCAGTTCCGTGATTCCCCCGCCGAAGCAGACTTTGCCAATTGCAAAATTTTTCCTGACTTCGTCGTTGCGTCACCCTCGAAGATTTATTCAATCAGATGGAGTTGGATGGGAATGATTTGACTCCAATGCTGATCCGGCATACGCCGGTTAAGGCGCGGATGGTTGCGGATTTCTTTATTAAAATTCAATTATTTGCTTTCGGGTTCGACACAACATGGCAATGCAGATCAATTTTGCTCTGCAAAATTCCGGATGGTAGCCGATAGCTGCGGAATCTGCCACTGAAAATTTTTCAGAAGTCGGCAATCCGTATCTATCGGCTTTCATCGGCAATTTTGCGTAAGCAAAATGATCGGCGTTGCCACGCCAAAAAGCTTCAAATATCTGAAATTTAATAAAAAAAATCCGCATCTATCCGCGCAAAACCCCGGCAAAGCCGGATTAGCGTTGGGGTCAAATCTCTCCTATCCAATGCAGAAGAAAATGAACATTTTCTTTATGCGTTATCCTTATCCGATTACAATCATACATCCCCCCGGATTTGTTTAGCAATTCCACCAATCTCTTAACAAGAGATACTTAATAGCTCTAAGTAGTGACTCTCAAAATAGGTATATTTCGATCGCTTTTCTAATGCAAAATTACTAACTTTTATTAAATTGTGCAAATTATCCACAGTAAATTCTTCAAAAAAATATCACTTGATTTATCCGAAAAAATCATGCACCTTTTGCTCATTTTGTGCAAATTGTTTAGCAAATCGTGTTTTGGTGTGGCAGTAATTACCTTTAAATCATAGCGTTATAAATCATCAAAATCTCTTGTTAAGAGATACTTAATTAGAGAGCAATCTCTAAATTTGTAAATGGCTGATTATAAAGACATAAAAGATAGCATTCCGACAGTGCCCCCAGGCGTTGACGACGCCGTAGGCGTGCACTCAGCTAAATGGTTTATCGCAATTGTCAACAATCGCTCGGAGAAAACAGATGCCGAAAAACTCTCCAAAATGGGCATAGAAAACTATGTGCCCGTTCAGGAAGAACTCCACATCTGGAACAGCGGCAAAAAGGTAAAGGTAGAGAAAGTGATGATCCCCTCCAAAATCTTCATTCACTGCTCCGAACGCCAACGACGCGAGATTGTGAAACTCCCATTCATCTTCCGGTTTATGACCAACAAGGCCGGCGAGACCAGAAACTCCATCTGCAAACCTATAGCCATTGTGCCGGACCACGAAATTGAGCAACTGAAGTTCATGCTCGGCGTTCCGGACGCCAAGGTAGCCTTTACCGACAGCTTTGTAAGGGGCGACAAGGTGAAGGTAAGGAGAGGACCATTTAAGGGACTCACCGGCGTGGTCCTTGAAAATGCCGAAAGCGGCAAGAGCCATCTTTATATCGACATTGATTTCCTCGGATCCGCCTACGTCGAAATCGACCCTAAGGACGTCGCTCCACTCAAATCATGAAAATGACGGCAACCGACATTATTCCCGCAAACAGCATCGACTATCAAAACGTCAGGGAAGTTTGCGCCTACCGCCTGTTGCTCTGCAAGATATATGAGTGTGAAGGAGGATTAAACCTCCCCCCGAAAAGCACACCACTCACCCGCGAAATCTCACGCCAGGCAAAAATTTGGCTCCTTGAAGTCAAATCCCTGATGGAAAATATCCTCACATCTCCCCTTACAAAATCAATCCCCAATTCCGAAAGGATTCCTAATTCCTCTTTCCTCATTCCTAATTCAATAAGTTCCGACAAATCAATTCCTAATTCCTCTTTCCTAATTCCTAATTTATATAGCATCCCCGATCTGCTTGATGGCTACGACATGCTCCACCGCATAGCACGCGGAGTCGCATGCCATGACTTTATCCGGGAAGTAAGACTCCGTACTGCTGACCGCTGGCTGAAAGGAGACAAATCAATTTCCTCTACAGAAGTCGCGATCATGTTGATAACAGAGACCAACAGAGACATTCGCACACTTGAAGAAAGGTATGCGAAATACTCAATGGGAGTGATGGCCTCATGGGTTGACCGGCTTCTCAGAAATGGAAAGTTTTCAGATATCCCGCTATCGGAATCCTACATGATACTCTCCCTCCTCCTCGACACAAATCTGTCGGCCTTTACCGGCAGCAGGGACCAGTTGAAAATAAAATGTCGGTGGATTGACTCACATTTTCTGGATGAACAACAGATTGACACCCTCGACATAAGGACACTTTGGGCATATTCGCATTTCCTAAACTCCATCCCATTCAGCAGTCAACAGGAATACGAGCGCAACAACTCTCTATATATGGATGTTCTGTCGAAGATTGCCATGCATCCCGACACACATCCATACGCTGCGATGGCAATCAGGCTGACCTTCAGCAGACTCAATGAGTTCATCGCTTAGCCTTATGACGTCAAGACTGAAAGACATAATCGCAAGAGCCAACCAACTCGCAACGGCAAAAGGAATACGCAATGCCTCCGACGACGACTTTCTGGCAAGAGTGGAGGCGGTATGCCTCGTCAGGCATATCAATCTCATACTGCAACTTGACAACGCACCAGCCTTTCGCACGTCGAAACGCCTCTATCCACAGTTAGCATTGCGCATAAACTCCAAGCAAGACGCCAATCAGACCACTCCCCTCGTCAAGGGACTCCGCCGACTTATATATGGCTATCCTCCCGATATAGACACCATGGTGTCCGACAGTTGGAAAAACGCATTGGCGAAATACGAATTGGATATGCACAAATCCGATATTCACGAGATTTCTTTTGCCGACCTACCGGAAGACCCACTGATGCTTACTGATATCGAGACGCTGTCTGACCAACAACTGCTTGCATGGTGTGAAGACAGATATGAGTGGCCCGTAAAGGAACTGAAACGCCGAGCCGGCAACTCCACCCTTATGCAGGTGGCGTATCTACGGGCCTTGGCAACCAGGGAATTTGAACGAATCGACGACACCGCTGACGAACGTCTCCTTAGACTACAACTTAAGCGTCTCGACGAGAAGATCATATCCGACCTCCTCACCATTAGGATTACTTCAGCCATGTCGGTACCGACACTGAATGCCTTGCAAACCATCTACACACTGCGTTCGGACCTCGCCTTCAAAAGCCACGACAAAAATGAACCTACCTACGCCAACCTTCAGTGTCATCGCCTACTCCAAATATCAAAGGCACTAAAAACCAAATACCGCAAAACGACGACACACCACGAGAAAATCGAAATCATCGAACTCATCAACAGCATAGAGCAGACGCTCACCTGCACCCATAGCGACTTTGTCCTGACAGAAGCCGCCAAACTAAACAGGTTTCCGGCCGAAAGTCCCCGCTCCCACCCTACAAAATCAGCATCCGCCTTAAGTCACAAAGAGTCTGCCATCAGTCAGAAAGAGCCTACTTTAAGTCAAAAAGAGTCCGCCCTTCTCCTCCGGCTCAACGCCGTCATCACCTCCCTCCGCACCGCCATCACCGAATAAAATCTGCCATAATAAATTCCCAATTCCTCTTTCCTAATTCCTCTTTCCTAATTCCTAATTCCTAATTCCTAATTCAACAGGCCCCCAACCCGCGTTCCGTGCCAGTTCCGGTTTCTGTCAGGAAACCACCGTTCCGTGAAGAAATGAAATTGCAGTCAAAAAAGTTCTGTGACCACTCCGTGAAATCAGTTCCGTGCCAGTTCCGTGAACAAAATCCCACCGAAAGCCCACCGCAGCCAAACGTGTTCACGACGTTCCGTGACCCATCAGATCCCGCCAGGGATTAGAGTTCCCCAAAACCAGTCAAAAAAGTTCTGTGACCACTCTGTGAAATCAGTTCCGTGCCAGTTCCGTGAACAAAAATCCCACCGAAAGCCCACCGCAGCCAAACGTGTTCACGACGTTCCGTGAACCATCAGATCCCGCCAGGGATTAGAGTTCCCCAAAACCAGTCAAAAAAGTTCTGTGACCACTCCGTGAAATCAGTTCCGTGCCAGTTCCGTGAACCACATAATATTCAGCGACTTCCAAGTACCAACCCGAAGTTCCGGCAAATCAATTCCTAATTCCTCTTTCCTCATTCCTAATTCCCAAAGTTCCTCTTTCCTAATTCCTAATTCAACAGGTCCCCAACCCGCGTTCCGTGCCAGTTCCGGGTTCCGCAAGGAAACCACCGTTCCGTGAAGAAATGAAATTGCAGTCAAAAAAGTTCTGTGACCACTCTGTGAAATCAGTTCCGTGCCAGTTCCGTGAACCACATAATATTCAGCGACTTCCAAGTACCAACCCGAAGTTCCGGCAAATCAATTCCTAATTCCTCTTTCCTCATTCCTAATTCCCAAAGTTCCTCTTTCCTAATTCCTAATTCAACAGCCCTCCTCGCGAAGCCGTTCTGTTACGCAGGGCTCGCCCTGCCGTCACCAAAGCAATTCATCCACAGCGGTAATGAGCGGTGGCTTCCAAGTCGCTGACAGTATCATCCATCTGACAACTAAAAACTGAAAACTGAAAACTGAAAACTCACTTCCGGCGCGCTTACTTTCGGCAAAAATCCTTTCATATTGTTCGCCGCGCAGCCGTGAGACCCCGCCCCGAATCCCGAAAGTAAGCCACCCGGAAAATAAATCTAAATTTCCACCACAACACCAACCAATGCATATTATAATCCACACAATCATAATGCCAAAGTTAGTTTGCCTTTTTATCACATCCAATGCCTGAATCTCTGAAAAAAAAGACAATCAAGGGCACTTTCTGGAGCTCTCTGGAGCGTTTTTCCGTGCAAGGGATCCAATTCATTGTCATGATTATCATGGCAAGAATTCTGACTCCGTCTGATTATGGCCTTGTGGGGATGCTTGCCATATTCATCGCAGTTAGCCAGTCGTTGATCGACAGCGGTTTCTCACAGGCTCTAATCCGCAAACAAGACCGGACAGAAATTGACAATTCCACTGTTTTCTATTTCAATATCGGTGTCGGAGCAGTGCTGTATGCGTTAATGT
>JAMPAV010000012.1 GCA_023667055.1 Muribaculum sp. | reverse complement strand
ACAGCTCGTGCAAGCCGCCGGCCTTGATATTACGTCTATCGGTGGGGTTTTATAGCTTAACAATCCTGTAAGTTTTGTCTTGGTCGCGTCAAGAATTTCCCAATGATGCTGTTTTAGTTGCTCAAGCAACGTGACTTCTCCCATGGCTTCAAGAAATTCACAAAAAAGCATTGGATACATTCGCAATGTGTCAACTTTACCAACAGGATATGATTCGTCGGAGCGAATTGAAATTCCCAATAAAGAACCGGCCACTACAACAGATAGGTTCGGAGCGTCCTCACAAAAATACTTTAGTGATGCCAATCCATTTTTGACTTCCTGTATCTCGTCAAAGAATAGAAGAGTTTCTCCTTCTATAATATGTACACCCGTGATAGCCTCTAATTTCAAAAGTATGGAAGGAATATCGAAGCCTTCGGAAAAGAGTGCCGTGGCATCGGGATTATTATGGCAATTGATGTAAGCCATGGTTTTAAATTCTTTTTTCCCGAATTCCTTCAAGATATATGTCTTCCCTACCTGTCGTGCACCCAATACGATAAGAGGCTTACGTCTTCCCGAGGTTTTCCACCTCAAAAGGTCTGCATAGATGAGTCTGTTCATTGATAATATTCTAATTTTTGCAAAGATAATGAATAAATACTTATAAAACAAGAGTCTTACACATTTTAGAAGGTTTTTGAGGCGTTTTTTTACACATTTTAGAAAGGTTTTGAGGCAAATTTTTACACATTTTAGATGGTTTCATCTCACAAGTTTGGGAAGTGAAATGCTCATAAGTTTGGAAGTGAAACGCTCATAAGTTTGGAAGTGGAATTGAAAAATTGAAGATGAAAGTCACTTGATTTGCGTGGGAACAAAAAAATGTCTATATTTGTAATTTGAAATAAAGAGTCAGGATTATGAGCGACATCAAATACCCCATCGGAATACAGACATTTTCCCAAATACGCGAGAATGATTTTCTCTATGTGGATAAGACTGGTTTAATACATAAAATTGTCGGAAGTGGCAAATATTATTTTCTGAGCCGTCCGCGACGGTTTGGGAAAAGCCTTACCATCAGCACTCTTCAGGCTCTATTCGAGGGGAAACGCGAACTCTTCAAGGGACTCGCCATTGACTCGCTCGAATGGGACTGGCAGAAACATGAGGTGCTACACCTGGACCTCAACGTAAGGAACTATGTGGACGAGACCAGCCTGCTGACCATCTTTGACCGTCATCTCAGGGAGTGGGAAGAAAAATACAGCATCAATTCTGTCTCAGACATACCCGAAGACCGCTTTATTTCGATAATAAAAAAAGGATGCGAGGTGTCAGGACGAGGGGTTGTGATCCTTATAGACGAATACGACAAGCCTATACTTGCGGCCATCAGTGACCCTAAATTGCAAAATGTCTATAGAAAGCAACTTCAGGGATTCTACGGGGTGTTGAAGTCAATGGACCAGTATATTCGCTTCGGAATGATTACAGGAGTATCTCGTTTCAGCAAGGTCTCCATCTTTAGCGCATTAAACAATCTGAAAGACATATCTCTTTCTAACAGATACAACGCCATTTGTGGCATTACTGAATTCGAGCTGACGGAATATTTTGCTGAAGGCATCCGTGAGATGGCTGAGGAGGAAGGGGTATCCATTACCAAAATTCATGATGATTTGAAATCGAATTATGATGGTTACCATTTCTCTGGGAAAGGTGAGGACATATATAATCCGTTCAGCATACTGAATGCCTTAAGCGACCAACACTTTGGCTCCTACTGGCTCGCCACCGGCACGACATCGTCGCTGCTTGAGGTGCTGAATGTCAATACCTATCCTCTTCAGGAACTCGAGGGATGCAAGGCCACGGAGAATATGCTCAATGGAGCCGACATTTTCCTGTCAGATCCTATTCCTTTCTTCTTCCAGACCGGTTATCTCACTATAAAGGATTATGATCCGGAATTCGAGCAATATATTCTTGGCCTTCCAAACAAGGAGGTAAGCAAGGGATTCAATGACCTTGTCTTGAGGACATGGATGCGTGCGGGCGAACCGGCTACGTTCGTCAGTGATTTTGTCATGGATGTTCGTGCCGGCAATGCGGATGCCTTTATGGAAAAGATTAAGTATTTCTTTGCAGGAATTCCTTACGACCATGCCAAAGATGAGAAAGTGAGCGGCGAGGATGTGGAATATGGAATACGTGGCTCAAAGGAAGTTCATTATCAGAATGTGCTCTATGTCATCATGAAGCTGATGGGGTTTTACACCAACACGGAGTATCGCACGAGCAATGGTCGGATTGACATGGTGGTGCAGACGAGGGAATATGTCTATGTGATGGAATTCAAGATCGACAGCACGGCACAGGCGGCCCTTGACCAAATAGAGGAGAAGGGTTATGCCGAGCCTTTCCGCATCACCGGCAAGAAGATCTTCAAAATTGGTGCCAACTTCGACACCAAGACCCGCCGCCTCTCCGACTTCATCATCTCATAAGGATAGTTCATAGAAGGCGATGGCTGCGGCTGCAGCGACGTTGAGGGAATCGACATGGTGGTGCATGGGGATTTCGACCACGTAATCGCAGGTGTCTATGGTTTGGAGTGGGAGTCCCTCTCCTTCGGTGCCCATGATGATGGCAAGCTTCGGCTCCTCTTTCAGTTTCTTGCCGGATATGTCTATGGAGTCATGACGCAGTGCCATGGCGACAGTCTTGAAACCAAACTCCTTCACAACATTTACATCCCCATCCAGACGGGTCCATGGTATCAGGAACACCGAACCCATCGAGACCCTGACTGCCCGGCGGTTGAGCGGGTCACATGCCGTCGGTCCCATCAAAACACCATCCATCCCCAAGGCAGCCGCCGAACGGAAAATAGACCCGATATTGGTCGTGTCGCTGACATCATCAATGACAACGAGTCTTTTTGACCTGGCACAGAGTTCCTCCACCGTTGGCAATGCGGGTCGCCGCATGGCACAAAGCACACCACGTGTAAGTTTGTATCCGGTCAGTGACTGAAGCACCTCCCGGTTTCCGGTATAGACAGGAACGTCCGGCATCCTCGCTATGATGTCGGCGGCATCCCCCTCTATATGCTTCCGCTCACAAAGCAGGGCCACTGGAATGATTCCGGCATCAAGGGCCACGCGAATCACCTTCGGACTCTCCGCGATGAAGATTCCCTCCTCCGGACATAGACGGTTGCGGAGCTGCGCCTCTGTCAGCCCCGCAAACATCTGTATCCTCTCATCTGTCGTATCCGTTATCTCGGTTACTCTCATATTATGACAAATACCGATAAACTAAACTCTAAACCATAAACTCTAAACTTCACTTTTTTCATTGCAAAAAGTGAATTACATCAGTTTTTTGTATCTGATACGGTGTGGTGTCTCTGCATCCACGCCGTCACGCTTCTTTCGGTATTCCTCATAATCGGAATATCCACCCTCGTAGAAGGTAATCTTGGAATCACCCTCGAAGGCAAGAATATGCGTGGCGATACGGTCAAGGAACCAGCGGTCGTGGCTGATGACCACGGCACAACCGGCAAAGTTTTCCAAGCCCTCCTCGAGAGCGCGGAGCGTGTTCACGTCAATGTCATTGGTAGGCTCGTCAAGAAGAAGCACGTTGCCCTCTTCCTTAAGGGCCATGGCGAGATGGAGCCTGTTGCGCTCGCCACCTGACAGCACACCGATTTTCTTCTCCTGGTCGGCACCGCTGAAGTTGAACTTCGAGAGGTATGCGCGAGCATTCATGTCGCGCCCTCCCATGCGGAAAGACTCCACGCCTTGCGAAATAACTTCATATACACTCTTGTCGGGCGACAGGTCTTTGTGGTTCTGATCCACGTATGCGATTTTCACAGTCTCTCCAACCTCAAAATCGCCTTTGTCTTGATTCTCCAGACCCATTATAAGTCGGAAAAGCGTGGTCTTGCCGGCTCCGTTGGGACCAATCACGCCAACGATGCCATTTGGAGGCAGCATGAAGTTAAGGTCGTCAAATAGATTCTTCTCTCCAAATGCCTTTGCCACATGGTTGGCGAGTATCACCTTGTTGCCGAGACGCGGGCCATTGGGGATGTAGATCTCAAGTTTCTCCTCACGCTGCTTCTGGTCTTCGTTGAGAAGTTTGTCATAGCTCGAAAGGCGTGCCTTTCCTTTGGCTTGGCGTGCTTTGGGAGCCATGCGCACCCATTCGAGCTCACGTTCCAGGGTCTTGCGGCGTTTGCTGGCCTGCTTTTCCTCCTGGGCCATTCGCTTTGTCTTTTGGTCAAGCCATGATGAATAGTTCCCCTTCCAGGGTATTCCTTCCCCACGGTCAAGTTCAAGAATCCAGCCAGCCACATGGTCGAGGAAGTAGCGGTCGTGGGTCACAGCAATGACAGTGCCTGGATATTGCTGCAGATGCTGTTCGAGCCAGTCGATTGATTCGGCGTCAAGGTGGTTGGTAGGCTCGTCGAGCAGCAGCACGTCGGGTTGCTGGAGCAGCAGACGGCAAAGTGCCACACGGCGACGTTCGCCTCCAGACAGCGTGCTGACAATCTGGTCATCGGGCGGACATCTCAGGGCATCCATCGCACGTTCGAGTTTGTTGTCTATGTTCCATGCGTCGCATGCATCAAGTTTGTCCTGAAGCTGAGCCTGACGTTCCATGAGTTTTGCCATCTTCTCCTCATCTTCCAGCACATCCGGATCGCAGAAAGCATTGTTCACTTCCTCGTATTCCGCAAGAAGATCCATTGTGGGTTTGACACCTTCCTCCACTATTTGCCTCACTGTCTTGTCCGGGTCGAGTTTTGGATCCTGTTCCAAATAACCCACGGTGTATCCGGGAGAGAACACAACCTCCCCCTGATAGTTCTTGTCTATGCCGGCAATGATCTTCATCAATGTGGATTTGCCGCTGCCATTCAATCCTATGATGCCTATCTTGGCTCCGTAGAAGAATGAAAGATATATGTTTTTCAATATCTGTCGCTGAGGTGGAATCACTTTCGACACTCCCACCATCGAGAATATTATCTTTTTGTCGTCTGCCATGTGTAAAAATTGAGAATTATTTGCCGGTGGCGGATTTGGTGCGGTAGTCACATTTCACCTTGCCTTTGGCAATATTGTTGAGTTTTGTTCTTATCAATTGTTTGCGTATGGGGGAAATGTGGTCTGTATAGACCATCTGTTCCAGATGATCGTATTCATGCTGCATGATGCGGCTCAGGAATCCGGTAAACTCCTGTTCATGCTCCACGAAATTCTCGTCGAGCCAGTTGAGCCGTATATGCTCCACTCTCTTCACGTTTTCTGAAAGGCCCGGCAAAGAAAGACATCCTTCCGAACGGCTCACCGGCTCCATATCCTCAATCACGTCGAGTTCAGGATTGATAAGTACCATCTTCGAATCCTTACATTCAGGAAAGTCCTTTTCAAGCACAGAGCCGTCAAGCACCACGAGCCGGATAGACTTACCGATCTGTGGCGCCGCAAGTCCCACTCCCTCCGTTTTATACATTGTATCCCACATATCCGCTATCAGTTTCTTTAAATCCGGATAATCGGGTGTGATTTCCTCGGTCTCGGCTCTCAGTACCGGATGACCATATAAATATACAGGTAGTACCATTATCTTATATGTGTTTATCTTATCTTAGTTTATCTTAGAGTTTTATAATCATTTTTTTATTCATCCCAAAGAATCAGTGACAACAGTGACAACAGTGACAACAGTGACAACAGTGACAACAGTGACAACAACGACAACAGTGACAACAACGACATCTAAGAATTTCTATAAGCCTTCGGCGAAAGACCCACGTTTTTCTTGAAATACTTACCGAAGAATGACTGACTTGGAAAACTCAGACTGTCACTGATTTGCTGCACTGTCAGATTCGTTGATTTAAGTAATATCTTTGATTCAAGTATCAGAAACCGCTCTATCCATGATGCTGCCGAATATCCGGTTTGGGTCTTTATTGTCCTCGACAGGTGTTTGGGTGTCACCCCGAGCTCATTGGCATAATAGTCCAGGAATCTCTCTGTCTTGAATTTTTCTTGCACCAACTTTATGAAGCTGTCGCTTAGTCTGGTGGCAGTGCCTCCACCTCCTTCCACAAGATTATAGCATTTGTAGGAGTAGCGGTAGTAGAAAGCTATGAGGCAATGCTCGATTGCCTTAAGCAGCTGGGGATTGGCGGTGTCTTCGGTCACTTTATGCATTGATTCATAAAGTCCCTCAAATTTTGGTACTAAATCTTCTGATATAGATACCACCGGCTGTCGGTAGATTGATGTGAGGTTTGTCACATCGTTGATGTGAAGGAAAAGGTCTTCAACTACTCGCTTTGATATGACAATAAATGATGCATACAAATCTTCGCTGGCTTCCAACACTTGCAGCGTATCTCCATGGCGGATATTCACCAATGCCGGTCCCTCGTTCTCATATTGCATGAGATTTATCATTATTTTAAATGTCCCTTTCCTCACGAAAATGTTCGTGTTCGACGTCAGTTTCACCGGATCTTTCATCATCATAAACATAGGGGCGGTGATTTTGTCATAAACCCAAAAATCATTCCCTATGATTTCGTTCACGTCTATTGAAAGATTAGTGTACTTATAATCAAGCCTGTCTGTATCCATACTTCAAAATCTCATGTCGCTTGTTTATATACTGTTGCCTCATCCTTTTTTATCGGCTATCAAGAGTCCCGCCAATACAAGTACGCATCCAACATATCCGAATGGATAGATTGTCTCTCCAAGTAGCCAGCATCCCGCTATCATGGTCACCGGCGGCTGGAGATACATGTAATTGTTTGTTGATACCGGTCCGATTATCTTCATCGACTCATTCCATAAGAGATACGCCATAGTGCTGCACATCAGTGCAAGAAAGAGCAGATTCATCAGGTATTTTGGTTGCGATGCATCAAATAGCACACCGATATGCAGTGGTTCCGGTTGTATGAGAAGAAGAGGTATGGATGTGATGAGTCCATAAAAAAATAGTTTTCTCGTTATGAAAAACGAGTCATAAAATGGCAACAGATTCTTTACCGCTATCGAGTATATCGCCCATGAAAGTGCACATGAGATTGCAAGTATGTCGCCCAATGGACTGATCTGAATTCCAAGTCCCTTGCTTATTGATTCGCTGAAAATCACTAATGCCACTCCCACAAAGGCCACCAACGATCCGGTTATTTCTCCTCTTCGCATCCGCGTCTTGTATATGATTGACACCAATATGGCAACGAAAATCGGCGATATCGATGAAAGCAGCGACACATTGCCCGTCGAGGTGTACATAAGAGCGTAATTCTCCATCAAAAAATATAGTGTGCCCGAGCATACACCACAAATGGCGAATTGTATCTCGTCTTTTCGCGACCTTGACCTTATATTTTTTATGGTGAAGCATAATATTAATAGATATGCTATGCTGAAGCGATACACGAAAACTTCCACCGGTGTCATCCCGGCACCCTCCATCAGGACTTTCGAGGATATGAAACTGCAGCCCCAGCACAACACTGTGATGAATGCTGCAAGATGGCCCGCCGGTTTACTTTTTTTCCAACTTCCGTTGCTTAGAGAAGACATGTTTTTGTATATATACTTTCTTTATGCACAATAGAACTTCTTAGACCCCCAAATAATATAGCCGTTTCCCTTTCCAACTGCAAATTTAGCAAAAAAAAATGTCTCCTCAAAAAATATTTGGAGCTCTTTGAAGATTCGTTGTAATATAAGGTGTATAATGGGATGCAAATGGGTGTTTTTCCGAACTGGAACCTGACTTTTGGGACTCGTATTTTGAATTTTGAGAATTTTTTTGTAATTTTGCAATATAATTTAGTTATTGGTTTAAAACAACAGAGTATCTTTAAACGTTTATTAGTATAGATTCAATATTGATAAACACTTTTTCATTTTTTTTAATCCACTTACTTCAATTCATTGTAATTGAATGTAAATCTCTTAATTCCTTATAATTTTATTTAAAAGAATTCGCAACTTATCTGCGTACTTTTCTATGTATAAACTCGAAGAAATGGAGTCGTGGGACGACACCCGTCTGCATCAGGTTGCAGAAGAGTATGGCATGAAGAATCCTGCCGGCTCCGACCGTCAAACCGTATATTTCCACATACTCGATAACCAGGCCATCTCGGAAGCAAAGCAACTCACTAAGTCTGGACGTAAAAAAAAGAAAACTGAGACACCGGTTGAGGCCGAAGAGACTCCCAAAAAACGTGGGAGAAAACCGAAGGCCAAAGAAACAGTTCAGGAAAATACTCCTGTTGCTGATAACTCTGTCACAGTGTCAGTCCCCGCACCGACAGAGGAATCCTCACCGGCTCCGGCTCCCAAAAAGCGCGGAAGAAAATCTAAGGCCGAACTTGCTGCCATTGCAGCTCAGAAAGAAACTGAGACTAAAACTCAGGTGAGTGAAAAGCCGAAAACTGAAGATGACGCAGCAGCTGTTGAACCTCAGGCTGCAGTTTCGACCGTCCAGCCTAAAAAGCGCGGACGCAAACCGGGTCCAAAGAAAAAAAGTGAGCAGCCAACTCTCTTTTTACCTGCCGAAATCAGCGAACCCGTCAGCGAATCGAATGATGTAGCCGTCAAAGAAGAACCCGCATCTGCAGAAGAAAGCCAAGTGCCAAAAACAGACGAGAATGTTCAAAACCCACAGGAACAACAACGTTTCCAACGCAACAAGAAACGTGATTTTAATGGACAAAAGCACGACGGTTTTGACTCTTTCTTTGGGGGCAACAAAGGTAGAACTTTCAAACCTCGTAATCTTCAGGATCAGAATTCTCAATCGGCTGCGGCATCTGATGAACCTAAGGAGATGCCGAGCGAACAACCTGTCTCCCAGACACCAATCATAATTGCCGAACCGGGCGCAAATTCGCAATTTACAAAAGCAAATCTCCTCAACAATGGCAATAATGGTCAAAACCAAAAGCATCTGTCCAAACGTCAAAGAGCATTGGAGCGTCGTCAGATGCAGTTGCAGCGCAGGCAGATGATGCAGACCGAGACTATTTTTGACCTCGATGGTATTCTTGACACCTACGGTGTCCTTGAGATTATGCCTGAGGGTTTCGGTTTCCTCCGCTCAAGTGATTATAACTATCTTGCATCTCCCGATGATGTGTATGTTTCCCAGATTCAAATTAAAGAGTATGGTTTGAAGTCAGGCGACGTTGTGGAATGTGCCATACGTCCTCCGCGTGAAGGAGAAAAATATTATCCCTTATGCAAAGTCTTGAGCATTAATGGTCTTTCTCCCGAGGTGGTGCGCGATAGAATACCTTTTGAGCATCTGGTGCCGCTTTTCCCCGATGAAAAGTTCAACCTCACGGGCGGACGCACTTGCAACATTTCAACTCGGGTGGTCGATATGTTTGCTCCTATAGGCAAAGGACAACGAGCTCTTATTGTGGCTCCTCCGAAAACCGGTAAGACCATACTTCTGAAAGACATAGCCAATGCCATAGCAGAAAATCATCCTGAGACATATATCATCATGCTGCTTATCGACGAGAGACCTGAGGAAGTGACCGACATGGCAAGAAGTGTGAATGCAGAAGTGATCGCATCCACTTTCGATGAACCCGCCGAGCGACATGTGAAAATAGCCGGTATTGTTCTTGAGAAGGCAAAGCGCCTTGTAGAGAGCGGTCATGATGTGGTGATAATGCTTGACTCCATCACTCGTCTCGCACGTGCTTACAACACTGTAAGTCCCGCAAGCGGTAAAATTCTTTCGGGTGGTGTCGATGCCAATGCTCTCCAGAAACCGAAGCGTTTCTTCGGCGCTGCGCGAAACATTGAGCACGGCGGGTCTCTCACAATCATAGCCACGGCTTTGACTGAGACATCAAGCAAGATGGACGAGGTGATTTTCGAGGAATTCAAAGGCACCGGCAACATGGAGCTTCAGCTCGATCGCAAGCTCAGCAACAAACGCATTTTCCCGGCTGTTGATATCATCGCCTCTTCCACACGGCGCGACGACTTGCTTCTAAGTGAAGAAGTACTCAACAGAATGTGGGTGCTACGCAATTATCTGAGCGACATGACTTCCATCGAGGCGATGGACTTCATGAAGAAACGTATGGAAATGACCCGTACAAACGAGGAACTCCTCGTGACAATGGACAAATAATGATGTTATGGCTAAGATCCAAAAGACAAACGCAGCCCGTATCCTCGACAAGATGGGCATAAGTTATGACCTGGTGCCCTATGAGTTTGATCCGGACGATCTGGCGGCGGAGCATGTGGCGGAAGCCCTTGGCGAGCCAATAGAGCAGGTGTATAAGACCCTCGTGCTTCGTGGAGACAAGACGGGACTCTTTGTCTGCGTCGTAGCCGGAAATCGCGAAGTGGATCTTAAGCTTGCGGCCAAGGCCTCCGGAAATAAGAAAGCGGAGATGCTCCCGCTAAAGGAACTCCTTCCAAACACGGGCTATATCCGAGGTGGTTGCACTTCAATTGGAATGAAGAAGCATTATTCCACTTATTTCAGCGAGGAAATGGCAGATTTCGACATTGTCTATGTAAGTGCCGGCCAGCGCGGACTGCAGCTTAAGCTGTCGCCTCAAGATCTTGCCCATGCGGCACAAGCAACCTTTGCAAAGATTACAGAGTAAATCAGAAATCTGATGCAACAAGATGAATCATGATTCATCTTGTTGCATCAATAATATTTAAAGAAAAATCATTGAATACTTTCGGAAGAAATCTCCGCCTCACCACCTTCGGTGAAAGCCATGGCAAAGCAATGGGAGGCATAATTGATGGAATACCGGCAGGCGTCGCGCTTTCGATGGATATCATATTGAAGGAAACCGCCCGCCGGCGTCCGGGACAGTCACATCTTGTCACCGCCCGCAATGAAAAGGATATCCCTGAATTCCTGTCAGGTCTGACCGACGACATGGTCACTCTTGGCACTCCGATTGGATTCATGGTCCGCAACACCGACCAGCATAGCAGCGACTACGATGAGATGGCTTCGCTATACCGGCCTAATCATGCGGATTTCACCTACGACTGCCGTTATGGCATCCGTGATCCTCGTGGTGGCGGACGTTCTTCAGCCCGTGAAACCCTCAATTGGGTCATAGCCGGAGCAATTGCTCGTCAGCTTCCATGCATGGAAAGCATCTCCATAAATGCCGGGATTGTCGCAATCGGTCAAGTCTCAGGTTCGTATGATGCAATGATGGCAGAGGTGGAGAGAGCGATGAAAGAAGGCGACTCAGTAGGAGGAGTGATTAAATGCGTAGTTTCAGGAGTACCGGCCGGCATCGGTAACCCGGTATTCGGAAAACTCCACGCACGCCTTGCCGCCGCGATGATGAGCATCAATGCCGCCAAGGGGTTTGAATATGGTGACGGTTTTGCTGCGGCTGCCATGAGAGGCTCAGAACAAGCCGATATCTTTACGTCAGACAACGGCAACATTACAACAATCACCAATCATAGCGGTGGAATACAAGGTGGTATCTCCAACGGTAACGACCTGATTTTCCGAGTGGCTTTCAAACCCACCCCCACATTGCTGCAGGATATCCCCACCGTCGATAAGGATGGGAAACCCGCAATTCTGAAAGGGAAGGGTCGGCACGACCCGTGTGTGGCTCTTAGGGCTGTCCCGGTGGTGGAAGCAATGACCGCCCTTACTCTTGCTGACGAACTTTTGATGAAATGAACCCGTACTATAAGGATTTCAGCGAATACATGTCGGAGTTGTTTCCTCATTTCAAGGTCCAGAAACTCTCGATAGATGCCGGTTTCACATGTCCCAACCGCAATGGAACAATCGGTAAAGGTGGGTGTATATACTGCAGTAACGCCTCTTTCACCCCCTCCTATTGCAGTCCGGGCGATTCCGTCAAGACACAAATTGAGAAAGGAAAGATTTTCTTCCGAAGAAAATATCCCGATATGAAATATCTTGCCTATTTCCAAAGCTACACCAACACATTCGGCCGGTCGGCGGATGATTTGATTGCAATGTATAAGAGTGCATCTGAAGTGGAGGATGTGGTAGGTGTTATAATCGGGACACGCCCCGATTGCCTTCCGGACGACCTGATCGAAGGTCTTTCCGAATTAAATGAGCGAGTGCCGGTGATTGTGGAAATCGGAGCTGAGACTTCATCTGATTCCACTCTCAGGCTTATAAACCGCAATCATACCTGGGCACAGGTCGTGGATGCAGTAGCTCGTCTTCATGCCGTAGGAGTAAAATGCGGACTTCATCTTATCGCCGGTCTTCCGGGTGAGTGTGACGACGACGTGTTGCGCACAGTCAGATTGGCTTGTGCACTTCCCATTGATTCTATAAAACTGCATCAGCTACAGGTGATAAAAGACACAATCCTTCACCATCGCATGTTGGTCGGTGAAATCGATGTGCATCCCTATTCGCTTGATGAATATCTTGATCTTTGCTTGGAGATAGTGAGTATCGTGCCCAAAAGAATATGCATTGAACGCTTCCTGTCGTCATCTCCACCTTCGATGGTGGTGACTCCTAAATGGGGCCTGAAAAATTATCAATTCGCAAATTTACTATCCAACAAATTGCTCTCCATTCAATAGTTTTTATTAAATTTGCGTCATGAATTGGAACACTCTTTTAAAAATATACATATTGCTGTTTGTTTCGCTGTGTGCAAACTTCGCTTTTGCTCAGGGCGATCGCGACTGGAATCCTAAGGCAATGCCGGGTGAAGGGTCTGCAGAGGAATCGATAAAAGAGCCATCGGCCTGGACTCTCACATATCCTTTAGGTTTCCATATACCGGCTGATGTGGATACTGCCCAATATAACTACCAACGCCGAAGCATACCATATATGGCAAGCGATGCCTGGGCTTCTACGGGCAACCTTGGAGCTCCCGGCACCAACCTGCTATGGTTTCAGCGTCCGGAAAAAAATGATTTCCTTTTTTATAATTCACTTGAGTTCTGGCTGCCAAGTTTCAACAAACAGAAATTCTATAACACCTATATCCCAACCACAATCCTGCAGTATAACTATACCGGAAATTCTGAAAACCACCAGGACCGGCTTCAGGGTGATTTCGCCGGCAATGTCAACCGCCGTATAGGTATCGGGGCATTTGTGGATTATCTCCACTCAAAAGGAGTGTATAATTATCAGGCCGCAAAGAATTTCAACTGGGGATTCTCCGGATATTACCTCGGCGACCGATATGAACTCCAGGCTTTCTATCAGCAGTATGCCCACCAGAATATGGAAAATGGCGGAATCACCGACGACCGCTATATCACGGATCCCGCTTCGGTGCAGGGTGGAGTCACTTCGGTGCAATACAAAAGTATCCCAACAAATCTCACCACTGCAAAAAATCGTCTCAATGGCAGTGAATTTTATATGAACCATGCCTACAAGATTGGGTATTGGAGTGATGAACAGGTAAATGACACCCTGACACGCGACATTTATGTGCCAGTGATGAAAATATTATATACTTTTGACTACAGACATTACCGCCATGCATTTTATGAACGGACAATCAATAAGGATTTCTGGCAAAACATATATTTCAATCCTGATGAAACATACGACAACTCCACTCTGAATTCTTTCAGCAACACCCTGGGAGTATATTTGATAGAGGGATTTCGAGACTGGATGAAATTCGGACTTTCAGCCTACGCCACTTATCACATCAACAACTATAAGATGCCGACCGCATTCTATGGTATTTCCGATGATGAACAAGATGCGGGTGAAGGATCGGATTCCCCAGAGCCTCCATCCGAATCCAATACCTCCGGGCTGTCACCGCTGCCTGCCGTATTGCCCGATGCTAAGCACAATCAGAATTTCCTTTTCATAGGAGGGCGTCTGGAAAAAGCCCGGGGCGCGATATTGCGCTATAATGCCGATGTTCGTTTCGGACTCAGCGGTGATGCTGCCGGCGATCTTGACCTCAACGGTCAGATTCTGACAAATATTCCTCTGTTTGGCGACACTGTGGCCGTGGAAGCCCACGGTGGTTTTCACAATAACACCCCCGATTGGCTTACGAAACATTATGTCTCAAACAACTTTATCTGGAATAATGACTTTGGAAAAGTTCGCTCCGTGAAATTCGGAGGATCGATCGAGATTCCCTGGACCAGGACAAGAGCATCCATAGATGTAGAGAATCTTCAAAACCATATATATTTCGGTTCGGATTTCCTTCCGCACCAGCATGGTGGAAATGTACAGCTGATGGCCGTGGGATTGCAACAGAATTTCAAAGTAGGCATACTCAACTGGAACAATCGGCTGACGTGGCAGATGACATCAGATGCTGCTTTGGTGCCTCTGCCCCAGTTGAGCGTATATAGCAATCTCTTTATTCAGGCTTTGCTTTTCAAGGTGCTGCATGTGCAGGCCGGAGTAGATTGTGACTTCTATACAAAATACAAAGGACTGACATATCAGCCGGCCACCATGACTTTCTGCAATCAGGACGAGACATCACTCGGTGGGTATCCATTCTGCAATGTCTATATCAATATACGTCTATATCGTTGTAGATTTTATGTCATGATGAGTCATGTCAATCAAGGTCTTTTCGGAAGCAGATATAATGAATTCTCACTTCCTCACTATCCAATCAATCCACGCCGTTTCCAGATTGGCATAGCGGTGGATTTTGCAAACTGACAGACTTTCCGGTCACAATAAAATTGCCTTATGACCTTAAGAGAAATACACAGACCAAAGAAAAGCCAGCCCTGGATTTATATCCTGCTTCTTCTTATCATAATAGGTGCGATGACGGGTCTTCGCCTGCTGTCAGGAAAAGGATCCGGACACTACACCCACATCGCAAATTCCGACACAATCCGTGCGGCCGTGGTGTATGGCCCCAACAGCTACAGGGTGCTGACCTCCGACGATGGCAAAGACTCAATCGTTGGAATCAACTATCATTTGCTTAGGGCACTTCAGGACTCGCTGGGCATTGTGGTGGAAATGTACCCTGTCATTGACCGTGACGAGTCGCTTTCCAAAGTGGCCTCAGGACATTACGACATACTTGCCTCCCTTCCGGCAGATAATTATCTTAAGGAAAACTTTCTTACTTCCGACGAGGTGAGTCTTGACAGATTGGTGCTCATTCAAAATAGAAGCGACGACGGTTTGCTTTCGGTGAGAAGTGCTTTGGATCTCGCCGGCGACACGGTGCATGTCGAGAAAGGGAGTGCAGCAGTGCGACGCCTCATGAATCTCAAAAAGGAAATCGGCGACTCCATATATATAGTGGAGGAGGAAGGTCTGAGTGAAGAATACATGGTGATGAAAGTAGCCACTGGGGCATGGAGTTACGCGGTGGTTAATGAAAAAACGGCCGGCGACATGAACAGGGATTATCCCGATCTTGACTTTTCCACTCCGGTTAGTTTCACCCAATTTCAAGTTTGGGTTCTGCCCCGGGACCGGGACTCTCTCTTGCTAAAGGTTAATGACTTCCTGAAATCAAAAAAGTGACGGGCATTCGCTCGTCACTTTTTTGATTGTGGCAATGTGAACCTTATTCGAGATTGTGGATCACAAGACCGGACCTGAGCTTGGGCTCAAACCAGGTGGTCTTGGGCGGCATGATGTTGCCGCTGTCTGCGATGGCTATCAGTTGATCCATCGTGACGGGATATAGAGCAAGCGCCATCTTCATCTCTCCACTATCCACGCGCCTCTTCAGCTCACCGAGTCCGCGGATGCCGCCTACGAAATCTATCCGCTTGTCGCTTCGGAGATCTGTTATGCCAAGGATATCTCGAAGTATAAGGTCGGACGACACAGTCACATCGAGCACTCCGATGGGATCATTGTCATTGTATGTGCCGGGCTTTGCCGTCAAGGAATACCATTTTCCTCCGAGATAAAGCGAGAAATTATGAAGGCGTGAAGGCGAGTATATTTCCTCCCCTTTCTCCTCCACATCGAAGTTCTCGCGGATTTTGTCGAGAAATTCTTTTTCCGTGAGGCCATTGAGATCTTTCACCACTCGATTGTAGTCTATAATGCGGAGATGGGATGCCGGGAATGCAACCGCCATGAAATAGTTGTATTCCTCATCGCCACGATGGTTGGGATTGTTTTTTGCCTTTTCATTTCCCACGAGTGCTGCAGCTGCACTCCGGTGATGTCCGTCGGCTATATAGAGGTTTGGGATTTTTGCAAACTCCTCAGTGACCTTCGCTATCAAGTCGGGCCGGTCTATAACCCAAAATGTATGGCCGAAGCCATCGGGCGCCACAAAGTCATATTCCGGTTCTCCCTTGGTGACTTCATCTATAATCTGCTGAAGCGCTTCATTGTCGGGAAACGCAAAAAAGACAGGCTCTATGTTGGCATTGTTGCATCGCACATGTTTCATGCGGTCCTCCTCTTTATCGCGACGAGTGAGCTCATGCTTCTTTATGCGGCCGTTCATATAGTCATCCACCCATGCCGCTACCACAAACCCATATTGGGTGCGGCCGTTCATTGTCTGGGCGTATATGTAATAGTTCTCCTTTTCGTCTTGCACGAGCCATCCCTCATCGCGGAACTTACGGTAGTTCTCCACCGCCTTGTCATACACTGCCGGGTCATGCTCGTCAAAACCCGGTGCAAAATCTATCTCCGGCTTAATGATGTGATAGAGTGATTTCTCATTCCCCTCGGCTTCTTTGCGGGCTTCTTCAGAGTTCAGTACATCATACGGACGTGAGGCCACTTGCTCCACGAGATGCTTCGGAGGTCTTACCCCCTTGAATGGTTTTACTTTTGCCATAATAAGGTATTGGATTTTTAGGGTGTTTTTGAACTTTAGCAAGTTTTGTCACAATCGGAGCAGATTCCATGCACTGTGATTTCGAAGCTTTCGGGGGTAAACGAATCAGATTTCAGACGCATCAGCGATGCTATGACGAGCGGATTCTCTACTTCCCTTATCTTTCCGCATTTCTTGCAGACAAGATGTATGTGGTTGTCTCGGTGCAGTTCATACACTGAAGAATTGTGTCCAAAAGAAAGCTTCCGGATTATACCTGCATCTTCAAGCAGTTCCACTGTGTTATATACAGTGGCTCGGCTCACATGGTATCCGTCTGCTTCAATTGCGGCATGCAATGCATCTACCTCGAAATGAGAATCCATCTCAAGTATCTTCCTGAGTATTGCGAAGCGTTCCGGCGTCTTTCGCAATCCCCTCTCGCTCAGAAAAGCCACAAGGGCACTTTCCATATTGTCAGAATCTTCAATCTTGCTCATAATGCAAATTTAAGCAAAAAATCCTAAAGTCGCAATTTTTAAAACCTTTTTCTTCTACGATTTTTTGATTTTGCAGTTTTATTTTATCACAATTTGCTTGGTATTGTTGTTAATTTTGTTTAACTTTGCAACATAATAACAAAACCTTCGTGCCAAATTTATGGCACATGCGAAAAATATCTGTCATTTGCTATGATTTTGCATGAGGCTCATTAAAAATTTTATAATATCAATCAACAATGAACAAACCAACAAGAAACATCGCTCTGTTGGCATTTTCTGCTCTTATTGCAGGGAATGTGAATGCTGAGGGACAGACGGAACTCAAGGTGTTGGCTAATAGTACAGACGGAGCTGTCGTTTCGCAATCCGTCATTACTATGGACAGCAAACTGCGTTTCTCTGAGACTGGAGTAGAGGTGTATTCCGGAGAAACCCTTTCCGAGGTGTTCAACTATGCCGACATTGCAAACATTTCGTTTTATTATGACACGGCTACTGGTGTCAAGGTGGTGGAGGTGGCCGAAGGATGGAAACTGCGTTCCAATCCGGTCTCTGCATTTCTTGAACCTATAGGTAAAAAGGTAGATTCTGCAACTCTTTCTGTTGCAGATCTAAGTGGCTCAGTACGAATTTCTCTTTCCGATTGGCATGGCGAACCCGTTGATGTCAGTGATCTGACACCCGGTCTCTATCTCGTCACTATCGACAAATCAACCCTTAAATTTATTAAAAAATGAAAAAATTTGCTATACTCTTAGCCTCCATATTGACTGCAGTTTCTGCATTCGCACAAACTGATGATGCCCCTAATAGAATCCTCGTGACTAATACCGCCGGCAACTATACTGGCTATGTCATTGACCACATCGACAATATCAGTTTTGCTCGTGTTGACGGAGAGGTGCTTGCCAAGGTCGAAATAAACGAAGTGGGGCTTGAAGAGATGAATCTTACTATCACGCGTACTCCTGATTGCAACTACTATCAACTTGCTGTCATCCCCACTGTCACAGCAAATCAGATTAAAGACGATGTAAATGCTATTCGCTACATAAATAGTTTGCCTTCCGACATGGTGCCCGTCTTGTATGAAGATTTTAGCAGCGGCGAACTTACAGGTATTGAACTGAACTCAGATAGTGAATATTCTATCTTTACCATAGGATATGACCGTTATGGCGTGGCTGCCGGTGTTTTCAGAGCTGATTTTGTCACTCCGGCTCCGGAAATTGTTGGCAACCCTCATGTGGAAGCAAAATTGGTCGAAGCCACACGTGATTCTTTCACAATTGAGTTTACTCCAAATGATGATGTCCTGTCTTATTGGCTCTGTGCCGGTGAAAAAGGCACTATGCAGCAGCAATACGAGATGTTCTCTTCGATGTTTGGCTTCTCTAATTTCTCTGACATGATAAGAATGTGGGGAATTGAAACTCGTGGTCCTAAGGAAAACACTTGGTCTGCAATGAATCCTAATACTGAATATGAAGTGTTTATTGCTATGACAGATGTCAATGGCAATTTTGCTCCATACGAGGTGTTTGAAGTTTCCACTCTTTCTCTCGGTGGACATGGTGATGCTTACGTCGATATAAAAGAGGCTGGTTATGATTTGAGCAATTGGGATGGCGAACTGAAACCAACTCTCAGCTTGGAGTTCACTCCTAATCAGGAGACGAGCTGTTATCGCGTCGGCGTCTATTTGGCTTCTGAGTTCGAAGAATTTAAGGATGAAATTCTTGCTGATCTTTGCAGTGACCCGTTCATGCCGATGGCTTATTGGTTCCATTACGAACCGGTGACCGGTGAGTACCAGATAGATCTGAATACGGATTGTGTCGCTGTTGCTGCAGGTAAAAACATTGATGGCGTTTGGGGACAAGTTAATGAATACCATTTCACGACTCCTTCTGTTTTGGCCGAATATGAAGCTCCGGCAGCTCCTGTCAAGAAGGGTGTCGTCCCAAGATTGATGCCTAAAAAGAAAGATGCAATCGTAAAGGGTCAACTTCCGATTGTCAAAATGAATAAAAACAAAGTGGAACTGAAATAATTCTTTTCCATTAATCTTTTGCGCCCCCTGTGCCATTACAACCAATGGCATAGGGGGCTTATTTTATACGTAGGTATACATAGGTTTCTCGAAAAAATTATGATTTGTGAAAAAAAATTATTAACTTTGCAGATTAAATGCAGATGATTTTCAGTTTAACTCGCGAAATCAGTATTTTATGAGCATTTTCAAAAATAAAAACAAAAACATTGATGCAGAATTGCCTCTCGATTCCAACCAGGAGCGACTAATGGCAAAAAGCATTCGTAATCATACCATAATAAGGTCTTTATGGATTGCTTTCATTGCTCTTGGCGCCGTGATTGCTATTTTCCTGCTCCTTATTTATAATGGTGTGATAGGATACATGCCTCCAATCGAAGAACTTGAGGATCCTCACGACAAGCTCGCAAGTGTGGTATATGCATCAGATGGCACCACTGAACTGGGACGATACTTCGCCGGTGCCGGCAACCGCGTTTATACAGATTATGATGCCCTGTCGCCTTACGTGATTGATGCTCTGATCGCTACTGAAGATGCTCGATTTGAATCCCACTCCGGCATTGACTTCATGGCTCTTGGCAGAACCGCTGTCAAGACGATACTCATGGGCGACAGGTCAAGCGGCGGTGCCTCCACCATCACCCAGCAGCTTGCCAAACAACTATATTCCCAACCAAGCAGCAATCTATTCAAGCGGGCCATGCAGAAGCCTATCGAATGGATGATTGCACTCAAACTGGAGCGTTTCTATACTAAGGATGAGATACTTAACATGTATCTCAATCGTTTCGACTTTCTTAACAATGCAGTGGGAATAAAAACCGCCGCCAATGTCTATTTCGGCAAAGAGCCGGGCGATCTCAAATGTGAGGAGGCGGCAATGCTTATTGGTATGCTTAAGAATCCGAGCTATTACAACCCTCTCCGGCATGAAGAGCGAACTCTCAACCGCCGCAACGTCGTCTTGGAGCAGATGCTGAAGGCTGGATATATTTCCAAGGAGGAATGCGATTCGCTTAAGTCACTTCCCCTCGGACTCGACTATCATAAAGTGGACCACAAGGTTGGCACAGCCCCCTATTTGCGAGAAGAGATCCGCAGACTTATGACTGCAAAGAAGCCTGTGCGTCCGGATCGCTCAAATTATGGCAACAAAATGGCCTACGACATTGCTATGGGCAATTATAACACCGATTCCACTCAATGGGAGGAAAATCCGCTTTATGGATGGATAGAGAAAAACCCAAAGCCCGACGGCAGCCACTACAATCTTTACACTGATGGCCTGAGGATTTACTCCACAATAGATATCCGCATGCAAGACTATGCCGAAGAGGCAGTGAGAAAGCATCTTGGAGAGACTCTTCAGCCGGCATTCTTCCAGGAGAAGAAAGGACAGCGAAACGGACCTTATACCACGAATACCGATGAACTTTCCACCAAAGGGGTGGAGCAGCTCATAAGAAATGCCATTCGCCAGAGCGAGCGGCATCGTGTGATGAAACTTGCCGGATTTTCCGAAGACCAGATATCGGAAGCCTTCAATGTGCCTCAGGAGATGGAGGTGTTTGCATACGTTAAGGATGAAAACGGAAAGACCGTGCCGGGAAGCAAGACTGTCACTATGACTCCCCGCGACTCGCTCCTTTACATGAAGTCGATCTTGCGCACGGGTGTCATGAGCATGGACCCGCACACCGGAAATGTGAAGGCCTACGTAGGAGGTCCTGACTTCAAGTGGTTCCAATATGACATGGTAAGCCGTGGCAAGCGCCAGATTGGCTCTACAGCAAAACCTTTCCTCTACACCCTTGCCATGGAGCAGGACTTCACCCCTTGCTCCCAGTTCCTGAATACCCAGCCCACATTCAATGGCTGGAGTCCTCGCAACAGTGGGGGGGGACATGTAGGCGAGATGGTGTCGCTGCATTGGGCTCTCACCAACTCCAACAACTGGATATCGGCTCGTCTTGTGAATGAACTGAAGCCAATCAATCTCGCCAACAAGATGCGCGTATTCGGTCTTACCGGACACATCGAGGCTTACATGCCTCTATGCCTTGGCACTGTCGATGTCCCTGTCCGTGACATGGTGGGAGCATACTCAACATTTGCCAACAAGGGAATACGCGTGGATCCCGTGTTTGTGACCCGAATTGAAGACAACCAAGGAAATCTTATTTACAACGCGACACCCCACCGCACCGAAGTGACCAGTGAGAATTCATATTACAAGATTCTTTCCATGCTCATGAGCGTTGTGGAAAGCGGAACGGGGGCGAGTCTCCGTAGCCGCTACGGAATTTCCGCTCAGATGGGAGGTAAGACCGGTACCACCAACTCCAATTCCGACAGTTGGTTTATGGGTTTCACACCCGACCTCGTCACCGGTGTATGGGTGGGAGGTGATGAACGCTACATCCACTTCAACACCATGGCTCTTGGCCAGGGTGCCCGTGCCGCACTTCCCATCTATGGGCTATATATGCAGAAAGTATATGCCGACAAGAGACTTCCATATTCGCAAGATGCCAAATTTGAATTCCCGGCCGACTTCGAGGCTTGTGCCGGTGAAGTCTGGTCCGGCGGTGGGGAGGAAGTGGAAGCCGAAGCAGTGGAAGGTATCTTTGAATAATTGAGAATTGAGAATTGAGAATTTTTGGCGACAATAAATAACATATTGTCATATTGTCATATTGACAAATTGACAACATGACAACAAAAATAGAAAAACAGAAAACTGAAAACTATAATACTCATGGCAAAGACACTTAGAGTAAGAGACCTGACTCTTCGAGATGGCCAGCAGTCGCTGTTTGCCACTCGCCTGAAACAGGAAAATATCGACAAGTTGCTTCCTATCTACCAGGAAGCGGGGTTCTATATCATGGAGGTATGGGGCGGTGCTGTGCCCGACTCAGTGATGCGCTATCTCAACGAAAGCCCTTGGGACCGACTTCGCGAGTGCTCAAAGTATATGAAGGGTATCTCGTTGCTCAGTGCCCTATCGCGCGGACGAAACCTTTTCGGATACGTGCCTTATCCCAACAGTGTGCTTGAAGGATTCTACAAGGCGGCCATCAAGAATGGTCTTAACGTGATGCGTATTTTTGATGCGCTCAACGATATAAACAATATCAAGGACTCCATCAAGATGATCAACGACCTTGGCGGTATTGCAGATGCCGCTGTTTGCTACACTGTTGACCCGAAGGAAGAACCAAAGGAGCCGAAAAAGAAGGGTTTCTTTGCGCGGTTGTTCGGTGGAGGCGACGACGAGCCGGAGACGCCCGAACTTATATTCACCGACGAATATTTCGTCAACAAGGCGAAGGAGATGGAGCGCGTAGGTGCGAAGATGATCACGCTCAAAGACATGGCTGGTCTTGTAAGTCCAAGCCGCATCTTTGCACTCATGCCTAAATTGAAACAGGCTCTCAACGTTCCTGTTGATTTCCATACCCACTGCACCCCAGGCTATGGTCTTGCATCCGTTCTGACCGGTATCATCAAGGGTGTTGACATTGTAGATACCAACATCTGGTGGTTCGGTGGCGGCAGCGCAGCGCCTGCCATAGAGCTTGTATGGATTTTCTGTCAGAAGATGGGTATCGAACTTGAGGCAAACATGGAAGCTGTGGCCAAGATCCGTAAGGGTCTCGTTGAGGCTCGTCAAAGCCTTGCAGCTTTCGACCTCAACAAGGAAAAATGGCCGAAGGATTTCGATGAGGCATACGCTGCCATGCCGGCTGAAATTGATGCGGAATTCGATCGTGCCATAAAGGCTGCTACCGAAAACCGTGAGGACGACCTTCTCGATGCCTGCCACAAGATTGAGGCATACTTCGGATTCCCGAAGCCTAACGAACTCGTCAAGAATGCTGAGGTGCCCGGAGGTATGTACTCCAACATGGTGGCCAACCTTCGTGCCCTTAAAGCTGAAGATGTGCTCGACGAGGCTATGGCCCTTATTCCCAAGGTGCGCCGCGATGCCGGACTTGTGCCACTTGTCACTCCTACCAGCCAGATCGTAGGTTCTCAGGCCGTGGCTCTCGCCCTCGACCGTCGCAAAGGAGTGGCCGATTACACTAATAAGAACAACCAGTTTGTTGGTCTTGTAAAGGGTGAATACGGTAAGACTCCGGTTCCGGTTGATCCGGCATTTCGTGAGCAAATCACCGGCGATCCTGTAGAACACCCCTACGACGTAAGCAAGTTCCAGAAACCCGACAATCCGGTTCTTGAGGAATTCGGCGGTGTGAAACTTGCCCAAAACGATGAGGAATATCTGCTTCTCGAACTCCTTCCCGCCGTGGCCACAGGTTTCCTCAAAAACAAGCGGAAAGCCGAATATGAGGCCGCCAATGCTGCCAAAGTTGCAGAAGAAGCTGAGAAGAAGGCAGCCGCTTCTGATCATGCTCCTGTCACCGGACCTACCCTGAAGGCTCCTATGGGTGGCACCATCATTGAAGTGGATGTCAAGCCCGGCGACAAGGTTAAGGTAGGTCAGAAGATAGTGGTATATGAAGCCATGAAGATGGAAAACGACCTTGAGTCTGAAATTGATGGCGTAGTTAAGCAGGTGCTTGTGAAGGAAGGCGATGTCGTCGGCACTGATCAGGATCTCGTGGAATTTGAATAATTCAGCATGGATTGGTTGATTGAATTGTTATCGCCGGGGAACGAGTCACTCGCCTCGGCGGTAATGCTTTATAGTTTCATAATCTTTGCCGGTATCTGGCTTGGCAAGGTTAAGGTGCTCGGTGTGTCGCTTGGCGTCACTCTGGTTCTCTTCGTCGGCATTCTTATGGGTCACTTCGGTTATACCATACATCCCGATGTGCTTCATTTCTTGAGAGATTTCGGACTTATCCTCTTCATTTTCTCCATCGGTATGCAGGTGGGTCCCGGTTTTTTCTCTTCTTTCAAGGAAGGCGGCGTAAGGATGAATGTGTTGGCTGTGACCGGAGTGCTTCTTAACGCGGCTATTGCTCTTGTCATCTATTTTTGCCAGGGAGGGTCTGACGGACTTACCTCCTTGCCCGAAATGGTGGGCATCATGAGCGGTGCTGTTACCAATACCCCCGGTCTTGGTGCGGCACAGCAGACAGTGCTTCAGATACATGAAGGCGCTTCCACTATTTCACAGGATATGTCGATGGGTTATGCGGCTGCTTATCCTCTTGGCGTCGTGGGTATCATCATCACGCTTATTGTGATCAAGAAAATCTTCCGTATCGATGTGCAGAAGGAGATCGACGAGGTTGAGAACGACAAGAATGATTCTCAGCTTGCTCCCCATGTCGTCACCTACAAGGTGACCAATGAATTGATGGCGGGTCTGGACATTGCAAAAATCCATACCATCATTACTGCCAACTTTGTGATATCGAGAATCGAGAAACCTGATGGCACCGTGAAGATACCCACATCGGAGGATACTCTCGAACTTGGCGATTTGGTGCTTCTCGTCTGTTCCATTCAGGATGAGGAGACATTCAACCGTTTCATAGGTCCGAAGGTTGAGAAGAAGTGGGAGATGGTGCAGGGACCGGTTGTGTCGAGAAAGATTCTTGTCACAAAAACCGACTACAATGGTGCGAAACTCGGCAGCCTTCGCCTGAGAATGGGCTATAAGTTAAATGTAACCCGTGTCACACGCGCCGGCGTGGATCTTCTCGCCACTGCCAACCTCCGGCTGCAACTCGGCGACCGGCTAACCGTTGTCGGAAAACCTGAGGATATTGAGCGCCTCGCTCATAGGCTGGGCAACTCTATGAAACGGCTCAACGAGCCGAACTTGTTCACCATGTTCATCGGCATTTTCCTCGGTATCATAGTCGGTAGCATCCCGTTCTTCCTCCCGGGTATGTCGGTGCCTATGAAACTTGGCCTTGCCGGTGGCCCGCTTGTAGTGGCTATTCTCATAAGTGCTTACGGCACCAAGTTCCATCTTGTCACCTATACCAATTCATCGGCCAATCTCCTCCTGCGCGAGATAGGGATATGTCTTTTCCTCGCCTCTGTCGGCATAGCAGCGGGCAAGGATTTCGCGGCAACTGTCTTCAATATCCGGGGTGCGCTATGGGTTGGTTATGGATTCGTCATAACGGTGGTACCTCTGCTGGTCATCGGAATCATAGCCCGCTGGAGATACAAGATGAATTATCTCGCCATAATCGGTATGATGAGCGGTTCCTACACTGATCCTCCGGCACTTGCCTACGCCAACAAGGTGGCCAACAATGATGCTCCCGCAGTGGCATACTCCACCGTATATCCTCTCACCATGTTCATGCGTGTCATCGTGGCTCAGCTTCTCATCCTCTTCTTCGCCCCCTGACACCCATTGGAATCAGGTTTTGAAAGAACAGGCAGACATCCAAATCGGATGCCTGCCTTCAATGTCTGTATGCAATAAACCTACAATGTCTGTATGCAATAAAGAGGTATGTTGGTCATCCATGTTTCCCTGCGGTAATCTGACATCGATGTCCTGTATGCTACTGCCGGTTTATAATCTGCAACAAATTGTCTAAGACTCTTCGCCTTCAGATTTTCTTCTGCCTTTACTTCAATTGGAATCACTTGCCCCTCTTTCTGAATGAGAAAATCGATTTCCATTTGAGAGTTTGTCTTTGAGAAATAATATGGTTCATATTTCAAAACCAATTGCTGAAGCACATATTGCTCTGTGAGAGCCCCTTTAAACTCAGTAAATATATCATTGCCTTTCACTATAGTTGCTGAGTCCAGTCCTGACATTGCGCCAAGAAGTCCTATGTCAAGTGCATATATCTTAAAAGCAGATTTATCCTCATAACTCTTTAGCGGAATCCGGGGAGTACTTACGTTAGGAACTTTATATATGAGGCCTCCATCAAAAAGCCATTGTAAGGCAATTTCATATTCACGTGCCCGTGCCCCTTCCTTGACCAATCCATATATGAACTTACGGTTTTCCTTACTTAATTGCGATGGTATAGAGTTCCAGAGCATTCGTATTCTTGGTACAATATCCAAAGGTGCATGTTTGGAGAAATCACGGTCGTAACTTTCAAGTATATCATTTTGTATCTCACGTACCTCTTGCCAATCTTGGATTTCGCTAAACGACAATACAGCCTCTGGCATACCGCCGACATAGTAGTATTGTTTAAGAAGATTTTTTAATTTTGGTGAAAAGGTTGATATGTTCGAAAGGTCACCTGCTTTTATAAGTTGCACGAGGCTGTCTTCTCCCATTGCATCAAGGAATTCAAAGAAACTCATTGGGTAAAGAGTCATAAACTGTACCTTGCCCACAGGAAATGACTGTTGTTTATGTAATTCCAATCCAAGGAGTGAACCGGCTGCAATCACATGATATTCCGGCGCGTTTTCATTGAAATACTTCAAGGAGGTCACACCATTGGGAGCTTCTTGAATCTCATCAAGAAAAATCAGGGTGTCGTCGGGCTTGCATGGCACATGAGTTGCGGCTCCGATGGCCGTAATGATTCTCGCTATATCAAAATCTTCTTTAAACAGATCTCTCAAATATATAGATTGCTCAAAATTGATGTATGCGATGTTTTTATAGTGTTCTTCTGCAAATTTCTTTACCAGCCATGTTTTTCCAACCTGGCGGGCACCTTCTATTATTAGGGGTTTACGTCTTCTTGACGATTTCCATTTAATTAATTCATCTATAGCACTTCTATACATCTTATCACATTTTATGAACGAAAATATGTGCAAATTTACACAAAATATGGACGAAAAACAAGTCTTTTACGCACATTTTCAAGACGAATATCAGTCCCTTCAGTCCCTGTGGGTCTGCGACTCACAGCGCATCAGCTTCAATTGATTTCAGCCAGGCGTACCCATGACCGGATGTTTTTTTGTTAAAAAATGTGTGAATGTGTGAGTGTGGCAGAAAAATTTGCTGAAATCAGAATTTTTTTGTAATTTTGCATCGCCAATTCGATGGGATCGCGACCTGTCGAGAACAAGTGAAATAATTAACTGCAGAAAATTAAAATGAAAAAAGACATTCATCCTTCCAATTATCGTGAAGTGGCATTCAAAGATATGTCAAACGACGAGGTGTTCATCACACGCTCCACTGTCGCTTCACGCGAGACTATCGAAATCGACGGTAAAGAATATCCTCTCGTGAAGCTCGAAATCACTTCAAGCTCTCACCCCTTCTTCACCGGTAAGCAGAAACTCGTCGATACTGCCGGTCGTGTCGATAAATTCCGTAGCCGCTACGGCAATCGTTCCAAGAAATAATTGCGAAGGTACTGACCATCATTCTATGAGCCACACCATGACGATGGTGTGGCTTTTTGCAATAGTAAAATGCACACTGCACAATCAATCGTAAGTGAAGTAACCGGCCTGCTTAAAGACAAAGGTGTCAAAGGAGTTTTGGTGGCGGTGAGCGGCGGGGCTGATAGCGTGGCTCTGCTCAGAGCATGTCATAGGGGAGGGGAATGCCTTGGCATAAGGATAGAGGTGGTGAATTGCAACTTCCACCTTAGAGGAGAAGAGAGTATGAGGGATTCGCTGTTTGTAGCGAAACTTTGCTCCGGTCTTGGCATACGGTTGCATTCTCTTGATTATGATGTAGGGAAGTATATGGCGGAGCATCCAGATGTCAGCACAGAAATGGCTTGTCGCGAACTGCGCTATGCCGACTTCCATCGTATTGCCAAAAAGCGAGGTCTTGACCGTATTGCTGTGGCCCATAATGCTGATGACGATATTGAGACCATGATGCTCAACATGCTGAGAGGAAGCGGATGCCGAGGGCTAAAGGGGATGGAATCCGACAATGGAAAGATCATACGGCCATTGCTGTCAGTTTCAAGAGCAGAAATCGAAAACTACCTTAAGGAAATAGGACAAGACTTTGTCACCGACTCAAGCAATCTGACTTCCGACTATTGCCGTAATTTCATCAGACGGGAGGTGCTTCCGCTTCTCGAGCAAAAATGGCCTGGTGCACGCAAGTCATTGGGCAGGACTGTAGGCATATTGAAGGAGGATGCTGCGATTGTCGAGAATTACTATAATGACAAATTGCGGCTACTGACTATGGACGACGGAAGTCTCGATGTGTATTCTGATGGTGTCACGGTGGGTACAATATTAAGATTCATCCAACGATTTGGAGGAAATGCTGAAATGGCTGAAGAGATTCTGATTGCCTCAAAACGACAATTCTCCGAAAGGTACTGGAAACTTGGCAACAATTTCAAAGCCATACTCGAAAGAGACCGACTTGTCATCAGCGAGGACACAATTGACGCAGAATTTACTTTGGAATGGAATGAAATCGGGATGGATGAAGAGACTTTTAGGATAATAATGTCAAACCGTGACCATAACATTGCATATCTTTCCAATGGACCGGAGACTTACGAACTTCGCAAACCCCAAGCAGGCGACAGAATGTCGCCACTCGGGATGATGGGCACTCGGCTTGTCAGCGACATCATCAACGATGCGAAACTTGACCGAAAGACAAAATCAAAAATCCGGTTGCTTGTAAGAAAATCGGATGGCAAGATAATATGGATTCCGGGTCTGAAGAGAAGTCGCCATGACCTGATCTCAAAAAAATCAGGCTCGGTTTTCAAGTGTTCGGTCGTTTCTCCAACTCGTCATAATGACTTTGTGTCATATTGAATCATCATGCTTAATCAAGATTTATAAATATACATTAAGATTCATAAATATTCAATGCGAAAAATAATTGACATCATGAAAAAGATTATCTGTTGCCTGCTGCTCTTATTCGCAGCTCTCCCTTCTTTCGCCGCTCAATACATGCGCGACATAACAGTCGCTGCCGATGGCAGCGGCGATTTCAAGACTATTACCCAGGCCCTGGAGGCCATAAGGGCATATATGGAATATCGCGTCACGGTCAACATCAAGAATGGCGTATATCATGAAAAACTTATCATCCCTTCCTGGCTTGAAAATGTGGATTTTATCGGAGAGGATGTAGATAAGACTGTCATTACCTACAATGATTATGCCGCACTCGACAATATGGGCACTTTCCGCACTTTTACTGTGCGTGTCGATGGCAACAACATGACTTTCCAAAACCTGACGATTGAGAACACTGCCGGCAGGAGAGGGCAGGCCGTCGCTATTCATACGGAAGGCAGCAATCTTAAATTTGAAAACTGTCGTTTCCTTGGCAATCAGGATACAATGTTCATTGCGGGGCGTGACTCAAAACTCGAATTCATGAATTGCTATGTGGAAGGTACCACCGACTTTATCTTCGGGCCGGCTACAGCCTGGTTTGAAAACTGCACAATTCATAGCAAATCAAACTCATACATCACTGCTGCATCAACACCAAAAGATGTCGAATACGGATATGTATTTAAAAATTGCAGACTGACCGCCGAACCTGATGTAAACAAGGTTTATCTCGGGCGTCCGTGGCGACCATACGCAGCCACATGCTTCATAGACTGCGAGATGGACCGCCATATCATGCCTATAGGATGGGACAATTGGCGTGACCCTGCCAACGAGAAAACTGCACGCTACAGCGAATACAATAGCAAGGGTTCCGGTGCCAATCCCTCGCAGCGAGTTTCTTGGAGCAATCAGCTCTCAGAAAAAGAGGGTGCTTCCATCACAAAAGAAAAAGTCTTAAGGTAAGTCCTATAAGTAATCGTAAAATTATAACTTTGCCAAGTTATTTTTTGATGATTACTAAATTGACTTGAGATGATTTTGAGTTTAATTTTCGGGTTATTTTAATGCTTAACCTTTAAAATCTTAAGTTGCACTTATGTGGCTTAAGGAAATAACTATATGAATTTTTCTAATCGCATCAATTTTATTTGCATTATATGTGTATCTTTACTGCTTATCAATTCTTGTGGGCGTCCAAGGATTCCTGAGAGCAATGTTTACACTTCGGATGAAGCTCCGGCCATTGCGCCGGATTATACATCCTTGGTGATTCCACCTAACATAGCACCCTTGAATTTTGAAATAGACATCCCTGGTGAGAGATATATTACTCGAATTTCAGGTTCTGATGGATTGTCTCTTATTGCTGAGGGTAAAGTTGCTTCATGGGATATTGGCGACTGGCATTCTTTGCTTCAATCTTCAAAAGGCGGCGTCATCAAATATGAAATTTATGTGCTAAATGGTGATAGATGGGACTTGTATAGTTTCGCCAATGCTGTTGCTGAAGAAGACATAGACCCTTATATAAGCTACAGACTTATAGAACCGTCCTATGTGCATTTCTCATCGTTGTCCATCTGCCAGCGCGACCTCACCTCATTCGACGAAGATATGATATGGAATAACCCTTCACCTTGCGATGAACGAAGGGGATACTGCATCAATTGCCATGTGCCTCGAAATAACTACAAAGACCACACTTCTCTTTTCCATATAAGAGGTGGCAATGGTGGAACCGTGATAATGTCGGGAGATACTGTCTTTAAAGTCAATCTCAAGACTGACGAGACAATCTCTGCCGGTGTGTATCCTGCTTGGCATCCAACTCTTGACATTATTGCATTCTCAACAAATGCAACAGCTCAGAAATTTCCAAACAGAGATAGTCAGAAAGCGGAGGTCTTTGATTCTGCTTCCGATATTATTCTATATGATATGAAGACAAACGAAATCACTGAAATCGCAAGTGATCGGGGACTTCTCGAGACTTATCCCGCGTGGACACCGGACGGTAAGAAAATATTCTATTCCGTGGCACGCTATCCCGATAATATCTCTGAAGATAAGGTGGCTCAAAACACCGGTCGGATGCGCTATGATATTGTTGCAAGAGATTTCGATATTTCCACAAGAACTTTCTCCGATCCCGACACTGTGGTGCTTGCATCTTTTCATGACATGAGCGCACTGTTGCCCAGAATTTCACCCGATGGGAAATGGTTGCTCTATTGTCAATCTCCATTTGGCTCATTTCATATTTGGCATAAGGAAAGTGATCTATTTATCGCCGATCTAAACACCGGTGAGCAACGTCCATTGTCTAATTCCAACAGTGATTCCAGCGAAAGTTATCATTCATGGTCCTCTAATTCAAGATGGATTGTCTTCAGTTCGCGCAGAGACGATGGAAACTACACTCGCCCATATATCGCGTATATATCTCCCGATGGAAATGATTCTAAAGCTTTTGTAGTGCCTCAAAAAGATCCGGACCACTATCGAAAGCTTATGAAATCATATAATGTGCCGGAATTTCTGTCTGAATCTTTTGCTTTCTCGCGTAGCCGGCTTTTGCCTTACATCAGAGAGAAGGCAACACCGGCCTCCTTCCATAGGTAGTCGTTGCCTTCTTCTCCAAGTTTTCGTAAATGATATTTGTCAACTTTAATGTCAGTAGCGGCCTTACAGTTCAGGCACTCTGCATTTGTCTTGAATCCGTATGAGATATTCGATTAAGGAGTCGTTGTTGCAGATGATTTCCTCAAGATCCCTCCGGTATCCTTCCATGTCATCAATGTGTTTACTGGCAACTCCGCTTTCTTCAGCTGCCTGTATTACTGCCGGTGCCACCACGGTAAGCAATCTTCTGTCAAAAGGCTTTGGCAAAATATAATCCGGGCCGAACTTCAATGTGTTCAATTTGTAAGCCTTGGTAATGTTGTCAGGCACAGGTTCCTGAGCCAGCTCAGCAATCGCCTTGGCAGCGGCCACCTTCATGTACTCGTTGATTTCTGTGGCACCGCAGTCGAGAGCACCGCGGAATATGTATGGAAATCCAAGCACATTGTTGATCTGATTGGGATAGTCGCTTCTGCCGGTTGCAAAGATTATGTCAGGCCGTGTCTGCATTGCAACATCGTATGCTATCTCCGGCTCCGGATTGGCAAGGGCAAACACTATCGGACGCGGTCCCATCGACAGCACCATCGATGGTGTGACAACATCGGCTACTGACAGACCAAGGAAAACATCCGCATCTTTCATCGCGTCTGCAAGTGTATGGAGGTCTCGGTTTGTCGCAAACTCCCGTTTTGATGCGGTCAGGTTCTCCCTGTCGGATCGGACGACTCCCTTGCTGTCGCACATGACCACGTTCTCGTGCCTAACGCCAAGTTCACAATATAGGCGAGTACATGCTATGGCTGCTGCTCCGGCTCCATTCACTACAAGTCGAACCTGGTCTATTTCCTTTTTCTGAATTTTCAAAGCATTCAGAAGCGCAGCTGATGAAATGATGGCTGTGCCGTGTTGGTCATCGTGCATCACGGGAATATCAAGATCTTTACGCAACTCATTCTCTATCCTGAAACACTCCGGCGCCTTTATATCCTCAAGGTTGATTCCTCCAAATGTTGGCGAAAGGCGCCTGACTGTCTTGATAAACTCTTCCGGATCTTTTTCGTCTATCTCAATGTCAAAAGAGTCGAGACCTGCAAATATTTTGAATAGAAGTGCCTTCCCCTCCATCACGGGTTTGGATGCCTTTGCTCCTATGTCGCCAAGTCCAAGCACTGCCGTGCCATTCGATATCACTGCCACAAGATTGCTTCGGTTGGTATATTCAAATATTTTTTCCGGGTCATCCTTGATTTTCAGACAAGGATATGCCACACCGGGAGAATAGGCCAATGCCAAGTCTTCCGGTGTGTCGTATGGTTTGGTCGGTACGATCTCTATTTTTCCGGGACGCGGATATTTGTGATAATTTAATGCTTCTTTTTCCAAATTGTTTTCCATAGTATATTTCATTAACTAAAGTTTCACAAACTAACTTTGTTATGAAATAAACGCGCAAAAGTACTTTCTGGTTTATGGCCGTTGCAAACGTGCCGGTTTCAGCAATGGTGATGTCGCTTTCAGTGAGAAAACACCGTCATACTCCACGTATGCCTCGAAGAAATCATAGCCCCCGTCAAATCCGGGTGTCCCTTTGTTCCATCCCTTTATCCATTTCCTCTTGGGAAATTCCCACTCGTCGGAAGCCTCGTCCATCACAAGCATCCCCATTGAGTCGCAAAGCTCATAAAGCACAGGCGCCTGCGGATTGTGGCTCATGCGGATTGCATTTGCGCCTAAGTCCTTAAGCTGGTTTATACGGCGTTCCCACACCTCTCTCGGCACCACTGCACCCAATACTCCCGCATCATGATGCAGACACACTCCCTTCACCTTCATGCTCTCGCCATTAAGTGCAAACCCTGTCTGTCGGAAAGATTAAACATCCATCCTTCATTGAATCCTGATACATTTCCGAATGAGACCTGTGCCGCAGCTGTTTGTGTGATACATAGAGCCAATGCCGACAATGTCTTAACTATGGTTTTCATGGTGATGGTTAGATTAAAGGGTTTCCAGAGGAGTCCTGGAAACCCTTTAAGTATATAAATAAACTTTATTAATATTCTTGCCATGACATGATGCCGATGCTCGACTCCGGACGCGCCGCAAATGCCTTCACAAAGGCAAGCGCAAGACGTGCATTCGTCAGCAAAGGTATGTTGTGGTCAATGGCCGCACGGCGCACATGATATCCGTTGGTCAACTCTCGCTTAGTGTGATTCTTGGGTATGTTGATCACCAGATCCACCTTGTGCTCACCAATCACATCAAGCACCGACTCTCCCTCTTCATCAGGCCAGCATACCTGATTGGCTTTGACTCCATTTTCTGTCAGATAAGCGTATGTGCCCGGAGTTGCATAAATAGGTATGTTCATCGACTGAAGCAACCTGCATGCCTCAAGCATGTTCACTTTAGCACGCGCATCTCCTGAGCTTACAAGCACACCCTTTTCCGGAATATGATGTCCCACTGAAATCATGGCATTAAGCAAAGCCTCGTCAAAGTCGCGTCCCAGACATCCTACCTCGCCGGTAGAAGACATGTCAACACCAAGCACAGGGTCAGCCTTGTGCAGACGAGCAAACGAGAACTGTGATGCCTTAACACCGATATAATTGATGTCGAATGTCGAAGTATCCACCACTGCCGGCTTTTCTCCAAGCATGATGCGTGTGGCAGTGTCGATGAAGTTCTTCTTCAAAACCTTGCTGACAAACGGGAATGAGCGCGATGCACGGAGATTGCATTCTATCACCTTCACATAATTGTCTTTTGCAAGATACTGAATATTGAATGGACCTGAAATGTTGAGAGCCTCGGCTATCTGCGCACTGATGCGCTTGATTCTTCTTGCGGTTGCCATATAAATGCGCTGTGCCGGGAACACCAGAGTGGCATCGCCTGAATGCACACCGGCATATTCCACATGCTCAGATATGGCATATTCCACAATCTTGCCATTACGTGCCACCGCATCAAATTCAATTTCCTTGGTGTTTTGCATGAATTCCGACACAACCACCGGATATTCCTTCGACACCTTTGCGGCCTGTCCGAGAAATTCATGCATCTGTTCGTAGTCGTAGCATACATTCATCGCCGCGCCCGACAAGACATAACTTGGCCGGATAAGAACCGGAAAACCTACTTCTTCTACAAATTGATGGATATCTTCCTCAGTGGTCAATTCCTTCCAGCGAGGTTGGTCGATGCCAAGCTGGTCGAGCATTGCCGAGAATTTATGGCGGTTTTCTGCGCGGTCGATTGATATGGGCGATGTGCCAAGCACCGGAACATGGCTGCGATATAGCTTCATCGCAAGGTTGTTGGGTATCTGGCCTCCTACGCTTACTATTACTCCGTAGGGGGTCTCAAGGTCGATGATATCCATCACACGCTCAAAACTCAACTCGTCGAAATAGAGTCGGTCGCACATGTCATAGTCTGTAGATACTGTCTCTGGATTATAGTTGATCATCACGGCCTTGTAGCCCAACTTGCGGCATGTGGTGGCGGCATTCACCGAGCACCAGTCAAATTCTACCGAACTTCCTATTCTGTACGCTCCCGATCCGAGCACTATTATGTTGTTGCGTGCATTGAATTCGTATGGAATGGAATTCTCGCTGGCTCCGTAAGTCACATATAGATAATTGGTGAGTTCCGGATATTCGGAGGCAACTGTATTGATGCGACGCACTGCAGGCGTGACTTTCAGTTCCTTGCGTAGATTCCTTACCCTTAGCATCTCAGCCTCCATGTTGCCCGTAGGGTTCTCCACAAGTCGCGCTATCTGGAAATCGGAGAAGCCCAGTCGTTTGGCCTCAAGCAGAGTTTCCCTGTCTAATTCGGTGATGGATGAATACTTATCCTTAAGATTCTTTGCAAAAATTACTATATTCTCAAGTCTCCTGATAAACCAGATGTCTATCTTTGTCAATTCTGCTACTCTCTCGGCTGAATACCCTTCTTCAAGTGCCTGTGCTATGACAAAGATTCTCGAATCGGTAGGGTGTGTGAGGGCATGCTCCACGTCATCAACGTGGAAATCATTGTTGCCTACGAAGCCATGCATTCCTTGACCTATCATGCGGAGACCCTTCTGCATTATCTCCTCAAATGACTTGCCGATCGACATAATCTCTCCCACCGACTTCATTGAGGATCCGATTTCTCTGTCAACTCCCACAAACTTTGAAAGATCCCAGCGCGGAATTTTTACAATCATGTAATCCACGGATGGAGCCTTGGCTGCCGAATTGGGAGTTCCCGGTTCCCCTATCTGGTCGAGTGTGTATCCAAGAGCCAGCTTCGCTGCCACAAATGCAAGAGGATAACCGGATGCCTTGGATGCCAATGCGGAGCTGCGGCTCAGTCGGGCATTTATCTCAATTATTCGGTAATCGTTGGTTTCGGCATTAAAGGCATACTGTATGTTGCACTCACCGACTATTCCTATGTGGCGGACCACCTTGACTGCTATTTCCTCAAGCATCTTGATCTGCTCAGGGGTCAGAGACACTATCGGAGCCACCACTATCGACTCTCCGGTGTGGATGCCGAGCGGATCGAAGTTTTCCATAGGCACCACAGTGAAGCAAAGGTCGCTCGCATCGCGTATCACCTCAAATTCTATCTCCTTCCATCCCTTGAGCGATTCCTCTACAAGAATCTGGTTGGAGTAGGCAAGGGCACTCTCGCAGTGTGGTATGAATTCCTCGTCATTGTTGCAGATGCCTGAGCCAAGCCCTCCAAGAGCATAGCCGGAGCGTACCATCACCGGATAGCCAATGCGGTGTGCCACCTCAATTGCGTCTTCAAGATTCTCCACAGCCTGCGACACTGGTGTCTTTATATCTATCTCGTCAAGCTTCTTCACAAAGAGGTCTCTGTCCTCTGTGATCATGATCGCCTCTACTGATGTCCCAAGCACTTTCACTCCATATTTGTCGAGTGTGCCGTCAAGATATAGCTGTGTGCCGCAGTTGAGTGCGGTTTGTCCGCCAAATGCCAGCAATATGCCATCGGGGCGTTCCTTCTTGATTACTTCTTCTACAAATTTTGGGGTGATGGGTAAAAAATAGACACGATCCGCAACACCTTCTGATGTCTGGATTGTGGCTATATTCGGATTGATCAATACTGATTCGATACCTTCCTCACGCAGTGCTTTCAACGCCTGCGATCCTGAATAGTCAAATTCGCCCGCCTGCCCTATTTTCAGGGCTCCCGAGCCGAGTAGCAATACTTTTTTCATCGTCTGTAAGATCGGGTATGGAAATTTTTCGTAAAATTACTGCTTTTTTGCGATATATGCAAAAAAAGGTGTGCTTTTCAAAAAAAAATCAAAAATCACACCTTCTTTCTTCATGTTATTTTATCAGGCTATCTTTCCGAAAAGCACGCTCCCGGTAATTCTCGCAGATTATATCGACTTGCCATGGCGGCCCCATACGCTCCCGCACTTCTGATTGCAATGATGTCTCCACGCTTTGTCTCCGGAAGTGGCTCATCGGTGCCGAATACGTCGCTCGACTCGCATATCGGACCCACTACGTCATAGATATGGTCCGCAGGTTTGCCCTCAGCTGAAACATTCTCTATCTTATGATGGGCTCCATACAGTGCCGGTCGCAATAGGTCTGACATACCCGCATCCACTACGACAAAATTCTTCTCTATCCCTTTTTTCACCAAAACTACTTGCGTCATCAGTGTGCCACACTGTGCCACAACGGCTCTGCCTAACTCGCAGTGCACTTCCTGTCCTTCATCAATTTTGAGGTTGGAGACTATAGTGTCGAAATATCCGGCAAAGTCTGGAATGGGGTGCTTGTCGGGATTTTCATAATCGATTCCAAGGCCTCCACCCACATTGAAGAAATCAAATTTTATTCCATTAAGTATATATTTGTCTTTAAGGTTGTTGATTCTATCGCAGAGAATCTTGAAAGGCTCGTTGGTCGTGATTTGTGAGCCTATGTGGAAATGTAAACCTCCAAGGTGTAAATTGTCGGTGTTTTTCACTTTCCGTATAGCGGCATCAAGCAATTGGAGATCGATTCCGAATTTGTTCTCCTTGAGTCCGGTGGTTATATAATGATGGGTATGTGCATCTATGTTGGGGTTGACGCGAAGAGCCACTGTGACTTTTTTTTCTCTCTCCTTGGCTGCATTGGCTATTATGTCGATTTCTTCTATCGACTCAATATTGAAGCAACCTATGCCGGCTTCAATTCCGGTGCTTATTTCCAAATCGGTCTTTCCAACTCCGGCATAATATATCTTCTTGGGGTCAAAACCGCATTCAAGAGCTGCCTTGATTTCATTGCCGCTCACGCAATCGGCTCCAAATCCTCTTGCTGATATGTTTCTGAGCAATTCGGGTTCGGAATTGGCTTTGATGGCATAATGCATCCTCACAGGTGTGCCCGCTATGCACGCCTCGATTGAATCCAAGGTCCGGTTGAGCAAATTTAAATCATAGTAATAATATGGTGTGTTCATAATCAATAGTCTTTGCCAATTTCAAAAAAGATGATAAGATAGCATCCGCAGTGCTCTCACTTTGTCTTCTTTCTTTATCAAAAAGGATATGTTGTAGTTGCTGCCTCCGTATGAAATCATTCTCACAGGCACATTGCAGAGAGCCTCGAGTGCTTTGGCCTCAAATCCGCGGTTGTTCCATTCAAGATCTCCAACCACGCATACTATCACCATGTCGCGGTCTATCGTTACTGTGCCAAGTTGATTTAGTTCCTCTATTATCGGCTCCAGATTCTTTTCATTGTCTATCGTCAGTGACACGCCTACCTCCGAGGTGGTGATCATGTCAATCGAAGTTTCATATTTCTCAAAAATCTCGAAGACCTTCTTAAGGAAACCGTATGCCAGCAGCATTCGCCCCGATTTTATCTTGATGGCTGTTATGTTGTCTTTGGCGGCAACTGCCTTTATAGCATTCCCACACATCTTGTTCTCTATCAGAGTTCCCTCTGCCGAGGGATCAAGGGTGTTTAGCAATCTCACCGGGACATTATGCAACTTGGCCGGTAAGATACAGGTGGGATGTAGGATTTTTGCTCCAAAATATGCAAGTTCCGCAGCTTCTTCAAAGTGTAGATTATGCACTGGCTGGGTGTCCTCCACATAGCGGGGGTCGTTGTTGTGCATCCCATCTATGTCTGTCCAGATCTCTATCTCCTCTGCTTCAAGGGCTGCCCCTATTAACGAGGCTGTGTAGTCGCTGCCGCCTCGCTGTAGATTGTCGATTTTTCCGTTTTCATCCCTGCAGATGAATCCCTGTGTGATGTAGATATCCGCATCATTGTTGTCTGCAACGGCTTTCTCGACGTTGACTCTTATGAAGTCCATGTCAGGTTCGCCATGTTGGTCTATTCGCATGAAGTCAAGCGCCGGTAATATTTTTGATTCCACACCTGTCTCGTGAAGATAATAATCCATTAGGTGGGTGGATAATATTTCTCCATTGGCCACTATCTCTTTTTCCAGCGATTCACTGTAATCTTGCTCTGTCTGAATTTCTAATTTGCTGAATATTTTGTCTATGAATTCAGTCGCAATTTGTTTATACTCTTCACTTGAATACAATTCATCCACTACGACTCGGTATTTTTCCCGGAGTCCTTGGGTTGATTCAAGTGCCCTTTTTGCATCGCCTTTCTTGATGGCTGATGATATTTCAAGCAGTGCATTGGTGGTGCCGCTCATGGCTGAGAGTACTATTATGTTTTGTCCGTTGCCCGTTATTAGAGTCCCTACATTCTTTATTCTTTCTGCACTCCCAACTGATGTGCCTCCAAATTTTTTAACCTTCATTTCTGTTTTATTAATCATTTTGCTTGCAAAATTACAAAATTAATTTCATATTTTTGACCCTATACCACAAAAACAAACTATAAATTGCCATGAATTGTTGTCTAAAATAAATAAAAGTGTTAACTTTGCGGAAATTTTTATGATTTTATGGAAACGATTCACACTGAGTCTTACTTTTTGTCAGCTGGCGAGTCTAATGCTGAGCAAGAATTGTCTTTGCCTCTACTCGTCACCAGACTCATTGATATTGCAACTGCTCATGCCAACTCTCTTGGCATTGGAAATCCATCTATGTCGGACATAAATGGAGGATGGATACTTTCTCGACTTACCGTGGAAATGTCCTGCTATCCAAAGGTGGATACTGAATTTTTAATCTCAACGTGGGTTGAAGACACAAATCGTCATTTCTCTACCAGGGCTTTTAAGATTTTCAATGCCGAAGGGTTCGTATTCGGATATGCAAGGTCGATATGGTTGGTAATGGATACTGTCAACCATACTAATTTGGGCCTCGCTCATTTGAATTTCCCTACAGAAATGATAGATGGTTCCCAAGTACCTATAGCGCGTCAGCCTCGTCATATACCAATTGTAACCGGTGAAGAGGATAAGGCAAATTCAAAATCTGTCCTGGTAGCTTCCGGATTGCCATTCGATTATAAATTCCAATATTGCGACCTTGACTTCTATCGTCATGTCAACACGGTAAGATATGTGAATCTTTTGCTCAATCGTTTCTCGCTCCGCGAGCATGACGAAACGTTTATTCACCGGCTGGAACTATCTTTCCTGCATGAGGCAAAATATGATATGGACACTCAGCTCCTGAGGTCTGATCTTGGCTCTCCTCTTCATTCTGCCTTCCAGCTAAGAAGAAAGGATGATGGTCAACCTCTTTTCTTTGCCAGGGTATTGCGTGAATTTAGATCCTAAACCAGAAATCGTCAAGTCTAATGTCACAGTTTTGAACTCGTGAAAACTTATGTTAATCGTTACTATATGAAAAAATCTTCTACTTTATTTGCAGCAGCGTTGATGATTGCTGCTTGTGCCTATGCCTCTGATGCCGGCATGGCCCCAATCCTGAAGAAAATGGACACTTCAAAGTTGCTCGATGCCAGGAGGAATGCTCCTCAGTATAAAATCCCTGCTGATCTCGGTGGAAATTTCAGTTCTTGGGAATTGCTCGGCAACGCTACTTTCAATGCCGAGGCTCAGGTGATTTCACCTTGTGACGCCACAGTCTATTACTGCACAACAGATCCCACCGGGATGGGGGTTGATTCCTGGTGTGTCGAAGGTGTTTTTGGGAATGTAATCCGCATTGCCGGTATGCCTTTTATTGATTTCTACAATGTTAACAATTTCGATACCGGACTCACCTATCAGGGAAAGCCAGTCATGGTCGATGATCTGACAAAATATTATAATGTCGGCATTGAGACGATGGTGTATCCGGAGATGGGAAAAATTGAGATGGCTATGCTTTATTATGTTGACGATCCTTCAGTTGTTGACAATGTTATTGCATACGGATTGGAGACAATACAAATTGATGGCGACTATCGTGACTACAAAGTGGATATGTCGGTGGCCGGGGAGACTCGCTATGGTAAGTCTTTGAAGGTTGACCTGAATTTCGCAGATGCCACAAATGTAAAGACTGCGGTGTTTGTAAAGGATCTCGGTTATAACCCTGCTGAGGATGATGAATTGAAATCTTTGGTGGCAGATGTGCGCTCAAATGATGATTTTGACATCACTGGTACCCCCGGATCTCTTTATCTTCCGTTAGACTGTACGGGAACTTATCTCATCGTGACCACTTATGATACAGATCAGGTGTCAGAAGACAACTATAAGATTGCAACCTACGACTATGAGGCTGAATGGGAAGAATGGGGCTCCGCGGAATACACCGACGATTATCTTGCTTCCTATTATGATGAATTCCCTATCAATACGGCCAAGGGAATAAAAGTGGAGCGTCACGCATCAGATGAGAGATACCGAATGGTGAATCCTTACACTACAGATGATACCTGGACTTCCGTGTGGAGTAGATTGCAGCCGGCTGATCCGGAGGTGAATTCCTATATGGAAATAAATGCGGTCAATCCTGAACACACATATATTGTGATAGCTCCTTCTGATATTACTGATGGTGATGGTGTCCGTCTCGTTATGGGGAGTGCAGCTCATTACAATTTGATCAATGGCCGTTCCGAAGATGCCATTACCGAAAAAGGATACTGGGGATCCACGACTTACGCTGACGACAACAATACTGTCTCTGTTTCTTTCCCGAGAATGGTGCTCATGATGCGACAGATCACTTCCGAATATCCTCTGTTTGCAGGATACAACGATTCTTTCGCTCTTGTGATGAAGTCTTCTGTAGGTACCGGAATTTCTGAGATTGCTACCGGCGAAACTTCTGTCGAACCGGAATATCTTGACATGCAAGGTGTCCGTGTAAAGAATCCTGTTGCTCCCGGCATTTATGTCAGACGTTCCGGTTCTAAAACTGAAAAAATTGTCGTGAAATAAATGGCTCACCCAATTATGTAATTCAACTTTCGCAAGCGAAAGTTGAGGTTTAAAAGGTTAAAAGTTTAGGAG
>JAMPAV010000011.1 GCA_023667055.1 Muribaculum sp. | reverse complement strand
GAACCGGGAAAGGGCCTTATGTCCTATTTTTTATTTTAAATGAAAGAGCCGTGATTGCAACATATAAATCATTTACCGGATTATGTTTCTCCAAATGATATATTGGTTTTATTTCTTAATATGACAAAATAGTCAACGCAAAATGTTTTAATTCTTTACGAAACGCAAATAACAATGCTGCTTTATATGTTTTATAACACATATTCATACAGTAATATTTATTACAAATAATTTGGTAATATAATAATAATTTATTAATTTTGCATAGGGAAACATAAAGAAGTCTAACTTAAAAAATCACGATTATGGCAACTGTAGCTATCTTTTTACTCGCATTATTCCTGATTGGAATCGCTCTTGGTATTGCAACCAGCATTCTGAGAGTCTGCTTTGTTCCGTTGCTGATTGTTTACAAAATCGCTTCGGTGTTTTTCATTGTGGGGTGGAACATCCTGAAAAGGGTGTGGCATGTCATTGCAAGAGCATGGAAAGTGTTTATGAATTATTACTGCTGCTGGTTTGACAGGCATTATAGCTACAGAAATAATTTCGATAATATTGTAATATCATAATCCAATATTATATATGAATAAGACTGAGATCCGAATGTATGTATCCGGATGAAAACACCATGAATGCAGAGTTGGTGAGATACATAAAAGAGAATGTTGTCTTTGAAATTGAATATGCCCATTTTAAGGATGAACCCGACAAGTATGATATTATTCCCTGCTGTGGTCTGAAAGGTACTTTTGAATGGTATGGTTATATGGATGGCATCATGATAACGGATCCATATCGTGACAACATCATATTCGCCACTTGGTTTACACCCGGCTGCGAACTCGAATTTGATGAGTGTTTCGAGAAGGTGATGTCTGCCATGACCCTCATGTCACCCAATGATGATTTCCGGGATTGAAAAAATTACGACTATGATACTTTGTATTACCGAAAAGCCCAGTGTTGGGGCAGACATAGCGAAGATTCTTGGTGTCTCTCAAAGACGCGATGGTTACTTTGAGGGGAAGGACTATTGTGTGACCTGGACTTTCGGTCACCTTTGTGAACTTAAGGATCCGGCTGACTACAATTCAGACTGGAAGAGATGGTCGATGTCAACCTTGCCGATGATTCCGGAGAGATTTGGAATAAAAGTGAAGGATGACAAAGGCATCAAGAAACAATTCAAGGTCATAGAGTCGCTCATAAAGAAATGCGACAAGGTCATAAATTGTGGCGATGCCGGACAGGAGGGAGAACTGATACAACGCTGGGTGATGCAGAAGGTCGGTTGCAAGAAACCGGTGGAACGTCTATGGATCTCTTCCCTTACGGATGAAGCGATACGCGAGGGTTTCAGAAATATTCGTCCTTCAAAGGATTTCGACAACCTCTATATGGCTGGTCTTTGTCGTGCTGTCGGCGACTGGATTCTTGGCATGAATGCCACTCGTCTATACACACTGAAGTATTCCAAAAGAAATGCACAGGGCAAAAGTGATATATTGTCAATCGGTCGTGTGCAGACACCGACACTGGCGCTTGTCGTAAACCGACAAAAGGAGATAGAGAATTTCGTTCCTTCCACCTCATACGAACTCCGCACCAAGTACAGGGATTGTGTATTCACATCCGAACTGGATGCTTTCAAAACCGAGGCTGAAGGTCAACCGACACTACGCGATGTAGCTGCGTGTGAATTCTTGGTGACCTCTGTAGTAAGAAAGAAAGTCAATGAAGCACCGCCGAAACTGTTCGACCTTACAAGTCTCCAGATAGAGGCCAACAGGAAATATGGTATGAGTGCTGATGAGACATTGAAGTCAATACAGTCGCTGTATGAGAAGAAGCTGACAACATATCCTCGAGTGGATACCACATATCTCACCGACGACATGTATCCGAAGTGTATGGGGATTCTGAATTCCTTGAGGTCATACGATGTTTATGTGCAGCCATTGAAGGGAACTACATTGAAGAAGAGCAGCAGGGTGTTTGACAACTCCAAGGTTACCGACCATCATGCCATCATCCCCACCGGTAAATCGTTTCAGAGTTTGTCTAAGGCTGAGAGTCAGATTTATGATCTAATTGCAAGAAGATTCATATCGGTGTTTCTGCCCGACTGTGTCTATGATCAGGTTAAGGTTAAGGGAAGAGCTGGCAGAATCGGGTTCAAGGCTTCCGGTAAACGCATTGCCATGCCGGGCTGGAAAAAGATATATGAGAAGGATGTGACCACCGGTTCTGAAGATTCGGCAAAAAATGAAGATGCCTTAAACTCATTTATCCCGGACTTCATAGAAGGAGAAAAGGGAAGTCACAATCCTTTTCTTGCCAAGAAAGTCACAACACCTCCAAGTTATTATACCGAGGGATCCCTTCTGAAGGCCATGGAGACTGCCGGGGCATCAGTGGATGATGAAGCGTTGCGTGAGGCACTAAAGGAAAACGGCATCGGTCGTCCGTCAACAAGAGCTGCCATCATCGAGACTCTTTACAAGAGAGGCTATATCCGCAAGCAAGGTAAATCGCTCAGGGCAACCGATGAAGGAATAAAACTGATATCCCTGATCAAGGAGGAACTGCTCAAAAGTGTCAAACTGACCGGCATCTGGGAAAGCCGTCTGAAGGCAATCGAAAGAGGCAAATACAGTTATACGGAGTTTATCAACCAATTGAAGCAGATGATCTGCATGATCATCAACTCAGTGAAATAATATGAACGAACAAAATCAACCGAATTTTCTACTCAATCTTATTTTCTTCAGCAGGAGGGATAAGGTAATCTTTTGCCTTGGCTTGAGATATAACACTGCGTCCAAGACGGTTTTCCAATTCAGTACGAGCTGCTCTGGCAACTTCACCACCGCTTTTGGCAACTTTGGCATTGTCATTGAAAGACTTCGGTTGATTTTGTTTGGAAATTTCGGTGGTGGATGCTTCTGCAAGAATATTCAAGGCCATTTCCACATTTGTCATATTGTCTCTGAGACTTTCTTTGTGAAGTCCTTTGAATCCCTTATATTCTCTGGTTGTCATACCACTCCATTGCTTGGTGATTATATCAGTAAGCGACGCGTATTGCCATTCCTTAACACCTCTTTGCTTCCATTCGTCAGTAAGTTGTTTTCGAACTTCAATACTACGCATTCGTTGGTTTATCCACTCTTCGGAATAACCAAGTCTCCGATAATCAGATATTGCTTGGTCAATGGAGAGTTCCGGGTCTTGGATTTGATCTATGCGGTCAGAAGCCACTTGTGCCATCCACTGTTTGAATGGTTCTGCTTTTGGAGAGGGTATAGATTGGATAATACGGAAGAGTTGCTGTTGGTCAGCAACATCCGTCTGTCTCATCTTGCCATCCGCAGCTGGAAGTTTCAAGGTACTACAAATTGTAGTAGGTTCAACTCCTTCTTTTTTCAAACGGGTCTTAAGAACACTCCAGTAGCGTTTTGCATCTATACTATCGGTAAGGATTTCTGTAACATCAATTACAGAGAAAAACCACTTTTCCTGTTCACTATCCCAGACAGTACGAACTTTTTTGTCGTTAAAAATCTGAATCTTATTATGCTTTGTCATAATCACTTAAAACAATTGAATCCGAAACATCACCGTAATAAATTGGCACTCTAAGGCGAGTGGTCAGAAATCGAAAGTTATATCTTTAGTGAGAGTGCCAACAATCACAATGCAAAAGTAACAAATATAAATGAAATAAACAAATGACCGAAGACCAGATAAAGGCGATAGCCGAAGCCTATTGCAAAACAAAAGGAAATGGCAAGTCCAAGACTGTCAGAGAGTATAATTATGGATTAATGATGGAAATACTACATTGGCTTTCAGTCAATGGCTACTGCATAGTCGAGAGGGAGAAAGTGATGGATGAGTACAAATATTACAAAGATGGGGCATATAAGGCAGAAATGAATAATGAACTGGCACGTTCCATTGCTTATGATGGTAGAGTGTTAATGTTGAAAACCTTTTCGGCTCTGACATCAGAAAGGAGGAGGAAGAATGAAACTAATACTTGACGTATGCTGGGGAGGGAAAATGTTCTACTTCGACAAGAACGACCCTCGTGTATTGTTCCAAGACATTCGCTGTGAGGAACACACGCTTTGCGATGGGCGGAAGTTCACCGTTGCTCCTGATGTTATAGGTGACTTTGCAAGTATGAACTTCCCCGACAACAGCTTTAATATGGTTGTCTTCGACCCACCGCATTTACGTTGGTGGGGGAAAGACCAAGAGAAGCAGCCGACCGGGTATCAGCAGATAAAGTATGGGGCGTTACGCTCTGATTGGCGCAATACCTTGGCCAAAGGGTTTTCTGAATGTTTCCGTGTCCTCCGACCGGGAGGCTTCCTCATATTTAAGTGGAACGAACACGACATCAAAGTCTCGACAATCCTCAAACTGACAAACCAAAAACCAATATTCGGACACAAGTCCGGCAAGCAAGCCAATACCCATTGGATTTGCTTTATGAAAGAGATTTAACGATGATTGACCGTTGCGTGATAGAACTTAAATAAACAATATTGAAATGAATATATCAAAAGAACAATCTCTTAGAAGACATGACATTCTTAAGAATGTCGTAAGGTTTATTATTTCCCAATTCGTATTTACCCCAAATGAGATTGTTTATCCAATCAATAAAAATAAGATTCTTACTTCCCTTGCTGTCAGAAGGAATATCAACAATAGTCGTTTGGCTTTTATGCTCAAACCACATTTCAATCTGGAGGTAGTCAACAAGACTATTTCCGGACTTAACTTTTATTGTCTTATTATCCCTGATAAGATTGACCAAAGGCTCACCGGCAACCTTGGGAAGCACGGAAAGTCGAATCATGTAATTGTAAAGTTTATTTGCATCCCGACGGATGTGTGTTTGTACTTTGCTTTTATTAACAGTAATATATCCCAATTTAATATCAGGATTCATGCTTACTGTTTTTCGAACTTGTTCTGCAAAAAAACATTTGTCATTAATGGAAAGTGCACTGCCCTTCAATTCCTGCTTGGGATCATATTTAAGTCGGTCATAAACCTTGCGCACGATACGTTGCAAGATATGTTTCTTTTCGGAAGGACAAACTACAAAAGCGATGGTGAGAAATCGGCTCGAACCCCCTTGATGGTAAGGCTTATCCAAAGTCCATCCAAGATCTCCGCTTTCGTCAAGATATACGTTTATAGCCATAATTTAAAATTGGATATAAAAAAAGGCAGACCCTGAAAGAGGTGCATTTAGAACACACTTATGATGTTATCACTCTTTGCTCAGGATTTACCTGCCATATTTTGATGCAAATTTACATCTTTTTTATCAGAAAAACAAATTCCAAAGATTGTTTTATTGATATTCTAAAAAGATTTAAGGAAATTTAACAGATATATAAGAAATAATGAATCAATCTATTTCAAATAACTCAGTTTTTAAAACAAAACAGAAATGAAGAAAGCGAAAGTAATTGCCATTGCAAATCATAAGGGTGGAGTAGGGAAAACAACATCCGTTGCCTGTATAGGCAATGCTCTTGCACGACTGGGCAGGAAAATACTGGTAATAGATCTGGACTCCCAGCAGAACCTGTCATATACACTCACACAAAAAGAAGATCCCGATACAAGTGTATATGACACGCTCGTAAGGGACAAAGAGCTCCCCATCGTATCCGTCCGTGATAATCTTGACCTTGTGCCGGCATCTCTCGATCTGGCAAGAGCAGAAATAGACATGGCCACAAAAATAGCGCGTGAGGGAATCCTCCGCAGTGCCTTGGAACAGCATCTATCAAAATATGATTACGTCATCATAGATTGTCCTCCCTCGCTCGGCATTGTCACAACAAATGCCCTTGTGGCTGCCGATGAACTCTATATTCCCCTGACGGCGGAGACACTTCCACTCAAAGGACTTGCAATGCTTGACGATGTTTTGGACGAAGTCCGTCGTCGGGTAAATCCCCAAATAGCACTTGGAGGCGTGTTCCTTACCAGATACAACAACAGAAATCTCAACAGGGAAGTGGAAAATATGATTCGTCAGCGTTATAATAATAGAGTGTTCGACACAAAAATCCGCGAAAACATTGCCCTTGCGGAAATGCCGGCTTCAGGACAATCAATCTTCGACTATGATCCAAAGAGTAACGGCGCGATGGACTACATGGCAATGGCGCAAGAAATCGAGAAGAGAACCAACCTATAACACAACATAACATGGCAAAGAAAAACCTACAGTCTCTGATGAGTGGAATCATAGGCTCTGAACCTCAGGAATCGTCAGGGAGCACACAGCAGAACGATTCCGGACAGAATCCGCCAAACGGAGTAGAACCGACTCCGCAGAATTCGGAACGTCCGTTAAGAGGTCGTCCCCGAATGTCAAGTGAAAAGGGTAAGACCCGAACCACATTGGTTTTACCGGCAGACATGCCAAGAAAACTCCGGTATATATCATTGATGGAGAATATGCTCCAGCAGGACATAATCACAGAAGCCTTGAATGATTATATCGATAAGTGGGAAGCAGCCAATGGCAAAATTAATATGCCAAATAAATAGAAGACCAATCTTGCAACCACAATTGCCATCTGTTCACATTGAGCAGGTGGCAATTTTTTTGTTTTTTATTCCTCCTATGAATCTTTTTCCCTTTTGTTTCTCACGTCAAACCTTGTTTGAAAAGTTATAAAAAATCTTGTATGTTGTCGCTGTTGTCGATACCAAAGTATGCGACCTTTTCATCTACTTTCTTTTATTTTTATTTATTTTCTTTTTTTTATTTGGCAAACTTCCGCATGCAGTCGCATTGCAAGTGCATACGACTCGCATGTATGACACACCATTGGCATACTAATGCATACAAAAGGATGCAACTGGCACGCATTGTGCTTGCCAATTGCATCTCAACAGCACTCAGATACAAAACCAACCTATAGAAATGTATCCGTCCAGTTTATTTTGCCTACGCATACATCACGTACACGTGACAACATCCACTAACTTACATTTATCTATGAAACTAATATCATAAATACTTTCTTCTGGAATCTTCGCAGACTACAAAGAAATTGTAAATCCTATGCAAATTAACTATATAACTGATAATAAATAATTCATTATTCAAGGAAATAATTCTTCCGGCGGTATTCCGACAACACCGCTTATAATCACCTTCAAGTCATCGTTGGGTTCTTGAATTCCACTGATCCACTGCTGAACAGTCTTGTGGCTGCGTCCGGTCTTCTCCGCTATTGTATAGATAAACTGCTTGGCGGGATGTAGTGGACGCTCCAGTTCCCTAAGACTATTGTAGTGTTCTTTCAACGTCATGACCTAAAACTTAATGTATATGTTATTAATCGGGATAACAAATCGTTATCTTGACAGGTCTTGGATCGGAATCCCAATGAACAGAAGGGAATAGATTTTTATCAAGACGATAAATGTTTCCATTGCTTCTCCATCTACCCAAAAACTCAGTGCTATCAAAGTAAGCATTCCTCACCCTGTAAGGTAAGTCAAGATGAATATCCGGTGACATCTCCGTCTCATCCTTCACCAACCATCCTTCCAATGTGATTTCCTTCATGATGTTTTGATTTTATTCACTCATACAAGTGTAAGTTGAATGTTGAAATGAAATTCCCGGCAGAGCCTTATCGCCTGTATGTGACTACAAGGATAGTCGGAGTAAGGAATGTAAATAACCTTGAGCTTGGTGTTGGCCAGAACTCCCTTCTTGCGCAGCCTATACAGCAGATTGGCTCTTCGTTTTGGATATTTCATTTGTCTTCAAGTTTTTCCTGTATCTGTATTATTCTCACGTCAATAATGACCAGAAGTATTATAATTGCCACGAGCATGGCATTTGTGAAGGTCATGACATCAGGATTCTTTCACATGTGGAATGCGAAACATCTCATCGGGCGTATCCAACACAATGCTTCGAATCACATCGAAGTCGGCTTCGAGCACCTTCATTGCGTTTTCCTTTGATGGTGCCTGCATCATTACAGACGCGAGATATAGATTTGCAGCTCCCACCACAACGGTAGGATCGGCTGTGCGATATTCCTCCATGAATCTGCGGGTCTCGATATGTAGTTTTTCTACGAGTTGAATAGCCAGTTGTTTGGAATCAAGTGTTTTCTTATCCATAATATGATTTTTTATTGTTAATCCAAGTCAAATATTGTAAGTTGAATGGGAACCTGAAGTTTACCGACAAAGAGATATCCTTTGCCATTTCTGACACCCATGATTATTTCTTCGTCAGTGTCGAAAGATTCAAGGGCATATATCAGTTCTTCCACATTGGTGGCTTTCATCGTCAGAACTAAACGTTGTTGGTGAATTCCTCGGTTTCCTTTTTTCCAAATCTCCCTATCCATTCGGGATGAGTGGGAGGATTGTTCTCCTGCCATCCCGGTTTCATCAGCATTACCATGGTCACTTTCTCCGGATCATAACCTTTGTTGCGGATGTAATCATTGGGTGTGGTCTTGTTCTCCTGTTGTTTCTTATATTCTGCATTGCGCAGTTCCTGCCTTCTGTCGCTTTCCTCGCGACGTTTGATCTCGCGTTGCGTGGCAGAATTGCACACCTGTGTCTTCTTCGCGTTCTTTGAGTCCGGCTTGACAAGAATGCAGCTGGTCTTCAGCCATGACCGGAAATGGCGCATGACATCTTCAAGATCCTTGTGTCCCCCCTTCTTGCCATTGCGGATACATTCCTCCCTAAACAAAGGAAAGACATTCTCAACCTCAAGCACGGATCTGTCGAATTCATCGGATATCGAAGAAATCCATACCGAATCTTCCTTCATTGTCTGAATCTCCTTGTCTATTGGAAGTATCTCAGGCTCTACAGGTATCCTTTGTGCCTCATTGCTTTCAATATCATTTGCCTCAGTCACCGTATTTTTAGAAGGAATTTCAGAGGAAACATTTTCTTCTGCATTCTTACCCCACCTTGCAAGAGCTGCTGCTTGAGCATCCCTTCTTCGTTTGGCTTTTTTCTCTTCCATAAACCGGATGTGAGCATTGAGTTCTATGGATTCGAAATATACTGTGCCTCCTTCTTCCTCTCGGTAAACTTCAAACAGTTTGTAGTTATGGATTATCTGATACAGCAGTTCTGTGTCACACCCACAGTCATGACACAGAGTGACTTCATCAAGTTCACTGCGATAGTTTTCTTCAAGACGCAGTCTTTCAAGAAGAATATAATATACGCCATAGGCCAATGTGCCTAATTCAAGACGCATTCTATATAGTTTTGTTGATGTATGGGCGTATGCGTTATGCGGAAAATATACTTGAAGATTCGTGTTAGCCATGGCGTACGATTTAAAACGTTGATTATTTACGTCTGATGCCAAACTCATTGAGAGGATCATTGGCCTCAAATGTATTGTTTCCTTTATCGACAACAAAAAGGTCGAAGTCGCATATTACGGACTTGACAAGTTCGCGGTTGCTGTTCAATTGATATTCCAATATCTCGAGGTCGTATGGATATTGACCGTTGTCTGAAGCTGCTAAAAGTTCAAGCAGCATCAGATATACACCGAAACCGGATACTCCAACAGTGTTTATAAGATTTTGTTGTTTCGCACGACGTGAAAGGTCGCAGAAATGCTTGAAATATACTGTTTTCTTTATTTTGCTAATCATATTCATTTCGTAAATATTATGGTTGTCTGATTTAGGATTTTTGCACATCAGCAAACCGGCATACTTTTATATAAGTGTTGTCAGATGTGTATTTATATCGTCTGTTGGTATCGCGGTTAAGCTTCATTACAGTTTGTTTGACAGTATTCGCTTTCTTCAGTGGCCATAGCATTATAGCCCCGACTTCCATGTCGCGAAGCGATGACATCACAGGCACAAAAGGGAGATAGTCATTATCCGGAACTTCTATGGTCTTTATCTCCTTTGTTATATCAATACCGTCTAATATCATTTTCCAGATACTACATTTCGTTGTAAAACCTCAATAATTCCTTGCCGGAAAACTTCTTGCGAGTGTTTCTGCCAACCTTATAGTCTATACCTCCATTGCGCCGGCCTTTTTGTGCGGCTGAAAGAAGAGTACACCTGTTAATTCCAATAAGTTTGGCAGCTTTACCTATAGGATACCAAGCATTAATGTCTATTTCCGGTGCTTTAAGAAGGCTCATTGGTCACCTCCTTTCTTTCAACTTCCACCTTCAGTTCCCTTGCAAATCTCTTAATTCTAATATCTTGATCAGTCAAACCATTCAACTTTTTGGCTTTTAATGACATTTGATACACCGAATCAAGGTTTGCTGCATCACTGCAAAACATCGTGAGCATTGCTCCCGGAGGAAGTTTCATGATATAGTCTCTTGTTATCTTCATAACTCTTCATTTTAAAATTAATTATTTTTTTATTTGGAAAATAGCAAGGAAACGACTAACTTTGCAGTTGGTATTATGTAAGATAGCGAAAGTTTCGCCATCCCCTTTGCTATATCCGTTTTTCTGAATTTTAAAACCGATATGCAAAGGTAAGAATAAAATGTTGAATATTCAACATTAGTGTTGAAATTTTAATATATTTTAACAAATGGAAGAAATTCAAGAAAGATTAAATAAGTTTTTGAAACACATAAATATTCCAATGAGACAATTCGAAAGGGATTGTGGAATAGGTCAAGGGCTTGGATCAAAATTATCTTTAAAAAGTTACTCAACGACTTTTAAGCGAATTTCGGATGCTTATCCACAACTAAATATACAATGGTTAAAGACTGGTGAAGGAGAAATGTTGAACTCTCCAACAAAGTTTAACCAATCTAACTCTGGTGGCAACAACCAGCAGATAGAAAAAGTCGGAGATCATGCAGATCTTCGGACCGGAACATTCTACGAACCTTGCCCTGAAGATGACAAGCGCATCCGTGATCTTGAAAAAGAAGTGGAAAACCTTAAAGGTAAGTTAGTACACAAAGAAGATGTCATCTGCCAAATGAAGAAAACTGAGAAAAGTCAGGAGAAGCGTATCAACGAATCGAACGAACGCATTGCCGAACTTAAAGAGCGCGTTACTGAACTTAAGGAACGTATAGCCGACTTGAATTCAAAATAACAAATACATAAACAGACACCATTATGAAACAATTTTTAGCTTTTATCCTTGCCACATTAATATCAGTGGCTGGATTCGCCCAGTCCGAGACACTGGAACAAGCTCTCTCAAGGATTACCAACTTGGAAGCAACTGTCAATACCCAATCCCAGCAGCTTGCCAAAATCTCTTCCGACCTTGATGCCGTTCTCGCTCAAAATCTTGCTCTCAAAAAGAACCTGAAATTAACTCCAACGATAGCAAAGGCAAAGATTTTTGACAATATAGAATACCGTGTCCTTGAGGTCACTGGAGACAAAAGCACTAACACAATACACGTCACTATGACAGTGGAAAACGTTGGCGATGAAGATATTAGAAAAACATATTATTGCAGAGGCAATGAAATTATTGATGAATTTGGCACCGGATATAATGGCAAAGAACGTCACAAGATGACAATCAATGGTGTTTCTGATAACCTAAGTAATGAGACAATAAATCATCATGTAAATGTTCCATTAACCATAGAACTGGAGATAAAAAAATATAATTCGGACGCTCAGTATATCAAATATATGTCATTGGGACTTCAAAATACCAACAACATGGGCACTCAATATGCAGTATTTGAAAATCTCCCGATCAAATGGGTAGATGAAATCGATGATTAACAGTCGATTGTTGTACCCAATGTTGTACCCTTAAATTAAGTATTGCCTTAATTGATTAAAATTTACTTTCTTAAGGAGTAATACCTTGTGACTGGCAGTCAAGAGGTGGTCGGTTCGAGTCCGATATGCTCCACAATCTGATTAACAGCAATTTACACTGTACACCAAGTGTGAATTGCTGTTATTTCATTTAAATGATTGATAAAGGTATAAGCCTACCTTTATCGCGACGTTACCCAGTACACCGAAGGCATCAAAATGCAGTATCCGGCTTTTCCAGTTACCGATGTACATGATTTGTGATATGAAATCAGCCGTATTTGTAACTGATAAAAAGCAACGTAATGATCAAAGTCAATTACCAACGGTTCGGAACGAAGGGGTTCCAGCTCAGACTAAGGCTCTATCAGGATGGGGAGACCAAGTACATCAATGTCACAAAACTGCTCAAAGGTGCAATAAAGAGGCAGCACTGGAACCCGGTCAAGCAATGTAACTCGACTCCTTGCAGTAAGGACAGCTGTATTTACAACGGCGCCATTTATAAATAAAGAGATTCGAGATTATTGCAGTACTGTTGACACAGACCAGCTTCTATCTTGATAAGTAAAAATACGTTCTATCAATAGAGTTTGACAACAAACGAATCTACAAGAAGACTCTTTCGGCTTATCTGAAGGCACGTCGTACTCATATTACTGTTTTCACGTAGTTTTGAACTTTTTCGTTCATGAGGGTGTTTTTATGTTGTAAAACATATTTTTCAAATATTTTAACACTATGAAAACAAAGCTTACTATTGCGCTTGTAGCACACGATGCCCGTAAAGCAGATATGGTGGATTGGGCTAAATTTAATGCAGAATATCTGTCAAGGCATAGATTAATTTGCACCGGGACAACAGGAGGGCTTGTGCGTAAAGCTCTTGAAGAAATTGGAGTTGATGTTGATCTCGAATGCATGAATTCTGGTCCCCTCGGTGGAGATGCCGAGATTGCGGCCAAAGTTGTCAGAAATGAAATTGACCTTGCAGTCTTTCTTATAGACGATCTGAATCCACAGCCTCATGAGGCGGACATTCAAATGTTGCTGCGTCAGTGTCGCTTACACAATGTGCCAATCGCATGCAACCGAATCAGCGCAGATCTGATGCTATCGAGCAAATTGCTGCAAGATCCTGATTATATGCCTATGGAACAATTATATACAACATTTATAAGAAACTGAGCAATGATGTTTCATCTCAAAACTTAAACAAATATTTTTTATCAGGTAGCGAATTGTGGTTCGCTACCATTTTTTATTTGTTTTGTATAAGTTGAGATTTACCAAATTGTCACTCGTTCTTCCGGTGCTCTCCACATTGCATCTTCAGAAGTGATGCCGAAAGCTTTGAAAAACTGATCAATGTTGCGGAGAGTAGCATTAACTCGAAGTCTTCCCAAAGAGTGCGGGTCCGTCTTAGTACGGGTCTTTATTTCCTCTTCTCGGATGTTTCCGGCCCATACATTGGCGTATGCGATATAGAATTGCTGGATAGGGGAGAACCCATCCACATAATTTATCACAGAGTGTGATGAAGCATCAAGGAATGCCGTTAGTGCCACACGCAGTCCTCCCTGATCAGCAATATTCTCACCGAGAGTAAACTGACCGTTGGCTTTCACACCCGGAGCCACCTCTATAGCATCAAACTGACCAACAAGCTTGTCGGCAAGTGTCTTGAAACGTTCTGCGTCTTCCGGTGTCCACCAGTCTGTAAGGTTGCCATTCTTGTCAAACTGACGGCCGCTATCATCGAATCCATGTGTCATCTCATGACCTATAATCACGCCAATGGCTCCATAGTTTTGTGCGTCATCAGAGTCGGGATCGAAATACGGTGGTTGCAGTATAGCTGCCGGAAAACATATTTCATTGGTCGTGGGATTGTAGTATGCGTTGACAGTCTGGGGGGTCATGTGCCATTCATCCTTGTCAACCGGTTTGTTGAATTTTGCGTAATTGTCTTTCACATACCATCGGGAGGCTTCAAGTACATTTTCAAGATATGATTTTTCCGGATCTACAGTTATTTCGGAGTAATCTTTCCATTTGTCGGGATACCCGATTTTAACTACAAATGTTGAAAGCTTTTCTTGAGCCTTGGCTTTGGTTTCATCGCTCATCCATGGCAAATTATCAATGTGCTTTCCAAGTGCTTTGATAAGATTATGCACGAGGTTCTTCATGTATTCCTTGTTCTCTTCCGAGAAATATTTTTCCACATATAATTTCCCGACAGCTTCTCCGAGCATAGAGTTTGGAATGGACATGGCGCGTTTCCAGCGAGGTTCAAGTTCCTCCTTGCCACACATTGTCCGGTCATAAAGCTCAAAGCTTGCGTTGATAAAATCATCACTAAGAAGATTGGTGGCATCGTTGACAGTCTCAAATGTCATGTAGTCTTTTATCTCCTGGCTTGTCAGTGTTGGAATAAAGTTCATCAGAAAGTCAGTGAAAGCCGGGTTCGAGAAATTGGCTTTATCCACACTTGCCAGACCAAGACCAGTGAAATACGTATCCCAGTCGAATTTGCTGAATCTCGTCTTTATTTCATCAATGGTGAGAATATTGTATCTGGCATGCGGATTGCGGCGTTGCTCGCGTGGCATGATGTTTTTGGCGAACTCCGTCTCGATTTTAATCACTGCATCCCAAACACGATTTCTGGCTTCCTCGTCGTATCCGATAAGTTCCATCACGCGGATCACGTATGCGTGATATGCATCGACGATTTTCTCGGTCTGTTCATTTTTTTCAAGATAGTAATCCCTGTCGCCAAGTCCCAGACCCACTTCTCCTATATGAAGTATATTAATGTCTGAATTCATGGCATCGGTACCTACTCCACTACCAAAGAAACTGCTTCCCACTCCTCCATGTTGCCAGGCAAGGAGTGATGCAAGACCTGTATCAGTGTCGGCTTCTGCAATTTTCCTGAGCAGTGGCTTTAGGGGAGACGCTCCTTCCTCATTCAATCTTTTTTCATCCATACCCATAGAATAGAGGTCGCTGACCTTTTGGGCTATCGTACCGGGTGTTTTGGCATCTGCATGAGTTGAAAGATTAAGGACAAGATCCTTTAGCCGTTCACGTGCATTTTCGCGCATCATGTCAAACATACCGAAACGTGAATATTCAGGAGTGAGGGGATGGGTTTTCATCCATCCGCCATTGCAGTATTGATAGAAGTCTTCCTTAGGAGAGACTGAATTGTCAAAATTATTTAAGTCCACTTTTTTCAATTTTGAATTTTGAATTTTGAATGTCGGATACTTTGATAAAATGATTCAACATTCAAGACTCAAAATTATTTAAGTTCATCGAGTTCAATGGTGGCAAGTTCCCAAAGTGACATGCCGTTTTCCAAGTCTTTTTGTGACTTGGCGTATGCTTCAAGGGTTTCCGGAGTAGTGTCTCCGGCTGAAATCTTTGTCTCTATTTCTTTTTGCAATTTCTCAAGACGAGATATCTCTGCTTCGGTATCTTTAACTTTCTTCTCGGCTTTCCTCAAGGTCTTTTCTCTTGCCTTTTGTTCGGCGTATGATAAAGCCTTTATCTGAATTTTAGACTGTTCGGAATCCGCATTATCATAGTCACCGGAAATGGGTTGGGAAGATTTTGTACCATTATTAGAGGGAGATTTTGAAAGTTCGAGTTCGCGCAGATTTTGCAAGTTTTTGGATCGCAGGAAGTCGTAGATTCCTCCGAGATTTTCTCTCACCTTGCCACCTCCAAATTCATACACCTTTTCAACAAGGCCGTCAAGAAAATCTCGGTCATGGCTCACTACTATAACAGTGCCATCGAAAGCCTTGATTGCTTCTTTCAGTATATCCTTTGTCTTTAGGTCAAGGTGGTTGGTGGGTTCATCGAGAATAAGGAAATTGACCGGTTCAAGAAGCAATTTTATCATTGCAAGTCTGGTTTTCTCACCCCCTGAAAGCACCTTTACCTTCTTGTCGGAAGCTTCTCCTCCAAACATGAAAGCTCCGAGTATATCACGAATCTTGAGTCGGATATCTCCGACCGCCACATTGTCGATGGTCTCAAAGACAGTCTGGTTTTCGTCAAGCAGTTGTGCCTGGTTTTGTGCAAAATAACCGATTTTTACATTGTGTCCGAGTTTGAGAGTCCCGGTGAAATCAATTTCTCCCATGATGCATTTGACGAGCGTGGATTTGCCTTCACCATTTTTGCCGACAAAAGCTACTTTCTCACCTCTCCGAATACGGAAATCTGCATGGTCAAACACTTGATGGTCGCCGTAAGCCTTTCCCACATCTTCCAGAATAAGGGGGAAATCTCCCGAACGTGGTGCCGGCGGAAATTTGAGATGAAGTCGCGAGTTATCGACCTCGTCAACCTCTATTGGCACAATCTTTTCCAACTGCTTTATGCGGCTTTGCACTTGGATTGCCTTGGTGGCCTGATAGCGAAACCTCTCGATGAATGCTTTTATGTCGGCAATCTCCTTCTGCTGGTTTTGATAGGCTCGCATCTGCTGTTCGACCCTTTCCTTACGAAGTTCAGTATATGGGGTATAACTGACTTTGTAGTCATAAATTTTACCGCAGGATATCTCTATGGTGCGTCGTGTCACATTGTCAAGGAAAGCTCGGTCATGACTCACGAGCATAACGGCGCGAGCCTTCGTCTGAAGGAATTGCTCCAACCACTGTATTGATTCGATATCAAGGTGATTGGTAGGCTCGTCGAGAAGTAGCAGATCCGGTTTGCGTAGAAGTATCTTGGCAAGTTCCACACGCATGCGCCAGCCTCCGGAAAATTCCGACGTTGGTCGGTTGAAATCCTCACGGTTGAAACCAAGTCCCATTAGCGTCTTCTCAACCTCTGCCTCCATGTTGTCGGCACCTTCCATAGCTAATCTGTCGTTGAGATACTCTATATTCTCTATAAGTTCGGCGTATGAGTCGCTTTCATAGTCGGTGCGAGTGGCGAGTTGATGGTTGAGTTCATCCAGTTTTGCTTTGTGTTCATCAATGTGGGCAAAAGCCTTCTTTGCCTCGTTGATGATGGATGTGTCATCAGCCAGTTTCATCTGCTGGGGTAGATAACCAATTGTCACTTCCGATGGTTTGGAAACGCTGCCGGATGTTGGCTGCTGAATCCCGGCGATAATCTTTAGCATCGTTGACTTGCCGGCACCATTTTTACCGGCAAGTCCGATTTTGTCATTTTTATTTATGACAAAGCTGGCGTCCGAAAAAATCGGACGCGCAGAGAATTCCATTGTCAGGTTGTTGACGCTAACCACTTGATTGAGTTTTGAGTGATGTATTAATTATTCCTTCTGTTTCTTTTTGCCTTGTATTCAATCGCGGCGCGAATGAAAGACAGGAAAAGAGGATGTGGATTGAGCACTGTGCTGGAATATTCCGGATGATATTGTGTGCCTACCATCCATGTCTGCGATGGTATCTCCACAACTTCCACAAGATGAGACTTTGGATTCTCACCTACGCATTTCAAGCCGGAATTCTCAAATTCTTCACGGAATGCATCGTTGAATTCATAGCGGTGGCGATGGCGTTCGCTTATTTCGGTTTTCCCGTATGCTTCAGCCACAAGACTCCCCGGAGTCAGGCGACATTCGTATGCTCCCAGCCGCATCGTGCCTCCCATGTTGGAAATATGCTTCTGTTCCTCCATCATGTCAATGACATTGTGAGTGGTGTTTGGGTTCATCTCAGTGCTGTTGGCATCGGAATAACCAAGCACATCTCGGGCGTATTCGATCACCATACACTGCATGCCAAGACAGATTCCGAAAGTGGGGATATCTTTTTCACGACACCATTTAAGAGCTACGAATTTACCTTCGATTCCTCTATTGCCAAAACCCGGTGCGATAATCACACCGTCAAGTCCATTCAGCATTGAATCTGCATTCTCCTCGGTAAGTTTTTCGCTGTGGATATATTTCAATTTGAGTTTATGGTCGCTGTATGTTGCTGCCTGGAAGAGCGATTCGTTGATTGATTTGTAGGCATCCTGAAGTTCCACATATTTGCCAACGAGTCCAATGGTGACCACATCCTCAGCTTTGTGAATTTTATCCACGAAATCAAGCCAGGGTTTCATGTGAGGTTCACCATTTGGTTGAAGTCCGGTCTTACGGATTACAATATCGTCAAGATGCTGGGCGTGGAGCATGAGAGGCACTTCATATATGCTGGGGCAGTCAAGCGACTGTATGACAGCATTGGGGGCAACGTTGCAGAATTGGGCAATCTTGTTTTTCATTCCTTCCGGCACTTCATGTTCAGTACGTAGCACAAGGATGTCGGGTTGGATACCGAGTTGCTGGAGTTGTTTCACCGAGTGCTGTGTTGGTTTGGTCTTGAGTTCTTTGGCGGCTGCAAGATAAGGCACGTATGTGAGATGAATGACGAGGGCATTCTCTCCAAGTTCCCATCGCAGCTGTCTCACTGCCTCAAGAAATGGTAACGACTCTATGTCGCCAACTGTACCCCCTATTTCCGTTATTATGAAGTCAAAACGGCCCGTGTCACCGAGAAGTTTCACATTGCGTTTTATCTCGTCGGTGATATGAGGAATGATTTGTACCGTCTTGCCGAGATAATCTCCGCGACGTTCCTTTTCTATTACATTTTTATATACGCGGCCTGTGGTGATATTGTTGGCATGAGATGTTGGCACGTTCGTGAATCGTTCGTAGTGCCCGAGGTCAAGATCCGCCTCATAGCCATCGTTGGTGACATAGCATTCGCCGTGTTCGTAAGGATTGAGAGTTCCGGGGTCAATGTTGATGTATGGATCAAATTTCTGATTCGTGACCCTATAGCCGTGTGCATTGAGCAGACACGCAAGTGATGAAGCGATGATACCTTTTCCTAAGGAGGAAACCACACCGCCGGTAACAAAAATGTATTTTGTCTCCATGCTGTATAGAATATTTTTAACAGCTCACAAAATTACAATTTTTTTTGGAAATATGCAAAAAAAAGGATTTATTGGATTTAAAATCGGGTACAAATGTAGGATTCAATTGTTATGAATATGTGAAAATCTTGAATATCAGTTCACGCTGCAGGTCATATTCGTTTTGGAGTGAACCAATCCCCTTGCTCTTGCAGTCGAAGTCGCGGAGGGCGGAGATGGCAGCCATAGACTGACGCGGCGAGTACATGCCAAGGCCTTCGCGTATCTCTTTCAGAGCGTAGGGAGTCTTGAGCTGCAATGCTTCCATTAGCCCACGCTCCGACTTGTCTTGAGAGAAATGAGCCACCACAAGTTGGCTGAAGAATTTGAAGAGTATGCCAGTGGTGAGCACGCTCGGATTATTCTTTGGGTTCTTTCGGAAATAGTCAAGAATCCTCAGAGTCTTTGGATAATCTTTTGTGGCAATGGCTTTCGTAAGTTCGAAATTGTTGAATTCCTTAGATATCCCTATGTTATCTTCCACCATAGCGGCGGTGATTCGTTGTGCGCCGGGACCGGCAGATACAATTAGTTTGTCGATTTCAGCGAATAATTTCTGTAGTGAATTGCCTATATATTCTATAAGAATCTGCACTGCGGAATCTTCAATGGCAATTTTCTTGAGTCTGCAGTAGTCTTTTATAGGCGACGCAAGCTGATAGTCTCTGATTCTGGGGCTTTTGAACACCACAACACTTTCCCCGGCCTTTGAAGCAGCCTTCATCAACTTAGATGTGGCGGCAAGAGAGTCACCCTTATAGGCTATGACAAGCACACCCTTCCGGTTGGGTTGAGCCACGTAAGACGCAAACCGGTCAAGTTGAGTCTTGTTTCCTTGCAAAGTCTGAGCTTCCTTAAGGATGACAAGCTGGAATTCTCCCATGACGGGAAATTGCTGTGCACTTGCAATGACAACATCAATGTCGGAGTCAGCTCCGTAAAATATAAGTTGGTCGAAAGTCTTGTTTTCTTCGTTTACCACAGAGCGTTCGATAGCGTCAACGATGAGGTCGATGTAATAAGGCTCTTCTCCCATCAGGAGATATACACGTGCGAAGTCACGCTTCTTGATTTTGTCGAGGACATTGCGATAGGAGAGCTCATTGTTAGCTTTAGGAGGCATCGCCGGATAGTTTTGAGTTTTGAATTTTAAGTTTTGAAATTCCACAGATAAGGACAACCACAACACAGGCACTCAGCAGGGCGAGGAATGGGAAAGAATCAGTGGAGACACCCAACAAGTCAAATTTCTCAGAAAGGAAACCTTTGTTGATGCACCATGCGGAAACTATGACGAGACTGTTGTTGAGTGCGTGTGCAAAGGAGTTGACCCATATACATCCGCTCCACCAGTAAAGATATCCGAACCAAGCACCAAGAAGGACACGAGGGACAAATCCAAAAAATTGGAAATGCAGGATGCTGAAGATGATTGCAGCGGTCCAGATTGCCGCATGAGGGTTTACTTTGCATCTGACAAGCATTTTCTGCAAGGCCCCACGAAAAAAGAATTCCTCTCCGATACCTGTCAGCACGCCTATAATCAAGATATTCACCAGTGTGTGCCAAATGTTGGTGTCGTTGAGTAAACCTTCTGTCTGTTGCTCAGCGAGACGTTCCATTTCCCTACACCAATCTTCAAAAGGTGCAAGCATTTCCGGCAGGTGTATTTCCTGATTCCAGAACACCACCTGATTGAGTGCCGGAATTGCTGCCGCATACACGATAAATGCGAAAATCAGCATCTTGACGGAGGGAGCTTTGTCCATATCAATGGCATTTATGGCCGATTGCCGGAAGCATATCCTCCAGGCCAGCATGGCCGGAAGCATAAATGCGAGAACATTCTGTCCGGAAAATATAGTCCATTGCATCAATTTTTCATTGCCAAATGGAATGAGCGATAAAACGGATGTGAGAAACAGTCCGCAAATCATCAGCCCAAACAGCACGAGCGAGAACTGGCAAATGTCGATAAATTTTTTCATGGTCTCAATCGAATTTCTTTCTGCGGAATATGAAATTGCGCCCGAGATATTTCTCTCGTACGATGGGATTCTCCGCAAGTTCCTCGCTTGTGCCTCTGAAAAGGATCTTACCTTCAAACAGCAGGTAAGCTCGATCAGTGATACTCAGCGTCTCCGGAGCATTGTGGTCGGTGATAAGGATGCCGATATTTTTTTCCTTAAGTTTATAGACCACACTTTGGATATCCTCCACAGCAATAGGGTCAACGCCAGCAAAAGGCTCATCAAGCATGATAAACTTTGGATTTATGGCAAGACAACGGGCTATTTCAGTGCGGCGGCGTTCTCCACCCGAGAGTTGGTCGCCAAGATTTTTTCTCACCTTCTGCAGGTTGAACTCCTTGATAAGCTCTTCAAGTTTTTCTTTCTGCTCGGCCTCAGTCATTTTTGTCATTTCCAATACAGCGCGAATGTTGTTTTCCACACTCAGTTTCCTGAATACGGATGCTTCCTGAGCCAGGTATCCTATTCCAAGCTGGGCGCGTTTATAGACAGGGAAGCCGGTTATATCCTGATTGTCGATGAAAATTTTTCCTGAATTGGCCGAAACAAGCCCGGTAGTCATGTAGAAAGTAGTGGTTTTTCCGGCACCATTTGGCCCGAGCAGTCCCACGATTTCACCCTGCTTCACATAAATGGAAACTTTATTCGCAACTGTGCGTTTGCCATATTTCTTCACCAGATCTTCAGTGCGCAGAATCCCCTTTTCAGGTTCTGTCGCAATAATTTCTTTCTCGAGCTGACCGTCGGGGGTGTCTTCAAATACATCCTCTTCTTTGATCTTGAGCCTCATGTCGGGCATGATGCCGTTTTCGTCGGGATTAATGTCGGTCAAAGGCAAATCCTCGGTGGCTTCAACATTGAGAATTATTTCATCTGGAGTGGAGGAGCCGGATTCCTTAACTTCGATTATAGCGTCTTCAACAGAGGCCGGCTTATCCTTATTCTTTTCAAACAATGGGAATATTTTCATTTTTTAAAGGAGGGGAGGAGTGTGCGTATGTAGTCGGTGAGAAGTTTTATTGCCACATCATTGTTGCCACCCTGGGGAATAATAAGGTCGGCATACCGCTTTGTGGGTTCGATGTGCAGTTCATGCATGGGTTTCAGAGTCTCCTGATATCTGTCGATGACCATTTTCGGAGTGCGTCCCCGCTCGATGCAATCGCGATGTATAACCCTTATGAGTCGTTCGTCGGCGTCAGCATCCACAAAAACCTTTACGTCCATCCGGTCGCGCAAATCTTTATCGCTAAGCACAAGAATACCTTCCACCACCACTACCTCGCGCGGTTCGATATGGATGGTGTCACACTGTCGGGAGCAAGTTAGAAAATCGTAGGTCGGCATTTCTATTGCTCTGCCGGCTTTCAATTCATCTAAGTGGTGTGTGAGCAGCGACCATTCAATGGCAGCCGGTTCGTCATAGTTCATTTTGAGACGAGTCTCCAGTGGGATGTGGTGGTTGTCGTTGTAGTAGCAATCCTGTGGAAGGACTGCCACTTCGTCTTTTGGGAGGGACTCGATTATTTTTCTTACGACGGTTGACTTTCCGGATCCCGTGCCACCTGCTATGCCTATTACCAACATGTTAGTTTTTAGTTTTTAGTTTTTTTGTCGATGTGCATTATATACGTCGGACGTGTTCCAATACAAGATTAAATTGTAGAAAACAGATTTTTTTTGGTTGAATACGGAAAAAATCGTGTTTTCAGTGGCAAAATTAATAAAAACGATTGTTGTAAACAAATAGATATGCCTCTCCTATGAAAATTTTTATTAATTTTGCATTCGGAAAGATAGTTTTTCGGCTTTTGTAAGCAAAAGAATAAGTAACGACCATGATAGTAAAATCTATATCTAAATTCGGCAAATACTGCATTTTTATGTGTCAGGTGTTCCGTACACCCGACAAGTGGAAGGTGTTTTTCAAGCAACTTCTGTTTGAAATATCCAATTTAGGACTTGACTCAATTCCTCTTGTTGTGATAATATCAATATTCATAGGTGCAGTGATAGCAATACAGATGACAATCAATATAGTCTCGCCCTTGATACCGAGTTACTCCACAGGTCTTGCCACCCGCGAGATACTGCTGCTTGAATTTTCATCTACCATGATGTGCCTTATACTTGCAGGCAAGGTGGGGTCAAACATTGCTTCGGAGATAGGCACCATGAGGGTGACTGAGCAGATAGATGCGATGGACATAATGGGTATAAACTCAGCCAATTTCATTGTGCTTCCTAAGGTGATAGGTTTTGTGCTTTTTGTTCCGGTGCTGTGTGTGCTTTCCATGTTTGTCGGTCTGTGGGGCGGATGGCTCGTGGCAGAGTTTACCGACATGCTTACGGTGGAAAACTATGTATTTGGCATACAGTCGTTCTTCAATGAATGGTATGTATGGTATGGCATAATAAAGACAATTGTGTTTGCATTCATAATCTCCACAGTGGCCTCATATTATGGGTATTACGTAAAAGGAGGTGCACTTGAAGTCGGAAAGGCAAGTACCGATGCAGTGGTGGTGAGTTCGATACTGATTCTGCTTGCCGATGTGATACTGACAAAACTCCTGCTGCAATGATAGAAGTTAAGAATATAAGTAAATGGTTTGATGGAGTACAGGTGCTCCATGACATATCAGCTGAATTTGACACCGGCAAGACCAATCTCATCATCGGACAGTCGGGATCAGGCAAGACGGTGCTACTCAAATGTCTGGTAGGACTACTGAAGCCGGAATCGGGTGAGATATATTATGATGGCAAGTGCCTAAACACTATGAATTCGGAGCAGCGCCGACAGCTGCGCATGGAAATAGGCATGCTCTTTCAGGGGAGTGCGCTTTTCGACAACGAGACAGTGCTTGGCAATGTCATGTTTCCTCTCAAGATGTTCTCTCCGCTAAAGCACTCCCAACAGCTGGAGAGAGCACATTTCTGCATAGAGCGTGTCGGGCTAAAAAATGCGGATTCAAAATATCCATCAGAGATTTCGGGCGGAATGCAGAAGCGAGTTGCGATAGCACGTGCGATTGCGCTCAATCCTAAATATCTTTTCTGCGACGAGCCGAATTCCGGCCTTGATCCCAAGACATCGATCATGATAGACGAGCTTCTCAGCGACATAACCCATGAGTATGGCATGACCACCGTCATCAACACACACGACATGAACTCGGTGCTCGGCATCGGCGAACACATAATTTTCATCAACAAGGGTTTTTGCGACTGGACCGGAGATGACAGAAGTATCTTCCAGAGCAAGAGCAAGAGTCTTAACGATTTTGTGTTTGCATCAAACCTCTTCAAGGAAGTAAAGAATTACATAGAGGAAAAGGCCCTCTCACAAGGAAAATGAATATGGAAGAAAAGACACTGCAGCCTCATTCCGGGGAGAAAGATTATTCAAAAGAGATTGAACAGCGTGCACAGGAAGTGTTTGCCGTCATGCGTCCGCGAGTGACGGAAGAAGACTACAGGCGTCTTGTCGATTCCTTTGAGGTGGCCCGTGAGGCCCATTCCCATCAGAAGAGAAAGACCGGAGAGCCGTATATATTTCATCCCATAGCAGTGGCCGCCATCGCTGCAAAGGAGCTGAATCTTGATGTGGATTCCGTAATAGCGGCTTTTCTGCATGATGTGGTGGAAGACACCGATTGGACAGCAGAGCAGATACAGCGCCGGTTTGGCAACAATGTTGCTTTTCTCGTAAGGGTTGTAACTAAGCAGAAGAAGGAAAAGTATGAAATGTCGAAGCAACTCGACAACTTCAAGCAAATGCTCAATTCGGTGCAGTATGATATCAGGGCATTGCTGGTGAAGCTTGCCGACAGGCTTCACAACATGCGTACTCTCTCATCGATGCGTCCGGACAAACAGATGAAAATAGCGGGGGAGACCGACTATTTTTACGCACCGCTGGCCACTCGACTGGGACTATATAATGTGAAGACGGAACTTGAGAATCTTTCGCTTCGTTTCCGGTGTCCGCACGAATACTCCGAACTTTGCAAGAAAATAGAAGATGACAAGGAGTCGAATTATAGCAGACTGAAAATCTTCACCGATGAAATATCCAATATCCTGAAGCGAGGCGGGATAAGATCGCGTGTATATGTGGAATACAGGCAGCCATATTCACTTTGGAGGAAGATGAACAAATACGGTGATGACTTCGACCATCTGAAATACAGGCATTTCATAGAGATAGTTTTCAAGGAAGAGGAGGGTGTTTCGGAAAAGACAACAGCATTGAAGATTTATTCATTGCTTACCGACAGATTCAAGGAAAAGCCCGGTGGGATCTCCAACTATATTGACACGCCGAAAGAAAACGGATACCAGAGTTTCCATCTGAAACTCCTCGCAGATTTCGGAAGATGGCAGGAGGTGCACATCAGCAGCGAGAGAATGGTTACCAATTCACAATATGGATGCCTGAGCGACAGGTCGGAGGGTAATATAAGGAGATGGATCAACAAGTTTAAATCCAATCTTCGGGAAATATCCAAAAATGCTTCCGAGGGTGGCAGCACATTTATAGAAAATGTGGTGGCTTCGTTTTATAATGACGACATAATGACGTTCAGCCCCCAGGGAAAACCTGTGGTGCTACCGCAGAAATCCACAGTGCTCGATTTTGCCTACGAGATACATTCCAAACTTGGGGAAAAAGCAAAATATGCGCGTATCAACGGACGTCTTGCCTCAATAAAGACGCCACTACACAGGGGGGACATAGTGGAGGTGTTTACAGATGCAGACAGCAATCCCACCTTGGAGTGGCTTGATGCCACAGTGACATTCAAGGCGAGGAAAGCCATAAGGTCATATCTCTCGAAGATACCTAAGCCAAAATATGACAGGTGTCCGATATGCATGCCGATGCCTGGAGAGGAGGTGATAGGGTTTCATCATACCGGAGGACGGATAATGGTGCATAAAAGGGATTGTCCGGAAGTCATCAAGATGTCTTCACAGTTGGGAGATAATATTGTGAGTGTGGATTTCAAAGCGGACGATACTCTTTATCCGGTTGAGATAGAGGTGATATGTGTGGATCGCCCGCACATGGTGATAGATTTGGTGGATTGCATATCCAATAGCCTTCATCTTTCAATAGGAAGTATAAATACAAAGACAATAGACTTTATAGCCACCATCAGGATTACATTCTCAGTGCACAGTTATGATGAACTGCGAATGGTGATGGAACAAATATCCAATCTTCCAGATATAGATTCTGTCAGAGAAATTATTTAATGCCACGACTCAAAAAAATGGCAGCGGCCGGGGCGGCTGCCATTTTTTTGAGCGAGGGCCAAAGACCACAGTATCTCTACAATGATTTCATAATTTCCTCATTGGCACTATCTATGGTTGCTGTGTCTAAAGATGCAAGATATATACGGGTGGTGTTTTCATTATCATGTCCCATTCCCTCGCTGATGACACTTATAGGGATTCCCTTAACTTTGGCTGCCGATGCCCATGAATGGCGTGCCACATACATGGTGAGAGGAATCTTTATGCCTATACGGTTAGCAATTTCTTTCAAACAGTGGTTTATATTGGATAAAGCGTTGCGATAGGCATAGTGTTCGTTGACACCGTTATTTTTTATTATTGGCAGAAGATATTTGGTGGGATTTTTCGGATATTTGTCCACAATAGCTTGCATTTCTTTAGTCCATGCTATTGACAATAATTGACCTGTTTTGCGGCGCCGATATGTAATGTGCCCATTGTTAAGGTCGCATTTGCGTAGAAACGACATGTCTATGAAACTCATGCCTCGCAGATAAAAACTCAGGATAAATATATCTCTTGCAAATGCAAGCATGTTGGAATCTTGAAGTGACAAAGTTTTTATCTTTTTGATGTCTTCAAGAGTCAGTGCTCGTTTTAAGGTCTTGTCGATTCCTGTATATACATGACGAAACGGAAGCCTATTTTCCGTCAACTCATCTTCCACCGCACGATTATAGATGGCCCGCAAGATACGCATGTAAAAAGAACTTGTGTTTTGGGTGTTACCTTTTGCTTTATGCCAACTTTCATAATTTTCCATCAATACGTGTGTAATTCTGTCTATAATGATATCTCTGTCGCCGCGGAATTGCTTAAAACTGTTCAATGCTGCGCGATAAGTCTCTGCAGTACGGTATTTGTGGTTGCCCTTAAGATTGACTATCAAATTTTCTGTATAATTGAACAGCGATCCTTCATAGATAAAAGTTTGATATCTGCTGATGATATCATCTGCAGTGTATGTCATACATTCTTTTTCCAAAATTCTTTCTATCTTTACAAGACGTTGCAAATCCCATCTTATGCGCTCTCTGACCGACAATATATGGTCTTTTCGCGAACTTGAATCTCTAACTAAAGGCATTCCCCGCAAGTCGTCCCATTCATCAGCGTAGATATGAAGATCTGTGCTTAATTGACGTGCAATGCGGTCATGAATGATGCGGTAATAGATGGAACCCTCATTCCCATCTATGCTGGAAGGTCTGAATTTCACTTTGATTGAAGACATCGCTGAAAAAAATCTTAAAGGCCTATAACCATAAAAAACAGTTGCCAAGACCTAAATTTGCATAATAGATTAAAAATGATTAAATTTGCACTTTCTTTCGAAAAGAAATTCAATTCAAACAAATAACAATAAAAAATACATTTTATGAAGCAAATCAACAAATCACTATTAATTAGAGGTTTGCTGCCTGTGGCTTCTTGTATGCTGATTACAAGTTGCACGGACGATAAATATGACCTCACAGACATTGACACAACATCTCGCTTCACAGTCAATAATCTTACCGTCCCTATTAACCTGTCAGAAATTAAGATTAAAGATGTGATCAATCTTGAAGACAATGAGAATATTTCTGTGATCAATGGTGTATATGCAATTCATAGGGATGGAAATTTCAAATCTGAGGAATTCAGCATTGCCCCAATACATGTGGTTTCACAACCAATCAACCCTTCAGATATAAATATCAGTGTACCTGATTCTCATGATGAATTGAAGGGTTTTGATATTATTATTCCCGAATCCCTTAACTCTACTTTCGACATTAGCATGAAGAATGTGGATGATGCTTTGGTAGAGCTATCTGGCTTCAAGACAACCGATGCCATTGAAGTTGAAATGAATTTCTCAATTCCACAGAGTATATTCGCCAACAGCAGCAACTCCTATTTATCAGGCGTCACGGTGAAACTACCAACCGGATTGCAGACCACGGATAAAAATTATGATCCTGAAAGCGGTGTTTTAAATATTTCCACTTTGAAATTTGATTCCAATGGGGGTGCCGCCTATGTGATGTCGGCCTATGGTATGGATTTATATGGAAAAGGGAAATTGGAAAACCATGACTTGATGATTTCTGACAAAATTGGCATTGTGTCGGGTAATATTCATTTTGATTCTTACGGTAGTTCAAATCCGAATGTGTTTCAAATACATACAGAGTATTCAGTCTCGGGATTTGATGTGGCAAGTGTAAGTGGTGAGATAGACTATAAGATGGACGACATTAACATTGATCCAATCACGTTGTCCGGACTTCCGGATTTTCTTGATAGCCCTGAAACAGAAATCCGAATTGCCAATCCTTATATAAGGTTAAAAATAAATAATCCGATTGGAAAATACAATGTGGACGGCTATGGTCAGATAAATCTAACTTCAAACTTTTCCGGAGGAAATGTCACGGAAGCAAAAGGAGACATCTTCATTATCGGCAAGGACGGTTTTGATGGATATGTCCAAATCCCCGGTCTTGTTGACATACTAACCAACGATAAGTCCGGAGGTCTTCCCAAAAGTATCTCCGTCGGTCTGGGGAATACCGTTTTTAGTGGAATCGTGTCAGATTTTCCATTGGCACATGAGTTTGACAGGGCTTCCGGCGAGTATGAGTTTACAGCTCCATTTGAATTTGCAAGTCCATCTTTGATCATATATGAAACCACTGAAGATGGATGGGCAAGCGAAGATCTCGACAAGGTAAATATAGAGCGTATTAATGTCACTGCCATGTGTGCAACTGATCTTTCGGTAAGCGTACAGTTAAGTGTCTTTCCAATAGATAAAAATGGCAACATTATTCCTGTAAAAGAAGACAGCAACAAATTTCAAGTGCCACCCTTTGGTTCAAATGATCCTGTGACTTTGCATATAGAGGGAATAAATGGTCCAATTCATGGTTTTGACGGGATTCTCTTCCGTGCTGTAGTCAGACAAGATGAAGCTACGACACAGCCTATCGGTCCTGAGAATATGATAAGTCTCCAGAATGTGAAGATCACAGTGGATGGCTATTATGAAACCGATTTCTAACAAAAAGCTAAAGTACGACAATGAACATCATTAATAAAAAATTTTTATCTATTATCCTTGCATCGGCCTCAGTAGCTACCACTGCAGCTCAAGAATCAGCGACAGGATACTTTCTTGAAAACTACAGTATGCGATGGCAGATGAATCCCGCGATGGGCAACCGGCTTGGTTATGTTGGATTTCCGGGACTGGGCAATCTTAATGTGGGAGTAAGTGGCAATTTCAATGTCACCGACATAGTGTATCCTTATAATGGCAAAACTGTATTGTTCACTAATCCGAATATACCGGCAAGTGAAGTGTTGGGCAATTTAAAAAATGTCAACAGACTTTCGCAGGACTCCAAAGTGAACTTGCTTCAGGTAGGATTCAAGGCCATGGGTGGATACAACAACATTGCCATTAGTGTAAAGGAGAACACTACTGCCGACATACCCAAAAGCATATTTTCTCTTCTGAAGGAGGGAGTGAGCAATAAAGACTATGATATTAATGATTTGCACGTAAAAGCAAATGCTTATGCCGAAATAGCTCTCAATCATTCACGCGACATTAAGCAAATTCCGGGGCTTCGAGCCGGTGTTTCTTTCAAAATGCTCATGCCTGTGGCATATTGTGAAGCAAATTTCAATAACCTTCACCTTGATCTTCAGCAAGACAATTGGAGCGCTATAGCTGATGCCGAAATGAAACTCGGCATGAATGGACTAAGATATAAGACTAAAGAGAATGACCGTACGGGGCATCGCTATGTGAGTGGAGTTGATGGTGATGACATCGGTTTTGGTTTCAATGGCTTTGGATTTGCATTTGATCTTGGTGCAACTTATGAGTGGAAAGATTTCGTGTTCTCTCTTGCTCTTACAGATCTTGGCATGATTAATTATAATTCAGTGCAACTTGCGAGCACCAATGGCAAACAAGAATTCCATACGGACAATCATATCATAGGTGTCGGTGATGGTGGTGACAGTTGGGATGACCTGGTAGATGACCTTTCCCGGCTGTATGAACTAAATGACATGGGCACTCAGTCGGTAAATTCCGGACTTGAGGGAACTCTTCGAGTAGGTGCGGATTACAAATTTCCGATGTATGATAAACTTCATTTTGGCTTGCTCAATACTACACACTTCAATACAATAGTACCAAGCACGGAGTTTCGTCTGTCGGCCAATGTGGAACCTGTCAAGGGTGTTGCGGTGGCGGTAAGTGGGGCCGCCGGAACTTTCGGTGTCAATTATGGTTTTTTGTTAAGTCTCGGCAACAAAGGTTTTAATTTCAACCTTGGCATGGATTATGCAGCTTTCAAGATGGACAAGAATCATATTCCTCTTGATTCCAATTTCGACATTCATTTCGGAATGAACTTCCCTTTCTAAGATATACCTGATGCTCTCAAATAAAGCTTGCAACCCGGTTGCAGGCTTTTTTTCATATCTTTGCAGAAAATTATGAGTTCTGTAATGAAAAAACAATATTTCAAAACGCCATTGCTGTCGTTGGCTCTTTTGACATCATGTATGTTGCCTTATGCGTGTGGCGACCACAATCACGAGCCTGTTGCCTCGCAACATCAAAAAGAAGAAGAAGGACATGAGGCACATAGTCATAGCCATGCGGGAATGATAGCATTTGACTCCCACAGGGCAAAAGAATTCGGAGTGGAAACTGAATTGATTGAGGCTTCCGATTTTGTGGAAGTCATATCAGTGTCAGGCCGTATAGAATCAAAATCTTCGGATGAAGCAGTAGTGACTGCCACGAGAAGTGGCTTGCTGACTCTTTCTCCAAATATAAACCAAGGGGTGCGGATTTCTGCCGGAGAGGCTATTGGAAGCATACGGTCCTCCGGCGTGCAGGGAGGAGACCCATCTGTGCAAGCTGCCGCAGTGCGTGATGCCGCCAAGAGGGAACTCGACAGGCTTACGCCGCTTCATAAGGAAGGAGTGGTCAGCACACAGGTCTATAACGAGGCTTTGTCCAACTTCGAACAGGCGGAGTCTTCACTCAGGAGTTCAAAGCAGGGAAGCGCCTCAGTTATTTCTTCAAAATCGGGAGTGATAACACAATTGCTTGCAAAGACTGGAGAGTTTGTGGAGACCGGTCAGAGAGTAGCCGTGGTGAGTGGAAACACAAGTCTGACACTTAGGGCTGATGTGCCGGAAACATACATAAGACAAATAAGCGGAGTGGAATCTGCAAATTTCCGCACTTCCTCTTCATCGGAGTTTTATAATGTCGGAGAATTGAATGGCCGCTTGATATCTACACAGGGTTCTTCCGTGTCTGACAATGGCTACATTCCATTGTTTTTTTCTTTCGACAACAATGGTGAGGTGGTCCCCGGAGCGTTTGCTGAGGTATATTTGATTTCAGGAAAAAGGTCAAATGTGGTATCCGTCCCTAAAGAAGCTATAGTGGAAATCAGCAGCAACAAATGTGTATATACTCTGCATGAAGATGGAATGTATGAAAAGCATACTGTATCTACAGGTGCTTCCGATGGCCGGCGCGTGGAGATTCTGTCGGGTCTGAATCCGGGTGAGAATGTAGTGGTAAAAGGAGCTCAGGTGGTGAGAATGGCTGAGACTTCTGCAACGGCAGTGCCCGGACACACCCATAATCATTAAGACTCCATCTCATAAAATTTTAACAGACATAAGATGCTCAATAAGATTATACATTGGTCGCTGACCAACCGTCTTGTGGTGCTAATGGCCGGCCTTGCTATGCTCGTGGCCGGGGTGATGGTGATAGCACGTACAGAAATAGATATTTTCCCGGATCTTAATGCGCCTACCGTAGCGGTTATGACCGAGGCTAAGGGTATGGCTCCGGAGGAGGTGGAGAGAATGGTGTCATATCCGATTGAGACTGCTGTGAACGGGGCTTCGGGAGTGAGACGTGTTCGGTCGAGTTCTGCATCAGGCTTTTCTATCGTATGGGTGGAATTTGACTGGAATACTGACCCATATAGGGCAAGACAGACGGTAAGTGAACGGCTTGCGGGTATTGAGGGTGCGCTGCCTGCATCGGTAGGAAGCCCGGTTATGGGACCACAATCATCCATCCTTGGCGAGATTATGATAATCGGGCTGACAAGCGACAGTCTGGATGGTGGAGAGCTTCGCAGTGTGGCCGACAGAATCATTCAGCCTCGCCTGCTTTCAATAGGTGGCGTAAGTCAGGTTTCGGTGATAGGTGGAGATGAACTTGAGTATCAGATTTTACTTGTTCCGGAAAAGATGCGACATTATGGGGTGTCGCTGACAAATGTGGCTGAGGCTACAGAAAATATGAATGCCAACGCGTCGGGGGGTACTACCTACGAATATGGTAATGAATATCTTATAAAAGGTAATATATCTACAGAAGATGTTGAGGAAATAGGCAAAGCCTCGGTGAAAACTGATTCAGGTGCAAATGTGAAGTTAAGTGATATTGCAGATATCAGGGTAGGAGCAAAGACTCCGAAAATAGGCACAGCCACAGTGAAGACGAAGCCTGCCGTTTTGGTGACAATCACAAAACAGCCGGGTACCGGCTCAATCGGATTGTCGCAAAGAATTCTTGAAGAATTGGATGACATGCGCAATTCTTTGCCATCCGGATTGGAGATTGACACGGAAATATTCAATCAGAGTCAGTTTATCGACACATCTGTCGGCAATCTGCGACAGTCGCTTCTCGAGGGTGCTCTCTTCGTGATTATAGTATTGTTCTTTTTCCTTATGAATCTGCGCACCACGATAATTTCTGTGATAGCCATTCCACTGTCGATTATAGTGACCTTGATAGCCCTTTATTTAATGGGTTATACCATAAATACCATGACACTCGGAGGAATTGCAATCGCAATTGGCTCACTGGTGGATGATGCTATTGTGGATGTGGAGAATGTATATAAAAGACTTCGTGAAAATGCACTTAAGGGGAGGGAATGTCGTGTCCCGATAATAAAGGTGGTTTTTGAAGCATCAAAAGAGGTGAGGAAGCCGATTCTAAATTCCACTCTTATAATAATGGCCTCGTTTCTTCCATTGTTTTTCCTTAGTGGAATCGAAGGCAGGCTGCTGAAGCCTTTAGGAATCGCCTTCATCGTGGCGCTTGGTGCTTCTACAGTTGTGGCGCTTACCCTTACTCCGGTGCTTTGCAGTTATCTGCTTGCCGGAGACACTGCGAAGGAAAGGAATGTCTTGGGAAAAGAGCCTAAAACTGCTAAAATACTCAGAGATAAGTATTCCAAAGCACTTGACAAGGTCCTTGCCGGCCCGAAACCAATTGTTTATTCCACCGGAGTCCTGTTGGCAGTGTCGCTCGTGGCGTTTTTCACTCTGGGCAGGAGTTTTCTTCCGGGCTTTAATGAAGGTAGTTTCACAATTAATGTCAGCACGATGCCCGGCATGTCGCTCGAACAGAGCGATAGCGTAGGAATGGCTGCAGAAAGAATCATATTGTCAGTGCCTGAAGTGAAAAATGTGGCACGCAAAACCGGACGGGCAGAGCTTGATGAGCACGCACTCGGAGTAAACACTTCTGAGATAGAGGTGCCTTACGTACTCGACAAGGGGAGAAGCAAGCGCGAAGTGATTCGCGAATTGCGTGAAAAGCTTTCGCGAATACCGGGGGTCAATGTGGAGATAGGCCAGCCTATCTCACATCGGATAGATGCCATGCTAAGCGGATCACAGGCTCAGATTGCCGTAAAGGTGTTTGGAGATGACCTCGACCGACTGTATGAAATAGGAAAGGAAATAGGTGAGGAGATGAAGGAAATTGAAGGTGTCGTGGACATCAATGTGGAGCAGCAGATATCACGTCCTCAACTGGAGATTAACCCGAGAAGGGAAATGCTTGCGAGATATGGCATAACGATTCCTGAATTTAGCAGATATATCCGGATGGCGATAGGCGGAGAGGTGGTTAGTCAAGTATTTGAAGGCAATGTGCCTTACGATATCACTGTGAAAGTGGAGGATCTGAGGCGAGACACCAAGGAGCACATCGAAGACCTTATGATCAATAGTAATGTGGGGATGATACCATTGTCGTATGTGGCGGATATCACGACAGGCTGTGGCCCAAATACAATAAACCGTGAGAATGTCAACAGGTTGCTGACTGTCTCGGCCAATGTGGATGGAAGAGACCTGAAAGGTGCTGTGGATGAGATAAAGGCACATATCGGTAGTCACGTTGCGTTGCCCGAAGGATATTATGTGGTTTATGGAGGACAGTTTGAGAATGAAGCGGCAGCCGCACGTATGCTTGCAATAGCTTCCATAATTGCCGTCATAGTGATTTTCTTCCTCATATATTCGGAATTCAGAAATGTGTCGCAGTCTCTCGTAATTATGGTCAACATGCCGCTCGCTCTCATAGGAGGAGTGTTGATATTGCGATTCACCACCGGCGAAATGAATATCCCGGCAATCATAGGATTTATTTCTCTGATGGGAATTTCGACACGCAATGGTATGTTGCTGATGTCACGTTATAATCGTCTTAAGTCGGATGGCGTGGCATTGACTGAACGAATAATGAAAGGGTCATCCGACAGGTTGCTGCCAATAGTCATGACAGCTTTGACATCAGCTTTGGCTCTTGTGCCTATTGCGCTGAGAGGTGGCGAATCTGGCAATGAGATTCAGTCGCCGATGGCAATTGTAATCTTGGGGGGACTTATAAGTTCGACGCTTCTTAACATTTTTATCGTACCGTTGTTTTATAAATGGATATGCACCCATTCAAAAACATTGGAGGCATAGCAAAAAACACGAATCAAGCACAATAGATAAGATCATGAAATTCAAATATGTGACGCTTGCCATGATGCTGGCGGTGACAAGTGGCTCTTCATACGCTATAACACTGCATGAAGCTGCAGATGCCATACTTGGACGCAACGGAGACAGGCTTCTGACGGAATTATACAGGCAATCCAAGGATGCAGAGACATTGAGTATAGCCAATGCTCCCGATCCGGAGATTGATGGTGACTACATGGTGGCTCCGGCGGGAGTGGATAATCGTTGGGGGTTAGGCGTGAGTTATGCTCTTGAGTGGCCGGGGGCTTATGGAGCAAGGCGCAGTATGGGAGAGGCAATGAGGAATGCCAATGCAGCAGAAGCGGAAGCTGCAATACGTGCCAAGCGTTCCGAGATTATAAATGAACTTGAGAATTATCTTTATGCCGAGATGAGACTTGGCGTAATGAAAAATGTCTTGGCCACATCCGATTCCATACAGGCCATTGCGGAAAGGTCTCATCGTGGAGGACAGATATCACGTCTGGATCTTTGTAAGATTGCAATTGAGCGAGGCCGAATGGAGAGTGTCATTTCAGGAATTGAGGCGGAGAAAGTATCTTCTGAAGGAAGACTGGCGGCTATGAATGGAGGCCAGACATGCGTGTCATTGCTCGAAAGCATTGATAAAAAATGGGAGAATGTGTCTCTGATGCCAATTGAGAAATATCTTTCGGAAGCCTTAAAAAATCCTTATATTTTGAAAGATATGTCAGAGTATCATGTAGCTGATAAGAATGTGTCGGTGGCAAAAGCAGAGCGTTTGCCAGGTTTTACTTTGGGATATGCTCATGAATTTGAGGATGGCATGCATTTCAATGGTGCAAGCCTTGGCATATCAATACCTTTATTTGCATCAAGGCATAAGGTCAAGGCTGCTGAGGCAGCAAGGGCTGCTGCAGAATATAAGATTACAGCTGACACTGACAAATTGGAGGCGGGAATAAAATCGCTCTATAATGAAATTCTGGCTCTTGACAAGGCTATGGAGGCACCGGCCGCCGTATTTAACTCTACAGATTATACAGACCTGTTGTTGAAGGCTTACAAGGGGGGAGAATTGTCACTTGCAGTTTATCTTAGCGAGCTTTCATGGTTTTATGAAGCTCATCTGGAATATATGGAACTTCAGTATCAGAGGGCTGCAAAGACAAATCAGTTGTCTATGCTTTGCAAATGACATGAAGTAATGAACTTTTTGCCATGTTTGGTTGTTTGTCTTTTGCTATAAACTTTTAACTTAAATTTATTGCTTTATGAAAGATCTAAAAGGTTCAAAAACCGAACAGTGTCTGATGGCGGCATTTGCCGGTGAATCACAGGCAAGCGTCAAATATTCATTTTATGCTAAGAAAGCCAAGAAAGATGGTTATGAACAAATCGCAGCCATCTTTAATGAAACTGCCGGGAATGAACATGCTCATGCAAAATTATGGTTTAAGTATCTCCACGGGGGAGATGTGCCGGCAACCTTGATAAATCTGGCGGATGCCGCAGCGGGCGAAAACTTCGAGTGGACCGATATGTATGCAGAATTCGCAAAGACAGCGAGAGAAGAGGGGTTCACTGAAATAGCTGATATGTTTGAGCGTGTCGGCAAAATTGAGAAAACCCATGAAGAACGCTACCGCAAGCTCATTGGCAACATTGAGGGGGGTATCGTATTCTCACGCGAAGAAGATCGTATCTGGGTTTGCCGCGAATGTGGCAACGTTGTATTCGGCAAAAAGGCTCCTGAAAAATGCCCTGTCTGCAAACATCCACAGGCCTACTTCGAACTTAAACCCGAAAATTATTAATACTCCTCTATGCTTTTAGGCCAAGACAAAAAAAATCGGCAGTGATCCCTGGTCGCTGCCGATTTTTTTTGTCTTGGCCATATTGATTTCAATTCATTCTCAATATGTATCTTTTATAATATGAAATCATAAGGGAGGTCATTGGCAATGCTATTATCATTCCTATTATACCCATAAGAGTTCCCCACACAGAAAGGGAAAGTAATATTATGGCAGGGTTTAGACCAAGCGTCTTACCCATTATCTTTGGAGTAAGTATATAGTCACATATCGATTGACTGATCACATAGACTAAAATACATTTGCCAATCATGGGTAAAAAATCTCCAGCTCCGGTCAAAGAATAAATATAGCATAGAATTGCAACCGGTATAAGCGTGACATACTGGAAGTATGGTATCATATATAGAATTCCAACCACGATACCCATAACTATTGCAAGAGGCAGACCCACAATTGAGAATCCAATGCAATAGAATATAGCTGCACATAAGGCTATAACAGCTTGGCTACGAAAATAAATGCTCATATTATTCTTTATATCATCAAAAATTGGATATACCTTTTCTCTATATCGTGGAGGCACAGCCAGGCGAAATCCTCGCATAAGATGATTGTAATCAAGCATTATGAATATTACATAAACAATGGCGATCAACCATTCGAGTGTATGAAGAAGGAAATCAACAGTGGCAGATAAAACTGTAGTACTTTTGTTTAAGACGGCCATAAGCCTTGTGCCACTCATATACTGCTGGAGAGTCTCAAGACTCACGTATTTTTGCAGGTAGGCGGCCACATCTGGCGGTAGAAATGAGGTGTTGATTGAGTGGTTTCCCGATGCCTTTACCATATTGTCAAGTTGCCCGATTTCATTAATGACCATTGGAATGAAGAAATAGGCAACGACAGAGACAATAGCAAGTATCTCAATAAGCGTAAGAAATACCGGAATAACACGGTGCTTGCATTTCAAATGTCTTTGTTGAAATTCCACCAAAGGTTCAAGCATATAGGAAACAAGACATGCCACTACAAATGGCAGGAGAACATTTTTCAATATGTCTGCCAGCCAAATGATCGCTAATAATACTATTATCGCGACTATCCATCTTATCACCTTATCAAAAGTTATGACATTATTGTTTAGCATATAAAAAATTCATTAATTTTATAAATCTATAACAATTACATCAGATTTAAGATTAATGGTCCGACCTATCAAGATCTTCAAAACGCATAAATTTTATGCAAGATTTCAAGAAATCGATATAAAAAAGCACAGTAACTAAAGTTTAATGGACAGATTTTTTGATGTCTTAAATATTTTTTGTATATTTGCACAGAGATCGTAATCCTTATACGAACTAATAAATCTGATACATGAAAATCAAAAAACTCCTATTGGGCGATGAGGCGCTTGCATTGGGTGCAATCAATGCTGGGCTGAGCGGAGCCTACGGTTACCCGGGCACTCCATCGACTGAAATAATGGAATATGTGCAGGCCAATAAAATAGCGGCCGAAAGGAAAATCCATAGCCATTGGTCTTCAAATGAGAAGACTGCATACGAAGAAGCACTGGGAATGTCGTATGCCGGCAAACGTAGTATTGTCACCATGAAGCATGTAGGACTGAATGCTTCTGCAGATGCGTTCGTAAATTCGGGCATGACGGGAGCCAATGGCGGACTGCTTGTCATGGTAGCTGATGATCCGTCGATGCACTCTTCTCAAAACGAACAGGATTCCCGGTTCTATGGTCAGTTTGCTTTTATCCCTGTGCTGGAGCCATCCGACCAGCAGGAAGCTTACGACATGGCCAGCTATGGTTTCAAAATGTCTGAAAAATTCGGAATTCCCATAATCATAAGAATGGTGACCAGACTCAGCCATTCAAGAGCCACGGTGAATGTTGATTCTGAACCTGAAAAGGAAAATAGTCTCCACTTCCCGGAAAATGCTTACCAATGGGTACTAATGCCGGGCAATTCACGCCGACGCTATGTGAAGCTTCTCGAGGATTACAATGCCATGGAAAAATATTCAGAGACATCCACTTTCAATTCTTTCTCTGATGCATCTGACCATTCACTGGGGATAGTGGTGAGCGGAATAGCCGCCAACTATCTTAACGAATTGTTCCCGGATGGATGTCCGTTTCCGGTAGTGAAAATTTCACAATATCCATTGCCAAGGAAGATGCTTTCCAGCCTGGCTGATGAATGTGAGAGTCTTCTCGTAATAGAGGAGGGACAACCATTTATAGAAAGTGCCATGAGGGGAGTGCTTGACTCTAAATATGATATTCATGGCAAACTCGACGGCACTATTGTGCGGACAGGAGAACTGAATCCGGATCATGTCAGAGAAGGACTTTTAAAATTACGTCCGGATCTGGAGCCTCTAAAGATAAAGAATCTCAACGCTGTAAGCCAGACCACTGTGCCCAGACCTCCGTCATTATGCAAAGGATGTGGACACCGGGATGTATATCAAGCTCTCAATGATGCTCTTTCCGGTTATGATGATTCCCGTGTGTTTGGCGATATAGGATGCTACACCCTTGGATATCTTGCTCCTTTCAAGGCTCTTCATACAGTACTCGATATGGGTGCCTCCATCACAATGGCTAAAGGTGCTTCAGAGGCCGGAGTACATCCGTCGGTGGCAGTGATAGGCGACTCTACGTTCACACATTCCGGTATGGCCGGTTTGCTTGATGCCGTCAATGAAAACAGCGATATTCTTGTGATAATATCCGATAATCTGACAACCGGGATGACCGGTGGACAAGATTCACAGGGTACCGGCAAAATCGAGCAGATATGCCTTGGACTCGGAGTGAATCCCGACCATCTCCACACGATAGACTCCTTGCCGAAAAATCATGATGAGATGGTGGCTCTATTTAAAGATGCCATCGATTATCGCGGTCTTTCAGTTGTAGTGTCTCGCCGCGAATGCATCCAGACCGCACGTCGTCATGGCGCGCATCGCGGACCCAAGACAGTTTGATTTGACATTCACCTTCACAAACAAAAGTTGAGGGATAATTTGAACATTTAAACTCAAAAAAAGTGAAAACAGATATAATTTTGGCGGGAGTCGGAGGACAGGGCATTCTAAGCATTGCTACAATACTCGGAGTTGCAGCCTTGAATCAAGGTCTATATATCAAGCAAGCCGAGGTGCACGGCATGAGCCAGCGTGGTGGTGACGTTCAATCCGATTTGAGAATTTCGACAGACAGGATATCATCAGACCTTATACAATCAGGAAAAGCCGACCTTATCGTCAGTCTCGAGCCAATGGAAGCTCTTCGCTATGTGCATCGGCTGTCGCCCGATGGATGGATTGTGACTTCCACCACACCGTTCGTCAACATCGCCAATTATCCGGATGTGGATAAGATCGGAAAAGAATTAAATAATTTCGGAAAAGTAGTTGCTTTCGACATGGACACATTGGCCAAAGAAATGGCATCCCCACGTGCCGCCAATATGGTGCTTCTCGGAGCCACATCCCCTTTCATCGACATGTCTGCCGAAGAAATAGAGGTGGCAATATGGAAAGTGTTTTCCGCCAAGGGCGACCTGATAGTGGAGTCCAACATAAAGGCTTTCCGTGCGGGACGCGACAAAGCTATCAGCATTAAATCAGAAATTCTCAATTCTTAAAGTTATGTTTCCAATATCTCAGGATATACTCGACACAACAGCATCTCAACTCGGTATCTTAGACCTATCCACGGCCACCATCCGACAGATAGTATCTTTATCAGAGGCTCTCGAAAATGAAGCCAACGAAAGATTCATTCATCTTGAACTTGGCAATCCCGGTCTTCCTGCATCCAGAATAGGAATCAATGCTGAAATAGAAGCGCTTGAAAGGGGAGTGGCAAATACGTATCCTCCGATTGGGGGTGTGCCGCAACTTAAGAAAGCGGGGGCTTCATTCGTAAAAGCTTTCCTGAATCTGACAGTGCCTGAAAAAGCCGTCATACCCACCGTGGGTTCAATGCAGGCAAGCTTTACCCTTCAGCTTCTTCTTCGCCAACGCATTCCGGGTAAGGACTCCATTCTATTTTTTAACCCGGGGTTTCCCGCGCAGCGTCATCAGGCCAAGGTGCTCGGCATAGGTATAGAGCAATTCGACATTTACGATTATCGTGGCAGAGCGCTTGAAGCAAAACTTGACGAGATGCTCTCCAAGGGTAATATCACGGCTATGTTGTTTTCCAATCCCAACAACCCTTCATGGATAAACCTCACACAGGAAGAACTGGAAATAATAGGCAGGATGGCGAGCAAGCATGATGTCATAGTGATTGAGGACCATGCCTACATGGGCATGGACTTCCGCATGGATTTCAGTCATCCCAACGAGACTCCATTCATTCCCTCTGTGGGTAATTTCACCGACAATTATATTTTGCTTATCTCAGGATCAAAAATTTTCAGTTATGCCGGCGAGAGAATTGCAGTGGTGGCAATGAGCGAGAAAGTATATGACCGGGAATATGAGTTCTTCCGTAGTTTTTATGAGATGCCAAGCTTCGGGGATGCATACATATTCGGAGTGTTATACACGGCAAGTTCCGGAGCATCCCACAGTGCACAGTTTGCTCTCGCAGCAATGATGCAGGCAGCTGTTGATGGAAAATTGAATTTCGTGGGTGAGACTTCCGAATATGGTAGGAGAGCGGAGCTTATGAAGAAGGTTTTTGCCGACAATGGTTTCCACATAGTATATGACAAGGATGGAGATTCTCCAATTTCTGATGGTTTCTTCTTCACGGTAGGATATGGAGATATGGAAGGAAAGATTCTCCAGTCGGAGCTAATGCGGCATGGAGTATCCGCCATAACTCTGTCGTCAACCGGTTCGGAGCAAAATGGCGTTAGGGTATGTGTGTCGAGAATGTCGGCAGAAGAGGATTTCGACATATTAAATCAAAGATTAAAGGCATTTAAAGATGAGCACTGAGCCCCGCTACATGTCGGCTGAAGAAGCCGTCAGACTTATAGAGGACGGAGACCACGTCTTCATACAGGGAAGCACTTCCACACCGGAAGTGCTTTGCCACGCAATAGCCAGACGAGGCAATGAATTAAAAAATGTGACGCTATATTCAGCTTTTGCCGTATGCAAGGGCGAAGCCCCATACTGCAGGGAGGAATACAAGGAGGCGTTCAACGTGGAAAGTTTCTTTGTGTCCAATGGCGTACGCCGGTGGATTCAGCAAGGATATGGAAGCACCATACCTCGTTTTCTTGGCGAGGTGCCGGCTCTAATGCGCGATGGCACTTGCCGAGTGGATGTGGCCCTTATCAATTGCTCCATGCCTAATGAAGAGGGTCTCGTAAGTTTCGGCGTAAGTGCAGACCTTGCTACGGCAGCAGTGGAATGTGCCGACCGAGTGATAGCACAAATCAATCCCAATATGCCATTCAGTTATGGTGATCCACTGATTCACATTAATAATCTTGCGGCTGCAGTGTTGGTGGATGACCCTCTCGTGGAAGTGCCAACTGCTGTGCCTACTGAGGCAGAAAAAAGAATTGGCAATTATATTGCTGAGCTGATTCCGAATGGAGCCACATTGCAAATCGGAGTGGGGGGGATTCCCAATGCAGTGATAAGCGCTCTGAGAGATCACAAGCACCTCGGACTGCATACCGAAGCCATGACAGATGGAGTCTTGCCCTTGCTTGAAAATGGTGTGATCGACAACAGCCTGAAAAAAGTAATGCCAGGCAAGTCAGTGGCATCTCTGGCCCTTGGATCTCGCCGTCTCTACGACTATATGGATGGCAATCCCGACATTATTTTCAAAGACGTGGCATGGACCAACAATCCATTTATTATAGCACAGAATCCTAAGGTGGTTAGTATCAATTCATGTCTTGAAATTGACCTTACCGGCCAGATTTGCGCTGACTCCATTGGGACAAAGATTTTTTCCGGAATCGGAGGTCAGCATGATTTTGTTTATGGATCTCAGTTGTCGGAAGGGGGAATGTCTTTTCTCGCCATGCTTTCCACCACAGGCAAAGGACTTAACAAAATCAAGCCCGTTCTTACTGAGGGAGCCGGTGTAGTCACCACAAGATTCCAGACAAACTTTGTCGTCACCGAATATGGAGTTGTTGATCTTAGAGGCAAGGATCTCGCCCAGCGTGCAAAGCTCCTTATATCGATAGCAGCACCTCAGTTCAGAGACGAACTTGAAAAGGCCGCACGCGAAAGATTCGGATTTTCTTTCTCTCGGTTAAATTAGACCCCATCTCATAAAATTTATATAAGATGGAATCTTAACAATCCTTATATAGTTGTAGCTGTGCCGGCTCTTCCACTCTCCTTTTTATTTTACAGATACATTGCAAGTAACATTATTTTAAATTGACACTATCATGAATGTTTATAAGGGTTACCAACCGGATTTTTGGCTTGAAATCAGAAAAGAATACATTATTGAAAATTTTGAAAAGTTATTGCATTATATAAGACGTTATCAATATTTTGAGGACAATGATACAGGCGAAGGAGAATTTCTCACTACATGTCGTTATCTTGTAGATCTTGCCTATGAGCTTTCAGAATTTTCAGAAAAATCTTCTTTCGTGGTCCAACCTGTCTTCAAGTTGGCCAATTCAGAAATTCAGATTCCTAACGCCCTTGCATATCGAATCATGGTGGCTGCTTTGATAGTTTCACAAAAAATCAATAAAGAAGAGCATCAGTTGCTTATGCGGCTAATAAACCTTTTGGTGATCACGCATAAGATGCCACAGACAGATATTGCAGACAATCTTGTCGATGTGGTTGTCAATTGCGTGTGTAAAGCCCCCATTCTTACTCTTGGCGTGAAATGGGATGATATAGCAAGCATAAATACATTCAGTCCAATAAGACTGCTATACAATTTGAGCCAGACAAAATTTGAAACTGAAAAGGGTCTTGATAGTGTGTATGATGGAAAAGGGTGCGTGTTTTTCAGCAAGGGCTCAATTCTTGCGGCACCCCTCAACAGAATTGATTTCCTTAAGGAAGCCTCCAATCTGACCAATTATCTATCAATAGGGAAAAATATCAGACTCCTGCTTCACAAGGGTGACCACATGAGAGCCCCAGAAAATGCAGATGAAGTGTGGGATGGAATGACATTCATGACACGTGCACAGAGTGGAGTGAAAACAAACTCACAGGAATCGAAGCGTAAATATTCTTCCGGTGCAATAATTCCGGTCGTAATACGCTCAAACTGGGGTGTGAAGATTGTGGCAGAAACATTATCGCGCGAATATGAAAGGGTGTATGGTAAAATAAATATCAATCTCATTGATTCGCTTAAATATGCAGATATTTTCAAGATACTGCCAATGTTTACTCCGGGGACAGTTCTCCTTGTAGAATACACTCCGGACAATCCGGAATTTAAATTTCAACTCAGAGGAGCTTTCGACAGATTTTATCAGGAATACGCCGACCAAATGAGAGGTGAAACACTTCCGGGTGTGTATATCTCTGATTATTCCGCCGGAACACAATGGCTCACCGAAGATGGTTTTCTTGTAAATGTGATGGGTGAAAACACCGATGAGAATATCCTTGATGCAATGGAAAACAATATTCCTCTCACAATACGCATCAACGGCACAAAAAATCAGTCTGGCAACATTCTTATCAACGGCAATATCATAAATGATATCGAACTCTATGGCATGCCGGACCCAATCGACGAGGACCTTGAAACCTATCAGAATGATTGCTTCGTGTATCTTTTCGGAGAATTCCTGAAATACTGCAAAGACTATGCTCCTGAGTTAAAACCAGACGAACAGATTGAGGATGCTGACGAAGAGGGTGTGAAGGCGGTCAGCAATATTCTTATGGAGCATCAGAACATGCTGTCTGAGACAATGTCGAGATTTACTTGTCTTCAGACTTCTCTGATGTTTTCAATATGTGCCGGCGACTACGATGTGAGCGCATATATCCGGCATGAACTGGAATATCAGATTGCACTGGCAAGATTTGCAGGTGGGGCATCTCCGATGTCGCTAAGTCTTTCGCATGGACCAAACCTCAATGGTATCAAGGAAATAGAAAGACATGAGCGTATCATAGAAATGATTCGGCAATACAAGGATCCTGAAATAGGACGAGCTGCGGAAAATGAGGTGAATGATGAAAATCTTGAAGACACAGTGGATGGACTTATTGATGCCTCAAATCGACTGCTGGGAAAAATCGATGACCGTGAAATATCCCGCATAAAGTTTGAACTCGCAAGAGTACTTGATGTCGATGACCAATTCAAAAGCTCCGACAGCACTACTTACTATGGTGTGGAAAGCGATACGCTTGAATTCAAATCATCAGCCGTGTGTCCACCAAAAAATCGGTTGAAGGGTAGAGAAGAATATGAGCCGGATACTCAAATTTGGTCAATCCTTAAGACTATCTGTGGGTTTCTAAACTCCACAACAGGAGGAGAACTTCTAATTGGTGTGAGAGACAACGGTATTGCCTCAGGAATAGCCCACGACTACAATCTTCTCTTTGATGACAGGAGAATACCAGAGGCAAATGCAGACCGATACAGAACCTATCTGAAGAACATTATCGACCATTCTTTTCGTGCTTATAAGTCGGGCGCAGAGAAGACAAGCGTCACCACAGCATACGTGTCTTATAATATCGAAAGAAACAATGAGGAACTTGAGATTCTCAGAATTCACGTGGATAGTTATCGTGGAGATATGGTCTATTTCCATCCGGATTCGCATCGCCCGGAAGAAATACAGGAATCTTATATACGCACCAGCGGAGCAACCATCCCAATGAATAGAGTAGTCCGTGACCAGACACTTCATAAGAAATATAATCTTGCCGGCGACAAAGAGGGTATTGGAATGTCAGCAATCTACGAAGCGCGTAACTCTAAAAGAAGGGTTCTACTGAAGGGCTATGCATCACGCAACGGTATTAAAGACCATGAGATTGAAGTATTCCAAGTCTTCCCTGAATCAAAATGCATTCTCGCTTACGACACCAACGACCGTGAAGTCAGATTGTTCAAGACCCAAAGGTGGAAAGACGCTAAAATCCTCGATAAACATTGCACTCAAAGCAGCAATTCCAAGAGAGATTTGAGACCTGATTTTTTCGGTTGTGTGTTTGACCCATCTAAAACAGTTTATGATGTCGAATTGGATTTCTCCAACTATGGAGCTATGATTTTTCAAGAAGAACATCCCGGTTCGGAAAATGCTTTCAGCCAGACAGACGATATAAACTTTCCGTGGCGACTATCCTTGCACGTGAATTGTCTTGAAGGAATAACCCGCTTCGTCCGAGGCCTTCCTGATGAGTGCAGATGTGGCGAGAATTCCATTCTCAACGGAATTATTTGACGGGGAATTACCTGATATTTTCATTCGTAAAATAGTATAATAAGAATAGCTGATAATCAGCGTATCCTTG
>JAMPAV010000010.1 GCA_023667055.1 Muribaculum sp. | reverse complement strand
ATATCTATCGGTTTTAGATTATAACAATACTCCTCTCAAAAGGTTGCCACTAATGCTTTAATATGCACACCGGCTCCAAAATCTGAAGTCCAAGAGCCGATTCAATCTTGCTGATGGTTTCGATTGACAGGTTTTCAGTTCCTTTCAGCACTCTTGAAATGTATTGTTGTGAGCAACCCATTCGCTCGGCCACTGACTTTTGAGTCAGACCAAGTTCCTCCATCTTGTCAAGCATCATCATGGCAATGCGCTGCGAGTAACGTAGCCATTCCTTGTTAGCCAACCGCGCTTCAGCTTTCTCCCTCCATTTCGATGGTGTGGCTGATGCGTAAGCCGACAGCCGATTCTGTATCTCTTTCATAGTCACAAGTATTAAAGTTCGGCAATATATTCAATAAAACTCTCATCGTCAACAATTCTCTCGTCGAGGAGAAAATTCCTGACTTTCTCAATCTTTGCAAGTTCAGCAGCAGTGTGTTCTCTTTCCTGCATCGTGGCAGTGAGTTTTATAGCACCGCCGGTCACAACATAAACGCCCTTAGCCAACTTTATGGCATAGATGCGAAGCCATGACGAATGGCCTACAAGATTTTTCAACCGAGCCTTCTCTTTGCCAAGCAGACATTCGGCAATCCGGCTATTACTCAACGGACGGAATATAAGGTCGAGATTCGCCTCCGGTGAAATATCCATTATTATGGCTTCAAGCTGCTCACTGTCATCGATGGTGCGTTTAATCGCATCATTGACGGTGGTAATTTTGAAATAACCTTCCAAATCTTTAGAGTTAGCCTTGAAGAATGCTCGTAGCCACGCAACGTCATTCCATTGGTCGAACAGCGAATCAAGACAGTTGTCCTCCTCTCCGTCATATCTTACAGCCCAAAGCCGTCCGTCTTCTGTAATATCATCGAAAGTCATAGTCTCAAATTTTGACGCAAAGATAAGAAATCTTTTTCAAAAATACAACTTATGGGCTGTATTTGTTCAAACGGCAGCAAAAATAATCCTGCCATATAAATAATAGTTTAGGTCTATGTATATACATCCTTACCTAACTATATTCATATTTCTACACTCATAAACAGTTTGGCGGGGCAAAAGACAAATGGTACACATCACCTCATCAATTCTGTTTCTTTTCTCCAGCCAACATGACAACTTTACCTAAATCCGTCCCATTAAAAGCAGTCAAAAGACGAAACCAACCGCAAATAAAAATCCTTAACAACCGCTAAAAATCTCAAAATCCCTTTCTTCCCTTATCCCCATCTTATTCCAATCGTACAACATTCTTACAAAGTATTATAATTATAATATTATATGTCAATAATATATAATGGATATGCTATAACAAGATATGCCCTGACATCATCCTTGTACCCATGCTCACAACTTTTATCGTCAAAATCGCAACAAAGGAAATAGCAAGTGTTGTCCGCAAGTATGGCGTATGCTCCAATTACATCCTTGCCGTTGGAGTCTTTCCCCTCCAAATGACGGTAAATATCATTATATCCAAGCGGCTGAAACTCACGGTTGGGACATTCAGTGCACTTATATTTCTTCTTGTCGAAATAACCGGGATTCCACTCTCTTGTGCAAACCGGCTGATAGCCACTCTTCTCACTCTTCGGACTATACCACCGCCGGGCAAAAACATCCTCACGCCCATGAAACAAACTGCGGAACAACGCCACCTTCTCTTCCAACGACAGCTGCGACATCGCCGGCTTTTGTACAGGAATAACGGGTGAAGATGTAGATTCATAAGCAATCTCATGTCTATTAAGCAATTCCTTCAGCCGAGTATTCTCCTCGCGAAGTCGAATAAGTTCTGTATCTATGCCATCAGCATTGTGCTTCATTGTCGGATTACGAGTGAATTTGGATTCATTGGGGTTGATGAACTATTCTTTAAAAAGTTGCTCGGATGTTACTTCTTGACTTCGTCACTTTTTGAACAATGAATTCAATATGCATTGAAATCCAACAACATATCCATTTATTTAGTGGTTTCAGGGTGACGCAAGTCATCGCAAACCGTTGCTTTTGAAATGGATTTTATTGATTTTGACTCCAATGCTTTCGGTGGTAGCGAGCTTGCTGTGGACAAGAATGTTTTTATGGCTGAGGATTCCGCACCCGACTCTTGTGCGATGTGGGTAAAAGAGTGGCGGCTTATGCGCATTGACAATGGTTTCGCTATATCCGCTTTCTCGGCAATCTTCTTGAGATGTTGGATGGTAATGTTTTCCATTCTCAAATCATGACTCAGGTGTAGAAGCCTGAACCTTTTATTATAGTTTTTTCATAGTCATGATATTTTAACGGTTAACATATATCCGAAACCTCGCTGATTTATTATGCTGATTTTGGGGTCGTGGCGCAATGCACGGCGTAGCTTGTGGATGTAGCCGTGAAGGGAGTTGCGGTTGCTGATTTCATCACGCCCCCATACGGCAATCATCAGCTCGGATGAGTCAACGGTCTTGCCAATATTTGAAGCTAATTTTTCCAATATCCGGGTTTCTATGTTTGACAACACCGTCTCTTTGTCATTAACTGTCAATGTTTGATTTGCTGTGTTAAACAGATAATCACCGATTGAATATACCCTTCCTTCGTAATAGCTACTGTCCCTTCCACGTAGCAACGCTTTTATCCGGATAAGCAGTTCCCGAAGTTCAAACGGCTTCTTTATGTAGTCGTTGGCTCCAATGTCGAAGCCCTCCTCCACATCATCGATAGTGCTTTTCGCCGTCAGAAAAATAATAGGCACATTGGCTGAGACACGTCTGACTTCCCTTGCCATCGCAAAACCATCGAGGCGTGGCATCATCACGTCAGCCACAATCAGATCCGCGCCTCCGGTCTTGTATCTGGCAAGTCCGTCAATGCCATCGAAAGCAACTTCCACTTCATATCCTTGTTGACGCAATGTGTCGCATACTATCAGCGACAGGTCACGCTCATCTTCCACGAACAATATCTTAGCTTTCATGATTGTCGAATTTAATGGTGAATGTTGACCCGAGTCCCTGCTGACTCTTTACGGAAATGCTCCATCCCATTTTCTCGATGATATGCTTAACATAGTATAGGCCGATGCCGTATCCGCGAACATCCTGACGGTTTCCATGTGGTACACGATAGAACTTATCGAAAATATATGGCAAACTCTTTTGCGGAATTCCCATACCATTGTCTGACACTGAAATGCTGTTTCGCTCAATTTCGATGTTTATTCTCACCGAATCATTGGAATATTTGATTGCATTGTCAATCAGGTTGTTCAGCACATTTGACAAGTGTGATTTGTCGGCATATATAGTGACATCATCTTTTGTTTGAACCTCAATTGAAATATCCTTATCTCCTCTCATTTGCTGTGCACTGGTTATTTCTTCCACCAGTTCCGGCAAATCAATATTTTCCGGTTTCAAAGTCATTGTCTTACGTCTCTCCAAACTCATGGCGAGGATATTCTCCACAAGTTCTCCGAGACGTTTCAGTTGCTTTATGGCAATAGTGAGATATGCCGTCTTTTTCTCCTGGTCATTTGTAGTGTCATAATTCAAAAGTGCGTCATTGGCTGAATAAGCGATTGCGATGGGTGTTTTCAGTTCGTGGGTCATGTTGCTGACAAAATCATCTTTCATCTCTTCGATGGTACGCAGTTTGGAAACCGTGCGGAATAAATACCAGAAAGCAGCTGAGAAAGCAACCATCAAAAGAAAAATCGTGATGATAACACCCATCATCTGCGAGAGGATATGACGTGTAAGAGGAGTCATACTTGCTTTGAACAGCCATCCCTTTTCCGGATTGAAACACAGTTTGTAGGTTTCTAAATCCGAATTGGACAATACCCTATTCGAACTGGACAACAGTATGGAATCTTTTTGATCTACAATGTCAATGGAAACGATATCAGGGAAAATGCCCCTGTCTGCCAGACGTGCCTTGAATATGCTATCCGTAATACTCAGGTCATAGCCATAATATTTATCCATGGCCTCATGCATTTGTTGACTCATGGCCTTCATCATCTGATTTGTGTAAGAACGGTTGCGTTTTAGCGGTGCTCGTTGCACTGTTACCTCTCCATCTTCTTCAATAGTACTTGTCTCAAAATTACCATCATCATCAACTTTACCGGAGATTGTACCCCTCTGTCCGCTATATATTGAATCAGCTTCTTCTTGAGAGACAGGAAGAAGTCCTGATTCGCGGGCAATACGTCTTGCTTTCTCGGCGCGTTCCCACATATCATCTATGTCCGTATCGGCAAGAGCTGTCAAGACCTCCCTCTCTACATCTTCACGTATCGAATTATAGAGATTGACGAGGTAATAGACATTGCAGCAGAAGATAACCGCAATGACAGATATGAATATTATGGAGTTGATTTTGAACTTTTTCATACGCAAATTTACAAATAATCTTTCATACTGCCACACAGAGGATTGCAGATTTAAGACTAAATAAGGGAAGATTTAAGACTAAATAAGGTTCGGGATTACAAGCGCACAAAGATTCGTGACTAAATTTGCATCTCCACAAATATACAACGATTATGAAGCGGATATTTATTGTAACAGGCTTAACCATCGTAGCACTTTCGGGACACTCTCAGACAGAAAATCCCGACACCATCAATACTCACCAACTCAACGAGGTGGTGGTGAAAGGTGAGAAGCCGCAGATCAAGGGAGAAGACGGCATGATGATTGTCGATTTGCCTTCAATAGTCAAGGATAAGCCCGTCAACAATATTCTTGAGGCGTTGGGCTATCTGCCGGGAGTTGTCAACAACAACGGACTTATCGGACTTGCCGGGGCAAGTGATGTGACCATAATCCTCAATGGCGAGCTAACAAATATGCCGTTGCAAAACCTATATCAGTTACTTTACACCACTCCTATTGACCGTTTGAAAACGGTTGAGGTGATGTACACCGCCCCGGCTAAATATCATGTCAATGGAGCGGTAATCAATGTGGTATTTAAAACACCATCTCCTCTTGACGGTCTGCAAGGACAAGTCAGAGCCGGATATAACCAGAAACATTACTCATCATACGGAGGTGGGCTGGCCGCAATATACGCGGTTAAGGATTGGACTTTTGACCTGAACTATGGTCTCTCGCGCTCAAAGAGTTGGAATAATGAAGAGACATTCTCAAATCATCTTTATGATGGGAAGCAGACTATGATTGAGGATAATATGCGCAGAATATCTGAAAACTGGGCAAATACCATCTATGCAGCCACCTCATATAAAAATCTAAGGGTTACCTATAATGGACATATAACTTCCAAAGCCATGGGTTGGAGTCTTTCCTCCGGTACTTTAGGCGATTTTACAAATTCCTATACTTCCGATGGCCCCATAAATTACCAGAATGTCGCCTTACGCTATTCCGCACCATTTGGATTGACAGTTGGCGGTGACTATACATATTATGGAGAAAAGCGCAACCAGTCGTTGACACAAGGTAGTGACTATCTTTTCGGTTCATTGAACAAGCAGGATATAAACCGTTGGCACGTGTATGCAGACCAACAGCATCGGCTTGGTAAATGGCAGTTGAACTATGGGTTGGAGTATCAACATTCAGATGACCGCAGTTCACAGGTCAACTATCCCGATGATGATGGTGGCTTTTCCGGCAATTCCAAGGAGGATGTCGCTGATGCCTACGTTGGTTTGCAACGCTCGTTTGATTGGGGCTTGTCGTTCAATGTCTCAGCCAAAGGAGAATATTTTCACAATGACTATCAGCATAACTGGAATTTCATTCCGCAGTTGGGAGCTACATACTACAAGACACCCAAAAGTATATTCCAGTTGAATTTCACCACCCAACGGGTCTATCCCTCATATTGGGAACTGCATAGCCACACATCATACATCAATCCCTATTCAAAAGTGATAGGTAATCCGGAGTTGCAACCCTATCTCAATTATGCCGGTCAGTTCAGCTATATTTTCAAGCAGAAATATGTGGCTACGCTATACGTTCAATATGGTGACAGGGCAACCGTTCAACTGCCGTATCAGTCGCCAGATGAACTTAGTCTTATCTATCAGACAATCAATATAAACTACAAGCAGACGGTCGGCTTAAACCTTAACGTGCCGTTCAATATAGGTTACGTTTGGAACGCCACCGCTACCGCAAATATCTTCAACCAGCGGGAGAAAGCCGACCATTTCCACGACATCAGCTTCGACAACCACAAATGGATATTCTACGGAGCACTGAATAACACCTTCCGTTTCGGTCAGAATTGCCCGGTGTCTATGTCTGTTGACTTCACATATATCTCACGGTCAGTACAAGGCATAGCCGATTTATCCTCGATGTGGAAAGTTGATGCCGGAGTCAAATGGCAGTTTGGCAAGAAACGTTGTTGCGAACTCGATCTGAAGGCCGATGACATCTTCAACCGTTGGTCGCCGACAATGACAATCAACCATGCCGGACAAGACTACCGGATGAAAGTGCGCGACATGACCCGCAACCTCCGTCTCACCTTCATCTGGCGTTTCAACGGTTTCAAACCAAAGAGCGACACCAATATTGACACATCCCGTTTTGGAACAGGCGACTAAGGAAGGATGGGAGTGATTTTGACTCCAACGCTTCATCTCTTCCGGATTCAACCATTGGCATCATTCTGAACTCATTTTATATACTTGTTGCCATTCCGTATGTAGATCTCGCCGCGTTGGGGATTGCTGATCTGCCGGCCAGACAAATCGTATATCGGCATGGCGTCCAATCCGGTATTCTCTTCCATGTCGGGCTTCCCTACGCTTGCGCCGGGTAGGTCGCCGGTCTCGATTATATTGACAAAATTCTCCCAGCATGGTGCCTTGGAATAAGCCTCCTTTGCTCCGTAGGGAACAAACAGATTTATATCGGCCAGACTGCCGGGCGAGCCGAAGGGTGTGAATGTCCGTTCCTCCTCAATCTCGCATACGGGAGGTGTAGGCGATTGGCAATATATGCTTTTGAGATCTGGATATATATCCGAGAAACATCCCCAGCCAAGAGTCTTTATGCTTTCCGGTATGATCACCTCCTCAATGTTGGTTCCGCGAAAAGCCTCATATTCGATGCATTCTATTTTGTCGTTGTAGTTTATTTCCTTTATAAAACTACTCTCAAATGCGTAATTACCTATGACCCGGCAACCCTCATTGAGTGTTATTGTGTTAAAATCTTCGTTGCGGCACTGGCTGAACAATCCGCTGGGAATGCGTTCAAGGTCCTTGGGCAACCTCACCTCCTTTAGCATGAGACAGCCCTGGAATGCCATTGGTCCAATTTTCAGACAATTGTCGGGAAGATACACTTTCGTCAGGGATGTCGCTACAAACGCCCCCTCCATTATCTCCTCAAGACTTTCAGGAAATTCAATGCCTTCTATCTGCGTCGCGGAAAACGCATGAACACCAATCTTTTTCAGTGTCCCGGGAAGTATCGGTGTCGTGGAGAGACTGAAGCAGTCATGAAATGCCTGGTGGCCGATCTCCTCAAGCCCCTCGGAAAAGACCAGCGGACAGTTCAGGCGTCTGTCAAATAAAAACGCGGAACTCTCGATGACACGCAGCTTCGACGGCATGTTGATCTCCTCAAGTGCCATCATTGCAAAAGCTGCGACCCCTATTCTCTCCACATCATCCGGCAGTATTATTTTTTTTATTTTCAGCAGGAAGCCCTGGTCCCACTGAATTGGGTCATAAAGCGCCCATTTCGGTATGTCGTTGTCTTTGATGGCTGCCTCTCCAAGATTAAGACAAGCAAGATTCCCATACACGGCGCAGTCCCAGATGGCTCTGAAATCTGACTCGTCCATTGGCCCGGCCACTGTCAGCGAATCAATCTCGGCTCCGCCGTTGGCGTCAAGTATGTCCTTTAGTTGTCCGTAGCCGGTTGTCTCCGCCCTGAACGGTTTGGAATAGGAACGCACACGCACAGACTTCTTTACGGGGTCTGTCACATCCGACAGCGACAATACACCTGCATTTTCAGGAAGACTCAAGATTCTTCGGTTGCCGGAGGTGAGATCGGAATAATCCGGTTGTGAAAGACATGTCGATGGAATGCCGGCATAAGCAAGCACTGACGACAAGACCATAATAACGAGTAAATGTAGTTTCATGTCAATAAAATTTTATGCCTGCACGGGACAGATAAATCCCGTCCCCTGCAGTGTTGGTAAATCATTGTTACAGTCTTGCCGGATTTCCCGAATTGACAAAACTTTTGGCCGGGTTTCATGACCATGAATCCGTAAAGATTCTACTTCACTATGAATTTACGGCGTGCCGAAGTTTTGCCATCCGTCTCGAACACTACCATGTAAACACCTGTGGACATATCATTTGTTGAGATCAGAATACGTCCCCGACCACCCACGGATTTCACTTTGCTACCATTCATACTGTAAACCTTGATGGAATTGGAATGATTGTCTTCTCCATACGATATAAAACCGTCGGAAAAGAGAGGTGTCGGCATCTGAGATATGCTGTTGACTGAACTAAACGCATCGTCAGGTAGTTGATAGTCAACGCAATTCTTGGTTTTATAAATCACATTTCCATCAGCATCAAAAAGCCGGTTGAAATAATTGTATAGCCATGGCCTTGTCGGTTGGGTATAAAATTCATTATAGTTCAGACATCCGTAATCTGTGGGCCCGATTCCTTCTATTACTTCATATCCCTTGCAATACTCATTGACATATACTGATGGATAGATATTTATAACTTGACATTTCTCTCTATCTATTTCCATAGAGGATTTTGACAACACAGTGAAATTCATCATCTCCCCGGTCTTCATGCAACAAGAAAAAGCATTGAATTCATCATCCTCATTGCAGTTGAAATCATACAAAAGGCGTTCGGATATCTTGCAATTATCGGCATCCGGTTCATCAGGAGAATAGGTGATTCCGAAGGAATAGTCGCTAAAGTCATAATCAATCACAAGTGTATAAACCTTGCCATCTTCTTCTCTCAGATAACCCTCGTTTTCGCATATGTTATCAAAGTATTCATAATGAGCCTCACCGGGGGCATCCCAATTCATAATGGATTTTTTATAAGTGACTATTCTATGATATGTCTTCCCGTTGATTTCTTCCGTCCCGTCAAATTTCATATACTTCACCGTATATGGTCCCCATTCGCCGGTAACGCTTTCCCACACTCTGTCATACTTGACAATTGGAACATATTCATGCGCACTTACAGTGAACTGACACATCGAAAGAATCACCATAACTTTTATAAAATCTTTTTTTGATTTGTAAGATTTTTTTCTCATAATTTCAATTTTTTATATTAGCACAAAAATATCCACCTTTCCTAACCGTAAATCCATTTGAAATCTCAATTTTTTCTGCATTTACAACAAGATTACCTCCTGAGCACACCTTACTTCCATCCATCTTTGCGATTTTATCAGACTTTAATGTCAGATTCCCACCATTATCTATACTGAGAGACTGACCGCACTCTACACAATCTATCGCTCGAACAGAAATATTTGCGCCTGAACCAATAACTACCCCCTGCTCCATATCATCGGGGTCTAAACCCAACACCGAATTTCTAACAGTAAATGTCTTGTTGCAGTTTTCTATAATTTGATTACAACATCCTAATGAAACTACAGGTAGATATCCGTCTTTATAAATACCAACGGACACCATTCGGTCATTATTGCTCAGATATGGAATGATATATGAAATATTTGACCTTTTGCACAAAAAAGATTTGGTATCCCCGGTGCCATCCGATATTACAATCCTACATCCAGCTTGGTCAGTTCCTTGCAACCCGATGCCACTTTCTTGCCAAAATAGATTCAAGTTCAACGCATCTGGTTTCCCAGTCCATACATTCATTTCGGGATCCCCAATTAAATTATTAGTATGCATATCATGCCAATCTATGTTGCTCGGTGTTGGCATATCGAATTTTGAATAAGCCTCTGCAACTCCAATTTTTTGTCCATATCTTAAGTTTTCAAGAAACAAACTTTCCATGTTTGCGGAAGCATTAATATAATATGCTCTTGTATTACCGATATACGCAACACCGCCATATAATCCTGATACCGTAAAAGCAGAAGACATTGTGTGCGGTATATCAAACTTAAAGTTTATTTCTGAATATATATCAAATGGGGTAGTTGAACAAGATGGTGTATATATAACAAATGGCTTATCAAAATTTGTCAATAGATCTAAACTATTATAATCTGCGGTGTTGTATATTTGAGACTGATAATCTGTTGGAGATTCCTTCATGGTCTTATAGGAACTTAATGCCCGTATAAACTGCCATTCATAAGATTCTTTTCTGTTTCCAGAGAATGCAATGGTACTCGGTTCTCCATGACCTTGCCAACTGCAATAACCACAATTGTTTAATTTATCCAAAACCATCTTTCCTGTGGGATATCCAGCGGCTTTGGAATCTGAAATCTTAGAATCAAGAATGAATTCAACTTCGCCGAACGTCTCTGTCATTTGATTAAAAAGATTTTCTTTATGTTTTTCTGCAAGGGTCTCGGTTTGTAACGTCATAATGACATTATTCAGGTATTCCGCATTTCCTCTTCCAGGATTACACTCATAAAGAATTAATTTAGATATATAATTTTGAATTTCTTCAGAAGTATGACATAATAATCTTCCTACATAAATTGATGGATCATAGGACTCACGTATGTAACACACAAGTTCACCTGTCGGTTTATCCTTAAATGTCTTCCACCGATCTCGTGATAAATCAGAAAAATAATCATCGGTAGGAGTATAGTTGTCTCCATTGGGATCATACAATAATGGACGATCTTCGAGAATAGTATCGTTTGCATTACGCCAACAAACCTTTCTAATGGGCATGTCTGTCTTACGATCACCCGCTAATAGACAGAAAAAAGTTCCATGTGCCTCAAATTCATCTTGCAAATACTTTCGCAGAGACTCAGCTTTATCTATAATGCCCTTATCTGGATCAACAGAATATCGGGCATCGGAATATATATCTTCTATAGCTTTTAGAATTACATTATAACCCTTTTGTGTCTTCCATGATACCAAATCCTTAAAAGCTGGGAGCAATGATTTTTCTGAAATAATGTAATACTTATCAATTTGATTTATTTGTAGAAAACCAGTTTTCTCATTGACTAAACAATCCCTGTTTTTAAGAATCTCTGGATTGACAACTATATTGGAGATATCGACTAAACTGGATTTATGTTCTTTGGATCCCAATTGTTTTTGGGATGAATCTAAGGTGTAATCAAGATATACATCGCATGAATTGCATATACCCATTTTCTTTAACGTTGAGGAATAAGATAGTGGATATAATGCAACAGCAACTATGTGATAAAGTCCCTCAATCCAGGACTCTTTGATTATTTCAGCCCTGATGTTAGTGCTAAAATTGGCATATCCAATTGAATCCGGATATGTAAAATCGTTTATATCGAATTCATTTATGGTTACATCCTGTTGTTTTGGGAAAAGAGGGAGTTCCGATTGTGGCAATTCATATAGTTCAATACCGTCTATTTTAATCGAAAAATTACATGCATTGTCTGGAACTAAGAATCTGGCGGTTGTATAAGGAATTTCAGGATGTGCTGTTTCTCCATGCATCCACAAATTGTCGCCAGATATTTTCAGAAATTCTTGTCCACATGGTGAAACAATGGTGTCTATTTTTATTGTATCCGAGAAATAATATTTATAATGAATCTCAGATTTTCCTACGATAGGATATAATAAAATTATACTTAGACACAACCATGATATACATGTATGTGAACTTCTTTTTATTTCATTCAAAATATTGTTCATGGTGAAATCTTAATCGGTTAATATCATTCGTTTGCTGTCAATTTCTTGTCCGTCTGCTATAAGACTGTATATAAACATACCGGGTGTAAGTCGTGAACCATCAATAATAGTAGAGACATTCCCACGCTCGATAATATCTATGCATATTACCTGTTTGCCTTGTAGATCATAGATACATAGACATGCTTTGTTGATGTTGTTGGGGATAAAACATTCAATTGTAGTCGTGGAGTTGAAAGGATTCGGTTTGTTTTGCTTCAAAATGGCTTTTTCATCCGTTGTTTCACCAACTGATGCAGGCATATATGATGGTTTTGTCTGATTGGCTATTGAGGCTATATATTCATCTTGTTGTCTAACCCTCTCGCTGAGTTGCTTATAGGCATCTACAAGAAGAGGAATGAAGCCGATATAATCGATTGAGAGCATGCCATTCTCATCTTCAACTACAAGATTGGGATAAATCTCTTTAACTTCCTGAGCGATGAACCCAAAATGTAGTCTGTCGTCTTTAATTGTATTTGTTGCTTTGGCCGCACTGTCTTTTGTGGCTAAACTATCGGTTCTAATGGGAAATGACAAATTATATCCTACTGAATTGATATCTTTGAGAAAGATGTAGGCATTGTCAAGACTTGAAACGTTCGATTTTAATCTTAAATCAGAAGTTGTCAGGAAGGCTGGGGCCTGAACATTATAAGAAAATTCAAATAAATTTGGTGTAAACAGCAAGACTCTCTCAGTCCCGGTGGATAATTCAAATCTATTTTTCGCAATTAAAGAAAGATTTCCATGTGCACCATCCCCTTTAATCATTGATTTGAGTCCTAATCCAAAAGAAATGGCACCTCCATGAGGTTTTGAACAATCCCAGATATTTAACGAAACGCTGCTATCCAAAGAGTTGTTCATGACATATCCCATGCGTGTTTGACCCTCTTCATTTACTACAATCTGTGCTGATGCGTTTGACATTATGGCAAACGTTGTGAGAATAAATAAAAGAATTCGATTCATTTCAGTTGATTTTAAGGTTTATGTTTAGTTTAAATTCGTTATAGGTAGGTTTTAATATCGCTAAATTAAGACCGAGTCTTATCGAGCGCAGCCGTTTCCGCTTGCGGAAGCGAAGATGGTTCAAGATTTACAATATGTCTGAACATATATTAAGATGGTTCTCAGATTGTTCGTTCATGGTTCTTGATGGTTATAGCCCAACGCAGCCTTTGGTTGTAATTTAGCGACATTATTGTTAATAGACAATCATTTCGCCGGCAAATTCCAGACCATCGGGATTGCTGGCGGTGACACTGTATGTGCCGAGGTCAAGACTGATGGCAACGGATTCCCCAATCTCCATGCCGGGAATGTATTCATACACATTGGCATCTTCGCATGTGATCTCGAGCGAGAAGCAACCCTCCACCGTCTCGGATTCCAGCGTCAGCATGCCGTTTTCATAGATCAGCTCGAGGCGGTCTCTTGACGGCATCCTCTTTCGGTCTCTAAATTTGTGTAGGGTCTCAAGGATTCCTCCACCGTTTGTTGTCTGGGATTCATCTTTGGATTTGGACGGACTCTGGTCTTCCGAGAAGACCGGCAATGCTGACAAAAGGATTGTCGCAAACATCAATTTAATTTTTGTTGTCTTCATACTGAAATTTGTGTTAATGTTTCGTCAACAAATTTAACACAACCCAATATTAACAGCAAAAAAATTGAACACTAAAATCTTACAAAAATCTTACATTATTGTAAATGATTGATAATTAGAAATGTGCATTAACTGCTAAATTATTTGTTTGTAAGAGTTTAGGGCCTATACATCAAGGGTGAGTAGGGTATCGTCATCCAAACACGGAGAGATATTCATCTTTTCGAGTCCCTCCGCTTTTTAAAATTTTATCCTTTAGCCGCGATTTTTTTGTATATACCGTGCCGGTCTTCTGCTGTAGTAAAACTGAAATGGATCGATTGCTGAAGCCAACCAAAAGATATAGAAAAAGTCTCCTGTTTTCTTCATTGAGACCATGTAATTCGCGTTTGAAAGAAGAATATAGACCGTTTGAGTGATTGTCAACGTATGCTGCTATTTCGTCAAGAGATTCGGGATTCGTGAAATCGTGTACTATTTTCTCCGCCCTGGCAACAATTGCCTGCTTTGTTGACTTCAAATCTGAATTTTGATAATAACTATCGCAGATTTCGTTAGCTTCTGCGTAATTTTCTCTAATAAGTTTCAGGAATTGTCCGGTACATTTGTCCGACACTTCTGAGGATTCATCATGATTTGACTCTATCTGCATTTGCAAGTCGTTTCTCAAACTTTCAATATTTGCCACTAAATGTTCCATTTCTTTCTCTCTTTTGAGTAACTTGAATCTGGAAAGCAAATATGCACACAAAGCAACCATGACAACGACAAGAAGGATAACATAAAAAAATAACCTTTCAGTTTTATGTTTTTCCTCCGCTATTTTCTTTTCACTTTCTTCATACAAACCTAATGACTCAGAAACATTATTGTGTAAGAGCGTCGCAAAGACACTGTCTTGTTTGTTCATGTATCTGTTGATCTCCTGATACGCCTCCTCATGCCTGCACTGTTCAGCCAAAATTACGAAGGATGGCCTGTAAGATTCCGTGCTTGACACTTCTGCAATAAAACTCCTGGCATAATCTGACAAACTGTCATGATCGACGTGTGATGCTGCCATTGATATCTGCTTCAGATCGTTTTCTGTCAGTAACTCTGGATTGATGCGATAAGCATGTGCGTAGCTTTCAAGTGATTCCTTAAATTCGCCAATATTGCTTTGTGAGAGACCCATCAGATACATGGATTCCTCTATAATTATGGAATCGGAAGTTAGATTACCTGTCTCGCTAAGTTCCAGGGCAAGTGAGAGAGCCTTTTTGTATTTGCCATTATTGTTATATGCACTCGCAACGCTCAGTCTTGAGTAGTTTATCCAATCATCAAATCCCCCCTTAACGAAAGCTTCGTATGATTCGTTGGCATACTTTAATTGAGATGAACTGTCAAGTAGATCGCCATAAAGCATGAAAAGACCTCTTGCACACTGTCCCTCCCACATGTAGTAGTTATTTTCCCGTGCCATATCAAGTCCTTTCCTGAATGATACGGCAGCATCACCTAACCTTCCGGTGTTCATTTGAACCATACCCAAAATGTATAGGCTTCTGGCGGCATTTCCTATGTCGTTGTGTCTTGTGAAATAATCCGCAGCCATGCGAATCATGCTGTCGTTGTCTTCATCGATGAAATTCTTGTATCGGGCATGTGTGAGCACCATGTTGTATGTCGCCCGGTCTTTTTCCGGAGCATCCTCCGGCATATCCAGGCCCTCCAGCAAGCGCAAGGCCGAGTCGGGATGCTCATCAATAAGGGCATCCGCCTCAAGAAGACGAGGGTCAGGCTGATGGTTGCATCCAATAATCATGCACAGGGCTGTCAGCAAAAGAATCGGCAGCCGAATCCCTATATATCTTGTCATTGTGTGCTTTCTTGTGCTTAGATATTCTACAATTGCATCTTTCATTCCGGCTCTTTCGGTTTCCTCTTTTTGCGGCGGCGTTTCTTCTTCGGACGGCTCTGTTGCTCTTCCATTAGCTTGCGGTGCTTCTCTGCGCGCTCTTGCTTGCGTGCAAGCCGGGCTTCCTGCAGCTCATGCTGCTTCCGCGCTTGGGCGGCTATTTTCGACTCTCTTTCCGCTATGCGACGTTTCTCGCCCTTCTCCTTCATGATTGCCACCGCAGCATTCGCCACATTCCTATCTATCTTTATGTGCTTCAAGAATTTGGCGGTCATGGAAGCCCCGGTCAGTTCATGCCTCGGATAACGAATGGCCCCGTTCTTGTCTCTCACCCCGGCCCGGAGCATCCCGTCATATCCAAAAAACGCGGCAAGACGGCGTGCCGGATCATCCACACCCTCTTCCTCAAGTCGCGCCGCATCCTCTATCCCCATCTCGAGCACAGATTTGTCTCCATCGTAGGGATATTTGGCCGACATCTCACGTATGAGCGGATTCATGTATTTGAATCCGTCAATCCGTGCCAGCTCTCCAAGCGACCTCCTGGCATTCCTGCCAAAAAGCATCTTCTTGAACTCCGACGCCCATCTCTCTCTCGACACTATGGCAAGACGGCTCACACATGCCTGAAGTGCCTCCTGTGTGGTGTGCTCTATCTCCCAGCCGAAACGTGCCGCAAACCGCAGACATCGCAATATCCTCACCGGATCATCATCAAACGTCTCGTAGGGATCCATCGGGGTGCGGAGTATGCCCTCCTTTATGTCATGTACCGCACTTCCGGTCATATCGAGTATCTCGCCTGTGGAGATGTTACGGTAGAGCGTATTGACTGTGAAATCGCGTCGGAAACAGTCCTGCTCGATGTTGCCGCTCACCACCTCCGGGCAACGGCTTGTCTTGTCGGTGTATTGCTCGGCGCGTGTCTGCACGAGTTCTATCTCGTCGTCGGGGAAACGGCGAAGGCGAAGTTTGGCGGTCCCGAATTTATGGAAGAAAATCGGCATCTCGGCAAGCTGACGCCGCCGCATAAGCCAGCGGGTGAAGAGAATCCCCCCGTTGGGGATATCCACCGCAATATCCACATCGTGGATCTCAGAGCCGAGAATCTCATCCCTCACGCAACCACCCACTGCGTAAAGGTGTCCTTCCCACTTGGTGCACTTGGTGACTCCCCGGAAGTATTCGAGTATATGATGATAATGTCTGTCGGTCATGATATTTAATTTCCGCATGGCGGAAATTAAGGGTTATAAGGTTATGGGGTTATAAGGTTATGGTTTAAGTGTTTGGGGTGAGGATGGGGTGCGCTTTATGTGCTTTATCTGCCAGGAGAGCATGAGGGCGGCCACAATCGACGACAGGAAGTCGCCTATCGGGAAACACATCCACACTCCGTCGAGCCCGAAATGGGGTGGCAGAATCATCAGCATCGGTATCATGAAAATCACCTGGCGAGTAAGTGACAGGAATATGGACTTCGCTGCCATGCCGAGCGACTGGAAATAGTTGGTCGCCACAATCTGGAATCCTACTATCCAAAATCCTATAGTGGTGACATGCAGACAATTCACGGCACACTCTATCTGGTTGGCATCCTGCATGAACAATTTCGCGATGAATGTTGCATTCGTAGCTCCGATTATGCTTCCTATGGTAGTGAAAGTCATGCTGCACAGTATTGCCAACTTCAGCGTGCGAAACAGCCGATCGAATTTGCCGGCCCCATAGTTGTAGCCAAGTATCGGCTGCATGCCCTGACAGATACCGATTACCACAAACACAAATACTGTGACATATCGGTTGAATACCACGACAGCAGCTATCGCATTGTCACCACCATACTTGAGCAACGCACCATTGACCACGGCGTTGACGCAGCTTCCCGCCACATTTATCAGAAATGGTGACATGCCGATATACACAATCGACGAGATGATGCGCCAGTCAAACTTGAAAGTGCCTTTCTCGAAATGCAGTGTGCTCGATTTCTTGAAGAAGTGTCCCATCACGAAGATTGCCGTCACCACCATCGATATGTCGGTGGCTATCGCCGCCCCCTTGATGCCCCATTTGAAGCCGAAGAGAAACAGCGGGGCAAGTATGGAGTTGAGTCCCGCTCCTATCATGTTGGTCCACATCGCCTTTGCCGGATAACCAGATGCACGCATCACATTGTTGTAGCTGAACGTCAGGTTCATCAGCACCATGCCGGGAAGCACCCACATCAGAAACTCCTTGGCGTAGGGAAGACTCGCGTCCGAGGCTCCGAAGAGCCTGAGCAATGGCTCAAGGAATATGGCAAATAGTGTGGTGTATAGCACACCGATGAGAATTGTGAGTTGCACGGAGTTGCCTAAGATCAAAGCCGCCCTATGATGGTCTTTCTGTCCCAAGACAATTGAGATTCTTGTTGCGGCACCGGCACCTATCAGCATGCCGAAAGCCGTCCCGAGGTTCTGCACCGGGAATGTCACGGCTATGCCGGCCACCACGTTCGGGTCGTCGATGGCATGACCGATCACTATGGAGTCAATGATATTATACAATGCCATCACCACAGTGCCTGTCACTGCGGGAAGACTATACTTTAGCAGTATCCGGCCTATCGAGGCTGTGGAAAGTTCCTGTAGCCTTTCCGATTGTCGGTCGGGTGTCATTGTGGAATTCGTGTTTTCACTCATTTATTTTTACCTTAGAATTACTATAACTTAAGTTTCGCAAGCTCAACTTAAGAGTTTATAGGTTTATGTGTTTATTTTAACAGAAGTTTTGACAGTAATTATAGAAATTTATTTTTTTCTAACTCCTCACTTTGATTTTGTACTATCAAGACACAGACAAAATAAACCTATAAACCCATAAACCTATAAACCTCAACTTTAGCTTGCGAAAGTTGAATTACAATAATTAAACAAATTAACAGCATTTTTTATTGTGATTTATGCGATTATATCATAAATTGTTATTATATTTGCAACTTGGAAATAACTATAAATAATTCTAACAACAACTTAAACCAAAGAAAAGCAATGAAAATCAAGACAATGGCGTGCGCGGTGCTCGCGCTTCTCATGATGGTGACCGGTTGCAACACCACAAATCTCGGTAAAGGTGTGGCTATAGGTGGCGGCAGCGGTGCTGCGGTCGGAGCCGGTATAGGCGCTCTGATCGGTAAAGGCAAAGGCGCTGCTATTGGCGCCGGTGCCGGCGCCGCTGTAGGTGCCGCTGTGGGTGCAATCATCGGGAAACACATGGACAACCAGCAGAAGAAACTCAAGGAAGAACTCAAGGATGCAGAAGTGGAGAAGACCGAGGTTGACGGCCTGCAGGCTATCAAGGTAACTTTCCCCGGTGGCATACTGTTTGCTACGGGCAAATCCGACATCCAGGCCTCCGCTCAAAAGGACCTCTCTGAATTTGCTTCTTCTCTTGCCGAAAACCCACTTACCAACGCTGTGATCGCCGGATACACCGACAATACCGGCACCATGGCTGCCAACGAGAAAGTGGCCAACGCCCGTGCCAACTCTGTCAAGTCCTTCCTCGAAGGCAAGGGTATCGCCGCCTCACGTCTCACTGCCAAGGGTTTCCCGATGCAGGATTACGTGGCAAGCAACGACACAAAGGACGGACAGGCCAAAAACCGTCGCGTTGAGATCTACATCTATGCCTCCGAAGACATGGTGAAAGCTGCAGAAAATGGCGAATTGAAATAACAATTCCTACTTTTGGAACATAAAAACCAATGCCACCTCACGAACAATTCGCGAGGTGGCATTGTATAGTCATTATGTGGGGTATATTCCCATCCCGTGATTTCCATCAACACATTGAACCATATCCATAAAATGAGAAAAAACTGTTTGTCTATCCTGGCCTGCATTTCAATATGCCTGCTGGCTTTGACATGCCCAACGAATTCCAATGCTCAGATTCTTCTGCCGCCTGGCGTGGAAGAGAATACGGATTCCATTCAGAAAGAGATGGATCTTGGACCATATTTCGGATTATACAAGGACAATTACTTTGCCTTAGGCACAGACCTTTTCCACAAGCCCACCTCTCAAAATTCCGGTGTCAAATTCCAGCTTTCCATCAAGCAGAGACTCACCAATGCCACGCTCCCTTGGCATACTTACCTTTATCTCTTCTTCACGCAAAAGGTGTTTTGGGAGATTTTCCAGAACTCAATGCCCATGAGCGACCTCAACTTCAATCCGGGAATCGGATGGGCAAAACCTTTCTTTGTCAAAGACAGATATATCGGCAAGATGACTATCATGGTGGAGCATGAGAGCAATGGACGCGACAGCATACAGTCCCGGTCGTGGAACAAGGTGTCGCTCGCAGCAAACGCTTTTGTCACCGACCAACTCGCAGTGCATGCAAAGTATTGGATTCCAATAGTAGATGGACAAAACAACAAGGACATTCTGAAATATAGCGGAATTTTCCAGATGGGATTTCAGTTTAACACCACCGACCGCCGTTGGACTCTCGGCGCCACATTTGTGAAGCGACAGGGTTGGAATTTCAACTGGAACACCAACATCCAGCTCGGCTTCCGCATAGTAAAGGATTCCAACCAGTATCTCTATCTCGACTTCTACAATGGCTATGGCGAGGGTCTCCTCGCTTATAAGCAATTCCACAACCGCATCCGGATTGGACTTCTAATCCGTCCGCCATTCTTCTCTGAATATTAGGTCCCTTCCCCAGTCACTGCCATTTTTTGAGTCTGGCCCTTAGCCTATTTTGCGTATGCCCCGAGTGTGGGATTGCCGTTTGCAAGGCGATTGATGCCATCCATGTCGTACATATCGATGGGAGTGACATAGGCCGGATTCCCGGCCCCGATCGCCGGTGAGTCTTCCTTCAGATGATAATTGAAGATATAGTCGCTGCGGATTGTCTCGAAGAGCGGGTCCTCATCCCAGATGCACGAAACGAAATGGTCATCGTCGGTACCGTTCACTCCGAGCAAAACATTCCTCAGATACACGTCAGTATATTCCAGGTCGCCCGGTGTAATGGGAGATATCATCCCATAGATTATGCAATTCTTGAATTCGGCCTTCATCAGCGGATTCCTGACCGTGCCTTGGTCCTCGGGTTTAAGATGGCTTAAAGTCAGTATAGATTCAGGCGATATGGCGAATAGATAATAGTTGGAAAGTGTGCATTGGGCGAAATCATGAATGCCACCTGCCAGACTCACCACTGCCTCGCCGGCTTCAGAGAAAACGCATCCATAGGCATCCACCTTGGCGTGCGACGACCTCAGCACATTTCCTTGGGAATTGTGTAGCCATGAGTTGACAAGTGTGAGTTTGTCGCGGTCGGTTATACCGCAACTGTCCACAATCACGCCCGACACCGTGGATTGCATATCTACATATTCCATCCGATTGCCGAATGAGCCGGCTCCGAACCGCACTCCGGTCCATTGCCCCGCAAGTATCTCATATCCTGTGTCGGTCAGCACATCGCCGAGTCTGTCGCCGCGCATCTGTATCATTTCCCCCTGTGCTCCCAATGCTTTCAGGCAGCCATCCACCTGAAGCAGCCCCTTGTCGTGGAAATACATCCGAGTCCCCGGCTGCAGCGTGAGTGTGGTCCCTTCAGCCACTCTCAGCGTATCGAATATCACGTATGGCCGTTCGGCATTGAATATTACATCATGATTCAGGGTTACATTGCGTAGCCGGGTCACATTCTGTCCGTATGCTTCAAGTGTCACGCTCTGTGCATTGCCGTTGGTGAGAAAATCTAGCTGCCCCTCCACAAGAAACGGCCGGGAGTCATCATTGGCATCAATGAAGCACTCCACGAAGATGAATATGGAATCGTTGGCCCTTATCTCCACGTTCTCAAAAGTCTTTCCCGACACTCCATCCACGTTGATGGAGAAGATGTCTTCATCGCCCCTCACCCGTATGCTTGTGATGTTGATGGCTTTGCTGGCGCGGTTGAAAACCCTCAGACGTGCAGTCTGGGAACCAAGGTCAGTAAAGATGGTGTCGAAACTCAAAGTGTCGGATGAGAACGTCAGTTTGTCCGACGAGGAATATGTCACATCATCAGAGATGCACCCCCCTGTCAGCAGGGATGCAAGTAATGCAATGATGAAAAAAAATGGTGTTTGCATAGTTTTCATATACGAAAAACGTAACTTCCAACGTATTTATTATATATGAAGTATATGATAGTGGCCGGTGAGGCATCCGGTGATCTGCATGCCTCAAGACTGATGGCCGAAATCAAAAATATCGACACTGAGTCCGATTTCAGGTTTCTCGGTGGCGACCTGATGGCTCAGGTCGCCGGGCGACCGCCGGAAATACACATTGAGAAAATGAATGTGATGGGATTTCTGGAGGTCATCAAGGCATTGCCTATGGTAATGTCCAACCTTCGTGTTGCCAAATCGTTGATAAAGGAATATCGGCCGGATGTTCTTGTATTGGTAGATTATCCGTCGTTTAATCTCAAGCTTGCCGGATATGCTTCCGGATTGGGAATCCGTGTGGATTGGCTCATTGCTCCCAAGGTTTGGGCATGGAAGGAGTGGCGCATACCAAAGCTGAAAAAATATCTGACGAATCTTTATAGCATACTTCCATTTGAGCCGGCTTATTTCAAGGCACACGGCATGGATGTGAAATATGTCGGGAATCCCACAGTCAAGGAAATAGAGTTTTCACTCGGCCACATTCCGCCCAAGAAACATTTCATGGAGCGCCAGGGCATTACGGATGAGCGTCCTATCATAGCGTTGCTTCCAGGCTCGCGCCGGGCCGAGATCCGCAACAACCTCCCGCTCATGATTCAGGCTGCCAAAAGATTCAGTGAGTGCCAGTACGTGGTGGCTGCGGCCCCGTCAGTGCCCGAGAAGTTCTATCGCGAGATTGCCCAAGACTCCGGACTGCAACTTGCGTTTGGCGCCACACACACACTTCTTAAATATTCGGTGGCAGCCGTGGTCACCAGTGGCACGGCCACCCTTGAGACAGCCGTCATAGGCACTCCCCAGGTGGTGTGCTATCGTGGCAATGGCTCACGCCTCACATACAGCCTCATGAAGAAAATACTTAAGGTTCGGTTCGTGTCGCTTCCTAATCTGATCGTGGGCAATGCCACAGTGCCGGAACTCTTGCTTCATAAGTGTACCCCTGATGCAATCGCCGGGGAACTCAGGCCGCTTCTTATGGCTTCTCCGCAGAGAGACTGGCAACTTTCAGGCTACCACAACATGAAAAAAAGGCTTGGCAACACCGATGCTGCAAAGATTGCCGCCGAACTGGTGGCGGGGAAAAGATCCGACGATAAAATCAAATCATCAAGTAACAGTAAGGGAATATAGGTTTTGGGAAATAAAATTATACATATCGTCCGAATTATAGTCTTTGGTGTGGCAGCCATGATGATGACCGCCGGCTGTGGCACAAAGAAGAACACAGCCATATCACGCAATTGGCAGGCGTTTTCCACACGGTATAACGTATATTTTAATGGGAATGAGCATTACAAAGAGACTCTGAAAACCATGGAAGACGGCTATCAGGACGATTTCACACGCATGCTTCTGACTCATCCAGCCGATGCGCGTGCCGATGAGTCTATGCCGAAACCGACGGGTGACTTCAAACGCACCATTGAGAAAATGCAGAAGGCAATCCAGCTTCACAGCATAAAGAAGAAACCGGCCAAGAGAAGCAGCAGTCCGAAAGACAAGGCTTTCCGCGCACGGGATGAATTCAATCCTTTTCTCCACAACGCATGGCTGATGCTTGGGAAAGGACAATACTTCAACGGCGACTTCATGGGGGCTGCCGCCACTTTCATGTATATCTCGCGCCATTTCGTGTGGCTGCCGGAGGTGGTCACAGAGGCTCTTCTTTGGCAGGCGCGTTGCTATGCCGCGCTCGACTGGACATACGAAGCCGAAAACATACTCGTCAAGATTAAGAAAGACAAGGATCTGACCAATGGAAGCCTTCGCGAACTGTATGACATAGTGGAGGCTTCATATATGCTGAAGGCCGGCAAATATGCCGATGCCATCCCTTATCTGCGTAATGCGGCGGCCAAAAGCAGCGGCGTTCAGAAACATCGCCTATATTTCCTCCTCGGACAAGCATGTCGGCAGGAAGGGAAAGACGATGAGGCGTATGAGGCTTTCAAAAAAGCGGCCGGGGGATTCTCCACTCCATACCGTCTGAAGTTCAACGCTCGCATAAAGCAAAGCGAGGTGTTCCGGGGAAAGGATATCAGAAAGGAAGTGTCATCTCTCAAAGCGATGACCCGCTATCAGCGCAACAATGAATATCTCGACCAGATATATTATGCAATAGGCAATCTCTACCTCTCTCGCAAGGACACGGCTAATGCCCGGGAGAATTATGCTCTCGCTGTGGAGAAATCCACACGCGATGGCGTGGATAAAGCCATGGCTAACCTTGCACTGGGCCGCATATATTTCGACCAAAAGCACTATACAAAGGCTCAGGTGTGCTATTCAAGTGCCGTCCCCCAGTTGCCCAAGACATATCCCGATTATAAGCAGATTGCATTGCGGAGCGATGTTCTTGACCAGCTGGCCGTATATGCCGGAAACGTAGAACTTCAGGATTCGCTTCTCAACATAGCATCCCTTCCGGAAGAGAAGCAGAAGGAATGGGCCGAGGAGCAGGTTGAGGCGCTCCTGCAAAAGGAAAAGGAGGAGGCCGAGGAGGCCGCCCGTGAAGAGGCTATGGCCAACCGCGAACAGGTCAATTCCCCTATCGACCAGATGGGTGGCAACACCGGAATGCAATTCAACACCGACAAATCATGGTATTTCTACAACAATGCCACAAAACAGTCTGGCAAGACTGAGTTTCAGCGGCGATGGGGATCCAGAAAACTGGAGGATGACTGGCGCCGCCGCAACAAGACCTCTTTTGCCTTTGACGATGACAATTCCGCCTCTTCGTCCTCAGATGAAGAGGAACCAGATGAAGATGGAAATGGCGACGGAGATGGCGAAAACACCAAGGAAAAGGGTGAAAAGGAAATCGATCCCTCCACCGACCCTCATTATCCTGAGTATTATTTGGCACAATTGCCCGCTACAGAAGAACAAAAGGCTATCGCCAATGATGTGATACAGGAAGGACTCTACAACATGGGTATTATTCTCAAGGATAAGCTTGAAGATTTTGCGGCGGCGAAGTCGGAATTCGACGAGTTGCTCTCAAAATATCCCGATAATGTATATCGTCTTGACGTATATTACAACTTGTATTTAATGGCAGCGCGAAGCGGCGACTCGGCAGGCATGGAGACCTGGCGGAAACTCATCATGGAGGATTTTCCCGACAGCCCATACGGAAAAGCTATGGCCGACCCGCAATATTTCGACCGCCTGAAGCGTATGCATGAAGTGGAGCAGTCGCTGTATGCTGAGGCATACACCGATTATCTAAGCGACAACAATGCCGAGGTGCATCGCATCATGCAAGAGATGGAAGCCGAGTATCCGCTAAGTACAATTATGCCTAAATTTGTATTCATCGACGCCCTGTCATATCTCACCGAGGGAGACTATGACAAATTCAAGGAAAGGCTCGAGGAATTGCTGAAGAAATGGCCTGACACAGACATGACCGACTTCGCCGGAGCCGTATTGAAAGGGCTCAATGAAGGACGTATGCCTCACGCCGGAAGCACCAACACACGTGGCATGATATGGGACACCCGCCTGACTTCGGATGGAGTTGAGATCGGCGAAAATGGCGAACCGGCCAACTTCGAGATGGACCCTGACTCCCCACAATATCTTGTGCTTGCCTATCCAAGAGACGAGATCAACGGCAATCTGCTGCTCTATGATGTGGCACGGTTCAACTTCTCGAGTTTTGTGGTAAAGGATTTTGATTTGGAACCCATGAGCTTCGACAATGTAGGACTCATTGTCATCAAAGGCTTCAGCAATCTGCGCGAACTGGAAAATTATCGCAGGGTCATGACCAACCGCGACTTCCAACTGCCTGATGGTGTACGCCCTATCATGATTTCAAAGTATAACTTTGAACTTCTTCTTAAGGAGGGGCGTTCTTTTGAAGAGTACTTCCGCTTCGAAGAGAAAGCACTCACAGTGGAGGCAGTGGACAATGCTCTTGAAGGTGTGCCGGATGAATTGGCAGAAGATGCAAAGGAAACACTCCTCGACCATCCGGATCCGGAATCTCCGGATTCTACCGATAAGTCACCAGACGAAACTTCGGATGATTCCTCAGAAGAAATGCCTGAAGAATCGCCCGAGGCTGCTCCCGGAGAATCCAATGAGACCACTCCCGAAGAATCACCGGAAGAATCTTCACCATCAAACTAAACCCTAAACCTTAAACAACCTATGGAAAAAATACTTTGGGCCGACGACGAAATAGATCTGCTGAAACCGCATATCCTCTTTCTTAAAGCTAAAGGCTACGATATTGTGACCGTGAGCAATGGTGCCGATGCCCTCGATGCCCTCGATGCCGGCGACATATCCCTTGTGCTTCTCGACGAGAACATGCCCGGACTTTCAGGTCTCGAGACATTGACCCGTATAAACCAGACACACCCTGACATCCCCGTGATCATGATCACAAAGTCGGAGGAGGAGAACATTATGAACCAGGCTATCGGCAACAAGATAACTGATTATCTCATCAAACCCGTAAATCCCATGCAGATCTTTCTCTCTCTTAAGAAAAACCTGCATAGCGCCAAGATCATAGCCGAACAAACGTCTTCAGGCTACATGCACGAGTTTCAGAAAATATCTGCCGACATCAACAGCGCCTCAACTCTTGATGACTGGATGGACTGCTACAGGCAGCTGGTATATTGGGAAATGAAGCTTTCCGACTCAGAAAGCAACATGGATGAGATGTTGCTCCTCCAAAAAAGAGATGCCAATGCCAACTTTGCAAAATTTGTGAAGCGAAACTATGAGTCCTGGCTAAATGACACCGACCGACATCTCATGAGTCCGGATATCTTCAGCAAAAAAATCTTCCCTTTGCTCGACAATGGAGAAAAAGTATGCTTCATTCTCATCGACAATTTCCGTCTCGATCAATGGCGTTGCGTGCAACCGCTGCTGTCTGAATATTTCAATGCCAGCGAAGAGCTCTACACCACAATACTCCCCACATCCACCCAATATGCACGCAACTCTATTTTCTCCGGCCTGATGCCGGCAAAAATCAAAGACATGTTCCCGCACCTGTGGGTAGAGGAAGACGAGGATGAAGGGCTCAACAACCATGAGGAAGAACTTATTGCCACCATGCTTGAACGCTATCGGCGCAAAGACAAGTTCACTTACACCAAACTCAATGACTCTACTGCCGTGGAAAAATTCCGCGTGAAGATAAAGACGATCAAGGATGTGCCGCTCAACGTCATTGTTTTGAACTTTATAGACATGTTGAGCCACGCCCGCACGGAGTCGAAGATGATTCGTGAACTCGCCAACAGCGATGCCGCCTACCGATCGCTCACCGAATCATGGTTTCGACACAGCACCACCGTAGAGATGTTTCGCCGGCTCGCCGACATGGGATTCAAGGTGATCCTGACCACCGACCACGGCACAATACGCGTGGATAATCCAATCAAAGTGATTGGCGACCGCAACACAAACACGAATCTTCGCTACAAGGTGGGGAAGAACCTAAACTATAATCCAAAGCAGGTATATGAGATGAAAGATCCGAAGAAGTTCGGATTGCCTGCCCCGAATCTATCGAGCACATTCATTTTTGCCACCAACGAAGACTTCTTCTCATACCCCAACAACTATAATTACTACGTGCAATACTATACAGGCACATTCCAGCATGGCGGCATATCCCTTCAGGAAATGTTAGTACCCATAGTCACTCTCACCCCAAAGCGTTAGGCTTCCTCACCCCAAAGCTAAAAAGAGCAGCAGGCAACCGAAGTTGACCATGCTGCTCCTCCTCTCTCCTCTGCGGTGCGGACGGGACTTGAACCCGCGACCTCCGGCGTGACAGGCCGGCATTCTAACCAGCTGAACTACCGCACCATTCACAATATCGGCTCTTACCATTCGGGGCGTTACCGCCAACTCTGTCGGAACTCATTCCCGATTGCATTTGCAAAATTACAATATTTTTTTATTCCGTGCAAATTTTTCACATTCTTTCTTTAATATTTTTCAATCTGAAGACTGTAAATAGAAGTGTAATTTTTTTGTACAATTTTTTTGTCAGAAAATTTGGTATTTTCAGAAAAAAGCAGTAATTTTGCATCGCTTTAGCAGGGAACCCCTCGCAGCTTCCGCTGCGAATGATATCCGCTCCGCAAGGAATATGATGTCCAAGCCCCCCAGTTTGGCGTCAGAATGGATATCGGTTGGTTCCAGCTTAGCCGACTCGGGGTGTAGCTCAGTCCGGTTAGAGTGTGCGTCTGGGGGGCGTGAGGTCGCAAGTTCGAATCTTGTCACCCCGACCAAATTTTCAGAGGCTTACAATCAGCAAATTACGCTATTGTAAGCCTCTGAAATCATATAGGAAAACACGTCTTTTGACTTGCAATTTCAGTCTTTGATTGTATATTTTTGTATATTTTTGATTAATCTTGATTAATAAATCCGTGCATGAATCCGTGCATATAATGAAATGGGTTATGGCTTCAACAAAATTTTTTCTTGATACACGTCAAGTTTTGGATTGTAATCCAGCTCCATTAAAAATTGCTATCCGCAATTATAATTCTACTGCATATATAAACACCGGAGTTAAACTTCTCCCCACCCAATGGGATGCCAATCTAAATAAGGTCATTAATAATCCGATGAAGCAACAACTGAATGCAAGAATATCTAAATTTAAATCGGAAATTGATATTATGATTTTCGACCTTGCAAAGGAGCAAAATATTTCCAAGTGGAAAGCATCCGATATAAAGAAAGATATTGAGCAAAAAATAATCCATCAAATGAAAATGAACTGAAGAATACGTTTATGTTTCACGCATCAAAATTCATCAGTTCCAAAAATCCTCGTACAAAAGAGATTTATGAAGCAACCATTGCACGAATGAGGGCATTTGAGCCGAATATGGATAAATTGAAATTTGAGGATATAACGGTAGATTGGCTTAACCAGTTTGAGACGTTCCTTGCCAAAACTGCACCATCAAAGAATGCCCGGAATATCCATCTTCGCAATATCCGGGCAATATTTAATTCTGCTATCGATGATGAGATGACAGCGTTCTATCCATTTCGCAAATTCAAAATCAAAGGTGTGGTAACTCCGAAGCGGTCGCTTACTGTTGAACAATTACGACAGTTGTTTGATGCAAAACCGGAACCTCACGCCGAGAAATATCTTGATGCGTTTAAATTGATATTCTTCTTATGTGGTATCAATATAATAGATTTGTGCAATCTTAAAGATATTATAAATGGAAGAGTGGAATATTACCGGGCAAAGACCCATCGGTTTTATTCTATCAAGATAGAGCCGGAGGCTGCTGAATTGATAAATAAGTATAAAGGAGAAACGCATTTGCTGAATTATCTCGACAAATTCAAATTTTATAAAGATTTTGGAAAATATCTGAATAAGAATATCAAACTTATCGGTAATGTTCGCCGGGAGGGCAGAGGTGGTAAGAAAATATATACACCATTGTTCCCAAGTATCTCCTCATATTGGGCGCGTCACTCCTGGGCTACCATAGCGGCAAGTCTTGACATTCCTAAAGAGACGATTGCTGCGGCTCTTGGTCATGAGATAGGGTCAAGAATCACATCTATATATATTGATTTCGACCCAAAGAAGGTGGATGAAGCAAACCGGAAGGTGCTGGATTGGGTATTATATGGAAAGAAATAACAAAACAAATACCCCTTGCTCACGCAAGGGGTACGAATAACGCATATGAATGAATCAAACACACACAGAAAAAAGAGGTGTACGCAATAATTCATCACGATGCAAAATTACAAAATATTTTCGATATAAATAAAATTTTTGCCTAAAATCTGCAAAATTAAGTTCTCAAAAGGACTTTTATCTTAGCCATAGCCGTTTTTGATGTGCGTTGCAACACTCGCATAGATACCTGTTGACTACAGGGTACATCTCCTCTGCTATCTTCCCGGCGAGGTAGCACACGTCCTCGCCCATGAGGTCATAGCCGAGTGAGGAACCTATCTGGGTGGCGAGATGGTGCGACTCATGGACGAGCGAGTTGAGGAACTGTGGCTTGGACGAGGTGACGGAGATAACAAGCACGCTCACCCCTTTGCCGGAGAAGCACAGACCGGTGTTGAGGTTTCCAGACGAGAGGTTCCGATACGCTGATTCAAGATTGCGCCCACGGCATCCGGCGCGTTCGAGAGTCCGCATTATCTCCTCGACCTCAAAATGCGTGACGGCGTAATAGAGGATTATGTGCCAGTCCTCACGCTCCAGAAATATCTCCTGCCGGATCATAGCAGGTCATCCCATTCAACGCCAATTCCACGTAAGTCGCAATCAGTCAGCCAACGCCGGAATATGTTGCCGCAGTGAGAGCCGCAGTAAGAGCGGAGATTTCGCGGTCTTTGCGAGAGTCCTCCATCTGGTCAAGTTTCGCAAGGATGGCGCGAGTGTTGTCGTTGGCATTCTGCTTCAACTGACAGGTCTGGTCGGCTGCCGCATACGCCACGGAAGAGAAGCCGCGCTCCTGACCGATAGACACGCCATTAATAGCCGAGGTGAAGGCGTTTGTCTGATTGAGGTAGGCAATCTGATTCTGATAGCCCTGCTCGGTGATAAGTTGCTTCACGCCGCAGCAGCAGTCGCAAATCTGCTTGATGATGCCTTGGTCTCCGCTGTTTATGGCTGTGATTATGCTTTGTGCATTCATGTTGCCGGAGTTCTGAAGATTGCAGATAGCAGTCTGTACGGCATTGATTGCACTCTGGACAGCGTTGATGTCGCAATTGAGCGTACCGGCAAGTGCCTTGACCTCGCTTGTGCCGCCGGTGATGGCCGACATGAGGGTGTTCTGTCCCTGAATGGTGCTCAGCTGCTCCTGGATTGCGCCGAAGCGGTTTTGGTTTGAACCACCGTTGTTGTCTCCCCCGAAGAGACCGCCGTTGCCACGGAAAGCGGCAAGAAATATGAGGGCCCAATAAGGATTGTTCCACATACCGCCGCCACCCATCATGCCGCCGTTCATCATTGAGCCGAGCATGGCACCTTCCATGGCAGAGCCGCCACCGAATGCACCGCCATGTTCCGGAAACGAGAAAATTTTTGTTTCTCCCATATATAGATAAGTTTACAACGCGGAGCAATATCGCTCCGTAATGCAAAATTATCTGTGGTTGACAATAGATTCAATCGGTTGTTTCGCAAATGTTTCCCAATCGTTTCTTCGCTCTTTCGTAGTTTGTTCGCATCAGACTGTTAAGGAATATCCTGTCATCAAAATCTGTGAGGATGTATTGCACATATCTCGGAGTTATGCTCATCAGTTCCCCGATTCTTGACGAGTAATATCCATGTTCACGCAAAAGTTTGACGCATATCCAGCGAGCATCAACCACTTCCGCTTCACTGCAACGGGACATAATGTCTGCCACCGGAATGTCTGTTTCCTGCGAGACCACCTCCAGTATTCTTGCCAAAACTATTCTTGATTTTGACATAATTTTACAATTTTTATACAACGGAAGCAAACAAACATAATAAGCCTCACGTTGTAGGATTACACAAAACGATAAATATATCACATTTTGGTAATCCTTACAGTGTGAGGCGTCCTTGCTCTTTGAGCCGTAAGGTTTGGCGACTTGGACGGCTCAAAGATTGTGAGGGTTACTTTTTATTGATCATCGTGTGGTCCATACTTAACTATTTGGCTACTAATAGTGAGTATTTGAAAAATAGCCAAAATATGCCCTTTTTGGTCCGTATGGTGACCCGGTTATATGTCGGTACAAATTCCTCGTCAAATCTTTCGCAGTTTCTTTGCCGGGAATTTCCCATACCCTGCTAACGCCTTTTATGCCAACGAATTGCTAAAAGCACGATAATTGCGAGCGAGGCAATTCCCATCCACATCAATGTCTTCTGCCACCATGTGAGAGGTTTTGCCACCTCCACTGTCTTCTCCATCGGGTATGGCTCGCGGATGCTCACGGTGTCGCGCTTCGCGAGATAGACGGTATCGTGCTTCTCCACCTCGCGTGTCCTCCACCGAGTATTCTGCACATACACCGAGTCGCCCTTTACAAGCACGAACACGGAGTCTTTCTCCGTGCGGTAGTCGGTCAGCCACCGAGTCCGAATGAGCGTGTCATTGCTGACTGAATGGCTCTCCGAGGGCAGATAGACGGTCTTGGTGCATCCGCAGACGGCGCAGAGGCAGACAAGCATGAATATGGCGGCGGTGAACGATATGGCACTGAACACGCAGTGCCGGATGATTTCTTGGTCGAATTGTTTCATAAGTCAAAGTTTTTTTGTTAATTTTGTACCGTAAAATCTGGTAGAGCAATCCTTGTAACTGGATACACACCCCTTTCGGAAGCAGCGTTGCCGCGTTGCTTCCTTTTTTATTTGCAGATGCCGCAGATTTTCGCTATCTTTGTGGTCGCAATAAAGCGGTTTAAAAACACACCTCCGCTTCATCGTCCGAAAGGCTACGTGTGCCGTAGTTCATTGTGTAGGGCGGTGGAGCGGTCTTCTATGTCAAATGTTAAATTTCATATCTCATCAAACTTTTTAGTACGAAAATTTGTATAATACGAAAATTAGTATTAACTTTGCAGTGAGTTTAACAATCAATTCAATAAATCTAATTATTATGGCTAAATTAAATTTATCTGAAGAAGAAGCGGAACTCATCTATGCAATAAGGAACTACAGAAAGGGTTTCCCGGATAGTCACCCAAATCTTCTGTACTACGCCCAAAGGTTGTTTGAAGAAATGACCGATTTGCCCTGATGGTTCCGGGAGGCGAACCTTATCAAGGATAAGGTTTGCCTTTATTAAACTCAAATTTGGATGAACACTACTAAACATCTATGATATGGAAACAACAGTTAATAGTCCTACAATAAATCTCGTATCCGACGCGAAAGCGAGATTGAATGACATTCTCATTGCGGTATCGTGGAGAGAAATCGCAAGAACCTATTTCGGCAAATCAGCATCGTGGCTCTACCACAAACTTGACGGCATTAAGAGTGACGGCACCAAAGGTGGGGGATTTACCCCTGCGGAAGTCGAGCAACTCAAAGCCGCTCTCAACGACTTGGCAAATCGCATAAACACAGCCGCCTCCCTTCTTTAAATAGTTAAACTCGCCAATCTCCCTCGAATCCCCGATGATGTCCGCGTCGGGGATTTTCCTTACCCCTCAAACCTTATGCTCCTTGTCCGGTTCATCCAGCCGTTGTAGAACTGCCTCTGCGATGGACGCGACGCCACGATCCTGTCATAGCTGCGCTCCCTCGCCGTCTTCAGCCTCTCGAACGTCACGCTTGCCGGAGTGGTGTTCAACGCCGCCAAGGACTTGGGATCAATCACTCCGTCCGTTACAAGCCCGAACGCCGCCTGCATCTGCCTTATCGCCGTGGTCGCTCCGTTGAGCCAGCACCAGTCCACCATCATCAGCGCGACCGAGGAGTTCACAATCTGGTCGGCCTTGCAGCGGTCCCAGAAGAAGTGCTTCAGTATCGCCAGCCACTCGTCGTATCCGAGGGCTTTCAGTTCCGCTACGGTCGGCTTCGGTTTCCCGTTGTAGTAACGCCACTCGGTAAAGGTGGCGATGGTGACTCCGCACATCGTGTCCCTGCCGCTGTCTCCCTTGATGCAGTGGTAGCCGTAGGGGCTTACAAGCGCGTAGAGTTCCCTGCCGCTCGCCCCTGCCTTTATCATCTCGTCACGCTTCTTCCTCACGGTGTCATTCACCGACACCTCCCACGTCAGTATGTGGGGTATCATCGTCTCAATGCTTGCCATTGTTCTTGTTCAGTGCCTCCGTCACCTGCTGCGAGATTTGTTCCATAAACTTCTTCGTCTTGTCCGCATAGTGCATCTCAATGCCCAATATCGCCCCTACAAAGACAAGGATAATGCCGAAAGCCGTCAGCACCGACTCATGTATCTGCCCCTCCGGCGGTAAAAACATGCCGAAGAATAGGAGCGTGAACCCGGCTATAAGACTCGCAATTGCAAGCCCGTAGGTCAGCGTCTCCTTGAATGTCAGTTTGTCAAACTCCTGTTTCAAATTTTTCGATAAAAGCCTTTTATACTCCTCCGTTCTTGCATTGTCAAAGACCTCTTGGCGGTCTTTAGCCGTGCAATATGCGATAATAAGAATTGCAACATCCCTGTGAACCGAAACAACTCGCAAGGTTTCAATCGACGGATTCTTTGCCAATAATTCGGTGTCAATTTCAAGATTCCGCATCAACCGCGAAAGCAAAATGGATTTGCCGAGAGTCACCGGATAGAGATAGAATCTCTTATCCTTGACAGTGAAACCGTATGGACGCTCCAATATGGCTTCAAGAATCTCTTCATCTATATTGATTTCGTTTTCAGACATACGACTTGCTGTTAAAGGGAGAGGAACTTACCTCCTCCCCCTGTCGTTTTAGGCAGCTTCGGCTTTTTCAGTGAATTTAACGGCTGTAGGTTTGAGATATTCGCCGGTGATTTCTACCGTACCCCATTCTACTTGGTCGCGACCATTTGCTTTGAGCGCATCGAAAGTATAGGTGAGTAAAATACCGTCTTCCGAGGTAAAGGCATCCTCCACCGAAATATGACATGTTTCCATATGCATACCAAGACCGTTAGGAGTTTCCGGTTGAACCCATAATCTATATTCGCCGTCTATCACGCCATCTGCATCTACTATCGGCTTTTTGCGTATGGTTGTGCCACTTTCTACGCCAATACGTATCTGAAGGGCCAGCGAATAAGTATTCTTGTTATATTTAACAGCCTCGACTTCTCCACCTTCTATCTTGGCTTCTTTTTTGTCACCTTTTGTAGTTGATAACTGTGTGCTGTTTTCTACAGGAGTATAAAATTCGATATATGGTGCTTCGTCATTGCCTATTAATTGGGCAATAACACGCGGTTTTCCCCATGATGGTATCATAAATTATTTCGATTTAATCGTTACAAATTTGAATGAAAAGTCTGTTGTTGATGAAATGCTCCGTGTGTCCGTCTTGAAAGACTGCCCCGTCAGGAAGCACCATTTGGGTTGAGTCCTTATCTGACACACGAATGCCATCACCAAATAAGTTGTAAAGGAATTTAGATAAGTCGCAAAGTTCGGCAAGCCTTGCGGTGTCGCGTTCCCATGCGCTTCTTTCTTCATTCCACTGGTCTTTGACATAGATATTGACATTGACGTATGCAGTCTGTATCTGGCCGCAGCCATTGTTGGCAAGCACTGCGATGACTATATCCTCCGCTTCCGATCCATTCGGACGGCCACGGTCGCTCAAAACTCCGGGACGTACAGCCTCTTCCAGTTCCGACCCTTTTATTTTGTCATAAAGCCACTTCTGTATCTCAATATCTGATTTCATAATGCTATTTCCATTTGCTGTGCAAGTTTAGCCCAAGCATTCTCAATCTTTGTTTTCAGTTTCGGTTCTCGTTTCTGCCATTCGTCCCTTGCCCAGAGTTCTGTTTTGGCAAGGACATCCTTGTTGTCACGAGCCTCCACATATACGGCATACTCCATTCCGGCTACAACCACCATGGCTAATGGTTTGCTTGAATACCGGGAGGCTATGAGATTGGCGTATTCCTCGCCTGTTCTCTTTCCCTCGTTGCCATTGCCTTTTTCAGTTTTAGTAGGTTTAAACCCACCGGAAGTTACCACCTTGCCATTCTGAGTAATGATATACCCTATTGACGAGCGAAGATTACCGGTTTGGTCTATCCAACTCTCCTCTGCGGAGCGGTCGCGGACGCGGTTGACACATTCTTCGGCAAGATAGGCCATCGCCTGATAAGTATAGTCCAATGCAATTTCATTACATTTGGTCACATACTCTTCAAGTTTAGCCATTGAGAATGTTGATTGAATTGCCATCTATATCCATATTTTGCATTGAAGTTGGTAGCGCATGAAACTCTTGACCGTAAACTCCTGCAAGAGTCCGTTGAGCATTTTAATTCTCACGCGGTCTCCTTTGGCAAAATCTTTGCAAGAAGTTGGCAAGGTTACGGTGTAGGAATATATCGCTGTGCTTCCATCTTCGTAAGTTATTACATTGGCTGCTCCGGCAGGTGCATATCCACATTCAATATCACCTTCCCAAGATTGCTCTCCGGGATGATAATTGCCGTTGTCATCCTCGTAGCCGGGAGCGGCAACGAGGTATGACAAACGACTCGGTTTAAAATGAAGAACAGCCATAAAAACCTTAGTATAAATCTGGCAAAAAAACAAACTTCTCTAATCTCACCATCCGAACTGGACCGTCGGCTCTCCGCAGGTTTTCTCCGGCTCGCCAATCTCTCTGTAATAGGAATTGGCAAGTTTGATAATGGAGTCCTGACTTGGAAGAGAGACCGATTTGTCGGATTCAGAAATATTGGGTGCTTGCAACAACGACCAGAGACAATCCGCGACAGCCCCTTTGAATTGATTGCCGGTGATTATCTCGGCAGAGATTTCACTCTCTCCGTCCAACCCACGACCCATAAGTTTATTTTCTACAAAACCTAAAGGTAATGGATAATGGATTTCATCAACAAGAGTCTGCGCGATTGTCTTCATCGTTATTCAGTGGTTATTCGGTTGCAGTTGCGGTCTTCTTGGCACTTGTCTTGGCAGGAGCGGAAGCGGACTGGGCGGCAAGAGCAACACTCTCCCCACTGCGTGTAGCAGGGTCATCCACTACGGAAATATCCTGCCAATAGATGCTGTCAACACCCTCTATGACGGTGAGCGCACGCATCTGTCCGGCGGTGGACTCAGTAAGCGGATTGGTAGTGCGGAAACTGCTGATGAGTTTGTAATCATCCACAGTAGAATACTTCACACCATTAACCGGCGCGGTCTTCTCGGCAAGGTTGCCCCATACAAGACTTCCTACAACATCCTTATTTACATAAATAACGCGGTTGTCATTCCAAGGCTTGAAAGGCACCTGTTTCCCGTTTTTTCTTCAAAAACGGTGCGCTTGATTGTCTGGAATGTAACGCCGCCATATTGGTCAGCGAAAGCCTCGTCAAAACGCGTGGCGGTCGGTGTCGGTAGCGGGGTAGCGTCAGTGAACGACTGTCCGTTGTAGTTTGCCACAAGTTCCTTTGCCTCGCGTGTCTGGCGGAGTTTCTTGTAAGCCGATTCTGCTATGATAATCTTTGTGAGGGTGTCGCCTTTGCTTGTGGCATAGTCAAGAACCTTCTCGATGTCATCGAGTGTCAGTGTGTTTGCGGTTGCCACACCGAAACCATTTGATTTAAGATAACCGAAATCAACGCGGAGGTCTCCCTCCTTACTGTCCATATCCTGAACCACTACAGCACCCTCGGAGAGAGCTGTAAGGAAGTTTGCCTCGTTCTCTTCGTCAAGACCTATGGAACAGGCAATCGGGTCATCCACCAGTTTTGCAGCAATCTGGGCCCACATCTCATCCTCCTGCGCTTTCATGAAATTGATAGAGTCAATATCGGACTCTTCAAGGTTTTTAATCATGCCGTGCTTCGGCAGTTTTCCGGATGCGGTTGCAATCTTCGGGCGGCTCTTGATAGGGAGCGGAGAGTTTGGCGACACCATATCCGCCTTTACATACGTGGTATCGACAGAGCCGGTGGCATATTTGCCGTCAGGCGAGAAAACCTTGCGGAGCATGGTCTTGTGAAGATAAGTGCGCTGTTTGCCGCCGTTTTCAGAACCACGCTCCTTTTCGACAAACGTCTGCAACCTGGGATATATTCTCGCGAAAAGATTCACAAATTGTGATGCTTCCATAATTCTTTACTATCTTTTAGTCGTGCATGAAATAAAGCGAGGGAAGCGCGGTTTTTAAATCGGCTTTGATGTCCTCGATTGAATAAGGCATGGCCTTGTCGTTGATTTCACCGTCATACTGAACTGCGGCAAAAGGATTAGTCTTGCTTACGGAGCGGACAAGAACCCCGGCATACTCCCACCCTGTGGGAATAGCAGAAAACTTGCCGTCGGCGGCCTCATTGGGTTTGTAGGCTGTTATGCCGTCGGTCTCTTTCTTGATTACTATATGCCCGCCCCTGACTGTATCTTCCGACCATTCCGAAAGATCAAGGATGCAACCGCCTATTATGCGGCCACCCTTTCTGCGAATCAGGATTGATTCAAGACCATCGGAATACTCCTGAGTGTCCTGTTTTAAGATGTTTGGCATTTCAAACTTTTTTAGATTGATGAATAATTAGAAGTTCGCCATGATTCTGTCAATATCAGCATCGGTGAACCCCTCTTCTTTGCTCTCTTGCTTACCACCACCCTTGCCGCCGGGAGGATTGCCTGCTGTCGAAAGCCCGGCATCGGCTCGTTCCTGGTTGTAAGCCTTCAAATCTTCCTCGATTTCCGAGAGATATTCCTCAAATTCGTCATCGTCGTTGAAATTCATCTTAGAGAAGTTTTTGAGGGTGCGTTTACCGAATACACCTGTGTCTTTCAGAAGGGATTCAAGTTTGCCACGACGCGTGTCGGCTGTCTTACCGGCTTTCAGTGAGGAAACCTCATTGGTAAGAGCCTTGATAGCGGCCATCATTTCTTTCATCTCCTTTGACTGACCATAGTTTCCGTTATTCGCATTCTTGGAACGATTGGATTTGGTCGAACGGCTGCGATTTGTTTCGGATGTATCATCATCTTCTGAATCATCATCGTCATCATCATCGTTTTCATCGTTCTTTTGCTGACCTTTTTTCCATTCCGACAACTGCTCGTTGGCAGTGGACTGGGCTAAGGCAAGGAATGGCATGATTTCCTCAATGGCATCATCCACTTTGGAGTTGATGTCTTCCTCTGAAGCATTTTCATCAATGTCTTCAAGTTTGTCGGCAACCTTGGCGGCGACACTCTTAAACACTTTCTTGCTGAACCCAAACTGCTTCACTTTTGGTTTCAACCTCTTTGCTATACGTTCTTTGATAGTCATGTTTTCATTATTTTGCCACAAAGATAGTAAATGTTTTTAATATAAACATAAAATAATTAAAAAAATTCCGAGTCAAATGATTTTTATTAAAATATGCTAATGTAATCTACTGTCAATAGTGATATTATATTATTTTAATATCAGCACTTCTTTTATGTTCGATTAATTTAAATGATTGCAAAACAAATATAAATAATTCTTATATGTGAAAACATATAAGTCAAAGTGCAGAACATGATGTGACAAATGGCCGTTAGTTATATTCCAATCTTTAATTAATATGCAAAATATCTGTAGTAATTGTTCGTTATATGTGTATGGAAGAAGAAGTAAATCATGAAGTAACCTTACAAGCCGAATGTTACGAAAGCACACGCAAGCATAGGTTTAATATTCAATATTACATCTATGAAGCAGACGGCATGTACATCGCATATTGCCCTGCACTTGACATCACTTCAACAGGAGAAGACATCAATGACGTTGTGACTCAGTTTTATGAACATTTCCAACTCTATATAGAGTGCTGTATTGAAGACAACACCCTTATACAGGATTTACAGAATCATGGTTGGAAACTGGAAGGAGTAAAAATTTATCAACCTTCTTTTGGCGATATGATGATGAAACAAGAGTTCAGACGTCTAATGGAGAGTGATACAGAATACGAGCGCAGAAATGCAATCTTACAATTTGAGGAGCGATGAAGAAACTAAGTTTGCGGTATGGAACGCATAAAGTTATCTAAAATTGAGAAAAAGTGCTTGTTATTACTTAATATACTTAATAGCCATGGCGCGGATTCTCTTGACACTTTGGCAAGGAGTCAGGTATGCCGGGCGTTGCGTTCCCTTGAAAGTAAGGATATGGCCAATGTGGCATGGATAGAGGGAGGTGATTACGAAGCGGTAAAACTATCCCATAACGGTAGGTCATACCTTATAGAAAACCCCAATCTACGTAATCCTATAGATTGGAGCAAAGTCGGTGCAATAGCCGCCATAGTCGCCGCATTGGCGGCAATAGCCGCATTGTTTATTGCTTGTACAAGGCTTGCATAATCGCCCGGCTCTCTTCCCAATCCTCGTTCCAACGGATTGATTCACCTTTGACGAGGATAAAAGATGGGAAGCCGATAAACCTTGGTTCATCGTCATTAAAGCCAGGTTCATAAATTGCATACTCATTCCACTTGCCAATGTATTTAGCAGTGTCATAAATGCTCTTTTGGGCGAATTTTATAATATTTTCAAGTGTCATATTTGTTTTATTGATAGAATTATATTAATTTTGCGATACAATAGAGTTGGTGCTATGGCGGGAGTGACTGCCGGGTATTAAATTACCAAGTAACAACTCTATTTATTTTATGTAATACATCTGTTCAAATCCTTTCTTATGAACTTCCATACCAATCTGCCACTCCTTGCCTTTATATTCAAACGTATATTCATTGTAGTATTGTACACCTCTCTTTTTTTTGCTTTCAATATTGTTGATATTCTTTTGCAAAGACATATCTTTGTTTTCGCCAAGTTCGCTTCTACGTTTGAACTTTAATTCTTCAGGGTGTTCCCAGATGTATTCTGCTGCTTCTATTGATTCTAATTTATAACAATGTTTGAGTAAGAATTTTCGAGACCTGCCCTGTCGTTTTAATAAACCGGACTTAAGATTTGAATAAGGAGTATTGTCTTCATGAATTTTAAATCTATCTGATTTTAATACTTCATCTTGTTCTTTGTATGAAACCTTACCACTTATGCCGCCTTTCCCTATCACACCACCAAATGCCTTGCTTCCGCTCTTGCCGAGAATATGCGATGCGTATTCGGCGTTGATGCGTAGGTTATCTACGCGGAGCAAACGTATGCCACGATTAAGTTTTATATTGGCAATATAATCGTAAAAATTATCAATCACCTTGCCGTTTTGTGGGTCATAATAGCGAATTACGCCCCCAATCTTTTCAAGAGTGATGATATGCCCTTTAAGACTCTTGCTTTGAGAGTTCCAAGTCCAATCCACATGATAACGGCCGTCTTCCGTAATTGAAGATTCCAGTTCTGAGATAAGCTGTTTTCTATTTTTCGCATTGATTCCTATGATTCTTTTAACAGGAATGCTACCTCCGGCATTTCTCCATATCTCATTGGTCTTATGCGACAATTTCTCTAACCAACTGCCCTTCGTATTTGCAAGAGCTTCTACATTGAATCCACGGCGGCGTAATTCGTGAACCACAACACATGTCTGACAGTTGACGCGATATGCAGAACTTCTGGCATAATTCGGATTACCGCGCAATTCATTTGCTTCATGGAATGTCATATACTCGCCCTGCTTGATACCGAGTTTCTTGGCAAGTTCATTCATATTTTTCGCAAAAGCGGGATTTCCTTGCATCATCTTGCGTGCCAATGCCGTTTCACGCTCTATCCAATCATTCAGATATTTTTTTGTACGTATGTAATCGGCTTTAAATGCACTGTAGTCGGATATTCTATTCTCCTCGCGAAGCAATTCCATTAAGTCAGCGAAATTAGTATCGCGAAAACCGACAACCCTATCGGACAATGAATCAAGGTCGCGTATGAGTTTTCCATTCCAGTTCCTTTGTATTCTATCGACATCATCCAATGTTCTTGCTGCGTGTCGTTCTGCGGCAATCTCCAATACCGTTTTCTTTACCTCCTGCGGAGCATTGTTATTATTTGCGTCAGATTTGTCGTCTCTTGGCTTCAATATGCCTTGGATATATTCTTTATTATCCCGAATGAAATACGGTTGTGTACCGCGTTTTTCTGCGGTCTCTATGCGTTCTTCATTATCCTTGACCCAATTCTTGAACGCTTCGGGAACATCAGTCACCTCATTTTCGCTTTTACCCGGATTTTCCTCTCCGAGGTCACGCCAAAACTCGTCCTGCGTTTTGAGTATGGAGACACAATAGCAGAGATCCATCGGATGCCATCCGGTCCAGACGAAATCTTTTGGATATTTTCCGGCAAGAGTGTCGCAGACATCTTCGCAAGGGTGGCTCTGGCTCAATTTTATCTCATAGCCAACCACGAAATCAAATTGCCGCCACCGGGTCTGTTCCGCAGTGCGATATGCCATGTTCGTCTCCGAGCGAGTGAGACGCATCGCATTCTTGAATGAAGAGCGATACACACCACGTCCGGGATGATAGGCCTTGGCATTCTTCGATAGCTGGAGGTTGCCAAACTTGTCGCGGACACGCCGGAAGAGTTTGTCGGGTTCATTGAGGTATTGCTTCATCTGCTTTGCGAGCGATGCAGCCGACACGCCTTTCTCAATCCCTACCGACAGACCCATTTCAAGTTCCTGCTTGTATTGCTCTTTCAGATTCCACACACGGCGAGAGAGGTTCATGCCATTGACGGTGCGTGTCTGAAACGCTTTCAGATGGTCGGAGTTGACTTGGAAATACCGCTCATACTCCGTGCCATCCTTTGCCTTGACTCCGTATGCTTTCAACACCTTGTTGGCAACCAAATCCTGAAACTCATTGCTGTTTTCCCATTCAATAGACGTTGTGCGGTTGATAGTCCCGGTCATATCGCTCATATACTCCAAAAGCAATTTTTGCACAGCATCCCGTGTCTGGGGGAAATCCTGGAAATGAAACATCTTGCCTGCATCAGGGTCGTAGTCAGTGCGCATGGCGATCTTGGCGGCCTCACGATTGAATTTCTCGTAAAGTTGCTCCACAAGTTTGCCATACTTTGCCAACCGGATATTAAGTTGGGCGTATTGTTTCTTCTGATTCGGTGTCCGGGGTGTTGCCATTGGTTACATTGTCTGTTCCTGTGTAAACATTTCTGCCATTAAACCACCGGTTTCATCCTCGCGTATCTGATTCAACGTCTCCTCGGGATTGGTGGAATGACCGAACTCTTTGATGGATTCAAGTTGCGACATAATAGGCTTGCCGCCGTTAGCCGCCTGAATACGCTCAATAGTGGCTTTCTCGTCCTGTTGAATAAACGGAGTAATACAATGCTCCACTTCCACATTATCGACCTCCGAAGCCCACGACACATTCATCAGTTTCAGGAATGCATCGATAACATTTGATTCTCGCTCGAAAGACTCAATCCAAGTTCCGGCCTCATCACCCACTTTGAGGTGCGCATCAGTTAGCAAGGTTTGCCGTGCATCAAACCCGATATTGCCAAGGCTCATCATGTTGGCAAAGGAAATGTCAGGCATCTGCGACTGACTCCAGAACAACTTGGTAAGCGTGTCGATATGATATTTCAAAGCCTCGATAGCCTGTGCCCATGACACATACCCTACATCACCGCCGTCTTTAACGCGGACGAGACGGCGCGTTTCCCCTTTGTCTTCCTTGCCGCCTACCAAAGTGCCTATGACTTTCAATATCGGGGCGGCATTATAGGCTATGACATCGGAATTGCGGGATATGGTGTATTCTATTTCCTCACGAAGCACCGACAATCCATGCCATATCGGTTTATGTCGGTAGGTATAGACTCCGGGTATCTTGCCAACAGGGAGAATATCGTCTTTTTCTGACTCCCAGACACTATTCTTCTGCGACCATTTATAATGCTTATTTGCTGTATAGGTCTCAAAATACCATATTTTTTCTTTCTTGACCATACGCGAATATTTCACCGACATGGCCACCAGATCGCCGGTCTCATCGAAGAGCGGATATAGTGCAGTCCCATCCATTGGTGAATACGTCTTGCACTTTAATTTGTATCTGCTGTTGAAACCATAGAGAGTATTCGGAGATTCTACTACATACCACACAGTGAATACCTCACAGGCGGCAAAATAGTTTAATGCCCTTTTATTGTTTATGGTATCTATTCTTGCTTGTTTGTAGATTGCTTCCTTTGCTTTGGCAATTGCCTGTCGGGTTTCGTTTTCTTCGGTATTGTGATACGTTCTTTTTACCGGAATGGCAAACATAAACTCACACATACGTTTGGTAAGCAATTGCTCCAGACCGATAGGGATTCGTGCTGCTTTTTCAAAACTTCCGTCATCGCGCTTCTTGTCCTTGCGGTCAAGGTGATCGTTTACTATCCTGTGCAATTCCGGTTCATATTCCTTTAGCGAGTCATCCCAGTTTCTTACGTCAACGCTTTTTTCGGTAAGGTATGCAATCGCATCATCAGGTGTAGAACTGCTGATTATTCTGTCTATTTCTTCCATATTTCGATTTTTATAAGAATCCTAATCTCATTATCTCCTCATCTGTCATATCCTCCGCATCGTCGTGGCAGAAGTCAATGGCATAGCCAAGGAGGTCAACAAACTCATCGTGGGGCATGGCCGGGAAACCGCATACCTCACTTACAAATTCTTCGTTCCATATTCCTTTGACAAGATACACCCGGCCACTTTCTACAAAAGGAGAAGCCGCGTTAAGGCGTGTTTCTTTGCTTTCTCTCGGTGTCGGTGTAGCCACAACATTCAGGTCGGTCAGTTCCTCCAACTGGTCAATAACTGACAATCCGTTTGCTTTCGGCTCTATGCGGATTGAACTGAATCGGTTGTAGCCGTTCATTTTTACATATTCCGGGATATGCCGCACAAGGTCGGGGAATTTCAGGTTCACCTTTTCCGCACAGGTGATGTAGAGATTATTGTCGATGCAACAAGCACCGATTATGCCTGTCGGGTCGTTTGTGGTTTTCTCCGTGAATGCAGTGTCTATGAAGAAATGTATCGGGCAATCAAGTTCCCTGCGCTCCCTCTTGCGCTTAAACTCCTCTGGAGATATATATTTGAACCATGCCTCTCGGATGATATTGCCGCCCTCAATGGTCGGCGACTGCTGATAAAGGGCAGAGAACACTTTTGCGGAACGTTTCTTTGTGGCGAGCAATCGCTCCAATGAATGCCGTTCCGGCCACAGTGCTTCGCCCACTTGGCGCGGATCAAAATCATTCCCATCATCAAGGGTTTCGCGGATAGCCGGTATCTTCAATACAGTCCATTTCTCCGGCTCATACCTCAATATGCGCCCGGCAAGGTCATCCTCGTGCCACCGCGTCATAATGAACAGTTGCTTACTCTCGTTGTGGAGTCGGGTAAGGAATACCGATGTGTACCAGTCCCAGATCCTTTCTCTGTATGTTGTGGAATACGCCTCCATAGCGTCCTTGACCGGGTCATCTATGATTCCTATATCTACAGGTGTACCTGTAAGGCTTCCACCGACTCCAACTGCCTTATAGAATCCATTGTAATCCAAGATGTCGAAATAATCATCATTTCGTTTGTAACTTTGCATACGGCGATGGTTCATGCCGTTCAAACACGTGTTAGGGAAAATAGCCTGATACTTATTGTCATCTATGATGAGTTGAATATTACGAGACACTTTCTCTGCAAGGCCGGACGCATAGGAACTTCCCACAACTTTCAATCTCGGATTCTTACCCAAAACCCATGCAGGAAACGCTTCGGATACAACGGTGCTTTTGCCGTGCTGGGGTGGCATGAACACCATAAGGTTCTTAATCCTGCCCTCATAAAGCATTTGGCAATGCTGGGCTATCGCTTTGTGCAACCATTGACGCTGATAGCGTGGGTCTTTATAGTCCAGGAAACGATAGAATGAGCATACCGCATCCCTTTCCAGGACACGCTGTTCCAATTCCAACCTACGCTTCAACTGGTCTGCCGTCAACATGCCGATTAAAATTTACACTCAGTCTCTGTTCCTTAGATTTTCAAGACGCTCAATCTCCTTGATCATGTCATCTCGCGACATTTCCTCATCGCCTTTGTTGACATTCAATTCCGTGGGAGAATCAAAACCGAGCATCTTACAAAGTCTTTCTGCCGCCCATGTCTTCGAGACGGACTTGGTCTTTTGGGTTTCACCGACAGTCTCGGTATAATCTGTCACATCCTCTCCATTGAGGACCCTTGCGCAGAGCCTTACTATGTCCTCTTTCTTTATGTCAGATTTTGCCTTTATCTCAGCCTGCAGTTCATTGACCCTTGCCGTAATCTTGCCGTTGGAAAGAAGTTCCACGGCTTTTCTGTTGACCGTCTTGGGTTTCATTTTCTCACATCCGTATGCCCTGCGATAGGCATCGGAAGCATTGCCGCTCTCGACATAGTAATTGCAAAAGTTTTCCTGTTTGGGTCTCAAATTCTTCATATCTTACGGATTTTATCATGTTTATTCTTGAAGGATTCGACCTGACGAGACATCAGTTCCTCTTTTGTCGGAAATTCCTTAATCGGAAGGCTGTCAATCAGCGACTGGTTGTCGAAAGACGCGACATTGCGCTTCATCTGCTCGATGGCTTTAATTCTGTTCTTGATAGCAACAGCAGGCGTAACATAAACACAACCATGGTCACGACACCACTGCTTCACAACTTCGCCACCTCCATAGACCACGAATGTGAGGCGATTGCCATCAGCGATACGCTCCGCAAGCATATACTCATATTCAAGAGCCGGAAGCCGGTCGGAATATCCGCGAGTGCAAAATGAGCCATATCCTTTTGGTACGCCAAAGAGATTGATGGCATAAAACTTATTCGCTACATTGAGGTCAACAAACACGCCAATGCCTCGCTCTTGCATCTGCCGAGCGATCCATCGTTTCTTATACACGAATTGCAGACCGAAAGCAACAGGCGTTTCGTTGAATAGCGAGTAGTTCGGCTCAACGATATTCGCTGGATTATGCGCGAGTATCTTCTCCGGGTGTTCATAGATAGATTGCCAACGATAGTCATCGGTATAGAAATGGAGCGTTCCGTGGCCGCCCATATTCTTGGTGCGCTTCTGCTCTCCGAAGCATAGGAACGGCACCTCCACCAACTGCGGTTGCATATCAAGCCGCAGGGTCGGTATCTCCATTTGGTTGTCCGTTGGGAACAGGCAATCAGGAATGTAGGTGTCGTATCTGGATAGTTCGATGCTCATGTTTTCAAATTAAAAAGGGGATTGCTCTATCAATGGCAGGATGCCGCGGCTCTTCAATTCGTTGTATAGGAAGATACGGCCTTTCTGTGTCCATTTAGTCAGAGTATAAGTGTAGCCATTCTTTGAATTGTTATATGGTTCGGTTGTGGATTGCACATAACGCTTTGATACATATTTGCCATACAAAATCCATTGCTTGCCACGCTTGTACTGAATTTTCATATCAGCGAGTGTCTTGTTAAGCTTATTGGCAGTCATTCCGTAGTCTTGCGCAATTTGTTTTACGAGCACGGTTGACGGAGATTTCAGTATAATGTCACAATAGTCAACTTTCGGTTGCATCTGCGATATTGCTTCGGTCTGCTCAGTGATAACAGCTGATTGAGCGATAAGCAGACGCTGTTGTTCCTCTATTTGCTCGGCTTGTTTTGCCGCCAACAACAAAGCCTGCGAATAAGTCTGGGGAACGTTGAGCTTGACAGCGGTTTCAAGCTCGATCCAACGATTGATAATTTTCTCTCGGAGCAAAGCGTTGTAGCCACTTGCGAGGATTAAGCATCCTTTTTTGGTAAGTTCGTAGCAAGGTCTTGCTTCACCCTTTGAGTCTTTGTATTCAACCAATCCAAAGTTGGATGCGTTAACTCCTTGCTCTAATAGATTGCGGATATCACGCATAATGTGTGCGTGTTGCTTACCGGTAATCTCTGCGACTTGGAGCGATGTCATCGTCTGCTCTTTGTCGGTGTTAAAAATCTTGAGGTCTTTCATATTTTGTCGTTTGAAGATTATTTATTAATTTTGCAGTGAGAGGTTAACTGAGGTAGGAGAACCACGAATCCCCCCGGCTTCGGCTGCGATTGGGCAGCAACGCTCTCCGCAACGGCTGGGGTGAGTTCCCGATGCCGTTTTTTTATTTCAGTTTATGTCGGTGAACGTTGCCACTCAAACCTACCACTATAGCCCATTCTATCTTATCACGTGCTAACTTCGGAGATTTTTCAGAGAATAGTTTCAGTTGTGATTCAACATAATCTCTTGTCATCGCTTTAGTATCCTGTATCAGAACCACGACCCTTGCCCCTTGTTTTGCAGCTGATTCCAATGCTCGCTTGATTGTGTATTTACCAGTTTCATTAATAGTCTTGGTGTCCATTGGGAATTTTTCAAACCGCCCATCTTTGACTTTTTGAAACTCAATCTCACTCCTTTCCGAATCAAGATATACCCGATAACCTTTATCTGCAAGAACATTGCATCGTTCTTCAGCTTTGTCACCTACTCCGGGAGCATTATGATCCGGATGGACAGCCTTGAATCCTCCTTTTGGCGACATGTAGGAACGCGAGCGATCATATCCGCTCTCCATAAGCTGATTGAACTCCCCACGCCGCTTGGCAAGCGTGCCGTCGCGATGAGAATAATTCCGTGTTCCTCCACTGACTTTTGCCATGATGCAAAGATAGTAAATATTTTTAATAAAATCACTATTATTTATATTTATATTTGATTTGTAAAATAATAGTTGTAAATAATGTGTTTCTATAAAATGCAATATGGCGTGGTTAAGAATATAATCTTTCCTCAATTCCTTTTCAATGAAGCCAATGAAGCATCACTATATGAAAAGCGGCTTCCGATTAGATTCGGAAGCCGCTCGTTAACCTTGAAGTCACACGTAATATAAAGAAAATTCAGCAGAATGGCATTACACGAGTTTTGGCGACTGATAAATCCTGAGTTTATCTCTCATATAACGCTCCTGAAAACTCATCCATTCGCCAAACGGTATGCCGAGTTCCTTTTCAAGCATGAGCGCAACCTCTGCGGTCAGATCCGGTTTCTCCCTGAGCATTCTGCTGAAATTGGAGCCTTGCATGTTGAGAGCCTTGGCAAAGTCCTTTTGCCTGAAGCCTCTCGCCTCAAGCTCATCCTTGAGAATATCAAAGGGGTGTACCGCATGTATCGGTACAAACATCTCATTTGTCTCCATAATGCTCCGAAATTCCAATTAAATCATGCGTTATGACACATGTTGAAGTGTCTCCACATTCCATCCCGTTCCCTTCTGCGACCACAGCAGAGGTTTGCAGTCATATTCTCTCAGAGCATTAAGGAAATCCTTGTCCGGTGTCCTTTCCAGATCGTTGATAACCGCCATGCAATGCAGTTTCTTTCCGGTGGTGTTCTCGCGTTCTTCACGAATATCGCCTATACCAAAAAGAAATCCAGCAACAGTTGACTGACTGAGACTGTTGAATGTCCGAATCACTGACTCGTCGTTTCTTCCGGCTATCTGGAAATCGAATACAAACGATAGACCGCTCTTGCCAATCAAATTAAACTGGGGTGTGTAAATGACATTCTCGGAGTCAAGATACCCCCTAAAGTCCTCCGAGAAAAGGCTTATGACGTTTTGTTTCTTTGTCATTTTCAGATCAGAAACCTGCTGGATTGCTTGAAGCAGTGCGTGCTTCTTCGCCGGGAAATTGTCAATGGTGGCTTCAGAGGTGATTTCCTTTTCATTTATCTTCACACCGTAATTCAATTCGATACAGCGAAGTATTTTCTTCCTTGAAGAAGATTTAAGCACGTTGACACCAAGCGATTCGAGATTCCAGATCGTTTCGCCGTCGTCTGACAAATATATTTTGTCTCCGACTTTCTTGACGAAAATCTCAATGTGGTCGTTCATAAGGCCGACAAAGGGTGTGTTGACCGCAAACCAGTCTGTCTGTCGATCATGGCTGACAATCGTATTGTCGGCAAGCCATTGGTAATAGTTGGCGATGAGCTTGTTTATTTCATTTGTCTGCCCCATCATAAGGTATGGATTTATCGTATATAATACGTGTGGTCAGGTGTATATGTTCATTCACCTTGTTGATGATATCCTGTATTGAGTCTTCGAGGTTGCTGATTTGTGAAAAATCCCTGAACTCCGTCTCCCCGATAGGCAATGCCCAATTTTCGTCTTCACCTTCCAGATAATAGTGGACATGAGATTCCAGAATAACCTCCCCGGCATGGGCTGCAAAATTGTCGGGGACAGCAGCTGATGCAACCTCGGGGTTCTTGTGCGTCCCGGCAAAATCTATCCTGAATAGGCATTTGGAAGTGTCCCCGTGAAAGTGATGAAAAGAAATCTTTGCGATTTTTTTGGCACTCCGTTTAATCGAGAGATAGAATTTTTCCTGCTTGATACCGTTAACTGAAAGCAGTGTGTACCTTTTGCCCACAAACAGATCCTCCGATCTCAATCTTGTGCTGTCGGAATTCTCGATGTCTATTTCCTTTTCCAGTTCCAGCAGACGCTTCGCCTCTGCTGTTGTAAGTACCTCTTTTTTCATAACCGTCTTGTTTGTTCTGCAAAATTACGATAAAAATATGAAAAAAACTAATTATGTATTATGTTGTACGGCATTTTTATATTAAATAACATTTTTATGAGACATATCATCTTGGTTTGGAAACAGTCGTTGATATAATGATTTTATTATATTTTTTTGGTAACTATTCAGCGGACATGCCGAAGAGTCTGGAATTTCATGCCATAGCATCTTC